>JBBRTH010000129.1:0-1627 GCA_038244615.1 Mycobacteriales bacterium | reverse complement strand
TGCAAACTGCAACCCAATGACGGATGTTCCGTCAGCTAGGGGGGCAACACATGAGTGGAATTTTCAGGCGCGTGCGCGCGCTCGCAGTGGTGGGGGCACTCGCCTCGACCGGCGTGGTCGCCGCGGGGGCCGGAACGGCACATGCCGACGGACCCGGGGCCGGTTCGCCGTACGTGGTGTCCGTGGGCGACTCGGCGATCTCGGGTGAGGCGGGCCGGTGGGCCGGCAACACGAACGGCAGCTCGTCGAACATCGATGCCGGGGGGTCCGGCGCGTACAACGACAACGCGACACACACCGCCGAAGCGATCCCTGGTTGTCATCGTTCGACGGCGGCCGAGATCCACATCGGTGGTGGGATCAACTCGGCAAACATCGCGTGCTCCGGTGCGCGCACCTACACGCAGACGCCGGGTTCGGGTGACTTCAAGCCCGGTCTCGACTTCTACAACTCGGGTGGTTACAAGGGTCAGGCCCAAGTCCTCCAGGAGTTCGCGACGACGCACAACGTCAAGGCCGTCGCGGTGCTGATCGGAGCGAACAACTACGGCTTCGCCGATGTCGTGCAGCAGTGCGTCCAGGACTGGTTGCTGTCGCCGTCGTGGTGGAAGGACTACTGCAACGATGACTCGTCGATCGTGTCCCGCTTCACCGCGAGTGCGGTGGCGGCACGGACCAACGAGGTCAAGGGTGCGCTCCTGAACATTCATCAGGCGATGGTCAACGCGGGGTACTCGGACTCGCAGTACAAGATCGTCGTCCAGACCTACGCGTCGCCGATCCCGATGGGGGCAGGCTTCCGGTACGGCGAAAGTGGTTACACCCGCCAAAGCACCGGCGGGTGTGGCGTCTGGAACCGAGACGCCGATTGGGCGAACAACACGGCCCTCTTCAACATGAACAAGTCGGCGAAGGACGCGCGTCTCGCGTCGGGATTGTCGAACACGGTGTTGCTCGACAACTCGGCCTCGATGAACGGGCGTCGACTGTGTGAGAACACCGTCGGTCTGCTCGAGGAGCGGGGAGTCGCGAACTGGACGCAGTCGAACGCGCCGGACGTGACCGAATGGCAGAACCAGATCCGCACGGTGTCGACGGTCTTCGGCCCCTACCAACTGCAGGAGAGCATTCACCCGAACTACTGGGGTCAGCTCGCACTGCGGAACTGCCTGCGCCAGGCGTATAACGGTGGTGCGGTACGTGGCGGTGTCTGCACGCACGGCACCGGCAAGAACGCACAGGGCGAACCGAACATGAGCCTGACCTGATCCGAGGTCGGATTTCGGCTCGAACGAGGGGCGGGTGCCGCGGACGCGGTGCCCGCCCCCGTCGCGTCCTGGCGTCGCGTCCTAGCGCCGCGTTCTAGCCTTCCGAGCGTGGCGGACGCGACCGACTCGGAGCTGACCCTGGGCTCGGCACGCGGGCGTATCGCGCTGATGGCGACGGTGGGTGCGAGCGGCATGGCAATGCTCGACGCAACGGTCGTGAACGTTGCGTTGCCGCACATCGGCTTGGAGTTCCACGCGAGCGTGAGCGACCTCCAGTGGGTGCTGACGGGTTACCTCCTTGCGCTCGCGTCGTTGATCCTGCTGGGCGGCGCGCTCGGAGACCGGTTCGGGCGGCGAAG
>JBBRTH010000128.1:0-1944 GCA_038244615.1 Mycobacteriales bacterium | reverse complement strand
TCGAGGTGCGCTTCACGGAATGGACGGGCGCGGGCAACATCCGACACCCCACATTCATGGGTATCCGCGCCGACAAGAACCCGTGGGACGTCGTCCGCGAAACCCCCGAGCCCGCCTGACGTCCGGACTGTCCGACGGGCTGGCGCCCTAGCAGGGTGCTGAAAAAGTCGGGGTAGGTGCTCGCGATTGGTGGGCGGGTTCGGCATGCTCGTTGCATGCGTGGAACTTCTGATCGGCAGTTGGCGATGTTGAGTTCGTTGAGTCCGGAGGATCTGATCCCGGCCGATCATCCGATCCGACGGATCCGCAAGGTCGTGGACGCAGTCCTGGCCGAGCTCGATGGCGAGTTCGACGCGATGTACGCGGGTTCGGGCCGGCCGAGTGTGCCGCCCGAGACGCTGCTGAAAGCGACCGTGTTGATGGCCTTGTATTCGATGCGGTCCGAGCGGGCGTTCTGCGAGCGGCTCAACTATGACTTGTTGTTCAAGTGGTTCTTGGACCTTCCGATCGACGCGAAAGCGTTCGACGCGACCACATTCACCAAGAACCGTGACCGCCTGTTGGACCATGAGATCGCGGATCAGTTCTTCGCCGCGGTGGTGGGTCAGGCGAAGCTACGCCGGTATCTCTCGAGCGAACATTTCTCGGTCGATGGCACCCTGTTGGAGGCGTGGGCGTCACACAAGAGTTTCCAACCGAAAGACAAACCGCGCCGTCAACCACCGACCGCGGGCCGCAACGCCGAGGTCAGTTTCCATGGCGAACGCCGATCGAACGACACGCACCAATCAACGACCGATCCCGAAGCGAGGATGGCCCGCAAGGGCGCCACCGCCGCGAAGCTCTGCTACACGGGTCATCTGTTGATGGAGCATCGCAACGCCCTGCTCGTCGACGCCGACCTGACCGAAGCGACCGGCTATGCCGAACGTGCCACCGCGCTCGAGATGCTCGAACGGCTCCCACCCATGACTCGGCGACGCACCGTCGCAGGCGACAAGGGTTACGACACCAAAGACTTCGTTGCCGATGTCCGCGGGCTGGGGTTCACGCCCCACATCGCGCCGAACACCACCCGGCAACGTTCCACGATCGACGGGCGCACGACCCGACATGGCGGTCATGTCGTGAGTCAACGGATCCGCAAACGGATCGAGGAACCGTTCGGCTGGATGAAAACCATCGCCGGTGGCCGCAAGCTCCGTTACATCGGCCGGCAACGAAACCGGGCCTGGTTCCTCATGACCGGCGCCGTCTACAACATCATCCGCATCGCCGCCCTGGATGCCGCAACGACCTGACCAGCGACGGTCGATCGAGGCTTCGCGACCCACCCGGACACCGAAAACCGGCCCACCAAACACCACCGGCCCAACGAACGACACCACCGGCAGGACGAACGCTGCTCACCAGCCGAATTTCAGCACCCTGCTAAAGGCCCAAAGTCCCGATCGCCACACCGCCATAACCGTGACAAAGGCCTCTGGTCCCGAGATCGTCGCGAGGCCACGCTGAGGAAATGCAAGACAACGCCAAGCAGCCAAAACGTTGGTTGTGCCACGCCGCCGACAATCGCGTCTTCGCCTATGCGCGTGGGCACGAGTTCTACCGCTTCACCGACGACGCCCTCTGGGCTCACCGAGCGGACGACGGGTCGCTGCGCTCCGCACGGTCAGGCGATTGCATCGTCTACCGAATCGGCGACGCGTACTACGACCCGGCGACGCACCTGCCCGTTTACTTTCTACGCGCGTAGTGCTCGCGGTCAGCCGCGAATCGGTACCCGCCACTCCAGTCGCGTCCCCTTCGGGATTCGCGCCGCGATCGATGCGATTCCTCCGAGCGCCCGGGCGCGAGCGCTCATGTTTCACGCCGTGTCCACCCTCGCGCTCGAAGGTACCGACGCCGTCGTCGTCGACGATCAACGCGATGCCATCGTCAGCG
>JBBRTH010000127.1:0-2104 GCA_038244615.1 Mycobacteriales bacterium | reverse complement strand
GAAGCGTTCTACAATCGCGCCCGCCGACACTCATCGATCGGCATGCTCAGCCCGACCGCGTTCGAAGCACTTCACACCGAAGCCGCCGCCGCGGCATGATCACCACAACCAACCCGTCCGGAACAACGGGGGAACCTCAGTTAGCGCGGGTTCGTGCGGTTGGTTCCCAGGGACGGCGGGCGGGCAATGTCCGTGTGCTGGTCTGTCGGTGGCAGTGGCTCGGGGTTGTGGTTCGGGCAGGCTGCTGTGTTTGCATGAGATGACTGCCCTGTTGGGGGCGGGTCTGTTGGAGGATGAATGGGAACGGTCATGAGCGGGGAGTTTCCTGAGGTCCGGTACGCCGACGCGGAGGGCGTGTCGATCGCGTACGAGGTGCGCGGTGACGGGCCGATCGATCTGGTGCACGTGCCGGGCACGATGGGCGGTCTGGTGGCCGGAATGGTGGATACGGTGGTCGGCCCGTTCTACGACCAGCTGGCATCGTTCGCGCGGCTGATCCGGCTCGACAAGCGCGGGACGGGCATGTCGGATCCGTTGGTTGCGGGTGGGGCACCGCCGTTTGAACAACAAGTCGGCGATGTGCTGGCGGTTATGAATACCGTCGGGTCGGAACGCGCCGCGTTGTACGGCGTCGGCAACGGCGCTCAGGTCGCGTTGCTGTTCGCGGCGATGCATCCCGAACGTGTCACCGTGCTCATTCTCCTCAACGCTGTCGCGCGTTACTTCACGGCCGACGACTACCCGTGGGGCCCGCCGATCGAAACACGCGAACTGAGTCTGAGGGAGCTGCGCGAACACTGGGGCGAACCCGACGACCCGTGGCAGTTCCAGACCGGCACGCCGAACCGCGCCGAGTCCGATCGTGCGCGGTACGCACGCATGCAACAGGTAAGTGCGAGCAAGAGCGCGGCTGTCGATGATTATCGCGTGTTCTGGGACTCGGACGTGCGCGACGTGTTGCCGCTCGTGCAGGCCCCCACGCTCATCACCTTCCCCGAAGCGAGACCGTTCGCACGCGACGGGGGCAGCTATCTCGCCGATCACATTGCCGATGCCCGTGTGGTCATCCGTCCCGGCGCCAACCTCTTCCTGAACCACGCCTGGGCCGCCGACCTCGGTGCGACGATCGAGGAGTTCCTGACCGGCGCGCGTCCCGCCCTACCGACCGACCGGATCCTGGCCACGGTCCTGTTCACCGACATCGTCGCCTCCACCCAACACGCCGTCGAGCTTGGCGATCGACAATGGCGAGTACTCCTCGACGCCCACGACCACGCCGTACGCACCGAGCTCGAACACGCCCGGGGCCGCGAGATCAAACAGACCGGCGACGGATTCCTCGCGACGTTCGACGGCCCGGCTCGTGCGATCCGCTGCGCCCAAGCAATCGTGCGACGTGCCGAATCGACCGGACTCGCGGTACGGGCCGGCGTACATGTCGGCGAATGCGAAGTACGCGGCGACGACCTCGCGGGCATCGCGGTGCACATCGGCGCCCGCATCTGCACGCTCGCCGGCCCCGGCGAAGTCCTCGTCACCTCCACCGTGCGCGACCTTGTCGCCGGCTCTGGTATCGAGTTCGCCGAACGCGGCCGCCACGAACTCAAAGGCGTGCCCGGCGAATGGACCATCCTCGCAGTGCAACCCTGAAGTACGCCGCCACTGTCCCATAACACGCGGCCCCGAACGTCGCGACCAAGCGCCCCATACCGCCGGGTCGGTGGCACGCCCGTCCAGTCCAACGAGGAGGCTGTTGGCGGTGATCTGTCGCGTCGTGTGGCCAGATGAGGATTCTTGGGCCGCACCCGAGGGCAACTGAGCTTGTCTGGAAACGCGCTGCAACGCGTTGCCGCGCATTGAACTTCTTCGTTCGGGCGTGGCGTGTGAGCGACGGGCTCCGCCGACGAAACAGTGCAGAGCAACGCGTTCTGCGCGTTTCCGGTTACCAGGAGAACGGGTCCTTTGACGGGACCCCGTTTGGTGGTCCAGCTCTCATGAGAGTGCTGGTTGGTGTTCGGTGGTCGATGCGGCGCGTAGTTCGGTGGGGGTGAGTCCGCCGAGGGCGCCGTGGGGTCGGTAGGTGTTGTACTCGATCCGCCACGCT
>JBBRTH010000126.1:0-2456 GCA_038244615.1 Mycobacteriales bacterium | reverse complement strand
GGCGGCAATACCTACGGCGTCGAGGCTGCGGCTCAAAAATACTTCAGTGTGAGCGCCAAAGACGTGACACTCGCACAGGCCGCCAGCCTCATCGCCATCGTGCAGCAGCCATCCCTGCAGAACCTCGGCGACCCCTCGATGTATGCGGCAAACAAGGTTCGTCGGGACCAGATACTCGCGGACATGCTCACGCAGGGGTACGTCGACGAAGCCGAATACCGGGCCGCCCTCGCCACCCCCATCGCCGACGAGGTACACCTGAGCGCGCAACACAGCGGCTGCCTCTACGCCATTGATGCCAAATTCGCGTGCGATTACGTCACACGGTTGGTGCCCACGCTCACCGCGCTCGGCGCCGACGCTACCGAACGCGAGGCGAACTGGGCGCGTGGGGGCTACCAGATCTACACCAGTGTCGACCTCGACCAGCAGGACGTCGCGACCGCTGCACTCCGGCAGAAGGCGCCGGCCGCCACCACCCGATTCGCGCTCGGGGCATCGGCAGTGTCCGTGCAACCCGGTACCGGACGCATCCTGGTGATGTCGCACAACAAGGCCTTCGACAACTCCGCACTCGGGGGCGGGTCGTCGACGACCGCGGTGAACTTCAACACGGACAGGGCCTACGGGGGGTCATCCGGATTCCCCACCGGTTCGACCTACAAGATCTTCACCCTCACCGACTGGCTGCAGAACGGCCACGGGCTGCGGGAATACGTGAACGGGAGCGTGCGCACCTTCCAACAGAGCTCTTTCTCGGCCTCGTGTTCGAAGCCATTCGTCGGCACTTACCGCCCGCAGAACTCCTCGCGGTACGAGGGCGGATACATGTCGGTTCTGCGGGCAACAGAGGACTCGGTGAACGTGGCCTTCATGACGATGGCCCAACAACTCGACCTTTGTGACATCCGGGATGATGCGACTGCAATGGGTGTGCATCGAGCCGACGGCAATCCACTGGTGGTGAAGCCCTCTTCTGTGCTCGGCGTCAATGAGATAGCCCCACTCACGATGGCTGGCGCGATCGCGACGATCGGCGCCGGCGGAACTTTCTGCACGCCGATGATCGTCGACAGGATCATCGACCCCGCCGGCAGGACGCTCGTGGGCCAGGGCCACGCCTGCAGCGAAGCGATGTCACCCAAGGTCGCGAACACCGTCGCCTATGCCCTCGGCACCGTGATGACTGGCGGAACGGGCACGAACGGCAACCCCCGAGACGGGGTTCCCCTGGTCGGAAAAACGGGAACCACCGATACGGCCGACCAGAACTGGCTGATCGGCACGACGACGAAGGTCGCTCTTGCGGTGTGGGTGGGAAACATCTCGGGACATCAGGACCTGAGGCGCGTCACGGTGGCGGGCACGAACGGCTACAACACGAAATTCAATGTCTTCCGGACCACGCTCGCGTCGCTGAATACCAACCCCGAGTATCGCGGTGGCGACTTCCCCGCTCCCGATCCGGGCCTCCTTGTGGGCCAGGGGGTTCCGGTGCCTGCCAGCACAGGCAACACCCTGAGCGTCGCCGCAGCGGCGTTGTCCAGCAGAGGCTTGCGGTTCGTGGATGGAGGAACCGTCGTGTCCGGCCTCCCCGCCGGCCAGGTCGCCCGATCCGCTCCCGCGGCCGGCTCGGTCGTCAGCAAGGGCAGTGCGGTGACCCTGCACACCAGCGACGGCTCGCTCGCCGTCACCATGCCGGACGAGGTGGGCAAGCAACGGTCGGCCGCGGTCGATGACCTGGTCCATCGTGGATTCTCCCGCGGACAGATCGGGTTCGACTGGAAGGCCAGCCCGAGTGGACGCTGCCGGATAGTCGCCAGTTCCCCCCGACCCGGGGCGGCGACCAGCGTGGATTCGACCGTGACCCTGACCATTTTGAGCGGCGATCCCCAGTCGGGTACCGCGCCACCCGCCGCGGCATGCCCCTGAACCACACTGCCCGTGTAATCTTGCAATAGTTGCCCGTATGCACTCCACGAAGCGCCATACTCGCAGGACAGGAAAACTGTGAACCAAACTCCCCGTCTCCGAGCCCAGACCACAGAAGCAATCCTGACTTCGTCGCGGGCGCTGCTGGGCGTCGTCGCCCGGTCCGTGTCGCCGGCGCTCGAATTCGTCACTCTTCCCCAGTTTCGGGTGCTCGTGGTCCTGACCAGTTCCGGGCCGCTTCGGATGGGAAGCCTCGCCGAACGAATGGGTGCGAATTCGTCGACCTTCAGTCGATCGATCGACCGCATGGTGACCGGGGGTTGGGTCGAACGGGGGCCGAGTCCCGACAGTCGACGCGAAGTGTTGATCCGGGCAACCGAATCAGGACGCGCCCTTGTGGACGAAGTCACCGCTCGGCGTCGGCATGCGGTTTCCGACATCATCTCGACCATGTCTGAAGAAGACCAGCGGTCGGTGGTCTCAGCCCTCGAGATCTTCGCGGATGCCGCGAGCGAGCCCGCCGT
>JBBRTH010000125.1:0-3125 GCA_038244615.1 Mycobacteriales bacterium | reverse complement strand
ACGAGACCAGACCCACACGGGGGCCTCCCTCAGTGCGCTTCTCAACGCCGCCACCCGAACCAGCCGGGAAGACAATGCAACCCTGGAACCCCGACCCCGGAGTGGATCCCCGGCGCCGGTGTTGCTTACATGAGCGGCGTGCTTGAGCGGGTGCTGCTCGTTTCGGGAACTGTTGGTGTTGGGAAGACCACCACTGCAAAGACCGTCGCGAGGCTGCTCAAGGAGTCTCGCGAACCACACGCCTTCCTCGATCTTGACGCCGTGAGCAACGCCTGGCCGCGTCACGACGATGACCCCTTCAATACGCGGCTGACCGCTGAGAATCTTCGATGTGTCGCTACGAACGCCGTCGCCGCGGGCGCGCGCCGCCTCGTACTGGCTGGCGTCGTCGAAGTTCAGCCGGTTCTTGACCTCTATGAGGATGCCGTTGGACGGGCGATCGCGGTAGTCCGACTGACGGCGCGTCCCGCGGTGATCGAGGCTCGCTTACGCCGTCGATACGGCGATGCCGATGCTGAGGAGCTCCGTTGGCATCTGGACCGGGCGCCGGTGCTCGATTCCATCCTGGATACCTCGTCAGTACCGATGGCCGTTGTCGCTTCGACATCATCGCCCGTTGTCGTGGCACGCGCCGTGCTCGCGGCGGCAGGGTGGTGAGCGACGCCGACGACGCCGTATCTGCCGATCGGCACTCGCCGTAACCGCTCCCGATCGGGCAATCTGTACTGATGCCGAAGGCGCTCATCGAGTGGGAGCGCCGATATCAAGTTGTTGTTGGTTGCCCTGGGTGTTCGCTTCGATGTGCATGCAAGCGACTGCCCCGTGTGGCGTTGCCGACTGAGGCATAGGCTTAGCGCCTTCGGGCCAGGACGGCCCTGCGACATTGGGAGAGAAATGTTGAGATCGTTGAAGTCACGCGTCGGTATGTTTGCACTCGCCGCTATGATTGTGGGCGCACCAGTCGTTCTCGCCGGACCGGCGGTCGCCGACAGCGTCTACCACTCGGGCCACTACAACCTCACGGCCGTCAACGCAGCTCCGCTTCGCAGCGGCTTCGTCGAGAACATCCACGCGAACGGGCCAACCGTTTACGCCCATGAGCAGTACGTCCTGAACGGGGCCGCGCCGAATACGACGTACCACGTGGTCCTGATGATCTTCCCCGGCGACACGACGTGTTCGGGCACCCCAGCGGTCACGATTCCGACAGCGACAATTCGCACGAACGCCGCTGGCAATGGAGTCGCGTACCACGTGTTCACCCCCGCCGACGCTGACGGCCTGCACGGCGCGACCGTGGGCGGCTTATGGACCGTCTCCGCGGGTAGTTCGCCCGACTACCAGACCGGGTGCGCGACCATCGTCTTAGACTGAGTCGGTTTTCGGGGGTCGGCTTCGGTCGGCCCCCGAACCGCCGACTACGCCACCGCGTCGTTCGGGATGGCTTCCGAGTGCTCTACGAGGACGGCGACGCGCTCAGCAGCCTTGTTCGCCGCGTGAGCACGTCGAGTACATGACTGCCGATCTCCTCGTCCGGGACCTTCGCGCGAATCAGTGGTCCGCGAGCTTCAGAGGTCCGTGTCTCGCCCGGCCGAACGCACCGGCCCGAGGTCGGTCAGGTGGAACGTGTCGGCACCGCACGACATGCATACGGCCATCGGGTCGTCATCCTCGGGCGCTGGCATCGTGACGCGCCAACGCGCGCCACACTCGCACTGGACTTCGTACTGGTGCTCGACCACACGCGGACCTTACGGCCCGGTGCGCCGAACGGTGACGCTCACGACGTAATGACCACCTCGAATAAGCGCGCCTGATCGGGCAATCTTCTCGGTCTACCACCCCTGCGAGAACCTTGGTGGTGGCTCAGTTTGGGCGGTGTTCAGAACTCGTTTTAGTCATGGGCGTTGTTTCGATCCCAACGCCGTTGCCGAATGGGTGAGGCGTTCGCTACGGTTCTCATCTGTCAATGCCGACGCTCTGGGCGGGGGGATCATGAAGAAGCGGTTCGGTCTTGTTTTGGCTGCGGGTGCGCTGATGACGACGTTGTGGGCGGGGGCCGCATCGGCGGTACCAAATGGACCCCCAGCGGGAGCGGCGGGACCCCCGATCGGCGGGTGCCCGAGTGGCGCGGCCGGGTGGTTTCTGGTGCAGCCAAGCGGCCCGGAGCATTTGTCGGCGCAGTATGACTTCAACGGCGACGACCGGGTTTGCGCGCGGTTTGTGCCCGGCCTTGACGGACAGTCCCTCATAGCCTTCATGGACAACGTCGTTCGCTGACGGTGCCGCTTGCTTCGACTGATTAAGTCGAGCGGTTCGGCGATCTGGAACACAGACCACGGCGCGATGCCTGCGGCCATCGCCGGGCGTCGTTGGTTCTCGCGGGTCGGTTGGCCCCCGCCCCGATCTGCCGATCGGCGTCCGCCGTGGTCGACGTTGCAATGGCCGCGCCGAGTCATCGCGCCTGCCGTCATATCGTTGCGACGTGTCCTACCGGTACTTGACGGCCCTCATCGCAGCCGCAGTCGTGATCCTCGCAGCCCGTCTGGTGATCCCGCCGTTACCTTTACAGCGGTACGCAACCCGCCTCCATCCAATCGACGCCGCGTTCATCGCAATCGGCGTAGTTGGGCTGGCCTTTCATTGTGGCGCGATGTTCTACCGGCCGGACATCGCGCGTCTGCCGGGTACGGGCTCCGTCATCCGGGCGATCGACGCGATGGGGACCGCTAGCCGCATCTGGTTCATCGCACCGGCGATCCTCGTCGTGGTCGGTCTGCGTCGACAGCACCCGATCGCGCTCGGCGCGGTCGCCGCGGCATTGGCAGCCGTCGGGTTCACGATGTACGACAACGGACGCCTCCGCACCCACCTTGACGCGATCTTCGCCGCCGTGGTCGTCCTCGCCGCAGTCGTGGCGACACTCGTCGTACCGCCCTGGCAACACCACCCCAGCGTCAACGCGGCCTAGACGAACGAGGCTACATATCTGCCAGTGAGACTGGGTTCGCCGTTGTTCGCGGTTCTCGGCTCGGGTTGGGTCGGTGTCGTCGATGGCGGTGGGCGCCGTTTGATCTGACCTGTCGAAGTACTTGTTTGCTTGGAGTGCGTGTCGATCGGATGGT
>JBBRTH010000124.1:0-3239 GCA_038244615.1 Mycobacteriales bacterium | reverse complement strand
TTCTCCATGCGCAGTGAACGCGGACGCGAAGAACCGTCGGGCGGCTCGGAGATCGCGTTGGGGCGAGACGTACACGTCGATGATCTGGCCGTACTGGTCAATCGCCCGGTACACGTACCGCCACCGCCCCGCCACCTTCACGTACGTCTCGTCCACGAACCAGCGGCCGCCGACGGCGTGACGGCACGGCCGGGCCGCGTCGATCAACAATGGCGTGAAGCGCTGCACCCACCGGTACACGGTGACGTGATCGACCTCGATGCCACGCTCGAACAGGAGCTCCTCGACATCGCGATACGAGAGTCCATACCGCAGGTACCAGCGGACCGCGAGCACGATGATCTCCGGCGGGAACCGGAACCCGACGAACGCGGAGCTGGACACTGAACGGACCGGACATGAACGACGGCGCATCATCCCGCCACCCTCACCGCCCGCCGCGACGCCGCGCCAATGCAACAGTGCCACGATGAGGGCACTGTTGCATTGAGCCTTCGCGCCGTCATCCGGATCGCTGCGATGCGTCAGATGTGCGATTTATGCCGCCCGAAATTTAACGTCTTGTTCCTTTCGCACCCATGAGCGGCGTCGCGGACAGCCTCCGTCGTGTCCCATTTGCGTCCAACGCAACAGTGCCCTCGTCGCTGAGACGCGAGAAGCGCTCGCCGCGGACGCGAAGTTCCAGCTCTAGATCGCCCACCTACCCGGCGTTTCGGGATACCCATGTGGGCCGCGCGGCCCGATAGTTATGGGCGGGTTTGTTGTTTTGTGTGGGCGTCGCTCGAAGTCACGTTATTGCCGGCGGTCTACGCGAGCGTCGACTTGCATCGGTACGCCGCCTTTGGGTCGATTGACGACCATTCCGACCGGGCGTGAAGGTGCCGGAAATCCATCGCCGCTCTGTTTCCGGGAGTATCGAGTAGCGGGATCGGTCGGTACGTTCTGTCGCTGATGCACCTCATCACGCCACTCCGTCACCTGATCGTCGGCCGGTTGCGATGGTTGATCGCGTCCGGCGACGAACGCGCGGCCGAGATCCTCGCGCTACGGCATCAGATCCTCGTGCTGCAACGTCAAGTCGATCGGCCGCGTTTCACTGACGCTGACCGGACCATTCTCGCCGTATTGTCGACCGCGTTCGCACGGTCACGATTGCAGCAGGTCATGTTGATTGTGCAGCCCAAGACCGTGATCGGTTGGCACCGTCGTTTCGTCGCCCGGCATTGGACCTATCCGCCCACGACCCGACGCGGCCGCCCACCGGCCCTCGCCGAAATCCGCCGGCTTGCGATCCGCCTCGCGCAAGAGAACTCGACGTGGGGTTATCGGCGTGTCCATGGCGAACTCGCACGCCTGGGCTACACGATCGCCGCGTCGACGGTCTGGACGATCCTGCGGACTGCCGGGATCGATCCGACACCGAATCGGACCGGACCGAGCTGGGCGCAGTTCATCCGCACCCAAGCCAAGGACATCATCGCGACCGACTTCGCGTGCGTCGACAGCGCGACACTCCGGCGCTTCCATGTCCTGTTCTTCATCGAGATCGGCACACGGCGGGTGCATCTCGGTGGGATCACCACGAACCCGACCGGACCCTGGACCACCCAAGCCGCCCGCAACTTCCTCATGAACATCGAAGAATCCTTCCGGTTCATCATCCATGACGGCGCAGGCCAATACGCCCGATCGTTCGACGCGGTGTTTGAAGCTGACGGTATGACTGCGATTACGACACCGCCACGCGCACCGAAGGCCAACGCCTTCGCGGAGCGGTGGGTCCGCACGTTGCGGAACGAACTCCTTGATCGCACAATCGTCTGGAACGAACGACAACTTCGGGCGCTGCTCAACGAGTACGTCGACCATTACAATCAGCACCGGCCCCGCCGCTCACTGCAAAAGACCGCACCGGACGACACCAACGTGGCCAGGATCGACGCGGGTCAGCTGATCGTGCGACACGGTCGCTGCGGTGGACTCATCAACGAATACCGCCACGCCGCCTGACCGCGACACCAGCGGGTCGCGACCGACCGCTCACCCTGCTTCGACGCGCGCGAACGCATCCAGCACGGAACACAGGCGACTCGACCGACGAGTCCAACCGCCTCAACTACGCCGACGCGTCAAGAACAGGACAGCGATGCATTTCCGGCACCTTCAACCGTTGTCGCATCATCGAAACCAAAGTCGACAGCTACCGACTCCGAGACGCCAAGAACCGAACCCGCTCAACCCAAAATCTCGACACGGCGGCCGGAACCACCCGTCACCAACCAGACTGACAACCAACCAACGCGCTGCCAGATTCGACGATCACGCGCTGCTCGATTCGATGAGCGTTCACACCAGGGCTTCATCTCGTTTTTCGCGGCGCGCCTCGCGCCCCTCTAGACCCCAGCGACCATGCGGATGCGCGCGTTACCTGCGTCGGCAATGAAAAGGGCGTCGGAGGGTCCGGTCGCCAGGCCGTAGACCGCACCTGACAGCTTCGCTGCGGTGGCGGGACCGCCGTCGCCGGCGAACCCGGCCGTGCCGTTCCCGGCGACGGTCGTGATCTTCCCGGGCACTGTTGCGTTGAGGCGGGGTGGGCGAGAGTGGCGGCATGACACGTCGCCATGCTTGCCGCCCTTGCCCGCCGGCCGCTTCGGCGTTCAGGGGTTTTCGGTTCCCGGCGGAGATCATCGTGCTCGCGGTGCGTTGGTACCTGCGGTATGGGCTGTCGTATCGCGACGTCGAGGAGCTATTGGTCGAGCGTGGGATTGAGGTCGATCACGTCACCGTGTTCCGGTGGGTGCAACGGTTCACGCCGTTGTTGGTCGACGCGGCCCGGCCGTGCCGTCACGCCGTTGGGGATCGTTGGTTCGTGGACGAGACGTACGTGAAGGTGGCGGGCCGGTGGCGGTACGTGTACCGGGCGATCGATCAGTACGGCCAGATCATCGACGTGTATGTCTCGCCCCGACGCGATCTCCGAGCCGCCCGACGGTTCTTCGCGTCCGCGTTCACTGCGCATGGAGAACCGGAAGAGGTCGTGACCGATAAGGCTCCGGCGCTCGCGCGCGCGATCCATGCGCTCGTGCCGGGCGCGTTCCATGACACGGCCCGGTATGCGAACAGTTGAGGTTCCACCGGTTGACCGGACACTTGCTGTGAGGCGATTCTCGCCTCGGAGAGGAGTCCGTGATGCCCGCACCTCACCCGCCGGAGTTCCGACGTCGCGCGATCGATCTGGG
>JBBRTH010000123.1:0-3762 GCA_038244615.1 Mycobacteriales bacterium | reverse complement strand
CATCACCACCTGGGCCGAGCACTGGAACGCCAACCCCACACCATTCATTTGGAAAGCCACCGCCGACGACATCATCACCAAAGTCCGACGAGGACGAGAAACCCTCAACCGCATCAATTCACAGACGGACCACTAGGTGCCTTCGATGAGTCAGTTCTGTGGCGAGGATGGGCGCGCACTGTGCATTCGATTACAGTACGAAAACCGTTTGCCATCAGGGAGATCGCGGAAACCTTCCGACCATAAAGAACGAATTCGGGCGGCCTCGGATGCGATGAAGCGGCCGGTGGTGTCAACACCACCGGCCGCTCGATCGCCGAGAAAGTTGGTCAGACCGTCACAGTGGGATCCAGATGCCGAAGAACCAGAAGCCCCAGTTGTTGTAGTCCTGGTTGTAGATCGGCTGTACCCAGTTGCCGTTGTGGTTGAACGGCTGGTGATCGAACCGACCCTGGTCGATACCGCGCCAGCCCAGGTCGGGAGGCGGCGGCCCCCACTGAGGCCCGCCAGGGCCTCCGTGATGGTGGGGCCCACCACGGAGATCGCCCGGCCCGCCCCACCGGGGACCACCTGGGCCACCGTGTCCCGTTCGGCCCGCCCGGGCCTTGGCAGTTGCCGAACTGCGGCCCGCACGGCGGGGGACCGCCGGGCTGGGCCGCCGCGAAGCCGGCACCCGCGGTGAGAGTGGAGAGGCCGATGCCGATGACGATGGCGGAAGCCCAGGTAACACGTTTGAGATGCATGGCATTCCCTTCGAGGCTTCGATGGAGAGGGCTGAACCTCGACTGCCGCACCCAATGCACGCAACCTGTGCGCCAGCTATCTCCCGCATATGAGTGGCGTACGTGACGGACGTAACTCAAGTGACGGGAGTGGCGCGGCCGCCGTTCGACCTCGCGTCGCCCGACACGCCCGACACGCCATGACCAGGGAAATTCTCATCACATCGGTCCCGCGGGGCGACATCTCGGTCCGCCAGCGGCGGTCTCACCCGGCTGTTGAACTGGTCCAGACTCCCGAAAACCGTTGCCATGCAGGCACAACGCTGCGGCATTCGACGTTCGCATGACCCGTGGCCACATACTGACCAATTTCTGCCGATTGCCCTACACGCTGCGCTTTTGGCCCGGTAACTCGGGGGTGGGGTTAGCTTTCGTCAGCGGCCGTGGGTACGGTCGTCGTCGCTGGCTGGTTCCCCAACCAGTCAAGACACAAGTAGATGATGGCCAGTACGAAGATGGCGAGAGACGGAGGAACCCGTGGCCCTTCCCCAGTTGACCGACGAACAGCGCGCGGCAGCGTTGGAGAAGGCTGCTGCCGCACGTCGAGTGCGAGCCGAGCTGAAGGATCGACTCAAGCGTGGCGGCACCAACCTCAAGCAGGTTCTCAAGGACGCTGAGAGCGACGAGATCCTGGGCAAGATGAAGGTTTCCGCGTTGCTCGAAGCTTTGCCGAAGGTTGGCAAGGTCAAGGCGCAGGAAATCATGACCGAGCTCGAGATCGCACCGACCCGCCGCCTGCGCGGCCTCGGCGATCGTCAGCGCAAGGCCCTGCTGGAAAAGTTCGACTTCACGGCAGATTAGTGCCGGCGAGGGACCGGACGGCGGCGGCGGCGAGTCGAATCGTCGTCTTGTCCGGTCCCTCCGCAGTCGGTAAGTCGACGGTGGTCCGTTGCCTGCGTGAAAGGGTCCCGGACCTGCACTTCAGTGTGTCCGCGACCACCAGAGCGCCCAGGCCGGGTGAGGTCGACGGCGTGGACTACGCATTCGTCACCGCCGAGCGGTTTCAGCAGCTGATCGACGATGGCGCGTTGCTCGAATGGGCCGACATCCACCGCGGTCTGCACCGATCTGGGACGCCAGCAGAACCCGTCCGAGCCGCTGCCGGCGCCGGATTCCCCGTGCTCATCGAAGTCGATCTTGCCGGAGCGCGGGCCGTGAAGGCCACCCTGCCGGAGGCGATCACGGTGTTTCTGGCTCCTCCGAGTTGGGAGGCGCTGGAGTCCCGATTGGTCGGACGCGGCACCGAAAGTCCCGAGGTGAGGGAACGCCGACTCGCCACCGCGCGCGATGAGCTCGCAGCCCAGCATGACTTCGACGTCGTCATCGTCAACGGGCAATTGGAAATTGCCTGTTCAGAATTGGTATCCTTATTGATGGGCAAAACGCCGGATCCGGCGTGAACCGATTGAGCAGCTAGCTAGCCCTCAAGTGAAAACGCCAGGAGATAACTTCGTGACAACCCCTGTCGAGAGCACCGACTCCGACGCCGCCAACGCCTACGACACCCCGCTGGGCATCACCAACCCGCCGATCGACGAGTTGCTGTCCCGCGCGTCCAGCAAGTACGCACTGGTGATCTTCGCTGCCAAGCGGGCGCGCCAGATCAACGATTACTACAACCAGCTGGGCGACGGCATCCTCGAGTACGTCGGGCCGCTCGTCGAGCCGGGACTGCAGGAGAAGCCGCTGTCGATCGCCATGCGCGAGATTCACGGTGACCTGCTCGAGCACACCGAAGGCGAGGGCTAAAGCCCCCGCGCCGGCCATGAGCCTCTCGGGCGAAGAGCGGAAATGAGCGAGCGGAAGCGAATCGTCATAGGCGTCGCAGGCGGCATCGCCGCCTATAAGGCGTGCACGGTGGTCCGTCGGCTCGCGGAAGCGGGCCACTCCGTGCGCGTCGTTCCCACCGAATCGGCGCTGCGCTTCGTCGGTGCCGCCACCTTCGAGGCACTTTCCGGGCAGCCGGTCCGCACCGGTGTGTTCGAGGACGTCGACGAGGTTCCGCACGTCCGCATCGGGCAGGAGGCCGACCTCGTGGTCGTCGCTCCGGCCACGGCCGACCTGTTGGCACGCGCCGTCGCCGGACGTGCCGACGATCTGCTCACCGCCACTCTGCTCACCGCGAGATGTCCAGTGCTGTTCGCGCCCGCCATGCATACCGAGATGTGGTTGCACCCCGCCACCGTCCAGAACGTCGAGACGCTGCGGCGCCGTGGGAACGTGGTTCTCGAACCGGCGTCGGGCAGGCTCACCGGATCGGACAGCGGCCCAGGGCGGCTACCCGAGCCGGAAGAGATTTCGACGCTCGCTCAGCTTCTGCTCGACCGTCCCGACGCGCTGCCGTTCGATCTTGACGGGGTGAAGGTGCTCGTCACCGCCGGTGGCACCCGTGAACCCGTCGACCCGGTGCGCTTCATCGGCAACCGGAGTTCGGGCAAGCAGGGTTACGCGATGGCCCGAGTTGCCGCTCAGCGCGGCGCGGACGTGACCTTGATCGCGGGCCACACCGCGGGACTCGTCGACCCCGCTGGTGTCGAGGTCGTGCACATCGGCTCGGCGACTCAGCTGCAGGACGCGGTGTCCAAGCACGCACCGGAGGCGCACGTCCTCGTGATGGCGGCCGCCGTGGCCGACTTTCGGCCGACTCACGTCGCAACCAGCAAGATCAAGAAGTCCCACGAGCCGGGCGCCGAGGAGGCACCCGCCATCGAACTCACGCGGACCGACGACGTGCTGGCTGGGACCGTCCGGGCCCGTTCCGACGGCCAGCTACCCAACATGCGGGCCATCGTCGGATTCGCGGCCGAGACCGGTGACGCCAACGGCGACGTGCTGTTCCACGCACGGTCGAAACTGCAGCGCAAGGGGTGCGATCTACTCGTCGTCAACGCCGTCGGTGAAGGCCGCGCCTTCGAGGTGGACAACAACGACGGATGGCTCTTGGCAGCCGACGGCAACGAAGTTGCACTGGAGGACGGTT
>JBBRTH010000122.1:0-4225 GCA_038244615.1 Mycobacteriales bacterium | reverse complement strand
TGCACGAGGGGCGCAAGCGGATCGTGCGGCGAATGCTGGCGGCGGTCGGCTTTCCGGTCACCGATCTCGTCCGGACCGACATCGGCACGGTGTCGCTGGGTGAGCAGAAGCCCGGGAGCATCAGAGTTCTGACCAGCAAAGAGGTCGGCGAACTGTACAAGGCAGTGGGAATGTGAGCGATTTGTTGGCCAGCCCGTTGACGATTGCCGTCGACGGACCGGCAGGCACCGGGAAGTCCTCGGTGTCAAGGGGTTTGGCGCGAGCATTGAATGCGCGCTACCTCAACACCGGTGCGATGTACCGGATCGTGACGCTGGCGGTGTTGCGCGCGGGGCTGGATCTCGACGATGCGGCGGCCGTGGCCGCACTCGCGTCGCGGGTCGACATGGCGGTCGGCTTCGATCCCGATGAGGACCTCTACCTCCTTGGGGAAGAAGACGTCTCGGTGGAGATCCGAGGTGATGCGGTCACCAAGGCGGTTTCTGCGGTGTCGGCGGTACCCGAGGTGCGCACGCGACTGGTGGACCGGCAGCGGGAACTGGCCGACGGCTCGGTGGCCGTGGTGGTCGAGGGACGCGACATCGGCACCGTCGTGCTGCCCGACGCCGACGTGAAGATCTTCCTGACGGCATCGGCGGAGGAGCGGGCGCGGCGGCGTGACGACCAGAACGTCGCCGCCGGACTCGCCGGTGACTACGACGCGGTGCTGGCCGACGTGAAGCGTCGTGATCACCTGGATTCGACGCGGGCGGTGTCGCCCCTGCGGGCGGCGGACGACGCAGTCGTCGTCGACAGCAGCGACATGTCCCAATCCGACACCGTGGCATACCTTCTCGACCTCGTCGAGCAACGGGCCGGGGCCTCCCGATGAGCGATGTCGAAGGCTTGCCCGACTCGGATGGCACCTGGGCCGACGAGGGCGACTGGGAACTGGCGCCCGAGGGAGTGGACAGCTTCAGTGCTGCCGACCTCGAAGCGGAGTACGCACCCCCGCCGGTCGTGGCGGTGGTGGGACGGCCGAACGTCGGCAAGTCGACTCTGGTGAACCGCATTCTGGGACGCCGCGAAGCCGTCGTACAGGACATTCCCGGCGTCACGCGCGACCGGGTGTCGTATGACGCGAACTGGCTGGGCCGCAGGTTCATGGTGCAGGACACCGGCGGCTGGGAGCCCGACGCGAAGGGCCTGCAGCAGTTGGTGGCCGAGCAGGCGACCGTCGCGATGCGCACGGCCGACGCGATCATCCTGGTGGTCGACGCGGTCACCGGCGCCACCAGCGCCGACGAAGCGGCGGCCAAACGCCTTCAGCGGGCGGGCAAGCCCGTCTTCCTGGCGGCCAACAAGGTCGACAACGAGAAGATGGAGTCCGAGGCGGCGTTGTTGTGGTCTCTGGGGTTGGGGCAGCCGCATTCGATCAGTGCGATTCACGGACGCGGCGTGGCCGATCTGCTCGACGCGGTGCTCGAGGTGCTCCCCGAGGTGTCGGAGATGGGCTCCACGACCGGGGGGCCGCGGCGCGTGGCGTTGGTCGGCAAGCCGAACGTCGGCAAGAGTTCGCTGATCAACCGGCTCGCGGACGAAGAGCGGTCGGTGGTCCACGACGTCGCCGGGACGACGGTGGACCCCGTCGACTCTCTAATCGAACTGGACGGCAAGCTCTGGCGCTTCGTCGACACCGCGGGTCTGCGCCGCAAGGTCGGGCAAGCCAGCGGCCATGAGTTCTATGCCTCGGTGCGCACGCACGGCGCGATCGACGCGGCCGAGGTGGTCATCGTCCTGATCGACTCGTCGCAGCCGCTGACCGAGCAGGACCAGCGGGTGCTGACGATGGTGATCGAGGCGGGGCGGGCGTTGGTGCTGGCGTTCAACAAGTGGGACCTCATGGACGAGGACCGGCGCTTCCTGCTGGACCGGGAGATCGACCTCTCGCTGGAACAGGTGCAGTGGGCGCAGCGGGTGAACATCTCCGCCAAGACGGGCCGGGCGGTGCAGAAGCTGGTGCCCGCGTTGGAGAGTGCGCTTGCGTCCTGGGACAAGCGCATCACCACGGGTCAGCTGAACACCTTCTTGAAGGAGATCGTGGCCGCGACGCCGCCGCCGGTGCGCGGTGGCAAGCAGCCCAAGATCCTGTTCGCCACTCAGGCAACGGCCCGGCCACCGACCTTCGTGCTGTTCACGTCGGGCTTCCTGGAGGCGGGCTACCGGCGCTTCATCGAGCGAAAGCTGCGGGAGAAGTTCGGGTTTGATGGCAGCCCCATCAAGATCAACGTTCGGGTGCGGGAGAAGCGCGGGCAGGGTCCGAAGAAGCACTAGATAGGGTCGGTGGGTGTCCGTTGCCCACATGATCCTGATCGCGTTGGCGGGGGTTGGAGCGGGCGCAATCAACGCGATCGTCGGCTCCGGCACCCTGATCACGTTCCCGACGCTGGTGGCGCTGGGCTATCCGCCGGTGACGGCGACCATGTCGAACGCGGTGGGCTTGGTGGCCGGGGGCATCTCGGGCACCTGGGGTTACCGGCGGGAGCTGCAGGGGCAGTGGGACCGGTTGAAGTGGCAGATCCCGGCGTCACTGCTCGGGGCGGTGGTCGGTGCGTGGCTGCTGCTGCACCTGCCCGAGAAGGTGTTCATCTCGGTGGTGCCAGTGCTGTTGGTCGGCGCGTTGCTGCTGGTGGTGTTCGGGCCGCGGATCCAGGCGTGGGCGCGGGGCAGGTCGGCGAACGAGGCCGAGCACGTGTCGACCGGACGGATGGCCCTGGTGGTCCTCGGGACGTTCGCGGTCGGCATCTACGGCGGGTACTTCACTGCGGCACAGGGCATTCTGCTGATCGGGGTGATGGGTGCGCTGCTGCCCGAGTCGATGCAGCGGATGAACGCGGCGAAGAATCTGTTGTCGTTGTTGGTGAACGTGGTGGCGGCGGCGGCGTACACGCTGGTGGCGTTCGACCGGATCAGCTGGCTGGCGGCGGGTCTCATCGCGGTGGGGTCGCTGCTCGGCGGGTTCCTTGGCGCGCACTATGGGCGGCGGCTGTCGCCGAATGCGCTGCGGGTGGTGATCGTGATGGTCGGGTTGATTGGGTTGTACCGGCTGCTGACGATCTAGACGTCCAAGCACTCATTCCACAGATCGATGCCCGAACCCGATGCGTACCGATCGATGTCGGCGAGTTCGTCCGGAGTGAAGTCGAGGTTCGCGAGGGCGCCGAGATTCTCGTCGAGCTGAGCGACGAATTCCGGCCGGACCGACAACGGCCTGCTGGTGCGGGTCAGCGTGAACGCCGCGATCGGCGGTTTGCTCTTTGGTAATGACAACCGCGTAATTTCTGGGGCCCCGCGCTACGTCAAACGTGACCTGCTGGTGTTCCTTCTCGGTCGGTCTGGGTCCCGTCTTCTGGTTGTGGCACGGTTCCGACCCCTGGCGGCAATGAATTCTTAGTGCGGCGCAGGGCAATTCGTCACTGTGACGTTTATGCGCTGCGAGTCGCGTTAGGGGCGGAGCGGACACGGTCGCCACCTGGCAGCCGAATCAATCACTAAGCGACCGAAACATGCGACAAACTTCGGCGACGTTCACCTCCTGCGACACCCGCGCTCGGGTGAGTGCGAGCACTTTCACCCAATGCACCTCAATAGATGTCCGATCCAGTACATATTGAAAGTAAGGCGAGCTGTGACCTGGGAGCTCTCAGGTGGTCGCGGACGATTCTTGGCCGGGCCGTCCTGAAAGAGATGCGAGTGTCGGCGGAAATCTCAGGAGACTTGAGAGTGCCGGACGCTTCGAAGTGCCGCATCGCCGCGGGGGAGGAAACATCGCACCAACCGCAAACGGATGCTGAGTGGCGAAAAGCAAACACGCGTAACACAATCGTTCGTCGCGGCGGTTCGTAGCGCCGGACTTGCTCATCGATAACTGCGGTTATCCACTTAAGAAGTACGTTGTTTTCATCAGATGAATCAGAGATGCCTTGTGGCCCTTCCGCAGTTGAGTGATGAACAGCGGATAGTGCCCCGTGGAGTGGTGTAGTTCGGATCGGTGAACCATGTTGTTCGTGATCAACGAGTCATGTTGGATGTTATGGGGTTTCGAGTTGGGGTGTCAACGATGACGCCGGTCGTCTGGGCTGCGGCGGCACGTTCCTTGGCGGCGATGACGACCCGGAGTTCGTCCATGCTGACGTCGGAGACGTAGCGGCGGGTGACCTGCCACTCGTCGTGCGCTTCGATCACC
>JBBRTH010000121.1:0-4270 GCA_038244615.1 Mycobacteriales bacterium | reverse complement strand
TGGGGCACGATCTACAATTAGGAATCGACACACATTCCAGGTTCTCACGGTGCTCACCAGCCAGCGGCTCGATGAACAGCCTCCGTCGACCGGACCATTACCGGTCGAAGGCTCGCTGATCGATTCCCATTAGGTTCTCAGACTTCGTGTCATCTTGTGAGACTCTGCCCTGCGGTGATGCGTGTTGGCTCACGCGATGTCATGGGGCTTGTCTCAAACTCGTGCCGCTTCTTCAGAACTCATCACGAATCTTCGCGGCGAGGTTGCGTTTCATTCGCCTCGTCGGGTCATCGCGAGTTGGCCCCGTGTCGGGGCAGTCGTTCGGATGCTGAGCCGGGTGGTCATCTCCTGTACGTCCGCGCGGTCCGTACGGTAAGTCCGTACTGCCGTGGTACCTTTTTATGGTACCTACCCTGTGAGAGGGGGCCGCAATGAGCATCAGCGCAAGCGAAGCCAGGCAGCGCCTGTTTCCGCTCCTCGAACAAGTCAACACGGATCACCAGCCCGTGCGCATCACCTCCAGGGCCGGGGATGCGGTGCTGATGTCTGCCGACGACTACGACTCGTGGCAGGAAACTGTCTATCTGCTGCGCTCACCGGAGAACGCCAGACGGTTGATGGAAGCGGTTGCCCGAGACAAGGCCGGTCACTCTGCGCTCACCAAGTCGGTCGACGAGCTGCGGGAGATGGCCGGCGGCGAGTAGTGAGAAGCGTCCATTTCGATCCTGACGCCTGGGAGGACTTCCTGTTCTGGTTGGCAGCCGACCGCAGGACCGCCCGTCGGATCACCCGCCTGATCGCAGAGATCCAACGCGATCCGTTCAGCGGGATCGGCAAGCCGGAACCACTCAAGGGTGAGCTGTCCGGATACTGGTCCCGCCGGATCGACGATGAACACCGGCTGGTGTACCGAGCAAATGACGACCAGGTCAAAATTCTGAAGGCCCGACACCACTACTGACAGCCGCACGGTCCGGGAAGTTGCACCCGCCTGACCTGGGCGGTCTCCGCGGTCGGCGACCCTGTCGATGCGCACGAACACCCCAACCGGATGGAGGAAAATCATGGGGCTCGGACAGAAACTGCTCGGTGATCCCCACGGATACGCCGACGACCCCAGCGGAGGACTGATCCGCCGGGCACGACTCTACGAGCTCTTCGCCGAAGTCGGCTTCGGCGGATTCCGGCGCCGGGCCTTCGATAGGTTGGTCTCCGATTCCGGTGCCGCATCGGGTAACCGGGTTCTCGACGTCGGCTGCGGCACTGGCTATTTCCGAGTCAGTACTCATTGAAGGGACTGTTCGCCGATTGGTCGGTGACTATCTTGCGGAAGGTCTCTGGCGAACCACCAACCCACAGAGCGCCGTTCGAGGAGCGCTATGGGGAGCGGTCACCTGGACGGTGCTGCAACGCGCCGTGGATCACCGTGCCAACCTGCCCACCGACAACCCGCATGTGATCGTCACCCGCGGCACCAAAGCAGGCCGCCGCCCGGCATCGACGGCCTACATGAGCCACGTGTGCTCGCGCCATGCGGTCTGCCGCCCAAGGTGCTGCGCACGACTCGACTGGCCGACCTGGTCAACACGATGGACCCGAACCTCGTTGCCGCAGTGTTCGGGATGAGACCCGAAGGCGCAATGATCTACCTCCTTGATCACCTGGACGACGGGCCAATTGCCCAAAGAACTCGCTGAACTCTGAAACGTTGCGAACCTGTCCTGTTTCGGCGGCGCCTACGCACACCTTCGCGCGAACAAGTGCGCTTTGCTGAACGGCAGGTTGGTGGCGATCGCCACGGAGGCGCGTTCTTCGCGTTCGGTGATGATCTGGAACAGCAATTCCGCTCCGCGAGGGTCGATTTGGACGTACCCGAGTTCGTCGAGGCAGAGCAGATCCAGGCGTCCGTAGCGGGCCACGACGCGAGACAGGACACGTTCGTCGGCGGCTTCGACGAGTTCGTTGACCAGTTGCGCGGTAGTGACGTAGCGGACTCGGCGGCCTTGTTCGCAGGCCGCCAACCCCAGCCCGATGAGGAGGTGGGACTTGCCTGTGCCGGAATCGCCGAGCAGCACGACTGGTTCGCCGGCGTCCATGTAGTGCCCGGCGGCGAGGTGGCCCAACGTCGCTCGGGCGATCGTGGAGACGGCGTCAATGTTGAAGTCCGCCAGGCATTTCAACCGCGGGAACTTGGCGTCGTTGATGCGCCGACAACGACGTCGAGGAAGGCTGAACCCGTGCGGATCACCGTGGCGGTTCCTGCATGACCTTGCCGGGATCAACGTGCAACGCCGCGCTGGAGTCCTTCACCGCCTGGCGGTCGGAGGGGGACGGCGGCGCCTGACCGGGCCGGAAGACGAAGCTGGTGCAGGTGTGTCCGGTCATGACCGGGGTGAGCCGTGCTGGGTGTCGCCGGAGGTACCACTCATGGGCTAGATCGGCGACACACACCGCGCTGGCGGATGCGCGCGGAGGGCGATGGCGGAAGTTCCACGTCGAGGTCGTGTGCGCCACGAATGCCGTGTCTCTGGGCTCGAATTCCAATGACTGCAGATGGAACTCTTCATCGAACATATCCATCTTGCCGTCCTGATGATCCTCCAGCCCGGCAAGTCCATCGAACCGTGCTACTTCCTGGCCCTGCGAGTCCACGGCACGGATGAAGAAGCCCTCGTCCATGATCGTCAGGAACTCGACCAGGTGGGCTTTGGTGGCGTCCAGCCGCCAGAACGTTTCGATGACGGCCTGGACCTCGGCCTTGCTTAAGGGTTCCAACACGTCATCGGCCACTGGCCTGCTCGCCTCCGCTCGCTGGCGTTCGCGTGCCTGCTCTCCGGGATCGGCAGATGACGGAACAGCGCGATCAACGGGAGAACCCGTGGGAACACGACGCCACCCCCACGGTATCGCACACGTGAACCAAATCAACGCGCCGCAGCAGATTCTCCCGTGCTCGATGGGCCGCAAAGCGCGCCCCAGCGAGGGAGGTGGATCGGCGCTCATAGAACGGCTGCCCTGTCCCCAACATCATTTACCGAACAGGGTCGACAGCCATCGGAAGGCCAATCGTCATGACCGCGGACCCTTGTATCCGGGCAGCGCTTGCAGCAGGTCCTCTCGGATGGTGCGGAAGAATCGCTCGACCGGTCCCTTGTCACGTCCGGTCCGCAACCGCGCTGGCTGGATCGAGATTCCCATCCGCTGGCAGACACTGGTCAGATGCTCGGAGACGAAGATCTTGCCGTGATCGATGACGATGGTGTCGGGCACGATCGCCGGGCCGGACGCTGTGGCCGTCGGTCCATCGAAGGCGTCGAGGTCGACGAGCACCGATCGTGGAATGCCGTGCTCGGGCCACACGGCGTGCGCCGGCCAGTCCCGACCTGGCGGGCGCGGTCGATACACCTGGTACAGCACGGTTGCGGCATCAACTGATTTCGTCGACACCGGGGTCACCCGAATCCCGGTGATGCAGCGGGTGTACCAGTCCATCCCGACCGTCAGCTCAGCCTGCATCCATCGCAATGTCACTGGATCCAACGCGAAGACATCCAGCCGAGTCGTGTCCATCAGCAGATACTCGCCGGGACGCGTCGGGCGCAGCTTCCCATACGCTTCAGTCGGACGGCCGGCGATGTCGCGGTTGCGCTTGGTGCTCAACCGGAAGGTCGGATGGCGTTGCTCCAACTCCGCCAAGACCCGAAACGCCGTCGCGCGCGAGGGCGGTCGCACCACCCCTTCGCCGAACCGGGCCACCGTTCGGGCGTTCGTTCGGTTGATCACCATCGTCTGTGAGGGCCGCGACTGATCCGTGTGTTCGACCATCACCTCAAGTGCCGTCTCCACCCAGCGTTCGTCGGTGTCCGTCGAACGAGGCTGTTGCTGCCCGTCTCTCTTTGGGGCGAGCCCAGCCTCACCGTCCGCTCGAAAGTCGGCAACCCACTGCGCGATCGTCCGCAATGACAGGCCCAGTTCGGTGGCCTTCGCTTCGTAGCGGCTGGTCAGTGAAAGCTGCGGTTCATACTGCGGGCGTGGCTCATTCGCGGCTGCCAGTAGCTGGTGGCCGCCTTGATAGCCGGTGAGGATCTCCCGCACGTGGCGGGCGCGATCGCGAATCATCGATCGTTCCGGCTCTTCCAGGCTCGCCAAAACGATGGTCGCGGGGTCTGGCGGCTCGCCGGGCGTCGAGCCCGCGCCATCACCAAGGATGCGCACGCCGTCGGTGTCCAGCAGCGCACGTAGGGTGATCCGCACGAGTTGGCGGCCCGCG
>JBBRTH010000120.1:0-5058 GCA_038244615.1 Mycobacteriales bacterium | reverse complement strand
GCCCAGCCGTTCATCGAGCCGTATCCGGTGGCGTAGACCACGACGTCGGCGGGCAGTTCGGTGCCGTCGCCGAGCACCACGGCGTCCTCGGTCAGGTGGTCGACCTGGCCGTGGGCCAGCTTGATGCTGCCGTCCGCCACCAGATCGCAGGCGCCGACGTCGATGTAGTACCCCGAGCCGCGGCGCAGGTACTTCATGAACAGCCCGGAATCGTCGTCGCCCCAATCCAATTCGAAGCCCGCCGCCGCCAAACGCTCGTAGTAGTCCTTGTCGCGCACGCGGATGGCGTCGTAGATCGGGATCTGGAACTCGTGCATGATCCGATACGGCAGCGACGCGAAGGTCAGATCGGCCTTCTCGGTGGTCATGCCCGAGTCCACGGCCCGTTCCGAGTAGAGGTCACCGAGCCCGATCTCCATCAGCGAATCCGACTTCACGATGTGAGTCGACGACCGCTGCACCATCGTGACGACCACGCCGTTCTCGTAGAGCGCCTTGCAGATGTCGTGGGCGGAGTTGTTGGACCCGATCACCACCGCGCGCTTGCCGGTGTACCGGTCCGGGCCGGGATGGGCGCTGGAGTGATGCTGCTCGCCGCGGAAGACGTCCTGGCCCGGCAGGGTCGGAACACTGGGCTTGCCCGACATCCCGGTGGCCAGCACCAGCTGCGTGGGGTGCAGTGTCAGCCGCTCGCCGTTGCGGTCGATCTCGACGGTCCATCGCTTCTCGGCTTCGTCGAACGACGCCGACAGGCAACTGGTCTTCGACCAGTAGGGGACCTCCATGACCCTGGTGTAGAACTCCAGCCAGTCACCGATCTTGTCCTTCGGCGCGAACACGGGCCAGTTCTGCGGAAAGGGCATGTAGGGCAGGTGGTCGTACCAGACCGGGTCGTGAAGGCATAGCGACTTGTAGCGCTTGCGCCACTGGTCGCCTGGGCGTTCGTGCTTGTCGACGACGATCGCAGGCACACCGAGCTGGCGCAGCCGGGCCCCGAGGGCGATGCCACCTTGACCGCCGCCGACAACCAGGGTGTATGGCTGGTCGCCGTATCCCAGTGTTGCCTCCTCGTCCTGGCGCTTCTCGGCCCACGACCGGGTGTCGGCGTCGGATCCGTGTACCGCGCCCATGACGCGGGTTGCGCCCTTGCGCTCCTCGTAGCCCTTGAGTTCCTGCATCGCGGTGAGCAGCGTCCAGCATTCGTCGCCCTTGAGGCGAAGGTGTCCGGTGTCGCTGCCGACGGCCGTCTCGAATTCGATGAACGCCGAGGTGACCGTCTCGTCTCCTGAGCCGTCCTCCGTCGGCTCCTCGCGAGTGCGGAACCCGGACGGACTCGTCTCGGCGAGCCGGGCGGCGAGCATGTCGGCAACGCCGTCGCGCCCCTCCACGGTCTTGATGTTCCAGGTGAAGGAGATGAGGTCGCGCCAGAAGCTGTCGACGGCGAACTTCGCGATGACACGCTCGATGTCGCGCACGCCGAGGGAGGCTTCGAAGTCGGCGAGCCAGGCGTCGACGCGAGCCTGTGGCGTTAGGGCGGCAGTGGCCGGCTTCTCGATCGTTTCGGTCATGTGACTCAGCGCACACCAGCGATGCCATCCGGCACAAGGGTTGCACCGAGTTGCAATTCCCGCCCCGCCCCGCCCCTCCCAGTCGCCTCCGCGGGGGATGCAACGGGTTGCAACTCTTTCGGGCTGTGGCTCCGGTCACATAGACATGGCTCATGAGAGCAGCTGTGTATTACGGACCCAACATGGTCGAGGTGGCCGACGTCCCCGAGCCCGCCCCAACGCCGGGCACCGTCAAGGTGCAGGTCGGCTTCAACGGCATCTGCGGCACCGACCTCCATGAGTACTACGCGGGGCCGATCTTCATACCGACCGAACCGCACCCGCTGACCGGTCAGCAGATGCCGTTGACCATGGGGCACGAATTCTCCGGTGTCATCACCGAGGTGGGGCAGGGCGTAGCCGACTACGCCGCAGGTGACCGTGTGGCCATCATGCCGCTGTACCGGTGCGGGCACTGCGGGCCGTGCCGGGCGGGCAACTACAACATCTGCCAGCAGATCGGCTTCCACGGGCTGATGTCCGACGGTGGTATGGCTGAGTACACCGTCGTGCCGACCGACATGTTGCATCGCCTGCCCGTCAATGTCTCCCTCGAACTCGGCGCGCTGGTCGAACCCATGTCGGTGGCCTACCACGCAGCCACCCTTGGCGACGTGCCTCGGGGGCAGGAGCGAAGCGACTCGGGGGGAAATGCCACCCGGGACGGCACATCGATGGTGTTCGGTGCGGGACCGATCGGTATCGGGCTGTGGTTCGCGTTGCGCGGCAGGGGGGTTGAGGACGTGTTCGTCGTCGAGCCGTCGGCCACCAGACGCGCGTCGATCGAAGCGTTGGGTGCGCGCACGCTGGATCCGACGGCGGTGGACGTCCCCGACTTCATCGCGGATCACACCGACGGTGCGGGCGCCGATGCGGTGTTCGACGCCGCCGGGGTGACGCCTGCGGTCGAGACGGCGCTGGCCTGCGTCGGGGCGCGACGGCCGATGGTGAGCGTGGCCATCTACGAAAAGCCGCTCATCACAACGCTTCTCAAACTGGTGATGAACGAGTCCCGCATCCAGGGATCGCTATGCTATACCGCGGCCGACTTCGAGGCGGTCATCGACCTGATGTCCAAGGGCACCTACGACATCTCGGGCTGGGTCACGACGATCGCCCTGGACGACGTGATCAACGAGGGCTTCGAGGCACTGCACGCAGGCAAGAAGATGAAGGTTCTCGTCGACCCGACGATCGCGGGTGCGACGTCATGAGCGGGCCATTGACGGGCAAGGTCGCATTGGTCACCGGTGGCGGCCGAGGCATCGGCCGAGGCATCGCCCTGAGGCTGGCCCGCGACGGGGCTGACATCGCCCTGGTCGACCTCGGACCGGACGGCATCACCGCAGTCGCCAAGGAGATCGCCGAGATTGGTTCGAAGTCAACCACATTCGTTGCCGACGTCAGCGACCGTGACCAGGTGTTCGCCGCAGTCGACCACGCCGCGTCCGTGTTCGGTGGCTTCGACATCATGGTGAACAACGCGGGCGTCGCTCTCGTCGCCCCCCTGGTCGACACCACGCCCGAAGACGTCGCCACGATCTGGGCGGTCAACGTCGACGGCGTCCTGTGGGGCATCCAGGCCGCTGTCACCAAGCTCAAGGAACTCGGCAGACCCGGCAAGATCATCAACGCGTCGTCGATCGCAGGCCATGACGGGTTCGCCATGCTCGGCGTGTACAGCGCCACCAAGTTCGCCGTCCGCGCCCTGACCCAGGCCGCCGCCAAGGAGCACGCCGCCGACGGGATCACCGTCAACGCGTACTGCCCCGGCGTGGTCGGTACCGACATGTGGGTGGAGATCGACAAGCGCTTCGCCACGCTGACCGGTGCGCGCGAAGGCGAGACGTACGACAAGTTCGTCGGCGGCATCGCACTCGGCCGCGCCGAGACGCCCGACGACGTCGCGGGCTTCGTCTCCTATCTGGCCGGCCCCGATGCCGACTACATGACGGGCCAGTCCGGGTTGATCGACGGCGGGCTGGTCTTCCGCTGAGCGCTTGCGCGAAGCGCAGAGTGCACCGCTGAACCTGACCATCCGGACAGGGCAATGGCATCGGAATGTGATCGGGAGCACAATCGGTGGTGATGCAAGATCTGTCTGCTCCCGAACCGGCCATCGCGGCCGGCGAGGATCCGCGTCACTATGCGCGGCTGATGTCGGCCGTCTACGACGCGACGATGGCGGGCACGCGTGCGCCTGCCCGCCCGCGGTCGGTGATCGAGGACTCCTGGCACCGGATGAAGGCCAGCGGCATCGACCCGGGCCGACTCCCGGCGCCCGTCGTCGAGGTCGGCGGCCTCGAGATGCTCCGGCGGTCGTCGGGGCTGCTGGCCGTTCTCGACGAGGTCTCGCGGAATCTGGAATCGCTGATCGCCGAAGGGGACAACATCCTCGTCGTGGCGGATGCGCGGGGGCGGGTGCTGTGGCGCAGCGGCTCGGCGTCGGTGCTGAATCACGCCGACCGGCTGGGCTTCATCGAGGGCGCGCACTGGGGTGAGAGTGCGGTCGGCACCAATGCCATCGGGACGGCACTGGCCTCCAACCGGGCCGTGCAGGTGTTCTCCGCCGAGCACTACCAGCGCAGCCACCACCCGTGGACGTGTGCCGGAGCGCCGATCAAGGACCCCAGGACGGGTGAGGTCATCGGCGTGGTCGACGTCTCGGGACCAGCGGCGACGGTGCATCCAACGACGGTGGCACTGGTTGACGTGGTCGCCCGGCTCGCCGAGTCGCGGCTGCGCGAACAACACGACCGCACCCTGAACCGACTGCGGTCGGTGGCGGCGCCCATCCTCGCGCGAATCGGCGCGCCCGCTCTTGCGGTCGATCACGACGGGTGGGTGGCCGCGGTCGACTCGTTGCCGCTGCACCACCGAATCCTGCTGCCCGAGGAGACCGCTCCGGGGCGGACCTGGGTACCGCCGCTCGGCATGTGCGAGATCGAACTGCTGCCCGGCGGCTGGCTGGTACGGCCGACCGACGAGGACGCCGCACCCGGTATCTCCCGCGTGACGCTCGACGTCCGCCACTCGGGCGTGCCGTCACTCGAGATGGTCGGCCAGTTCGGCTGCTGGCGCCACGACATCTCGCCGCGCCACGCCGAGATCCTGCTCATCCTGGCCACCCACCGCGACGGACGTTCTGCGCCTCAGCTCGCCGACGATCTGTACGGCGACCGGTCCAGGCTGGTCACCGTGCGGGCCGAGATGTCCCGTCTGCGAAAGCAACTCGCAGGGCTGGTGCACGGCCGACCGTATCGCTTTCCGCCGTCTGCGGTCGTCGACGTCCGCTACCCGCCGGACATGGCGACGCTGCTCGCCGCCTCGACGGCACCCGCCGTCCGGGTGCTGCGCACCCGCTAGAGATCCTTCGCCGAACGTGGATTACCCCCACGCCCATTTGAAAACGGCGTGGGGGTAATCCACGTTCGGCGGGGCGGGGGGGTCT
>JBBRTH010000119.1:0-5625 GCA_038244615.1 Mycobacteriales bacterium | reverse complement strand
GTGTCGCTCGCCACGAGCATGGGACCGTTTTAGCCGATGTTTTGCCACGGTCATGGGACCACCCGGTTTGCCAGTCATGGGACCACCGGCGTGTCGTGCGCCGTGGGTCCTCAGACCTGCCGCTAGCGATCTCTTCATGTCGATTGACGTGGAGGCATCGGGTGGCGTTCCGGGAGGTTCGTGTGATCGAGGTGCGAGAGGTTCTGAGGGCCTGGCTTGGGGGTGGCGGCCTGCGGACCGCCGGCGAGCGGGCGGGGGTGGATCGCAAGACTGCCCGCCGGTATGTCGATGCGGCCGTAGCGGCGGGGCTGGGCCGCGACGGCGGTGAAGGTCAGCTGACCGATGAGCTGATCGGCGTGGTGGTCGCGGCGGTCCGCCCGGCTCGGGCTGCGGGGCATGGGCCGGCGTGGGAGGCGCTGGTGCCATGGACCGGGCAGATCACCAGCTGGGTGAAAGCCGACCTGCAGCTGACGAATATCCACGGCAAACTGACCCGCCGCGGGCTGGTGGTGCCGTATCGCACGCTGCACCGGTTCGCCTGTGAACGTTGCGGTTTCGGTGGCCGGGCGCCGACGCTGCGGGTCGCTGACGGCAAGCCCGGGCTGGAGTGCCAGGTCGACTTCGGCCGGCTCGGGTTGATGGCCGATCCGGCGACCGGCCGGCGCCGGGCAGTGCATGGCCTGATCTTCACCGCCGTCTACTCGCGGCACATGTTCGTCTGGTTGTCCTTCACCCAGACCATGGCCGCTGTGGTCGACGGCTGCGAGGCGGCGTGGGAGTTCTTCGGCGGTGTCTTCCGGGTGCTGATCCCGGACAACCTGAGCCCGGTCGTGGCCCATGCCGATGCGCTGAACCCGACGTTCACCGCCGGCTGGCTCGACTATGCCCAGGCCCGCGGGTTCGGCACCGACCCGGCCCGGGTCCGCTCGCCGAAGGACAAGCCGCGGGTGGAACGCACCGTGCAGTACGTGCGGGAGAACTTCTTCCGCGGTGAGACGTTCGTCGACCTGCCCGATGCCCAAAGGCGAGTGGTCCTCTGGTGTGAGCGCACGGCCGGGCTGCGGGTGCATGGCACGACCGCGCAGCGCCCTGCCGAACACTTCGCCGCGACCGAGGCCGGGCTGCTGCTGCCAGCCCCGGTCGAGTCCTACGACGTGCCGATCTTCGCGACCCCGAAGGTCGCCCGCGATCTGCACATCGAAGTGGCCCGCGGCTTGTATTCGCTGCCCGGCGAGCTGCTCGGGCAACGAGTCGATGTGCGGGCCGACTCCAAGCTGGTCAAGGTGTTCTCCCGCGGGCAGCTGATCAAAACCCATCCCCGGGTGCGGCCCGGTGGACGTTCGACCGACCCGAAGGACTATCCGGCGGGACGGGCCGAGTACGCCCTGCGCGATGTGGCTTCGCTGACCGCGAAAGCCACCGCGGCCGGGCCGGCGGTCGGGGTCTATGCGTCCAGGCTGCTGGACGTGCCGTTGCCGTGGACGTCGATGCGGACCGTCTATCGCCTGCTGGGTCTGGTCCGCAGCTACGGGCCTGAGAAGGTGGATGCGGCCTGCGGCCGGGCGCTCGAGCTCGACGTCGTCGACGTCACCAAGATCGCCCGGATGCTTGAGCAAGCCCGCGAACGAGATCCCATCCCGGCCGCCAAGGCGGCCCGGGTCGTCGGCGGCCCGGCCCGGTTCGCCCGCGACCCCGGCGAGTTCCAGGCCGGCAGTCGATGAGCCCCGCTGCGGCCGCCGCGGCGGGCGTCGACAACGACCTCAAAGCACTGCTGCGCAAGGTCAAACTCGGCCGGCTGCTCGACACGCTGCCCGAACGCCTCGCGCTCGCCCACACCGAATCACTGCCGCACGCCGACTTCCTGACCCTGATCCTGTCCGATGAGGTCGACCGCCGCGACCGGACCTCCGCCGAACTGCGGGCCCGCGCCGCCAAACTCGACCCGAACATGCGGCTGGAGACCTTCCACGCCGACAGCACCGCCGCCTACGACCGGCAGCTGTGGAATGAGCTGTGCTCCCTGCGGTTCCTCGACGACACCCGCGGGGCGCTCATCCTCGGCCCAGTCGGCGTCGGGAAAACGCATCTCGCGACCGCCCTCGGGCACATCGCGATCCGCCGCCGGCGCTCCGTCATCTGCAGCCGCGCCGACCAACTGTTCCGCCGCCTCAAAGCCGCCCGGCTCGACAACTCCGTCGAAGTCGAAATGCGCAAACTCGCCCGCGTCGAGCTACTCATCCTCGACGACTTCGCCCTCCAAGCCATGGACTCCACCGAGACCGCCGACTTCTACGAACTCGTCGTCGAACGCCACCAGAAAGGCTCCACCGTGATCACCAGCAACCGCGACCCCTCCGAGTGGATCGCCGTCATGAACGACCCGCTGCTCGCCCAATCCGCCATCGACCGACTCACGTCCACCAGCTACGAACTCGTCATCGAAGGCCAGTCATACCGGCGCCAGCAGCGCCCCCGACACAACCCCCAGCCAAGCGTGTCGAGTTGACCAAGACAGGAGCAGACATGACCATCACCAGACGGCCGGCGTGGTCCCCAGGTCGTGGCAACACGGTGGTCCCATCAGCCTGGCAAGCGACATCAAGAGCTCGCGCGGGGCGTTCGACGCTTCGGACGGCGTCACCGGTGGTTCCCGCTACGAGACGCCGTGAACGATCGCCGTTGTCGGTGGTCCCTGCGAGAATGGACCCCATGACCACAGAAGTGCAGATCACTTTCGACTGCGCCGATCCCTCCGGGCTGGCGACCTTCTGGGCTGAAGTTCTCGGCTATCAGGTGCAACCGCCACCCGAAGGATTCGACTCTTGGGATGGCGCCCTCGAAGCATTCGGCATACCGCGCGACCAGTGGAACTCGCTCGGCGATCCTGCCCGTCGAGGGTCCCCATCCGCGCATTTTCTTCCATCGCGTGCCCGAAGGCACTGTCCCTGTGAATGGCTAAGGATCGCGCCAGAACGCGAGGCGCCGGCCTCCCGGGAGTGAAAAGCAGCGACCCGATCAGGGAAACCGCTCCGGACTTGTGGGAGAGCAAGTTGAGATGGCGTCACGTTGAGGTCTACTTCCTGGCCTTCGTGAACCCGTTTCCGGGACAACCCCTCCTGCCCTTAACGGCCGGTTGGCCGCAGGCGCAACCTACGCGACGCGTCTTCGAGCGGCCCGCAATGGGAACGGGGGATTCGCGTGGTCCTCGCGGTGATGACCTGCGTGGCAGGCCCCGTTAGAACTCCCGCGCCTGGGCCTTCACCTCGTCAAGGGCGGCAGCGATCGATTCGTTCCCCAGATAGTCCCAGGTGTGCTCGACGAGGAGAGTGCGCACGTCTCGAACACCGATCGTCGCGAGGAAGAACGTGATGAATCCCGACTGGTGGTCCCATCGCGATGCCGGAGTCGGCCCGTCCTTCGCGTAGTACTGCCCGCGCGAGAAAATTACCAAGGCGCGTTCGATATCGAGCGCCGGTCCAAAATGGGTGCCATCGAAGGTGAAGAGCATGTCGCGTTGGGAGACGAGGTCGATGAGCTGCTTCAGCTTGTACGGGTGCGACCAGTTCCACATCGGTACTCCCAGAACAATGCGGTCGGCACGACGAAAGCGCTCTGCGAGGTTCTGGATACGATCCCAGAGTCGCTGCTCGGTCTCGTTCATCTCCTCCCCGGACACGCCTTTGTACTTCGCGTCGATGGTCGTGGAATCGAACTCGGGGAGATTCTCGTGCCAGACGTCGAGCGTGTCGACGACCATATCGGGATGGTCTTTGTATAGGGCTGCGAGGAAGGCGTTCGCAACCGTGGCGGATGCTCCGTCGGAGCGAGGAGAGGAAACGATGTTCAGGATGTGCACGGGGTAAACGCTAGGCCAAGAGCGTCAAGAACCGAGTCCACCTCGATGTACGTGCAGCGCCGCGCCTCGATGGTGACGAACGGATGAGCGCCTTCGAGAGCGAGCCGAACCGTCTGGAGGCGCTCGGTGCGACGCGCGCCTATAAGGTCGAGCCCGACAAGGCCACGATGGAGTCCGGCTTCATCACGATGCGCGATCCGGAGGGCAACGAGTTTTGCCTCGATTAGCTACCGGCGTCGGACCCCAGAGGCCCATCGCCTGCGGGCACCGCCCGGTCACGGGGCGGCTTGCGGGACGAACATAATAGTCGGACGATTCGTCGTGTCGACGTGAGAGTCCGGTCCGTCGACGTTCGCTCACAGGAACGCTGCCCATCCGTCTGAGCGAAACCGTGACCTGACTACCGTCCGCAAGAATGAGACTGAGACCCCCTTGCATCGCCCGTGCGGCCGACGGGAGAAGGAGAAAGCCGATGACGAACAGGTTCTCGATCGGCGACCATGTGCACTGGAACTCCGAAGCTGGCCAGGTGCAAGGCACGATCACCAAAGTCCACACGAAAGACGTGGACTACAAGGGTCACACCCGACGCTGCAGTCCCGACGACCCGCAGTACGAGATCAAGAGCGACAAGACAGACCACGTGGCGATGCACAAGGGTGATGCGCTGAGGAAGATCTGATGCCCGAGTCGCAGCCACAGGTGTCGGGATCATCCACCGCAAACGACCAGCGTCCGAGGAGAGGCAGCCGCAGGCGGCTGAGGTCACTATCAATAAAGGGTGACTGACCGAATGGGCAAGATCTGGACGATCGGACATTGGACATGCCCAGAGTCGACGTTCATCAGTTTGCTAGCCGGGCACGACATCGACTTGTTGGCCGATGTCAGAGCCCACCCGGGGTCACGCACCAGCCCACAGTTCGGACACGACCTGATGCCCGAATGGCTTGCCCGGGCCGCGATCGAGTACGTCCACCTCGACGACCTCGGTGGACGACGCCCCAAGCAGCACGTCGACCCGGACATCAATGCGGCGTGGAACAACGCGAGCTTCAAGAACTATGCGGACTACACGCTGCTGCCTGCACACCAACAAGCGATAGCCCGGCTGGAAAAGCTCGCGGCCGATCGCTGCGTCGTGGTCATGTGCGCTGAAGCTATGCCGTGGCGTTGTCACCGGCTGCTCATCGCCAACACGCTGGTCGCGCGTGGCTGGACCGTGCAGCACATCATCGGCGACACCGAGCCGCGCCTGCACAAGCTCGGCCAATGGGGAGCAACGCCGTCCGTCGACGACGAGGGGCGACTGACCTACCCCGCATAGCCGAGTCCATCGGATCCAACTCGAAATTTGGAACCCATTCCGGTCCGATCGACTTCCGGGCATGCGGCGGCCGAGTCTGCCCGCCGTCCGTGCGCCGGCTACCTGCTCGATCAGCCCGAGCTCGGTCACCACGCCGACTGAATATTCATACATGACCTCGCGGGGCTTCAATCCGCGCGCTCATGCCGCGACGAGCTTCGTCGTGTCACTCGACCGGCGGATAGCGCCCGGCATCGGCTGGGCGGACGGTGTGGTGGTGGCAGCGGTTCGCCACCTCGACGTTGGCAGTGACGCACCGGATGAGGTCCGGGTCGCCGCGGTAGCCCACCTGTCCCGCTACCGGGGCACGTCACGTGAGCACACCGAGTCCGATCTGCGGCAGTTCTTCGACTGGTGCGCCACTCGGTCCTTGGCGCCCCTCACGGCCAGCCGTAATGATCTT
>JBBRTH010000118.1:0-5649 GCA_038244615.1 Mycobacteriales bacterium | reverse complement strand
GCGACGAGAGCGTCGCCGTCGTCGAGCGAAACATCCGTCACGGCACCGACTTTGATGCCCGAAAGAGTGACATCGTTTCCGACGAAGATGCCGCCTGCCTCGCTGAACCGCGCCTGATATTGCAGCGACGTCGCATAGGACAGCAGTCGTTCCGGTTGCAGCCCCACGGCGATGACCAGGATGGCGAGGACGACGCCGATGAAGCCGGCCCGGACGAGGTTTGCTGCGCGATACTTCAGCATTACGGCTCAGCGCACCTTCCGTTTTCCTGTTTCACGAAGGGGAACACCGAAGCCCTGCCCTGGAGGTCGGTGACGCGAATGGTGAGTTCGCACTGGTAGTACTGCACGAAGGAGCCGTAAGCCCCGATCCGCGCCAGTTTGCGGTAGTTGCCCGGCGACCTCAGCAATGCTCCGTCGAGAAGTGACCTCTTCGCGTCGAGGTTGGGGGCCAGGCGATTCAGTTGGTCGATGGTGCCTGCCAGCGGGGGCCGGGCTTGGGTGAGCAAATCCGCGAGGGACGCGGTGCCGTTGTCGAGCGACGCGATCGCGGTGCCGATCGGGTCGCGATCTTGCGACAAACCCGTGACGAGCTTCTCGAGTCGGTCGATCAAGCCGGAGAACTGGTCGCCGTCCTTGGAGAGGGTGCCGAGCACCGTGTTGAGGTTGTCGATCAACTGCTCGACGGTCTGGTTGTTGTCCGCCAATGTGTTGGTGAACGACGAGGTCTTGGCCAACAGGGAATCGAGGGTGCCCTCCTGGCCCTGGAACACCTGCACCAGCGACGCGCTGAGCGCGTTGACGTCCTGCGGATTCAGCCCCTTAATGACCGGTTTCAAGCCACTGAGAAGAAGGTCCAGGTCGAGTGCCGGTTGGGTGCGGTCCACCGGGATCCGTGATCCGGGCGGCATCAACCGGGTCGAGCCGGGACCGTCGATCAGGTCGAGAAAGCGATCACCGGTGAGGTTGAGGTAGCGGATTGCGGCCTGGGTTCCGGTGGTCAGCGGAATCGTGCGGTCGGCGTCGAACTCGACGACCACCGTGCGATCCGGCTGCAGCGATACGTCGGTCACCGTTCCCACCCGGATACCGGCCACCCGGACCGTCTCCCCCGCCGCCAACCGCGAGGCGTCGGTGAAGACCGCGGAGTAGGCGTTGGTGGATCCGGTCCGGTACTGCCCGAAGGTGAAGAACAGGAACACGGTCAGCACCGACATGATCAACCCGAAGATGCCGAACTTGATGATCGTGCCCCGCGAGCCGGTCATCCGGGCATCCCAATCTGCGCGCTGTTTCGCGGTGGCCCGGAGATGGGTCCGAAGAGCGCCTGCTTGAGCGCGTCAGAGTTGAGCAGGACTCCCTGGTTTCCGTATTTCCACGGGTTGGCACCGATATCGGCGACCAGGAAGGGCGGGAACTTTCCGATCGGCAATAGGGGCATCATCTGCGACGTGCATTGCGGACCACCCTTGGCCGCCACCCTGGGTAGGTCGTCGGGGTAGCGGTAGCGTTCGATGCCCAACGTGAAAGTGGCCGTTACGTCGACACCGGGTCTCTCCAACGGCAATGTCTTGATGAAGGGAAACAGTCCTTCGATTCCACATCTGAGGGCGTCGCTGTACTCGTTGGTCAGGCTGGTGGTGGGCACCAGCATGCGCAGGTCGTCGGCGAGCTGCTGCCGGTTCTGGCCCACCACGTCGTTGCCGACGTCGGCCAGTCCGATCGCGCTGACGAGAAACCGGTCAAGATCGTCCTCCTGGTCGACGAGGGTGTTGCTCACCTTGGTGGTGTTGTCGAGGATGCTGACGAGGTCTGGCGCCGCATCGGCGTAGGCGTTGAGCGCCACGGGAGCGAGCTCGAGATCGCGGTTCAGGTTGTCCAGACTCGGATTGATCCTGATCAGGAACTGGTCGAAGTCGGTCACCGTCTGGCCGAGCTTCTCGCCGCGGCCGTTCAGCGCACCCGAAACCGCTGCCAGGGTCTGGTTGAGCTTCACCGGGTCGATCGCCTTCAACACCGAGGTGAGCTGCTGGAAGACGGTGTTGATCTCAACGGTGACGTGTTGGACGTCGATCTGGGCCCCGCCGGTCAGCCGCTTCGCCGAGGGATCGGGGGGGGCCACTAACTCGACGAACTTTGCGCCGAACACCGTCGAGGACGTGATGTCCACAAGGACATTGGCTGGGATGTCCTTCAGCTGAGTCGGATCCATCGCCAGGTGGAGGACCGCCTTGCCGTCCGGTCGGGTCTCGATGGACTGCACCTGGCCGACCTGAACCCCACGCATCTTGACCTTGGCTTCGGGGTTCATCACCAGGCCGGCGCGTTCGGAGACGACGGTGACCGGCACGGTCTGGCCGAACCCACCCCGGAACATGACGATGGAGAAGACGAAGACCGCGACGATGGCCATGACGGTGGCCAGACCCGCCAGCGGGCGGACGGCATTGGACATCGATGTACCTCCCTAACCCGACAGGTTGAAGTTGCCGCTGGAGCCGTAGACCGCCAGCGAGATCAGCAGAGTCACCGACACCACGATGATCAACGAGGTCCGCACCGAGTTGCCTACGGCCACCCCGACACCGGACGGGCCACCGGTGGCGTAAAAGCCGTAATAGGTGTGCACCAGCAGGATGGCCAGCGCCATCAGAAATGCCTGAAGGAACGACCACAACAGGTCGATCGGGTTCAGGAACGTTCCAAAGTAGTGGTCATAGAGGCCACCGGACTGCCCGAAGAGCACGACGGTGGTGAACCGGCTGGCGATGAAGGACAGGATCACCGCGATCGAGTAGAGCGGCGTGACCGCGATCAACCCCGCGACGATGCGCGTGCTCACCAGGTATTCGATCGGCCGAATGCCCATCGACTCCAGCGCGTCGATCTCCTCGTTGATGCGCATCGCGCCCAGTTGCGCGGTCACCCCGGCGCCGAAGGTGGCAGCCAGGCCGATACCCGCCACCACCGGGGCCGCGATGCGGACGTTGATGAACGCAGCGAGGAAGCCGGTCAGCGCCTCGATGCCAATGTCGCCCAGCGAGCTGTAGCCCTGCACGGCCAGCGTGCCGCCGGTGGCCAGGGTCAGAAACCCGACGATCACCAGCGTGCCGCCGATCATGGCCAGAACGCCTGCGCCCATGCTGATCTCGGCGATCAGACGGATGATCTCCTTGCGGAAGTGCGCCGCCGCATGAGGTGTCCCACCGATGGCCTTGCCGAAGAACAGCGTCTGATCACCGATGCGGCCCAACACCCCGACCGGACGGTTGAACGTCCGAAAGGCCCGGGGGTATACGCCGCGCAGAACTTGCGTGGTTCCCATGGCCGGCCTCTACTTCGCCGTCAACTGAATGCCGATGGCCGTCACGACGACGTTTATCACGAATAGCGCCATGAACGCGAACACCACGGTTTCGTTGACCGCGTTACCTACGGCCTTGGCGCCGCCGCCGGTGATCGTCAGCCCGCGGTAGCAGGCGATGAGGCCGGCGAACAGACCGAACAACGCGGCCTTCACACAGGAGATGATGACCTCGGGAACACCGGTCAACAACGTGATCCCGGCGGCGAACGCACCCGGGTTCACGTCCTGCACGAAGACCGAGAAGAAGTAACCGCCCAGGATGCCGATGATCACCACGAGACTATTCAGCAGGAACGCCACCAGGCCCGAGGCCAGCATCCGGGGAGTGACCAGGCGCTGCACCGGGTTGATGCCCAGCACCTCCATGGCGTCGATCTCCTCCCGGATGGTGCGTGACCCCAAATCCGCGCACATCGCCGTTGCGCCCGCCCCGGAGACGATGAGAACCGTGACGAGCGGGCCGACCTGAGTGACGGCACCGAACGCGGCACCCGCCCCCGACAAGTCGGCGGCACCCAGTTCTCGCAGAAGGATGTTGAGGATGAAGCTCACCAACACCGTGAAGGGGATCGCGACCAAGAGAGTCGGCACCAGCGACACCCGTGCCACGAACCAGCACTGCTCCAGGAACTCCCGCCACTGAAACGGCCGCACGAAGATGAACTTGAACGCATCCACACCCATCGAGAACAGGCCACCGACGGCCTGCATCGGCGCGGCGAAACCCTTGGGCAGGGAGATGCCCGGCGACCAGCGTTCCGGCCCCTTAACTGCCATTGGTTCCGGGTCCTTCCAGAATCGTCACGACTGACACCGCAGCCGGACCCCCGATGTTGTGCACCAGCGCAATCCGCGCACCGTCGACGTGATTGATGGCCTCGGCGTGGAGTAGTTGGAACGACTCGAAGCACTGTGCCACACCAGTGGCACCCGGCGGGTGCGCTTTGGCCTTTAGGCCTCGAGCGAGCTTGACGGGCAACGAACTGCCGACGGTGGACATTTCCCTTCCGCAGCTAACGTCCGATGTCACGAGCCGCGCCATCGCGAAGGCCTGGCCGGTGGGACGCACGGTAGCCCGGCAGGTAGTCGCATCCGACTCATGTCGACGCGTAGCGGACTCCGCCCCAGTGAAGTGCTCGGCCGCGACGACGAGTGCTGCGGCACAGTCGCTTTGGGGACCGGGCTCACCCAGGGACCGCTCGACGGTGATGTCATCGCGAGCGCGCCGGAGGATTGTCGGCTCCGCGGCAACGGTTCTTCACCGCGACCGTCGCGGCCGATGGGCACGACGTTGGGCATCAGGATCTCCGGAATACCTAGGTGACCGCACCGGCGGTCTTGAGTTCGATGATGCGATCCCAGTCCAGTCCGAGTTCGACCAGCACCTCATCGGTTTGCTCGGCGAATGCCGGCGCGCCTCCGGTGTGCGGGGCCATGACATCGAACTGCACGGGGTTGGCGACGAGGTCCAGGTCGCCGGCGTGCACGATGTATTCGTTCGCAAGGACCTGCGCATCGCTGGCAGCCTGCAACGTGTCCTGCACGGGAGCCCACGGTCCCGACAGGGTCGCGAAACGTTCGCTCCACTGCGGGAGAGGACGGGTGGCGATCACCTCGCGGAGGATTTCCACCGCCTCCGCGGTGTGCTCGGCGATCGATTCAGCCGTCGCGAACCGCGGATCGCCGACCAGGTCCTCACGGTCGATGTGTCGGCATACGTCGGCCCAGAACTTGGTGGGCTGCATCATCACCAGGGAGATGTAGCGGTTGTCCTTCGTCTCGTACACGCCGACCAGCGGATTGATCGGCGAGCCGTGTACTCCGGGCGTCGGTGCCACCATCAGCTGGTTGAGGTGCGAGGTCAACGCGATGGTGTGACCCATGGCCCACAACCCACTTCCCAGCAGCGAGACGTCGACCGTCGACGGCTCGCCGGTGCGCTCGCGCTTGAGCAGCGCTGCCGCGATACCGCCGGCGAGGTTCGTTCCGGAGATGGTGTCGCCGTACGCGGGACCGGGCGGGCCGATCATGCCCTCGGTACCGGGCGGCGTGATGGTGGCGGCGGTGCCTGCCCGGCACCAGAAGGCGGTCATGTCGTAGCCGCCCTTCTCCGCCTCGATGCCGCGGGGGCCAAGCGCACTTCCCCTGGCGTAGATGATCTTCGGGTTGACCGCGCGGATGTCGTCGACGTCCATCCCGAACTTCCTGCGGTGCCCGGGCAGGAAGCTGGTGAGGAAGACGTCGGCCCGTCGCGCGAGTTCAAGCAGGACTTCACGCCCTTCG
>JBBRTH010000117.1:0-6250 GCA_038244615.1 Mycobacteriales bacterium | reverse complement strand
CGGCACTGGAGAAGGACATCAAGAATTGGATCAAGAACTGGAACTCCGACCCGAAGCCCTTCGTCTGGAAGAAGACCGCCGAAGAGATCCTCGACTCACTCGCCAAATATATTCAACGAATTTCCGGCGGGGGACACTAGCCGCTCTTGTCGCGCCACTCGGTGGGCGGCGGCTTGGGCGGCACGATCGTGGGCAACACGTACGAAGGCCTGAAAGCCTTGTCCGCCCATCTCGCCCCGGGTGGCGCGTTCGCCATGGGGTCCGACGATCCACCAGACGACAACTTCAGCTCGCTTCGTGAAAGCGTCTTCATCGACGTCGAGGCCCAGCAGATCTGGTTCGACAACCCCCTCACCCGGGGCCAGTCGGCCGCCACCATCTACCTCGCGACCCGGTCATGACGGACAAACGGTGACAGTCAGTGCGGCGCAGAGCGTCGCGTCAACCACCAGGTCCATGGCGCCATGCTGGATCACCCGTCGCGGTGAACACCGGTGGCTACGGCGCCGTGCAACGAAGACTGTCGACGGGCGTGCCGCTGGTCGCACACCCAGCGCATCCGTGATCCCCTGAGATATCATGAGAGACGAGATCACGAATGAGATCATCGCCGCCCGGCTGGCCAAGGCCCTCACGTGGCAACAGCTCGCCGACGCCATCGACCGCCCGGTCGTCTGGACGACGGCGGCGTTGCTCGGGCAGCATCCGATTCCGCCCGAACTGGGTGCCGTCTTGGTCGAGCTGCTCGGCCTCGACTGGGCCGCGCTACCGGTGCTCGCCGCGGTGCCGATGCGCGGCGGACTGCCGACCGCGGTGCCCACCGACCCGACCATCTACCGGTTCTACGAGGCGATCTCGGTGTACGGCGGAGCGATCAAGGAGCTGATCCACGAGCAGTTCGGCGACGGCATCATGAGCGCCATCAACTTCAGTGTCGTGATCGACAAGAAGGCACATCCGACGGGCGATCGCGTCGTCGTCACGTTCGACGGCAAGTTCCTACCCTAGGACTGGGCGAAGGCGCCGGGCACGGACTCGTAGCCGCACCCACATTGCAGTGAGGGTCGTGAATCACGAAGATTCACGACCCTCAGTGCATTGTCGAAGGCTAGGCGCTCTTGTCGCGACGCTCGGTACGCGTGGGCTTGCGCGGCACGATCGTCGGCAGCACATTGTCCTCGACGGTCTCCTTGGTCACCACGACCTTGGCCACGTCGTCGCGGCTGGGGATGTCGTACATCACCGGCAGCAGGACTTCTTCCATGATGGCGCGCAACCCGCGAGCACCGGTGCCACGGTGAATGGCCTGGTCGGCGATGGAGTCCAGCGCATCAGGAGTGAACTCCAACTCGACGCCATCCATCTCGAACAACCGCGCGTACTGCTTCACCAACGCGTTCTTGGGCTCCGAGAGGATCGTGACGAGGGATTCCTTGTCCAGGTTGGTCACCGACGCCACGACCGGGAGGCGGCCGATGAACTCTGGGATGAGCCCGAACTTGATCAGGTCCTCCGGCATGACGTCCGCGAAGTGGTCTTGCGTGTCGATCTCGGCCTTCGAGCGGACCTCGGCGCCGAAGCCGAGGCCGCGCTTGCCGACCCGGTCGGACACGATCCGCTCCAGGCCCGCGAATGCGCCCGCCACGATGAACAGCACGTTGGTGGTGTCGATCTGAATGAATTCCTGGTGCGGGTGCTTGCGGCCACCCTGCGGCGGGACCGACGCCTGCGTACCCTCGAGGATCTTCAGCAACGCCTGTTGCACACCCTCACCGGATACGTCGCGGGTGATCGACGGGTTCTCACTCTTGCGAGCGATCTTGTCGACCTCGTCGATGTAGATGATGCCCGTCTCGGCGCGCTTGACGTCGTAGTCGGCCGCCTGGATCAGCTTGAGCAGAATGTTCTCGACGTCTTCGCCCACGTAACCCGCCTCGGTCAGCGCGGTGGCGTCAGCGATCGCGAAGGGAACGTTGAGCATCTTGGCCAGCGTCTGCGCCAGGTAGGTCTTGCCGCAGCCGGTGGGGCCGAGCATCAAGATATTCGACTTGGCCAGCTCCACGGGCTCGGCGCGCGAGTCGCGCGACTTCTCCTGCGCTTGGACGCGCTTGTAGTGGTTGTAGACGGCGACGGCCAGCGTGCGCTTGGCGGTGTCCTGACCAATGACGTAGCCCTCGAGGAATTCGCGGATCTCCGCGGGCTTGGGCAGCTCGTCGAGCTTGACGTCATCGGCGTCGGCGAGTTCCTCTTCGATGATCTCGTTGCAGAGATCGATGCACTCGTCGCAGATGTACACGCCGGGGCCGGCAATGAGTTTCTTGACTTGCTTCTGACTCTTTCCACAGAACGAGCACTTCAGCAGGTCACCGCCGTCTCCAATGCGCGCCATTGTCCTGCGGCCCTACTTTCCTGATCGCCGTCGGTATGTCTCAGTGTGGTGGATCAACCTCGGGTGTGCTCCCGACGCTACCCGTATGTTCCGGCACCTTGCGACCGATAAAGCCGAATAGCGCCGTTGATATTTGCCTGCGTTGGTGGAGAACATATCCCGTGCCATCGTCCGTTGCCCTGCGGAACGCGCCTCGCGCCGTTGGCGTGTCGCCGTTGCAACCGTTACGAGAGCGTTCCGCGACCACCGTACCCGCGCCCGGCGCAGCGCGATTCGGAGAATGACGTCCGCGCCGGACGGGCGGTCAGGCCGGTTGAGCAGACAGCTTGCGGTACTCGAGGACCGTGTCGATGATTCCGTACTCCTTGGCATCCGCCGCGGTAAGGATCTTGTCGCGGTCGGTGTCCTTGCGGATGACTGCGGCGTCCTTGCCCGTGTGGCGGGCCAGCGTCGTGTCCATCAGCGTGCGCATGCGCTCGATCTCGGCGGCCTGGATCTCAAGATCGGAGACCTGACCCTGGATCGCACCGCCGACCGCGGGCTGGTGGATCAGAATGCGGGCGTTGGGCAGCGCGAGCCGCTTGCCTGGCGTACCGGCGGCGAGCAGCACCGCGGCAGCCGAAGCAGCCTGGCCCAGGCAGACCGTCTGAATGTCGGCACGCACGTACTGCATGGTGTCGTAGATCGCCATCAGCGAGGTGAAGGAGCCGCCGGGCGAGTTGATGTACATGGTGATGTCACGGTCGGGATCGAGTGACTCCAGCACCAGAAGCTGCGCCATGATGTCGTTCGCCGAGGCGTCGTCCACCTGCACGCCGAGGAAGATGATGCGCTCCTCGAACAGCTTGTTGTACGGGTTGGACTCCTTCATGCCGAAGCTGGAGTGCTCGATGAACGACGGCAGAATGTAGCGCGCCTGAGGTTGCATCATGAGGCACTCCCGTTGAAGTTCGCGTGGGTGATGATGTGGTCGACGAAGCCGTATTCGAGCGCCTCGGGAGCCGTGAACCAGCGGTCACGGTCGGCGTCGGTCTCGATGCGATCGAGCGTCTGACCGGTGAACTCGGAGTTGAGCCGGTTCATTTCCTTCTTGGTCAGCGCGAACTGCTCGGCCTGAATCGCGATGTCGGCTGCACTGCCGCCGATTCCTGCACTCGGCTGGTGCATCATGATCCGCGCGTGCGGCAGTGCGTAGCGCTTGCCCGCGGTGCCTGCGGCGAGGAGGAACTGTCCCATCGATGCGGCGAGGCCCATCGCATAGGTCGCGACGTCGCACGGCGCGAGGACCATGGTGTCGTAGATCGCCATGCCCGCCGTGACCGAGCCACCGGGCGAGTTGATGTAGAGGTTGATGTCCTTGGTGGGGTCCTCGGCGGCCAGCAGCAGAATCTGCGCGCAGAGTCGGTTGGCGATGTCGTCGTCGACCTGGGTTCCCAGGAAGATGATTCGCTCGGCCAGCAACCGCTCGTAGACCGAGTCGATGAGGTTGAGCCCCGACGCGCCCGAACGCATGTCAGTCACGGCTGGAATACCTGCTTTCTCGAGTTTGCGTACTCGTTCACTGACACTAACCACACCTGCGCGGCGAGCACTCCCCGAAGGGGGGGCGTTCGCTCACAGCGTCACTTGGACTCGTCGGCCTCGACCTCGTCATCCGCCTCGTCAGCGCCCTCTTCGACCTCGTCGGTGTCGGCTTCCTCGGGTTCGACCGCGGGCGCGGTGGACGGGCCGAAGAACTCCGTCGTGTCGACCTCGTTGCCCTCGGAATCGGTGACGGTCGCACTGTGTACGACGGCGGCGATGGTCAGCCCACGGCGGACGTCGGCGAACATGGTGGGCAGCTGATTGTTCTGCTGCAGGACCTGCAGGAGCTGCTGCGGCTCGATGCCGTACTGCCGCGACATCAGCACGAGGCGCTCGGTGAGGTCGTTCTGACCAACCTGGATGTCCAGCTGATCGGCGATCGCGTCCATCAACAGCTGGGTCTTGACGGCCTTCTCCGCATTCGAGCGGTTGTCGGCGTCGAAGTCCTCGCGGGTGCTCCCCTCGGCTACGAGTGCTTCCTCGAACTTCGTCTCGTCGTGGTCGAGGCCGTGAATGGCGTTGTGCACGGTGTCGTCGACCTGCGCCTGCACGATCGCCTCGGGCAGCGGCACCTCGACCTGCTCGAGCAGGGTCTCGAGCGCCTTGTCGCGGATCTGCTCGGCCTGGCCGATGCGCTTGGTCTGGCGCACCTGATCGACGAGGCTCTCCTTCAGCTCGTCGATGGTGTCGAATTCGCTTGCGAGTTGTGCGAATTCGTCGTCGGGCTCGGGAAGCTCACGTTCCTTGACCGACTTGACGGTGACGGTGACTTGAGCCTCCTGGCCGACGTGATCGCCAGCGACCAGCGTTGTCGGGAAGACGCGCGTCTCGTCGGTCTTCAGTCCCTTGATCGCGTCGTCGAGGCCCTCGATGAGCTGGCCCGAGCCGACTTCGTGGGAGAGGCCCTCGGTCTTGGCATCGGTGACGTCCTCGCCGTCGACGGTCGCGGACAAGTCGATCGACACGAAGTCGCCGTCCTCGGCAGCGCGCTCGACACCCGTCAGGGTTCCGAAGCGGGCGCGCAGGTTCTGCAGCTCGACGTCAACCTCGTCATCGGACACCTCGATGGGGTCGACCGTGAACGTCAGCGTGGACAGCTCGGGCAGCGCGATCTCGGGCCGGACGTCGACCTCGGCGGTGAACGTCAGGTCTCCGCCGTACGCCTTGCTGGTGACCTCGATCTCGGGCTGGCCGAGGGGCTGTACGTCCGCGCTCGCGACGGCTTCGCTGTAGCGGGCCGGAACGGCCTCGCCGACGACCTGGTCCAACATCGCCTGCTTGTCGATGCGCGCCTCCAGCAGCTTCACGGGTACCTTGCCGGGGCGGAATCCGGGCATGCGAATGGTCCTAGCCAGCTCCTTGAACGCCTGATCGAAGTCGGGCTGCAATTCCGTGAAGGGCACCTCCACGTTGATGCGAACCCTGGTCGGGCTCAACTTCTCGACGGTGCTCTTCACGGCGTTGCTCCTTGCATGTCTGTGTCTTCGTCGACGGGTGTCGTTGTTCCGGTCGGGGTGACAGGATTTGAACCTGCGGCCTTCCGCTCCCAAAGCGGATGCGCTACCAAGCTGCGCTACACCCCGTGCTTCACTGCCGTCGAGATACTACGGGCTGAGCTCGCGACATCATCAATTGGATTTGAATACGTCGACGCCGGTACAGTCTTCCGTGCAGTACTAACGCGGGCGTAGCTCAATGGTAGAGCCCTAGTCTTCCAAACTAGCTACGCGGGTTCGATTCCCGTCGCCCGCTCCGAACGGACCAGCGCCTGGCAGGTCACATTTCGGGCCTTCGCCAGCTTGTTCGAGTGGGTCGACGGCAGCTCATTTGGACGTATCGCCAGGCGATGTCGAGGCGCGCGACGGGTCAAGGACGCCCGCCACCTAGACGCGTTGTTACCGATCTGACGGCATCGCCCGTTCTTAACCAACTCAGACGAACCGCTCACCGATGCCGACATCACCCACCGCCGCCACGCCATCATCGAAACACTTTTCGCCGACCTCATCGACGCTCCGCTGGCGCATGTGTCCTTGGGGCTTGGGAGCGAACCGGCCTGGGTCCTGTGCGCAGGATCCCGCACAACCTGCTGCGCCGCCGGAACACTGGCCGGTAGGACCTACGCCGTCGCGCGCGATCCGAGCGACTGCTGCCGATCTTCGCCGCGTACTACCGGCGCGTCCAGCAGATCCTGGAAACGATGCAGCAGGTCATCAACATCGACGGCCCCCGTGACGAGGTCAGCGTCAACTCCGATGCCGCCGCCCGGCAGGTGCG
>JBBRTH010000116.1:0-6484 GCA_038244615.1 Mycobacteriales bacterium | reverse complement strand
GTCGAGGCGATGATCTTGGCGGCGATCTCGTTGGTGACTTGCAACGACTGGCTCAAATCCGGGTTGGCGACCAGCGGGACGGCCGGGTCCGACAAGATGGCCATCCGCTTAACCATCTCTTCCTGCAGCTTCTGAGCGTCCGGCGAGCCGACGCCGAGCACCTGAGCCATGCCGAACAGTGTCGACGGCTCGGTACCGGCCAACGTGATCATCGACGTGCGCAGCTCGGGCTCGGGGAGGTCGCCGCCGAGGTTCACCAGCAGCTGCTGCATCATCATCTGGCCGCGGGCACCGATCGCCCGGCTGAGGCCGAGCGTTTCGGCGCGAATCTTCTCGTCGCCGACGCGGACCGAACCGTTGACGGCGTCCTCGGCGGTCAACAGGATCGGCGCGTAGGCTTTGATGCGGCCCCGCAGGTCGACGCCGTTCGCGGTGATCTGGTCCAGCAGCGCCTGGCCACCGTCGAGCAGACCGGTGACGCCCGTACGCACGTCGGGGACGACATCGGTAGTGGCGAGTTGCCGCTGCAGATTTTGCTTGCTGGTGTCGAACGCGCTCAGCGAGGCCTGAGCGTCGCCGCCGGTGGAGTTCGCCAACATGGCGCCGTCCAGGGCCGCCATGTACTGCTCGATGGCGGGCACCATGTCGGCACGGTCGGCCGCCAGTCGGAGGTCACCGACGTCGGTCCAGCCCGAGTAGATTCGCAACCCACCGAACGCGCCAGCCAATAGCAACGGCACCAAGACGATGGCGAAGACCTTCCAACGAACGGGCCAATTGGTCATCGACCAACGCGACGGGCGCTTCGCGTCCCGTGACGCATTACCCGAGACTTCAGGCGGCGCAACGGTTTGCGGCAGCCCCACGAACGCCGTCATCGTGCCCCGGCCATGCAGCCGGTCACTGGTCGGCATTTCACTGATCGCGCAACGTTCATAAGGCTTCCTGCAGCAGTACGCCCACTATCGGCAGACACTGGAAGATCCAGTCCGCCCGGCAATTGGTCGAGTATGACAGCGATGAGCGAGCGTTTCCACAGTTCTTACTGAACAGACAGAGTTCGTGACCGTGCCGTTGCGCACTCGTGTGATGTACGAGCAAATGTCGTTGCGCTACTGAGATCATCGTCGAATGTTCAAGGTCATGTTCAACTCACCGCGCATCGCACCCAACACCGGCAATGCGATCAGAATGGTCGCAGCTACCGGGTGCGAATTACACCTCGTCGAACCGCTCGGATTCGATCTCTCCGAACCGAAACTGCGGCGAGCGGGCCTGGACTACCACGATCTGGCGTCGGTCACGGTGCACCCGAATCTTGATGCCGCGTGGGAGGCGGTGATGCCCGCGCGAGTACTCGCGTTCACCGCCCATGCCGAATCGTTCTTCAGTGACGTCGCCTTTACCCCTGGCGACGTCCTGCTGTTCGGTCCGGAGCCCACCGGGCTCGATGCTCAGACGCTGGCCGACCCACACGTCACCTCGCAGGTACGGATCCCGATGCTCGCGGGCCGTCGCTCCCTGAATCTGTCGAACGCCGCCGCGGTGGCGGTCTATGAGGCGTGGCGCCAGCAGGGGTTCGCCGGCGCAATCTGAGCTGCACGTACGCGTCTGCCCCTCTCGTGAGCGTGAGTGTCGGCACGCGACACGCCCGGGCGACAGCGGCACAACACGCACGCTCACGCAGTGGCCGCTGCTACCAGGTGTTCCAGTGACTCAGCTGCTCGGCGGGCAGGCGCTTGGCCCGCTTGAAGTCGGTGCCCTTGGTATAGGCGATCGGGAAGAGGCCGCCCTGGGCGCATTTGTCGAAGGGGATGCCGAGAATCTCGGCGGCCTGCTTCTCGCCGTCGCCGAGCAGGTGCAGCGTCGTCCACGCCGAGCCAAGGCCACGCGACCGCAGCGCCAGCATGAAACTCCACGCGGCGGGTAGCAGCGACCCCCAGTAGGACGCGCTCATCCCGGCAGGCGCACCGTCCGGACGGCCCTCGAGGCACGGAATCATCATGACCGGTACCTCGTGCAGGTGGTCGTTCAGGTACTTCGCGGAGTCGACGACCAAGGGCGAACGCTCGTCGCGGCTGTCACCGAAGGTCGGCGTCGGCTGGTCAAGATACGGCGTCGCCGCCGTGCGGTAGATGTCGGCGATCGCCTTCTTCTTCTCCGGTTCGTCGACGAAGACGAACTGCCACCCCTGCGAGTTGGAGCCCGTCGGCGCCTGCAACGCCAAGTCGAGGCACTCCATCACCACATCGCGCGGCACCGGCTTCTGCAGATCGAGGCGTTTGCGGACCGAGCGAGTGGTGGTCAGGAGTTCATCGAGGGTGAGATCGAGCGTCTTCGAAGTCATATTCGGAGACTACATTCGCGTGCATGAGCGCTGTCCTGACAGCAGAAGTCACCGGACGCCTGAGCGCCGATTGCCGATGCCGTTCGAGCGGGCCCGCACCCAACTCCTGCTTGGCCAACTCCAACGCCGCCACGGTCACCAGCGGACGGCCGCAGCGACGCTGCGTGAGGCGCGTGCGACGTTCTCCGACCTCAACACCCCACTGTGGGCAGGGCGCGCCCGCCGCGAACTGTCCGCCAACAAGACCGAAGCGCACCGAACCGCCGTTCTCACCCCGGGGGAACAGCGTGTGGCCGAACTCGCCTCGACCGGCCTGACCAACCGCAGAGTCGCCGAAACGCTGTTCATCAGCCCAAAGACCGTCGAAGCAAACCTCGTCCGCATCTACCACAAACTCGGCATCCACTCGCGGGCCGAACTCGGCCGCCGCATGAGCCAATCCGAAGGATGGACAAACACCTGACGCCGCCGTGCGGCCCCAGCGACGCACTTGTCGCACTCCGAACCGCAGCGCGAGGGTCTGACAAACGGCGCTCATGCCGTTTGACGCACACCAGGCCCTCCCCCGGGGATTGGGTGGGGAGGGCCTGGTGGGTTCGTGGGGCCTAGCGGCCGTTGAGGTGGGCGATGTAGGCGGGGCCGTGGTTGTTGTGCCAGCCGGGTTGTGCGGTGGGGGCGGGTGTGGCGTAGGTGCCGGGGCTGTAGGAGTAGCCGGGCCCTTGGGGTGCGGTGGAGGGTGCGGTGGTGGCGTTGGCGATGCCGGCCAGTCCGAGGGCGGCGCCGCCGATCATGGCGGTGGTGATGAGGGTGCGGGCGATGGTGTACATATCGAGTCCTTCTGTCTAAGTTGGCTTTTGGCTTTGGGTGGCCGGTGTGTTCCGGCGATGGGATAACTATGTCTCAGCGCGGCGGCCGTGTATGTCGGGTGACCGGTGGATGGGTCGGTGGAATCCCGTGTCCACCGATCGGAGGAACGCCGTCGAAACTGCGCTGACGGCTGTGGACCGGCGGCAGTCGCGACCCTCAGTGCAATCTGAACGCATGCGCTCACTGGCTCAGGCCCGATGTTCCAGTTCGCTGCGCTCACTGGAAGTCGCGCGACGTTGACCTCACCCGCAGGTCGATGGGACTCATCCGATCGGCCGCCACGGTGACCGCCCCCGTCGCGTTCTGCACGATGCCACGGATCACCAGCGCCGAGGCCGTCTGCGCCAGCTTGCGATGGCGCGCCCACACTCCCCTCGAGCACATCACGTTGACCATGCCCGTCTCGTCCTCGAGGTTCATGAACGTCACCCCCTGAGCCGTCGCGGGCCGCTGCCGGTGAGTCACCGCGCCCGCGACGAGCACACGGGTTCCGTCCGGCACCGACAGCAGCCGGTTGGCGGGCACGACGCCCATCTCGTCGAGGTGCTCACGGAGGAACTGGACGGGGTGGCTGTCCGGCGAGACGCCCGTGGCCCAGACGTCGGCGGCGGCCAGTTCGAGTTCGGTCATGCCGGGTAGCGACGGGACGTGCGAGGAGGACCCGACGCCGGGCAACCGGTCCGGACGCTCGGAGGCCGCGGCCCCCGCCGCCCAGAGCCCCTCCCGCCGGGTGATCCCGAAGCAGCCGAGCGCCCCCGCGGTGGCCAGCGCCTCGGTCTGCGGCACCGAGAGCTGCACCCTGCCCGCCAGATCGACCAGAGACGTGAACGCGCCGTGGGCCTTTCGATCGTCGACGATCCGCCCGGCCAACTCGTCACCGATGTGCCTGACCGCGCCAAGCCCCAACCGCACCTCCAGGCCGCGGTTCTCCAACGTCGCGTGCGACAGACTGGCGTTCGCGTCGGGCCCGTGCACCAGCACCCCGTGCCTGCGCGCGTCGGCGACCAGCGACTGCGGCGAGTAGAAGCCCATCGGCTGCGCCCGCAGCAGCGCGGCGCAGAACACCGCAGGGTGGTGCAGCTTGAACCACGACGAATAGAACACCAGCGAGGCGAACGACAGCGAATGGCTCTCCGGGAAGCCGAAGTTGGCGAACGCCTCCAGCTTCTCGTAGATCCGGTCGGCGACCTCACCGGTGACCCCGTGCCGCTCCCGCATGCCGTCGTAGAACCGGCTGCGAAGCCGTTGCATCTTCTCCGTCGAGCGCTTGGACCCCATCGCCCGACGCAGCTGATCGGCCTCGGCCGCGGAGAAACCCGCGCAGTCGACGGCCAACTGCATCAGCTGTTCCTGAAACAGCGGGATTCCCAACGTCTTACGCAGCGCCTGCTCCATCGAGGGATGGTCGTAGGTCACCTCCTCCTCACCGTTGCGGCGCCGGATGTACGGGTGCACCGACCCGCCCTGGATGGGCCCGGGGCGGATCAACGCCACCTCGACCACGAGGTCGTAGAACACCCGCGGCTTCAGCCGGGGCAGCGTGGCCATCTGTGCGCGGGACTCCACCTGGAATACTCCGACGGAGTCGGCGCGCTGCAGCATCTCGTACACGGCGGGTTCGGACAGGTCGAGCTTGGACAGATCGACCTCGATGCCCTCGTGCTCGGCGATCAGATCGATGGCGTAGTGCAGAGCCGAGAGCATGCCGAGCCCGAGCAGGTCGAACTTCACCAAACCGATTGCGGCGCAATCATCCTTGTCCCACTGCAGCACGCTGCGGTTCTCCATGCGCGCCCACTCCACCGGGCACACGTCGGCGATCGGCCGGTCGCAGATCACCATGCCGCCGGAGTGAATGCCCATGTGTCGCGGCAGGTTCTTGATCTGCAGCGCCAGGTCGATCACCTGCTCGGGAACGTCCTCGACGTCGGGTGAGTCGGCGAGTCCGTTCCACCTGCTGATCTGCTTGCTCCAGGCGTCCTGCTGGCCCTGTGAGAAGCCCAGCGCCCTGGCCATGTCGCGCACTGCGCTGCGGCCGCGATAGGTGATCACGTTGGCGACCTGGGCGGCGTAGTCACGGCCGTAGCGCTCGTAGACGTACTGAATCGCCCTCTCGCGTAGGTCCGATTCGATGTCGATGTCAATGTCCGGCGGTCCGTCGCGGGCCGGCGACAGGAACCGCTCGAACAACAGCTCGTTGGCGACCGGGTCGACGTTGGTGACGCCCAGCGCATAGCAGACGGCAGAGTTGGCCGCCGACCCCCTGCCCTGGCACAGGATGTCGTTCTCCTTGCAGAAGCGGGTGATGTCGTGCACCACCAGGAAGTAGCCCGGAAAGGTCAGCTGACTGATGACCTTCAGCTCGTGTTCGATCTGCGCGTAGGCCAACGGCGCGCGTTCCGGTGGTCCGTACCTGTTACGGGCTCCGGTCATCACGAGGTGCCGCAACCAGCTGTCCTCGGTCTGTCCCTCGGGGACGTCGAACGGCGGCAGCTTCGGGGCGATGAGCGCCAGCCCGAACGCGCACTGCTCACCCAGCTGGGCAGCGGCAGCCACCGACCCGGGGTGGCTGGCGAACATCCGCGTCATCTCCTCCCCCGAACGAAGGTGCGAACCACCCAGCGGCGCAAGCCATCCGCTCGCCTCATCCATCGAGTTGCGTGCCCGGATGGCACCCATCGCCATGGCCAACCTGCCACGGGCTGGTTCGGCGAAGTGCGCCGCGGTGGTGGCGACGACACTCACGCCGAACCGCGGTGCCAACGCCGCAAGCTCCGCGTTGCGCTCGTCGTCGAGAGGATGCCCGTGACAGGTGAGCTCGATGCTCACCCGATCGGCGCCGAACCGGTCGATCAGGTCGGCGAGCGCCGATTCGGCCGCCGCCGGTCCACCTGTCGACAAGGCTTGGCGGACATGACCTTTGCGACATCCGGTGAGGACGTGCAAGTGCCCGCCCGCGGCCTCGGTCAGCGCGTCGAAGTCGTAGAGCGGCTTGCCCTTCTGCCCGCCCGCCAGGTGGGCCTTGGCGAGCTCCCGTGACAACCGCCGATAGCCCTCGGGCCCGCGCGCCAGCACCAGCAGGTGTGGCCCCGGCGGGTCGGGCACCTCGGTGCGGGCGACGTTTCCCAGCGAGAGCTCGGCGCCGAACACCGTCTGCACGTCGAGCTCCCTGGCCGCCTCGGCGAACCGGACCACCCCGTACAACCCGTCGTGATCGGTCAGCGCGATGGCCCGCAGGTTCAGCCGGGCGGCCTCCTCGACGAGTTCCTC
>JBBRTH010000115.1:0-6896 GCA_038244615.1 Mycobacteriales bacterium | reverse complement strand
TATTGCCAATGTACGACCGCGGGAAACACGGAGTTGGCCGTGAGTTCGGTATGCTCCGACCCGGTCCGCCCCCGTAGCTCAGGGGATAGAGCACGGCTCTCCTAAAGCCGGTGTCGCATGTTCGAATCATGCCGGGGGCACCCAGAGTTGCGCAGGACATCGGAACGGTTCTGAACCTACTTCTCGTGTTCAGGATCAGGGCGCGGGTCCGGTAGAGGATGCGGCCGACGCCGATGTGGTGCAGGCGGCACGCCAATCCGCTCGACCCGTGGCTTGAAGCCAAGGACGGTGACACTGCCGAACCCGGGGCACATCAGCCAGACCGATCCAACTTTTTGCTGCGGTTAGGGCCGGCTGTTCGCGCTGGGACTGTGGACCCTAGCTATATCACGCCAAACCTTGCGGGCGTAATCGCGTCAGCTTGGGCTCGTGCGAGACGTGATCGCTTCCGGCCGCCGTCATTCTCCGCGGGTGTCGATGACCCGCTGCGCCACGTCGATCAACTTGGTGTTGGTGTCCTGCGAGAGCTGCCGCAACATCGCGAACGCCCGCACGTCATCGATCGTGAACCGCTCCATGATGATGCCCTTGGCCTGACCGATCCGATCACGCGTCGACAACGCCGACTGCAACTGCTCACCCTCACGACTGGCCAAGATCGCTGCTGCCGCATGCGCCGCCAAAATCATCCCGATCGACTCCGCCTCGGAATCCCACAGCTTCGGCTCGTACCCGAACAGGTTCAACGCACCAGCGGTCCGATCGGCGGTATACAACTTGAACGACAGAGCGCTGAGGACCCCCAGCTTCACGACCTCCGGCGCATACTTCGGAAAACGTGGCTCGTCGCGGAAGTCATCGGTGCGCACCACGATCTCGTCGAACGCGGCCTCGACACAGGGACCCTCACCGAAACGCATCTGCAACTCATCGAGCTTGAACATCACCTCACTGGTCGGCGCCAACGTCTCGAAGCTACTGGCCTTGCCGACGAGGAGCACACCGGCGACGTCAACGCCCGGGATCAGTTCCTTGGCGGTCGCGGTGACGTCGAGGAGCACGTCGTCGACCTTCCGCAACGCGATCACCCGCGCCAACTCCGCCATGCGCAGAGCGAGGTCGTGGTTCTGCAACTTCATGACAGCATCTTGCCCCCTATGAGGAACCGCCAAGCACGTTTGTGACACCCCAGGACGGGAAATGCCCACATGTAAGGCGCGCTCGGTTGTCGACAACCGAGTAAACCTAGGTCCCGCCGGTTCAACAACGAGCCGGCGGGACCGCTGGATTTGAGCCCCGTGTAACGGGTTCCGCCGCTGCGCACACCCCCCCGAGACAACTCCACGAAAGGCCTCTGTCCATGAGTACAGCGCAGCGCATCAAGATCAGTGACGACGTCGCCAGGTTCCGCGATCAGTCATCGGGGAATGCTCCTTCGGAGATCATGGAGGTGTTCGATGCCGACCAACGCGGTCTCGCTGCTGCGGGGGTGCCGACCACCGTCGTAACACCGCCGACACCATTCCCAGCCGCCGACCTCCTCGACGTCGACGGCAACACCATCGCCTCCCGTGACGTACTCGCGGGCCATCCCACTGTCGTCGTCTTCTACCGGGGTGCGTGGTGTCCGTACTGCAACATCGCGCTGCGCGCCTACCAGCGACTGCTTCCCGAGTTGACCGAGCGCGGGGTGAGTCTGGTGGCCGTCAGCCCACAGCTGCCCGACGGGTCGCTGACGGCGCAACAAGCGAACGAGCTGACGTTCACCGTGCTGTCCGACCCCGGCTGCCGCCTCGCCCAAGCGCTCGGCATCATGACCACGACCAGCGACGACGTCCTCACCGCGCAGTCCACCCTCGGCCTCGACCTGGGAAGCGTCAATACCGAGGGCACCGTCGCGGTTCCCATGCCGACCGCGGCCATCGTCGACGCCACGGGAGTGCTGCGCTGGATCGACGTCCATCCCGACTACACGACCCGCACCGAGCCCGACCAGATCCTCGCCGCACTCGACGCTCATCTGATCTCACCTGGTCCGACGGCAACGACCGTTGGGTTGGAGTCGGTGACGTCGCGACTCGAGTCCGTCGCGGAGAAGCTCGGCGTGAAGTCCGTGCTGGTCATGCGCTCGGATCCCGACACCATGGTCGTCGCGGCGACCGCCGGACCGGCGACGGTCCACTACGGCGTTGGCGATGCCGGCCCGAAGGCGGGCGCCGACGCGACCCAGGTGCCGCTGTACTGCGAACACGTCGTCGACAGCGGGCAGAGTGTGTTCATCCGCGACTCGCGTGCGGACGACGCGTTCGCAGGCAATGCCGACGAAACCGATTTCGGCCTCGTCAACTACCTCGGCGTCCCGATTCGAGACCGCGATGGACGGGTGGTGGGCACGGTGTGCGTGCTCGACGACCACGCCAGGGACTACGACGAAGAAGCCCACAACGAACTCGCCCAACTGAGGAACGATGTCGAGTTCATCGTCCACCAGAACGGATCGGCGCTCGATTGACGGTCAGCGGAGATCGAGGACTGCATCCGTGGTGATGAATGCCGGTGGCAGCCCAGACCTGAACGACTTCGTCGCCAATAGTCCTCGAGTCACTCTGTTAGTTGTAGTACCGTTCGACGCATGGGCGGCAGCGACGTGTGGATCCTCGGCGGCTATCAGAGCGACTTCTCGCGCAATCTCACCCGTGAGGGTGTCGACTTCGCCGGGCTGACCGCCGAAGTCGTGACATCGACGCTGCAGGCCGCCAAGATCGAAGCGGCCGACATCGGCGTCGTGCACGTCGGCAACGCGTTCGGCGAGATGTTCGCCGGCCAGGGCCACCTGGGCGCCATGCCCGCCACCGTCGTCGACGGCCTCTGGGACACCCCGTCGTCCCGCCACGAGGCGGCCTGCGCCTCCGGCAGCATCGCGGTCCTCGCGGCCATCGCCGACCTGCGGTCCGGCGCTTACGAGACGGCGCTCGTCGTCGGCGTCGAACTGGAGAAGACCGTGCCCGGTGATACCGCCGCCCAGCACCTCGGGGCCGCCGCGTGGACCGGCCACGAGGGCCAGGACGCGAAGTTCATGTGGCCGTACATGTTCTCCCGGGTGGCCGACGAGTACGACCGCCGCTACGGCATCGACGAAACCCATCTGAGGGCCATCGCGACGGTGAACTTCGCCAATGCGCGCCGCAACCCCAACGCGCAGACCCGCGACTGGACGGTGCCCGACCTGATCGCCGGGGACTCGCTCGAAGATGAGGTCAACCCCCTCGTCGAGGGCAGGATTCGCCGCTTCGACTGCAGCCAGATGACCGACGGCGGTTCCGGGGTCGTGCTCGTCACCGACGACTACCTGCGCGATCACCCCGACGCGAAACCTCTGGCCCGTATCGAGGGCTGGGGACACCGCACCGTCGGCCTCGGCATGCGGCAGAAGCTGGACCGCTCGGCCGAGGGCCCATACATCATGCCGCACGTGCGCGGCGCCGTGCTCGACGCGTTCGACCGCGCCCACGTCACACTTGACGACCTCGACGGCATCGAGGTGCACGACTGCTTCACCCCCAGCGAGTACCTCGCCATCGACCACATCGGTTTGACCGGCCCCGGCGAATCCTGGAAGGCCATCGAGAACGGCGAGATCGAGATTGGCGGACGGCTACCCGTCAACCCCAGCGGCGGTCTGATCGGTGGCGGCCATCCCGTCGGGGCATCCGGCGTGCGGATGCTGTTCGACGCCGCCAAACAGGTCAGCGGCACCGCCGGCGCCTACCAGGTCGACGGGGCAAGCACTTTCGGCACGCTCAACTTCGGTGGCAGCACGGCCACCACGGTCAGTTTCGTCGTCTCGGCACGGGAGGTTTGAGGATGCAGACAGCACACGTGGAGATCGTCGGGAAGTTCCTCTCGACGTTGCCCGAGGACGACGACCACCCCTACCGCACCGGGCCGTGGCGCCCGCAGTCCACCGAGTGGGACGCCGACGATCTCTCCGTCGTCGAAGGTGAGCTGCCGCGAGATCTCGACGGCGTCTACCTGCGCAACACCGAGAACCCGCTCCACCCTGCAATGAAGGCCTACCACCCCTTCGACGGGGACGGCATGATCCATGTGGTCGGATTCCGTGACGGAAAGGCGTTCTACCGCAACAGGTTCGTGCGCACCGACGGCTTCGCCGCGGAGAACGAAGCGGGCGGACCGCTGTGGCCCGGGCTCGCCGAGCCGGTCGGCCTGGCACAGCGCGACTACGGCTGGGGCGCAAGGACGTTGATGAAGGACGCGTCGAGCACCGATGTAATCGTGCACCGCGGCACGGCGCTGACCAGCTTCTACCAGTGTGGCGATCTGTACCGCGTCGACCCGTTCTCCGGCGACACCCTGGGCAAGCAGGACTGGAACGGGGCGTTTCCGTTCGACTGGGGCGTGTCCGCGCACCCCAAGGTCGACGACAAGACCGGCGAGTTGCTGTTCTTCAACTACTCCAAGCAGGACCCGTTCATGCACTACGGCGTCGTCGACGCCAACAACGACCTAGTGCACTACGTCGACGTGCCGCTCCCCGGCCCGCGCCTGCCACACGACATGGCATTCACCGAGAATTACGTCATCCTCAATGACTTTCCGCTGTTCTGGGAACCCGAGTACCTGGAACGCAACGCGCACGTCGCACGCTTCCACCGTGACCTGCCGTCGCGGTTCGCCGTCGTCCCGCGGCGCGGGCAGACGTCGCAGATCCAATGGTTCGAGGCCGACCCGACCTACGTCCTGCACTTCACCAACGCCTACGAGGACGGCGACGAGATCGTCCTCGACGGCTTCTACCAAGGCGACCCGGAACCGACCGACAACGGTTTGGGCGACAAGTGGCAGCGCGCCTTCCGCTTCCTCGCACTGGACCGCATGCAGGCGCGGCTGCACCGTTGGCGGTTCAACCTCGTCACCGGTGGCGTCCGCGAAGAGCGACTCTCCGACAGCATCACCGAGTTCGGCATGATCAACCCGGACAACGCGGGCGCTCACTACCGATACACGTATGCCGCGACGGGCAAGCCGGGCTGGTTCCTCTTCGACGGGCTCGTCAAGCACGATCTGCAGACCGGCACAGAAGAGCACTTCGCCTTCGCCGACGGCGTCTACGGCAGCGAGACCGCCATGGCTCCCCGCGTCGGAAGCAGCGGTGAGGACGACGGCTATCTGGTCACGATCACCACCGACATGAACGCCGACGCCTCCTACTGTCTGGTGTTCGACGCCGCCAGGGTGGGTGACGGTCCGGTGTGCAAACTCGCTCTGCCCGAACGAGTCTCCAGCGGAACGCATTCGACGTGGGCACCGGGGTCGGAGTTGCGCCGCTGGCAGCAGACCGACACCGCCGCAGAGGCGATCGGTCTGTAGTTGAACCAGTCGGGCGGAGTCAACGCCGTCGGCCGGATGCTGGGCGTGCTGGGCGACGAGTGGACTCTGCTGATCACCCAGCAAGCGCTTCTCGGCGTAACCCGATACGGCGAATTCGTTGCGCACCTGCCGATCTCACACGCGGTGCTGACTCGTCGACTGTTGGCGATGACCGTCGACGGGTTGCTGACCCGCCGCCTCTACCAGGACAACCCGCCGCGGTACGAGTACGTGCTGACACCTCGGGGCCGTTCGTTGTGGCCCGTGTTGACGTCGATCTGGGAGTGGGAACGCCGTTGGGTGCCCGACCACGTCGAGCACCTGCCCACGATGCACCACGCGACGTGCGACGCCGAGTTCGCGCCGCTGGTCACGTGCCGGGCCTGCACGCAGGTCGTCACGGAGAAGGAAATGACCGCCACCTGGGGGCCCAGCGGATCCTGGCCGCGCTCCATGCCGGTCGAGTCGACCCGACGTCGATCGGTGTCCGGGACGACGGCCGGCCGCGCCGGGCTGTTCCCGGAGACGATGAGCATCCTCGGCAACCGCTGGGCCTTCGCACTACTGGTCTCGGCCTTCGTCGGCACCACCCGATTCAATGACTTCGCCGCACAGCTTGGTGCCCCGCCCGGCTCCCTCGCGCACCGGCTGCAGATCTTCACGACCGGTGACGTCCTGGAGATGAGCGGCGGACGCTATCAACTCACCGAGAAGGGGCGGGCCGTGTTCCCCGTCCTGATCACTGCGCTGCAATGGGCCCAACGCTGGTACGCGGCGCCAGATGGTCCCGCGGTGCTGCTGCGGCACACCCAGTGCGGCAACGCGTTCGACGCCGTACTGACCTGCGACCAGTGCGCCGGTCCGCTGCGCGGCGCCGACTTCTCCTGACGCCCGAGTGTCGCGGCCGTCACCGGTCCAGCCGGAACCTCAGGTTGTTGCGAACCGACGGCCACTCGACGTCGAGGATCGAATAGACGACGGTGTCGCGCCTTGACCCGTCGGCCAACAGCTGATGGCTGCGCAGTATCCCGTCCTGCTTGGCCCCCAACCGCTCGATCGCGGCACGGCTGGTGAAATTGAAGAAGTGGGTGCGGAATTCGACTGCTACGCAATTCAACTCGTCGAAGGCGTGGCCGAGCATCAACAACTTGCATTCCGTGTTAACCCCCGTCCGTCGCACGGACTGGCGATACCAGGTGTAGCCGATCTCCAGCCGCTTGTTGGGCGGATCCACGTGGCAGTAGCTGGACGATCCGATCACCTCTCCATCGAGCCCGCGGACGACGAACGTCAGACCCGTCTCGGGGCGTTGCACGGCCAGCCGTCCGTCGACCCACTCCTCGGCGCTGTCGTGCATCGGCGCACTAGCCTCGATTTTTCGTCCAGGGTGATGATGGCTGGACTCTGGGGCGGGATGCTATGCGAACCGGGTTCCGCGGTTCTAAGGCGTGTTGGGTGGTCCCTTGTCGCCGGGTGGGGCGGGCTTTCCCAGTGCCAGTGAGTCT
>JBBRTH010000114.1:0-7226 GCA_038244615.1 Mycobacteriales bacterium | reverse complement strand
TCTGCACAAGAATTCACCTGGATTGGGCAGGACACGCGCACAAGACGGCAACGAATTTTGCCTCACCGTGGCGGATTGGCTACCGTGAGGACAAGTTATCCACAGGTTTTCAACAAAGCCTGAGAATTCAGCCTTATTTGCACACAGGCGGTGGATAACCTTGTGGATGCTTTGGCTGGAAGACGCGTTCAGGGACGAGCTCGCACCGCCGTCCCCGTCGTTTTGAAGGCAACAATGAGAGATAACGGGGAACCATGGCCGACGAACAACCTATCGCAGACACCTGGCGGGCAGTACTGACCAGCCTTGAGTCCGATGACACCATCACACCGATGCTTTACGGGTTCCTCAATCTGGTCGAACCCAAGGGCATCGCGGCGGGAACCTTCTATCTCGAGGTGCCCAACGAGTTCACCGCGAGCATGCTCAATCAGCGGATGCGGGTTCCGCTCCTGACTGCCATGAGCCAACTCTCCGAATCGACCGCGGTCTCGACCTTTTACGTGGTGGTCAACCCGGAGCTTGAGAAGGAGTCGATCCGCCCGGTGCAGGAGACGATGTCCCCGCCCGACGTGGACACCCCGGCAGCGCCGCAGTCGGTCTTCGAGAGCACCTCACCCGAACGCCCCCACGACACCCGGCTGAACAACAAGTACAGCTTTGACAACTTCGTCATCGGCCAGTCCAACCGCTTTGCCCACGCCGCTGCGGTCGCGGTCGCGGAAGCGCCGGCGAAGGCGTACAACCCCCTCTTCGTCTACGGGTCCTCCGGCCTGGGCAAGACCCACCTTCTGCACGCCATCGGTCACTATGCGATGAGCCTGTATCCCGGCATCCGCGTGCGCTACGTCAGTAGCGAGGAGTTCACCAACGATTTCATCAACTCGATCGCGAACAACCGCGGCTCGGCCTTCCAGGCCCGGTATCGCAACATCGACATCCTGATGATCGACGACATCCAGTTCCTCCAGGGCAAGGCGGAGACGCAGGAGGCGTTCTTCCACACCTTCAATACCCTGCACGACCACAACAAGCAGGTGGTCATCACGAGCGACCTGCCGCCCAAGCACCTCACCGGGTTCGAAGACCGGATGCGGTCACGGTTCGAGTGGGGTCTGATCACCGACGTGCAGGCTCCCGACCTCGAGACGCGCATTGCCATCCTGCGCAAGAAGGCCCAAAGCGAGAAGCTGCAGGTGCCGCACGACATCCTCGAGTTCATGGCGTCGAAGGTCTCGTCCAACATCCGTGAACTCGAAGGAACACTGATCCGGGTCACCGCGTTCGCCAGTCTCAACCGCACCCCCGTCGATATGGACCTGGTTCAGACGGTGCTCAAGGACCTCATCACGCTCGACGAAGACAATGTCATCGCCCCGGTGGACATCATCACCAACACGGCCGACTACTTCAAACTCACCGTCGATGACCTCTACGGTTCGTCCCGGTCCCAGGCTGTAGCCACCGCGCGCCAGATCGCCATGTACCTGTGCCGTGAGCTCACCAACCTCTCGCTGCCCAAGATCGGGCAGCTGTTCGGCAACCGGGACCACACCACGGTGATGTACGCGAACAAGAAGATCAGTGAGCTGATGAAGGAACGTCGCTCGATCTACAACCAGGTCACAGAGCTCACCAATCGCATCAAACAGAACCACCGCTACAAATAAGCCACAGAATCTCCCAGTTTTCACACCTGTGGAAAACCCTGTGGAAACTCTTTGGACAACAGGGTTCAACCTGTAGAAACTCCGGCGCTGCTTGTGCAAACTCGATCGGACAGATTCGAGGCGCGACACCGCAGTGCGATTAACGCTCACAGGCTGCCAACAAGTTACATGTTTGTAGTTCCCAGTGATTCCGCGTCATCCACAGAGTTATCCACAGTTTCCACAACGGTTAAGAAGATTAACAATTAACTTCTATCTCTCTCCATCCGACAACCTTTGCTGCTCCGCACCGCCGCAACGAATGACAAAAAAACCCGACTAGCATTGAGGCCGTATCCAGGTCTCCCATCGACAGGAGTGACTTCGTGAGATTTCAGGCCAACCGAGACGTCTTCAGCGAAGCCGTCTCTTTCGCTGTGAAGCTCCTTCCCCAGCGCACCACGCTGCCCATTTTGAGCGGTGTGCTGATCGAAGCGACGGCGACCGGCCTCATCCTCTCGTCGTTCGACTACGAGGTGTCGGCGCAAACCGAGATCGCCGCAGATGTCGAGGAAACCGGCAAGGTTCTGGTCTCCGGTCGTCTGCTGGCCGAGATCGCGAGCCGGATGCCCAATGCCCCGGTGCGTTTCTCGACGAATGAGTCGCGGATCACGGTCAGCTGCGGCTCGGCCAGCTTCACCCTGCTTTCCATGCCGGTTGAGGAATATCCGAGCATCCCGCAGGTCAGCGCCCAGTCCGGACTCGTGCCGGCGGAAGAATTCGCTGCTGCCGTCGCCCAGGTGGCCGTCGCCGCATCCCGGGATGACGTCACCCCGGTCATTACCGGAGTGCAGCTTCAGATCACCGAGAACAGCCTGAGCCTCGTCGCGACTGACCGCTATCGCGTCGCCGTTCGTGAGATCGACTGGGACCCGGGAACCAATACCGCCACAGACACCATCACCGCGCTGGTTCCTGCCCGAACGCTTCAGGAGGTCGGTAAGACCTTCGGCCACAGCGGAACCATCTCGGTCGCCATCACGAACACGGACGACCGCGAGCTGATCGCCTTCACGGCTGACAAGAAGACCGTGACCAGCCTTCTGATCAAGGGCAACTACCCACCCGTGCGCCGGCTCTTTCCCGAGAACGTCGACAACTACGCCGTGATGAACACCGCCGAGCTGATCGAAGCCACCCGTCGGGTGCAGCTGGTCCTCGAACGTGAGGCGGCACTGCGCTTCACCTTCACCGCGGACGGGCTCACCCTCGAGGCAATCGGGTCCGAGCAGGCACAGGCGTCCGAGACGATCGATGCGATCCTCTCCGGAACCGAAACGGTCGTCTCGCTCAAGCCGCAGTTCCTGCTGGACGGCCTCGGCGCCGTGCACTCCGAATTCGTGCGCATCTCATTCACGAAGACGGAGAATCCCAACAAGCCCGGCCCTGTGCTGATCACGAGCCAGACGTCTCGTGACCAGCCCGGCGCCGACAGCTACAAGTACCTGCTCCAGCCCAACCTGCTGCTGCGCTAACCAGGAGACAGACCATGCACATCGGCATCATCGGCCTCGGCAAAATGGGCGCGAACATGCGCGACCGCCTCCGGGCGGGAGGCATCGACGTGACCGGTTACGACCGCACCCCGGGATTGACTGATGTCGCATCGACGGCCGCTCTTGTTGAGGCATTACCGTCTCCCCGACTGGTCTGGGTGATGGTTCCGGCCGGCAGCATCACGACCGCGGTGATCACCGAGCTGTCCGGCTTGCTCGAAGACGGCGATCTGGTCATCGACGGCGGCAACTCGCGCTTCACCGACGATTTCACCCACGCAGCGCTGCTCGCGAAAACCGGAGTGAACTACATCGACGCGGGAGTGTCCGGTGGGGTGTGGGGGCTGCACAACGGTTTCGGTCTGATGGTGGGCGGATCAGCCGACCAGGTCACGCGCGCCATGCCCGTGTTCGACGCGTTGCGTCCGGAAGGACCGCGCGAAGAAGGTTTCGTGCACGCCGGCGAGGTCGGGGCTGGCCACTACGCGAAAATGGTGCACAACGGCATCGAATATGCGCTCATGCAGTCCTATGCCGAGGGCTATGAACTGCTCGAGAAGCGGGATGACCTGATCAAGGATGTCCCCGGGATCTTCAAGGCCTGGCAGCGTGGGACCGTGGTGCGTTCCTGGCTGCTCGAGCTGCTGGTCAAGGCCCTGGACGAGGACCCGGACCTCGGAGCGATCGAGGGATTCGTGGAGGACTCTGGCGAAGGCCGGTGGACCATCGAGGAAGCCATCAACAACGCCGTCCCGGTCCCCACGATCAGCGCGGCGATCTTCGCACGATTCGTTTCACGTCAGGAAGATTCGCCGGCCATGAAGGCGGTCGCGGCATTGCGCAACCAATTCGGTGGCCACGCCGTCAAAAAGGCCGACTGACTCGAGTGCGGGTCACTCACCTCTCACTCACCGATTTCCGCAACTACGCGGCAGTCGAGGTTCCCTTTGAACCGGGGCCGAACCTCATCGTGGGGCGAAACGGTCAGGGCAAGACCAACCTGGTTGAGGCTCTCGGTTTTCTCAGCACGCTCAGCTCGCACCGGGTGTCGACCACCTCCGCGATGATCAGGGCAGGCCAGGATGCCGGGATCATCCGCGCCAGGCTCGAATACAACGGACGTGACCTGCTCACCGAGGTGCAGATCAACCGCTCCGGGTTGAACCGGGCCCAGGTCAATCGTTCGGTGATCAAGACCCGTGACCTTCCCCGATATTTCTCGAGCGTCCTGTTCGCCCCCGAAGACCTGGCGCTGGTGCGGGGCGACCCCGCGGGCCGGCGCCGTTTTCTGGACCAGCTCCTCGTGTTGCGCACTCCCCGGCTCGCCGGGGTCCTCGCCGACTACGACCGTGTGCTGCGCCAGCGGAACACCCTGTTGAAATCCGCCCGCGCGTCCGGTCTCCGCACTACCCAGCTGGGAACACTGGAGATCTGGGACGACCGGCTTGTCGAATTGGGCTCGGAGATCATCGACGAGCGCGCCGAACTCGTCCGCCAGCTCGGCGATCCGCTGCGCGCGGCGTACGAAGCCGTCGCCGGGGAGGACCACGGACCGCAGCTGCTCAGTTCCCTGAGCATCATGGGAGCGGATGAGGAGAACTCCGCATCGGTCGAGCCGCGTACGGTGGTCGGGACTGTCGAGACCATCGTGGGTACCGAGGTCATTGCAAGCTCGACCGGCGAGGCCGGTTCGACGACAGACCTGTTCCGGGCCGCGCTGGCCGGCTTGCGGCGAAAGGAACTCGACCGCGGAATGACCCTGGTCGGACCGCACCGCGACGACCTGGTCTTCATGCTCAACCAGCTCCCCGCGAAGGGGTATGCCAGCCACGGGGAATCCTGGTCGTTCGCCCTTGCCCTCAAGCTCGCGTCGGCCGAACTGCTCCGCCGGGATTCCGCCAGTGGCGACCCCGTGCTCATCCTCGACGACGTCTTCGCCGAACTCGACCTCTCCCGGCGGCGGAGGCTGGCGGCGGCTGTCACCGGATTCCAGCAGGTGCTGATCACTGCGGCCGTGCTCGAGGATGTGCCCGAGGATCTCACGGCGCACACGATCCACATCAACGCGGGGGCGGTCGTCGATGGCTGAGCCGAGCGAGGCATCCAGGGTCTATCTGCGCTTCAAGGATGTGTTCGGCGACCCGAACGCGAAACGGGTGCGCGCCAGGCGCCGCCCGAGGGACGAGGCCGGGTCGAGCGTTCCGTTCGGCGCGGGTCGCGACCCGCGTGGCATCGGCGACACGATCAACTCGCTGACCCTGCAGCTCGGCTGGAATTCACCGCTGGCCCAGTCCGAGCTCCTTGCCTCGTGGATTGAGCTCGCCGGTGAGGAAACGTCGAAGCACTCAACTCCGGCGGGCATCGAGGACGGTGTCCTCACCGTGCAATGCGAGTCGACGGCGTGGGCGACCCAGCTTCGGATGATGCGGGTCGACATCATGACGCACATCGCAGTGAGGTACCCCGACGCGGGTATCCAGTCGATCCGTTTTCAAGGACCCAACGCCCCCTCCTGGAAAAAGGGTCCCAGATCAATCCCAGGGCGCGGTCCGCGCGATACCTACGGCTAGGGAGACAAATCTGGTCACCCCGGGGAATAAAGCGCGTCAGATCGCCGATTTTGGCCCGGGTCCGTGCACCCGTTTGGTAAGCTAAAGGGTCGCCCGCGCGACGGTCAGGAGCCCAATTACAGATGTCAGTTGAACCACAGATCGAGCCGGAGCACGGATACGGTGCCGACGATATCCAGGTTCTCGAAGGACTTGAAGCCGTTCGCAAACGACCCGGAATGTATATCGGGTCGACCGGACCGCGGGGACTGCATCACCTTGTCTACGAGATTGTGGACAACTCCGTCGACGAGGCACTTGCGGGGCATTGCGACACCATCGGCATCAAGATCCTGGCCGACGGCGCCGTTCGCGTCGCCGACAATGGGCGCGGCATCCCGGTAGACATCCACAAGGCGGAGGGACGGTCGACCGTCGAGGTCGTGCTGACCGTCCTGCACGCGGGCGGAAAATTCGGCGGCGGCGGTTATTCCGTCTCCGGTGGGCTGCACGGCGTCGGCAGCTCCGTTGTCAACGCGTTGTCTTCCCGCCTCGACGTCGAGGTGCGCCGGCAGGGCCACGTGTGGCGGCAGCGCTTCCACGACGGTGTCCCGGATGCCCCGCTCACCATGGATGAGGCATCCGACGAGACCGGCACCACGATCACGTTCTGGCCGAGCGCGGAAACCTTCGAGACGATCGAATTCGATTTCGAGACCCTGCGGGCCAGATTCCAGCAGATGGCTTTCCTCAACAAGGGCCTGAGTCTGACACTCACCGACGAGCGGCCTGACCACCTCGACGACGAGGGCAATCCGATTCACAAGACCTTCATGTACGAGAAGGGTCTCGTCGACTACGTCGAGTACCTGAACCGTGCGAAGAAGGCCGAACTGGTCAACGAGGAGATCATCTCCTTCGAGTGGGAAGACCACGAACGCAAGATGGCCCTCGAAGTGGCCATGCAGTGGACCACTGCGTACACCGAAAGCGTGCACACCTACGCGAACACGATCAACACGCACGAGGGCGGAACCCACGAAGAGGGCTTCCGCGCCGCGCTGACCACCCTGGTCAACAAGTACGCCAGGGAAAAGGGCATCCTGAAGGAAAAGGATGACAACCTCACCGGCGACGACGTGCGCGAGGGACTGACCGCGGTCGTGTCGATCAAGCTCGCCGAGCCGCAGTTCGAGGGCCAGACGAAGACCAAGCTCGGCAACACCGAGGCGAAGTCGTTTGTGCAGAAGGTCGCCAACGATCAGCTCTCCGACTGGTTCAACCGCAACCCGAACCCGGCGCGGGAAATCATCCGCAAGGCGCTGCAGGCGTCGAACGCCCGGATGGCCGCTCGCAAGGCGCGGGAAACCGCACGCCGCAAGGGTCTCCTCGAGGGTGGCGGGATGCCGGGCAAGCTCAAGGACTGCCAGAGCAAGGACCCGTCGATCTCCGAGATCTTCATCGTCGAGGGT
>JBBRTH010000113.1:0-7259 GCA_038244615.1 Mycobacteriales bacterium | reverse complement strand
AGTGCGTCGATGAGGTGCGGCCGCTTAGGCATCGGCGGGCTCCTTCGCAGGAATGGGGGGTACCGGGAATGCGCCCGGTGCGGTCGATGGCGGGTCGGCGAGGCGCTGCGGGCGGGTCCGTTTGTGCCGCAACGTCCGCCAGAGATAGACCAGCAACAGCACGCCGACGAACGCGCTGGTCGAGATGAGGACCGCGGCGAGACCGTCGTAGCCCTGGGTGCGCAAGGTCCGGACGACGGCGACGGTCATGATCCAACCCAACGAGATGGGGATGAGGATCTTCCAGCCGAGGTTCATGAACTGGTCGTAGCGCAGACGCGGCAGGGTGCCGCGCAGCCAGATGAACATGAACAGAAACGTCCAGACCTTGGCGACGAACCACAGCAGCGGCCACCAACCGGAGTTCGCACCGTCGATCATGTTGAACGGCCACGGCGCCTGCCAGCCGCCGAGGAACAGCGTCGTGGCCAGCGCGGCGACGGTGGTCATGTTGACGTACTCGGCGAGCATGAACATCGCGAACTTGAGCGACGAGTACTCGGTGTGGAATCCACCGACCAGTTCGCCTTCGGCCTCCGGCAGATCGAAGGGCGCGCGGTTGGTTTCGCCGACCATCGAGGTCACGTAGATGACGAATGAGGGCAGCAGCAGGAATGCGTACCAGAGACCCTGCTGCTTTGCGACGATCTCGGAGGTGGACATGGTGCCCGAGTACAGGAAGACCGCGGCGAAACACAGCGCCATCGCGATTTCGTAGGAGATCACCTGCGCACTCGAGCGCAATCCACCGAGCAGGGGATAGGTGGACCCAGAAGCCCAGCCGGCCAACACGATTCCGTAGACCCCGATGGACGTCACCGCCAGGACGTACAGCACGGCGACGGGGAGGTCGGTCAATTGCAGCGGAGTCTGCCGGCCGAAGACACTCACCATGCCACCCATCGGGATCACGGCGAACGCCATGAACGCCGGGATGACGGCGATGACCGGGGCGGCGAGATAGATCGGCTTGTCGACGCCCGCGGGAATGAGGCCTTCCTTGAGCGCGAGCTTGACGCCGTCCACCAGGCTCTGGAGCAGGCCGAAGGGCCCAACCCGGTTGGGGCCGTAGCGCATCTGCATCCGGCCAAGGACCTTGCGCTCGATCAGGATCGCGACCAGGACGGTGAGCAGAAGGAACACGAAGACGCCCAGCGCCTTCGCCAGCACCAGCCACCACGGGTCGTGCCCGAAGGAGGTCAGGTCGGGGTACGTCATGACTGCTCGCCTCCGACGGAGATGGCGACCACGGCACCCGGCGAGGCACCCAGCGTGGTATTACTCTGGGAGCCAGTTGAATTGAGCGGCACCCAGACAACCCGGTCCGGCATCTCGGTGATCTCCAGTGGGAGGGTGATCGCACCGCGGGGGGTGGCGACGGTGACCAGCTGTCCGTCCCCCGCGCCGATCTCGGCGGCCGTCGACGGGGACAGCCGCGCGACCGTGGGCCGTGCCGTACCCGCCAGGTGTGGCTCGCCGTCCTGAAGGCGACCCGCATCCAGCAGCATCCGCCAGCCCGCCAGCACCGCACTCCCCGACGCCGGGAGTTCCGGTGGGGGGACGGGCACATCCGGGGCGACGGAGGGGGCACCCTGCCAACTGCCGAGCCGATCGAGTTCGGCTCGGGCGGCGGGCGCGTCGCGCAGACCGAGGTCGATGCCGACCTCCTCGGCGAGTGCGGTGAGGACGCGTGAATCGGACGTGGCGTTGGGCGGCAGCGCAGGCTCGAAGGACCTCCTGCGACCTTCCCAGTTGACGAACGTGCCCGCTTTCTCGGTGACGGGTGCCACGGGGAACACGACGTCGGCGCGCTCGGTGACGGGGCTGCGGCGCAGTTCGAGGCTGACGACGAACGGCGCCGCATCCAGGGCCGTCAACGCCGCAGCTGGATCGGGCAGGTCGTCGACGTCGACGCCACCGACGAGCAGGGCGTCCAAAGAGCCGTCGACGGCGGCGGCGATGATGCCCGACGTGTCCCGGCCTGCGTCGCTGGGCAGTTCGTCGACGTTCCATGCCATGGCGACCTCGGCGCGGGCGGCAGCGTCTGACAGCGGCCTGCCGCCGGGCAGAAGGTGCGGCACCGCACCGGCTTCCAGCGCGCCACGGTCGCCGGCGCGCCGAGGAATCCAGCCCACCCGTGCACCGGTCGACTCGGCCAGTCGCAGCGTGGCCGTGTAGGCGCCGGGAGAACTCGCGAGTCGCTCGCCGACCAGGATCATCGTCCCCTGATCCACGTGTTCACGCTGCGACTCGAGTGCAGCTGCCTCCTCGCCCGGCGTCGTGGCGATGAGCGCGCCGCCCATCTTCTGCAACCCCCGCGTGGCGAACGCCGCGATCGAACGGACCTTGAGTCCGCGCTTGCGGAATGCCTTGCGCAGACGGAGGTAGACGATCGGGGATTCCTCCTCTGGTTCGAACCCGACCAGCAGCACGGCGGACGCGGCCTCGAGGTCGGCGAACGTGACGGTCATCGGCTGCCCCGCGACGGCCGCCGCGAGGAACTGTGCCTCCTCGTCGGAGTGCACCCGGATACGGAAGTCGATGTCGTTGGTGCCCAGCACGATTCTGGCGAACTTGGCGTAGGCGTACGCATCTTCGAGGGTCGACCGCCCACCGACCAGTACCCCGGTGCGCCCACCCGCCGCGGTCAGCCCGCGGATCGCGACCGCAACGGCCTCCGACCACGACGCCGGACGTTGGCTACCGTCGTCGTCGCGCACCAACGGGGTGGTGATGCGGTCGCCCTGGCTGGGGTAGGTGAACGCCCAGCGCCCCTTGTCGCAGTTCCATTCCTCGTTGACCTCGGGATCGTCACCGGCGAGGCGACGCAACACCTTTCCGCGCCGATGGTCGGTGCGTTGGGCGCATCCCGACGCGCAGTGCTCGCACACGCTCGGTGTGGACACCAGGTCGAACGGCCTGGCCCGGAAGCGGTATGCGGTGCCCGTGAGCGCGCCGACCGGGCAGATCTGCACGGTGTTGCCAGAAAAGTACGAGTCGAACGGTGTGTCGTTGGCGATGCCCACCTGCTGCAACGCGCCGCGTTCGAGCAGTTCGATGAAGGGATCCCCGGCGATCTGGTCGGAGAATCGCGTGCAACGCGCGCACAGCACACAGCGTTCGCGGTCGAGCAGCACCTGGGAGGACAGGTTGATGGGCTTGGGGAACGTGCGCTTGACGTCGGTGAAGCGAGTGTCGGCCTGGCCGTTGGACATCGCCTGGTTCTGCAGCGGGCATTCGCCACCCTTGTCGCAGACGGGGCAGTCCAGCGGGTGGTTGATCAGCAGCAGTTCCATCACACCGCGTTGCGCCTTGTCAGCCGACTCGGAAGTCAGCTGCGTGCGCACCACCATGTCCGGGGTGACGGTGATGGTGCACGAGGCCATGGGCTTGCGCTGCCCTTCGACCTCGACGAGGCACTGCCTGCACGCGCCGACGGGTTCGAGGAGCGGGTGATCGCAGAACCGTGGGATCTGGATGCCCATCAGCTCGGCCGCACGAATCACCAACGTGCCCTTGGGGACGCTGATCTGGTGGTCGTCGATGGTCAGCGTCACCATCTCGACCGCGGCGGCCTCGGTGCCGGTGTCGGCTGTCTGCGTCATACGCCCACTCCCTCCGGTGCGGCCAGCATCGAAGCACGAGGATCGAAGGGGCATCCGCCCTCCAGATGCGCGAGGTATTCGTCGCGGAAGTACTTGATCGACGAGATGATGGGACTGGCTGCGCCGTCGCCGAGCGCGCAGAACGACTTTCCGAAGATCGCGTCGGCGATGTCGAGAAGCTTGTCCACGTCCTCCCGTCGACCGGTGCCATTCTCGAGGCGCTCGTAGATCTGCGCCAACCAGTAGGTGCCTTCGCGGCACGGTGTGCACTTGCCGCAGGACTCGTGCGCATAGAACTGCGTCCATCGGCTGACCGCCCGCACCACGCACGTCGTCTCGTCGAAGATCTGCAGCGCCTTGGTGCCCAGCATCGAGCCGACGCCTGCCATGCCCTCGTAATCCATTGGTACGTCGAGGTGTTCGGCGGTCAGCAGGGGAGTGGACGATCCGCCAGGTGTCCAGAACTTCAGCTTGTGGCCGGCCCGCACTCCGCCCGCATAGTCGAGTAGTTCGCGCAGGGAGATGCCCAGCGGCGCCTCGTACTGGCCCGGAGCGGTGACGTGACCGGACAACGAGTAGAGCGTGAACCCAGGGGACTTGTTGGATCCCATCGACTTGAACCAGTCCACCCCGCCGCGCACGACGGCGGGCACGCTGGCGATGGATTCGACGTTGTTGACGACCGTCGGGCAGGCATACAGTCCGGCCACGGCGGGAAACGGCGGGCGTAGGCGCGGCTGGCCACGTCTGCCCTCCAGCGAGTCCAACAGTGCGGTCTCCTCGCCGCAGATGTAGGCGCCCGCTCCCGCGTGCACCACCAGGTCGAGGTCGAAGCCGGACCCGAGGATGTCGGTGCCGAGGAAGCCGGCCGCGTAGGCCTCGGCAACGGCGGTCTGCAGCCTGCGCAAGACTGCTACGACTTCGCCGCGCACGTAGATGAACGCGTGGCGCGCCCGAATCGCATAGGCCGCGATGATTGCGCCCTCGACGAGCACGTGCGGGGTGGCCATCATGAGCGGAATGTCCTTGCAGGTACCGGGTTCCGACTCGTCGGCGTTGATCACCAGATAGTGCGGCTTGGCGCCGGCGCCCTCGGTGCCCTGCGGGATGAACGACCACTTCTGGCCGGTGGGAAAGCCTGCGCCGCCCCGACCGCGGAGCCCGGAGTCCTTCACCAGCGCGATCACCGCGGCGGGATCCATCGCCAAGGCCTTGCGGAGGGCCTGGTAGCCGTCATGGCGTTGATAGCACTCGATGGTCCAGGAGGAAGGTTCGTCCCAGTAGCTGCTCAGGACTGGTGTCAGGGTCACGCCTGCGCCCCGTTCCTCGGTGGCAGGTCGGCCGACGGGGCGAGGCACGGCTCGTTGCGGGCCGTCTCCTCGGCGATCTTCTCGTCATCGGGTCCCGCTGCGGTGGGGCGGGATGCGGGGGGCCTCGGTGCGGTCATGCCCCGCTCGTGGGCCACGCGCAGACCCGCCAAGGTGGCGTCGCCGGCGGTGGCGCCGTCGTTGGCGCCCGGCCGCGGATCGGCGAAGCCGGCAAGAATCCTCGCCGTCTCACGGAAGGAGCACGGGGAAGCGCCGCGCGTGGCCGTCACCGGCCCACCGCTGCGGAGGTCGTCGACGAGATCTCTTGCCGACGAGGGTGTCTGGTGGTCGAAGAACTCCCAGTTCACCATGACCACCGGGGCGTAGTCGCAGGCGGCGTTGCACTCGACGTGCTCGAGGGTGACCTTGCCGTCGGCGGTGGTCTGCCCGGCGTGGACGTCCAGGTGGTCTTCGAGGACCTCGAGGATCGCATCACCGCCCATCACCGCGCACAACGTGTTGGTGCAGACACCGACCAGGTACTCGCCGGTGGGCGTGCGGCGGTACATCGAGTAGAACGTGGCCACCGCCGTCACTTCTGCACGGCTGAGGCTCAATTGTGCCGCGCAGAAGGCGATTCCGGCCGGTGTGAGGTAGCCGTCCTCGGCTTGCACCAGGTGCAACAACGGGAGCAGGGCCGATCGTGCCACCGGATAGCGTGCGATGACCTGGGCGGCATCACCGGCCAACCGTTGGGTGACGTCGGCGGAGTACGACTGCGGCCCGGCCGATATCGGCGGACCGGGTTCGTCGGGCCGCGGTCCCAACAGGAGATCTACGACCGTCATCGGTGCTCGATTCTCTTCGCGCAAGCGCTCATCGGTGCTCGATTCTCTTCGCGCAAGCGCTCATCGGTCAACGCCGCCCATCACCGGATCTATCGACGCCACCGCCGCGATGGCGTCGGCGATCATGCCCCCTTCGCACATCGCGGCCACCGCCTGCAGATTGGTGAACGACGGGTCGCGGTAGTGCACGCGGTAGGGACGGGTTCCGCCGTCGGACACCATGTGGACGCCGAGTTCGCCCCGCGGTGACTCGACGGCGACGTAGACCTGACCGGCGGGCACGCGGATGCCCTCGGTGACCAGCTTGAAGTGGTGGATCAGAGCCTCCATCGAGCCGCCCATGATCTTGGCGATGTGTTCGGGTGAGTTGCCGAGCCCGTCGGGTCCGACCTTGAGGTCGGCGGGCCAGGCCAGCTTCTTGTCGGTGATCATCACCGGCCCCGGCTTGAGCCTGTCCAGACACTGCTCGACGATCTTCAGCGACTCGCGCATCTCGCGGACACGAATCATGTAGCGGCCGTACGCATCACATTCGTCGGTGGTGATGACGTCGAAGTCGTAGTCCTCATACCCGCAGTAGGGCTGGGCGCGGCGCAGATCGTGGGGCAGACCCGTGGAGCGCAGGCAGGGGCCGGTGACTCCCAAGGCCATGCAGCCGGTCAGGTCGAGGTATCCGATGCCCTGCGTGCGGGCCTTCCAGATGTAGTTCTCGTTGAGCAGATTCTCCATGTCCCGCAACCGCTTCGGCATCAGCTGCAGCAGCTCCTCGAGCTGCGGCACCGCTTCGTCGGGTAGGTCGGCGGCCAGGCCGCCCGGCCGGATGTAGGCGTGGTTCATCCGAAGGCCGGTGATGGTCTCGAAGACCGACAGCACCAGTTCGCGCTCGCGGAACCCGAAGAACATCGCCGACATCGAGCCCAGTTCCATGCCGCCGGTGGCCAACGCCACCAGGTGGCTGGAGATGCGGTTGAGCTCCATGAGCATGACCCTGATGACGCTGGCACGTTCGGGGATGTCGTCGGTGACGTTGAGCAACTTCTCGACGCCGAGGCAGTACGCCGTCTCATTGAAGAACGGTGACAGGTAGTCCATCCGGGTGACGAACGTAACGCCCTGCGTCCAGTTGCGGAACTCGAGATTCTTCTCGATCCCGGTGTGTAGGTAGCCGATTCCACACCGGATCTCGGTGATCGTCTCGCCCTCGATCTCGAGGATGAGTCGTAGGACGCCGTGGGTCGACGGGTGCTGCGGACCCATGTTGACGACGATGCGTTCGCCGGCGACGGCACTGTCGCGGGCGGCGTTGACGACTTCGTGCCAGTCTTCACCGCCCACCGTGACAAGGATCTCTTCGGGCGGGTTGTCGGGTTTGGTCATCAGTTGTAGGACCTCCGCTGGTCGGGCGGTTGAATCTCGGCGCCGTGGTATTCCACGGGGATGCCGCCCAACGGGTAGTCCTT
>JBBRTH010000112.1:0-7317 GCA_038244615.1 Mycobacteriales bacterium | reverse complement strand
TGCGCAACCCGGCTTTGGCAATCTCGCGGTCAATCTGGGCAATGGCAACGACGTGCAAGCGTTAGGCGGCCTGAACGCCGCGAGCAATATCGGAGGCTCGAATAGTGTGGTTCGGGCAATCGGCGTCGCCAATAACGCCTACAACCTCGGCGGTAACAAGAACGTTGTCACCGCTTACGGCGGGTCGAGCCTGACGAGGCCGGGCCTCAACACCGCGTTCAACCTCGGTGGCAGCAACAACACCGCAATCGCGGGTGTATTCGGACCACCTCCCAGCGGCGGCCCCTTCGCGGTCGCCGGCACCGTCGGTGGCTCGGGCAAGACCGTCGTTCGGACGACCACCGGCGTCACGGTCCAGTAAGCCGTGTCGGTACGGGGTTCCATACCGGCACACGGTGTTGAACCTCAGGCGTGATCCGAGATTCGCCTTGGCATTCCACGCGGTGGAGGGGTCGTGCGCAGGCAAACCTAAACAAAATGAGGTCAATATTGCCTCTCGTTACGTCATGCAGATCACAGGAGACGACCAAGCCCGGCCGCCTCGAATGGGGTGGTATCAGATCCGCCAGTAATCCGACGTGGACTCCACGACCTTCTCGATCCGCACGACCTTCACGATCCGCTCGTCCACGCGGTGGTCGGTTAACTCACCGACCGCACCGGACGTGGCGGCCGCCAGGCACACATGCTGTCGCAAACGTTCGCTCGTCGGCGACGATCTCCCCGACGCAATCCTTACCGATGATGATCGGGCTGTGCAGCGCAACGCGCCGTGCGGGATTGCCCTACTCCCTGACCTGATCTCGATCGGTGTTGCGCCCCATCGTGTTCAGCTCTCGCGCAATCTCTTCAGTGCGAGGGCTCGCTCGCGCGCTCGACGGGAACGACGGTACCGGTACTTGTGGCCGATCCGCATCGCCCCGAAGGTCGCCGCGAGTCCACTCGCGGCGGCAAGCACGGCCGTCGCGATCAGCGAAGCGACGGTCGGCTCACGACCCAGCAGGACCCACGCCGCGCCGACGACGGCGATTCCGATGCCACCTGCCGACAGCGGGAGCCCAAAGCTACCCGAGAACCGGCTACGCCCGCGTCGCAATGCGCGGATGTAGGACTCGACATATGCGGCCGCGAACAACACGAGCACGACGGTGGCGACGGCGAGGGCGGTTGTCGTGGCTGGCTGCGTGCTTTTCATGCCGAATCGGTACTTCAGCGGCGCGCTTTCGGGGCGAGAAACTGTCAGCTCTCCCGTCATGCGACCCGCCACGACATACGGGTTGACTGGCGCTGGAACCTCCGCCGTGGACGCCTGCGGGCCTGGGGTGAGCGGTGCGTCATGGCGGCCCACCGTTGCGCCGAAGATGTTCCAGCTCAGGGCGACATTGTCGGCTGGCACGCCGGCGACGGTGACTGGGATCGGCTTCGACATGTCGATTTCGACCTCGTCGGCTTCGGTCGGATCGACACCGGCGATCGTCACCGTCCCCGTCTGCAGGTCACCTCCTCTCGGTGGCGAGCCGAGCCCGATTAGGGCGATCGCAACAGCGGCCAGCCCGAGCACCGCCGCGATACCGAAGGGCACGCGCGGTGAACGGAACTTGACGATCTCCTGGACCGGCGCCACTTCGTCACGACCGACGTCGGCGAGCTCGATGCGCGAGCGCGGCAGGGGCTGCGCCGGCTTGACACGTGGTCCCGCAGCGGTGTTCGCCCCCCGGGAGGCCGTACCGGTGACGGGGGACGAAGGTGGTGGCGGCGGCATCGCGACACTCGAACGCTGACCGGTCGCCGCCGCTACGATGGTGTCAGATCCGACGACCCGAATACCAACGGGGGTAAGCCAATTCGCACCCCACGAATCAAACGCGGGCTCGGCCAACGCGACGCCGAAGGATTCGGCCGATTCGAAGCGGTCGGTGGGATCGGTTGCGAGGCCCCGCATCACCACCTCGGCGATAGGCTTGGGAACGGCTGGGGCGGCGTCGGTCAGCGGCGTCGGTGACTCGAAGGCGTGCATGAACAACACCGCCATGCTGTCGCCGCCGGGCGGGAACGGCAGCACGCCGGACAACAGCTGGTACACCATAGTCGCCAGTGCGTACACATCGGTGGCCGGGGTAACCTCCTGTCCCCGAGCCTGTTCCGGCGCGATGTACGACGGCGTGCCGACGATCTCGCCTGCCCGCGTAACCAGTGTGTCGTCGCCCCCGACGATCTTCGCTATTCCGAAGTCAGTGAGCTTCACCATGCCACTGGAGGAGAACATCAGGTTCGACGGCTTGATGTCGCGGTGCAACACCCCGTGCGTGTGTGCGGCTTGCAGGCCCGCGGCACACGCCAGCGCGACCGCGATCGCCGAGCCGGCGTCGAACCCGTCCTTGGCGAAACGCTCCGCGATCGTCCCACCGGGCAGGTATTCCATGACCAGAAGGCAGAGTCCGTCGTGTTCGACATAGTCGTATACCGGAACGACGTGCGGATGGTCGATGGCCGCCATCAGCTGCGCTTCCGCAATGAATCGACGACGCACTACCGCGTCTTCTGCGAACTGCGCCGGAATCTGTTTGATCGCCACCTGCCGCTGCAGCATGCGGTGCGTTCCAGACAGTACGATCCCGCAGCCGCCGCGCCCAACTTGCTCACCGATGTCGTACCCGGGCAACGCGGCAAGGATACGGTCCTCAACCGTAGTCATCGGTGGAACTCGTCGGCGGTGATGCCCTCTATGTCCAGATCAGAAACCGCGAGGTTCCCATCGTCATCGAACTCGTCATCGTCATCGAACTCGTCATCCTCGCTGTCAGGCGTGGGCGAGAAGTACCCGAGCGCGAAGAAGATCGTCGCAGTCAGCCCCGCCACCACCATCCACAGCCCCGTGTCGGGAACCCATAGTCGCAACACCGATGCCGAGAATGCAATCACGAGCCCGATGCCGATGCCGGGAGCGAACAGTCGCATCCCGCGTTGCCATCGGTTGGCCGGAAGACGATGGCGCGCAAGGGCAACCACGACGTCGAAGAGGGCGAGTCCGGTGAGCACCACCAGCGCGATGCCGAACAGTCCGTAGACCGACATCAACGATCCGCGCACGTCGGTGATGGTCGGGATGCTCACGATCGCCTTGCCCGCCGCATCCTTGATCATCACCTCCGCACCGACCAGGCCCGTGGCTTGGCCCCGCAGACCAGTCAGATCGAGGCGATAGCGCAGCGTCTGGCTACTCGTCGGCGGCACAGTGGCGTCAACGGGTGTCGCGTAGCTGAAGAAGTTCAGCCGCAGAACACGGCCGACGAACTCGACTTGATTCACTGTCACCGGTTCGGTGCCGTTGTTGATCATCTCAATGACGACATCCACAGACTCGTTGGGGGAGAGTCGTATTGGGTCCCCGGTGCTGGCCGTTGCCACGTCATGTCCGTTGAAAGTCGCCGAAGCGGCCAGGACGCCGGCGCTAGCGCCTGCGGATTGCATACCGCAGAATGCCAAGGCCACCACCGCTGAGAGCATCGCGATGAGCGGGATAGACCTACCCATCACGAAGCTCCCCATAGGGCGGTGTGGCGCCATCCATCCATGCGCTTGCGAAACCATGGCCGGTTCCTTTGTCGAAACAGATACCTTCGGCAATCCAGCTACCGCCACGGATCTGCGCTAGCGGCAACGTCAATACTGATAGGCACGCTACTCCACGTGGTCCTCGACGGTGTGGGAATCTCTATCCGTACTAAATGTTTAGCGCCGAGCAATCTCACGTTTGACGTTTGAAGTACTCGTGAACGAAAGGCCGCCGGCCGCAACGAACCCGCGCTGTTGCGGGGTACAACTCCAGACGGCTAGATGCCACCGGTACCGCTCGGCGGTAGCGTCGATATCGGCACCGTGTTCGTCAAACAAGTGGTGGGGCCCTTTGCACGCGCGAGGACAGGGAAGACGATCTCGAACCCGCGTCGGCCCTTGATCTCGACCTGCTCTGGATCGCCCCACTCGAACCGCGCCTTGGTGGCGGCTTGTACACCGCTGGTGACCATGACCGGCGCTCGACCGTTGCGCCCGGAGATACCCGCCAGCCGGAACGCGAGGTTGGTGGAGTCGCCGATCACCGCTTCGACTGACCGCGTCATGGCTGCGAGCGCCGCCATTCCCTGCACCACGCCCCACCCCATGTGGATCGGCGAACCGTCCGGACTGCGTAACGGCAGCTCGGGACCTAGTTCCTCGACCCGTTGGTTCGCCGCCAGCGTGAAGTCGATCGCCAGCACCTCGGCGTCGGGCACCGCCCGCAGCTCCCAGATCGCATACAGCGCATCGCCAGCGTAGTGATTGAGACTGCCGCGATGGTCACGCAAGATGTGTCCGAGCTCGCGCCACAGAATCGTCAAACTCTTGGCGATCACGCCGCTGTCCGTGACCTGAGACATCGTCGAGTAATTCGTGATGTCGCCGACCACCATCACCATGGCCGATTGACTGATCCGAGTGCGCGTCAGCCCCGCGTCGGGCATCTGGGCGGTGTCGAACCGAGTCGATATGAAGGTCATGGCGACATCACCGACGCGGATCTCGTCGCCCGGCTTGAGCGGGAGAGGAACGGCACGTTCGAGCCGCGCACCGTTGAGCAGCGTGCCATTGGTGCTCATGTCGACGACAAACGCTTGGTCGGCGGCGGCGTCGAGGCGAATCTCGAGGTGGTTCCGGGAAATCTCCGGATCGGGGATGACGATGCGACGTTCCTCGCTGATTCCGGCGCATTCACGGCCGACGAAGAGCTGATCGAAGATTGGCACGCTGCGTTTGCCGCCATCGGGCTCCACCAAGACGAGGTAACCCAGCGGATCAGTGGGCGCCCGACTGGACGCGACATCTGACATTGCGGACTCCCCTAACATGACGTAACAACGCGGGCAAGGCGGTAAAGGTTCCGCTACTGACGGTAAGTCCGTCGACCATCATCGCCGTCGAGCTATTCAAACAGAACGTGAACTGCAGCTGACTATTTCCATTCAGCGCGTTCAATTCAGCGCGCGTACCTCGTCGCTGAGTTGGCGCACCCGGTCCGCGAGCGCGCGAGCTAGGTTTTTGTGAATCTCGAGCAGCACGTCTGGGCGATCGCGGCAAAGCTCCTCAAGCGCAGCCACCTCCACTTCGAAGCAGACACTCGGCACGGCGGCCCGGACACCCGCCGTGCGCGTGCCGCCATAGAGCGCGGCCATGTCGCCAAAAGTGGTCCCTGGCCCGAATGTCCTGATCCGCAGTAACGATCCGCCCGTCGTCAACACGATGTCAACGCGGCCGGCGACCAGGCAATAGAACCGGTCAGCGGGGGCCCCCTCAGTGAACACCATTTCGCCGTCGCCGAAACTGCGGAACGTGCCGGCGGCCTCGATCTCCGGCAGGAACGAAGCGTCAATGCCCCGCAGCACTTCGACTTCGGCCAGCGGGATGCGCGCAGTATCCTGTCCGAGCTCGGCACGTTTCAGGAGTTGGTCCTCGCGCCATTCGAGCGCCTCCGCCAGGGTGAAGAACGACAACACAGCTAGCTCCTCCGCGACGTCGGGCGGCGCGCCCGCGAACACCAACTGCGCGCCCGCGTCGTCGACCATGGCGGCGGTCGCGCCGAGCAGCCTGCCAACGCTTCCGTCGACCGTGGTGACCCTCCGAAAGTCCAGGATGATCACCTCGGCGTCTGCCAACTCCACCGCGACCGCTCGGCTCAGCACCTCGCAGGAAGCGAACCGCAGCTGACCCTGCAATTCGAGTACCCTCGTCGTGGTTCCGTCGCGCTTCAGCACCACATCTTGAACGGCCATCCACTGCCGCTTGGAGCCGACGGCGTTACCGGCGTAGGTGGCCCGCACCACGGATAGATCTGGGGACGGCGGCCCGAACAAGTGCAGCTCGAAGCGCTCTGATAGCGCCTCACAGAATGCGATCCCGCGCACGCTGTTGCCGTTCGTGTCGAGCCGGGGCGAGAACACCGCCAGGCCGAACTGTCCGGGTAGCACCGCCACGACCGCCCCGGCAACCCCGCTCTTCGCTGGCAGGCCGACGCGATAAAGCCACTCCCCGGCATAGTCGTACATCCCGCAGGTGCTCATCACACTCAGCACTCGCGACACATTCTCCTTACTAACGGCGACCTCGCCGGTGACCGGGTTAACCCCGCGGTTGGCTAGCGTGGCCCCCATCGTCGCGAGGTCGCGGGTGTCTGTGAGCAGGGAGCACTGTCGGAAATAGCCTTCCAAGGTGGTCTGCACGTCGGCGGCCAACATGCCAAAGCTGCGCATCAGGTAGGCGATTGCCCGATTACGGTCGCCGCTGTCCCGTTCGGACTTCCACACCTCGTGATCGACCGACAAAACGCGGCCAGCGAACCTGGTGAACCCGGCGTCGACTGAGTCCACCGTCAGGAAGCTGCTGGTGAGGATGGCCCCGGCGTTGATCATCGGGTTGTGCGGACGGTGGGTGGCGAGGTCGAGTTCGATCGCATTGAACGGGTCTCCCGATGGTTCTACCCCAACCCGCTCAAGCACCGCGTCGACGCCGTTGTCTTCAAGGGCCAACGCAAACGCGAAAGGCTTCGACACCGACTGGATCGTGAACGCCTGCTCGACGTCGCCGATGTCGTATCGGTGACCGTCCACAGTGACGACACTGACTCCGAACCAGTCCGGATCAGCAGCGCCCAGCGCCGGGATGTAGGTAGCGACCTCGCCAGAGGTGATGCTACTGACCTTGTTGAATATGGCGCTCAGTTGCACTTCCATCGGTAGGCGCATCTCGATACCGACCTTCGGTTGGGCGAACGCTGATGAGAGATAAACGTAGACGCCCTCGGGTGGGCGGCGCTCGCCGCACGCGAAGATCGCGGCAGCGATGCCCGACCCGTGTGGCGCATCTCAGTCGGAGGCTGAACCTTTGACGGTTGCCAGCGGGCCAGGTCGTCGAGTTCCTCATTGAACTCTGTCGCTGATCCACCCGTGCGCGTCGGAACCAATGACCAGGCGTAGCGGGGGGTCGTCCGAGTGAACTGCCTGCCAGATTGCAGACGCGACGACCTCGGGCAACCCGTCTTGGTCGCCGTCGAGGTTCTGGTAGGAGGAACGTGCCGCGCCAGCAATCGGGCCATAGGCGTCTAGCTGCCGTGCGGCAAATTGCATGGGATCGCCCGGCCCGATCGGTCCGAATGTTTCCTGGTTCGACGATGATGACCGCCCGTTGCACCAGCGCTTTGCCGACTCCGCTGGATGCCCCGGTGATGAGCCACACGGCTGTAGTTGACTCCATGACCGTCTTCCCATGTCGGCTCGATGCACCAGC
>JBBRTH010000111.1:0-7622 GCA_038244615.1 Mycobacteriales bacterium | reverse complement strand
TGCCCGGCCGACGGCACCGCGTACTTCGATACGTCCTTCTTCCAGGTGCTCGTCGACCAGTTCGGTTCCAGCGGTGGCCCGTTGGCTCAGGAGTACGTCGTCGCGCACGAGTTCGGCCACCAAGTGCAGGACCTGCAGGGCACGCTGGGCCGCGCGCAGCAGGGGCCGGGCGGGGCAGAAGGCAACTCCGTGCGCACCGAACTGCAAGCCGACTGCTACGGCGGGGTGTGGGCGCACTACGCGGCGATCACCAAGCAGGAGGGCACCGACGTGACCTTCCTGGAGCCGTTGACCGACAAGGACATTCAGGACGCGCTGTCCGCAGCCTCGTCGGTCGGCGATGATCGCATTCAGCGGTCCTCGACGGGACGGGTGAATCCGGAGTCGTGGACCCACGGTTCATCCGCTGCGCGCCAGTACTGGTTCACCGAGGGCTATCGCACCGGTGACCCGAACAAGTGCGACACCTTCTCCGCGCAGGATCTTCACGAGGGATGACGTCCGAATCCGACGACTACGAAACCGCCATCGAACCAGACACCAAGGACTGGACCTGGGTCCTCGCAGAACCCTGTCCGGACTGTGGCTATGACGCCCGGACGTTGCGCCACACGGACGTCGCCGCACACCTGCGACGCGACGCCGACGACTGGGTCGCGAGACTGGCGGGCACCGCGGTCACCACACGCCCGAAGCCGGGCGTCTGGTCGGTGCTCGAGTACGGCTGCCACATCCGCGACGTGCATCGGATCTTCGCCCACCGCGTGCAGCTCATGCTTAATGAGGATGATCCCCGGTTCCCCAACTGGGACCAGGACGAAACCGCTCTCATCGACGACTACGCCGCACAGGAGCCCGTCACCGTCGTCGACGAGTTGCGCCAAGCGGCCTCGGACGTCGCCGACACCTACGATTCCGTACCTGCCGATTCCTGGTCGCGACGCGGACTACGCAGCAATGGAAGCGAATTCACCATCGCGACGATTGCGCTGTACCACCTGCACGACATCGTCCACCACGCCTGGGACGTCGCTCCCCACTAGTGGGCATTGACCAGCTTGAACACATATCGCTAATGTGTTCAAATGCGCGACGGAGCGGAATCGAGCCGTCCCGTGTCCCCTGCGCTGCTGGCTGCCACCACGGAAACGTTGCGCCGGCTGGGCCCACGACAGTTCAGCCTCACCGCCGTCGCCGAGACCGCAGGCGTCTCACGCGGGACGGTGCACAACGCGCTCGGTAGCCGCGATCACGCCATCGAAACGGCACTGGACCATCTCGCGTCCACGTTCGTCGACGCGATGGCCGCCGAGGTCGACAAGGAGGACACGCTTGCCGAACAGGTCGCGGCCGCCGCCGTACTGATCTGCGCGCGCCGCCAGAAGTTCGACTTCGTCGCCCCCCGCGGCATCGACGAGAGCATCCTCCTACTCCTGCTGCGCAACATCGGCGACGACCTCGTGGGCCGCGCTATCGAGCTGTGGAAGCCGCTGGTCAAGGCCGCGCAGGGCAGCGGCGAGGTCGGGTCGACGGTCGATCCCGTGAAGGCCAGCGAGTGGATCGTGCGCCTCCTGTTCAGCTTCGAGTTGCTGCCGCCGATGGGGGTCAACCTCGACAACCCACGAGCGGTCAAGCGTTTCGTGACGGACCATGCCGTAGCTGGATTGACCGGAGGTACCCCATGAGTGAGCCCGACGTCGAAGTCGTCATCATCGGCGCAGGCCCTGGCGGCATCGCCGCTGCACATCTCCTGCAGCGCAAGGGTATCGGCGACTTCGTCATCCTCGAACGAGGCGATGACTTCGGCGGTACCTGGCGTGACAACCACTACCCCGGGCTGGCCGTCGACATCCCCTCGCTGTGGTATCAGCTCTCGTTCGCGCCGAATCCCGACTGGACGCGTCTCTTCGCCCCCGGCCCGGAGATCCACCGGTACCTGCGTGACACCGCGACAGGGCTGAACCTCTACCCCCACCTTCGGACGGGCGCCGACGTCGTCCGCCAACAGTGGGACGACGACGCGGGCCTGTGGCGCCTGGACATCCGCGACCAGCCGCAGCTGACGGCACGCTTCGTGATCAGCTCGGTGGGTGGCTACGTCAACGCCAAGATCACCGTCGACATCGACGGTGTCGAGGATTTCGCCGGCACGATCCTGCGGCCCAACGCGTGGGACGACTCCTACGAGACCCGCGACAAGCGGATCGCGGTGATCGGCACCGGGTCCAGCGGCGTGCAGATCACCGCCGCACTGTCCACCGAGGCCGCCAATCTCGATGTCTATCAACGCACCCCGGCGTGGGTACTGCCGAAGGTCGACTTCGACATCCCGCCGTTGATGCGGCGCGCCCTACGCGTGCCAGGCGTCGTCGGCGCCGTGAACGTGGCCGGCAGGCTGCTCATGGACGTAGGAATGGTCGCACCGATCGTGCATCTGCTCTCCCGGCTCCCCGACCGGCTGCTCGTGCGCCTCATGCCGTGGTACGACGCGTACTGCCGTGCGCTGTACCGGTTGCTCCTGCGCGCCACCGTGCGCGACCCTCGGACTCGCCGGGCGCTCGTGCCCGGTTACGGCATCATGGCCGAGAGACCCGTCATCTCGAGTGCGTTCCTCACCGCGCTCAACGACCCGACCACCCACCTGATCACCACGCCGATCGAGCGCATCACCCGCGACGGCGTCCGCACCGTCGACGGCGTCGAGCACCCGGCTGATCTGCTGGTGTTGGCGACGGGATACGAACTGTGGACCGACCCCGAAACCTATCCCCCGGGCACCGTGCTGGGCGCAGGAGGATTCGACCTCGCCGAGTACTACCGAAGCCACGGTCTACGCGCCTACGCTGGAACGTCACATCCTCGCCTACCCAACCGCTGGGAGATCGTCGGGCCACTCGGCTTCGTCGGTTTCGCCTGGCCGGACTTCGTCGAGACGATCGCCGCCCATGCCGTCCGCATCATCGACGAAACGCGTCGGAGCGGCAGGCAGGTAGCCGAAGTCAGCCAGGATGCGTTCAACCGGTGGAACAGACAGATGGAGCGGCGCGGCAAGACGGCTCGTCTGTACTTCACCGAGTGCAACCCCACGCTGAACACGTACTTCGTGAACTCGCAGCGAGACACCGTCTACCACCGTCCGCAGACCATCACGGCGTCCAGGCGATTCGCGCGCCGGTCACCCCTGACCGACTACGAGATGAGCCGACGCTCAACGTATTCGACCGCGATCCCACTACCGAAGGAGCAATCGGCATGACGAGCACCGCCCAACCGCTGGCAGGCAGGGTCGCCTACGTCACGGGTGCGGCTCGCAGTCAGGGACGCTCGAACTTCATCCACAGCTTCTCCCCCGGCGCGCTGCCGACCGACTCGCTGGCCGCGCCGAAACTCATCTCCGACATCGTCGTCTGGTTGGCGAGCGACGCCTCGTCGCTGGTGACGGCCGCCCAGATCCCGGCCGATAAGGGGTATCTGAAGATCTAGAGCCTGGACTCCGCAGCGATCGACGTGTCGGTGGTGCGCAGGGGTCGAATCAGCGCGTCCTGGGCGAACGACGCGAGCAGCTCGCCCTCTTCGGTGTGCACCGCGCCGCGGACGTAGGACATCCCCGCACCCACCTGAGTGCTCTCATGGGTGTAGAGGATCCAGCCGGCCCAGGTGCACGGTTCGTGGAAGCTCACCGAGATGGTCATCGGCGCCGTGGACACCGTGAGGTGGGCCTGCGCAGTGCCGATCCCTTCGTGCGCGCGCATCGTCGTCGAAATGCCAAGGTGGCCGGTGAAGTACGCGATCAACGCCTTGGCCAGCTCGTCGCGACCGGGAATCGGGTCGTAGTGCAGCCACGCGTGCAGCTCGGGCGGCCCGACCTCGTCGGGACTGTCGACGTCGACGACGTCGACGAGTCGCAACTGGCGTCCGACCATCGGCATCTCCGACACGTTCGCCTCGGTAGGCGCGGCGACGTCGGGCTTGGGAAGGTGATGACGGATGACGTCCGCCGACGGCACGTCGGCGAGCACCGTCACCGTGATGCAACGCCTACCGTTCTGCGACGCCGAGATCACCGCGGTCGCCGTGGTGCGGCCCTCGGCCACGACGTCGACGGTCAACTCCACCGGCGGCCCCACCACGACGGCACGGGCGAATACCGCGTACGCCGACCGCACCGACTTCTCGGGGAACCGCTTGCCCGCCGCGACGATCGCCTGGGCCATCACCTGAGTGCCCTCCACCACCTGACGCTCGTCGGCGCCTGCGATGCCCGTCTGACCGATGAAGCGGTCCGCGCCATCGGGTTGCACGTCGAACAGGTCGAGCAGTCCCTCGACCGTCCACTCGGCCTGATCTGAATCAATCGACATGTCGTGCCTCTCCGATGTGAATTGTTATGTGTGACTTGCGATGACGTTCTCGGCGAAGTCGGCGAGGGTGGACGGTTGGGCGAAGTCGGCGAACCAGACGTAGAAGCGCTCGACGCCTTGGGCCGACAACCCCGAGAAGTGCTCGACGAGTTCGCTTGCGTCCCCGCACACCAGGCCGCTGCCCAGGTGGCCGAATCGACGGGTGCTGGTCGCCGTCATCTCGTCACGGTCGGCGTCCCGACCGACGAAGCCGACCATCTGCTGCACGGACACGCGAACGTCGCCCACCGTCGGCAGCAGGCCGGGCAGCCGGTCGAGTTGGTGCGACGGGACGTTCCACCAGTCGGCGTACCTGCGCACGAGGTCCATCGTGTTCTTGCCGGTTCCGCCGAGCACCAGGGGAATTCGTCGTTGCGGCCGCGGCTCCTGGATCACGCCGTCGGCGTCCGCCTCACCCCAGTACTGGCGGATCAGCCCGAGAGTGCGGTCCAGGCGCGCAACGCGGGCAGGGGCGTCGTCGCCGTCGGCCAGGCCGAACCTACCGAACTCCTGTGGCCAGGAACCCCAGCCGAGACCGAGCTCGAAGCGGTTTCCCGACGCCGCCGCCAGCGTCACCGCCTCCTTGGCAAGTACGGCAGGTTGCCGGAACGCATCGCACAGCACCAGGTGCCCGATCGTCAGCCGCTCGGTGTGCGCCGCCACCCAGGTCGCGAGGGTCATCGCCGCCCAGATTCCCTGGTGCGCGGCGCCGGGCGGCTCGAGGTGGTCGATGAGCGCGATGCCGTCGAAACCAGCCGCTTCGGCCGCGCGCGCACGCTCGACGATGTCGGGAATCGCCAGCCGCACCTGGGGCAGGAACAGGAACCATTCGGCCATCGGAGCGTCACCTTAGCGGCAATCGCGCCGATGCCTCTACAGAACCGGTAACGTCATTCTCGTGGCGAAGGCGACTGAACGGCCGTCGGCAGACGCAGCGGACACAGGCACGGTCGACGAGGAATCCCGGGCCAGTCGGTTCATGCGCTCGGCCCTGGCCATCCTCGGCGAGACCGGGCGGACCGACTTCACGGTGCTCGAAGTGGTCGAGCGGTCCAAGACCTCGCTGCGATCCTTCTACCAGCACTTCTCCACCAAAGATGAACTCCTCCTGGCGCTGGTCGACAGGATCATGAGCGAGTCCACGCTCCGTTGGCGAGCAGAGACCGACGCGGTGCCTGCCCCGGAGGCGTTGCGCCTGCTGATCGCCAAGATCAGCGCGCCCGCCGCGTCCACGACGCAGGACAGCATCAACCGCGGTCTGACGTTCTACAACGACCACCTGGCCGAGACGATGCCACGCGAGTACGCCAGGGTGCTCTCACCGGTGAACGTGCTGATCAAGAACATCATTGAACGCGGAATGTCGGAGGGCTCCTTCGATCCCGGTCTCGACGTCGACCCCACCGCCACGTTGATCATGCAGTCGGCGCTCGGGGCGATGCGCCTGCGGGTTCTCGGGGCCGAACTCAACGATGCGCCTATCGAAGGCCGCCACATCGACGAGTTCTGCCTGAGGGCGCTCACGCTCCGAACGACGCCCTGAACTGCACGTGAGGCGATCGCCGAACCGTTCGCGAACCCTGGTTCATTCGCCGTCACGAAAGTGGTAACGTCATTACCACTTCCGACATACCAGAGTTCTAGGAGACGGACATGCCTTCGCGCAACCTGACCTATCCCGTGTTCGACGCCGACAACCACTTCTATGAGCCCAAGGAAGCGCTGACGCAGTTCCTGCCGGATCACCGCAAGGGCGTCATCGACTACATCGACGTCCGCGGCCGCACCAAGATCATGGTGCGCAACGTGGTCAGCGACTACATCCCCAACCCGACGTTCGAGGTCGTGGCCAAGCCCGGCGCCCAGGAGGACTACTTCCGTCACGGCAGTGGCGGCAAGACATACCGTGAGGTGATGGGCAAGCCGATGAAGGCCATCCCCGCCTTCCGCAACCCTGCCGCGCGTGTCGAGGTCCTCGACAGCCTCGGTCTCGACTACACGCTGATGTTCCCGACGCTGGCCAGCCTCGTCGAAGAGCGACTGAAGGACGACCCCGACCTGATCCTCGACATCGTCCACGCACTGAACCAGTGGATGTACGAAACCTGGCAGTTCAACTACGAGGACCGGATCTTCTCCACCCCGGTCATCAACCTGGGCAACGTCGACCGCGCCCTCGAAGAACTTGAGTGGTGTCTGGAACGCGGCGCCAAGACCGTCCTGGTGCGCCCCGCGCCGGTGCCCGGCTACCGCGGCAGCCGCTCCATGGGCGTGCCCGAGTTCGACCCGTTCTGGCAGGCCTGCGTCAAGGCGGGCATCCCGGTGTCGATGCACGCCTCGGACAGTGGCTACTCCTCGTACCTCAACGACTGGGAGCCCGGCGATGAGTTCAAGCCGTTCGCGCCCACGTCGTTCCGCATGGTCGCCATGGGCAAGCGTCCGATCGAGGACACCATGGCCGCGCTGGTGTGCCATGGCGCGCTGACCCGCAACCCGGATCTGCGCATCTTGTCGGTCGAGAACGGCGCGTCGTGGGTGCCCTACCTGTTCCACCAGTTCAAGGACGTCTTCAAGAAGATGCCCGACTCGTTTCCCGAGGACCCCATCCAGGCCTTCAAGCGCGCCGTGTACGTCGCGCCGTTCTGGGAGGACGACTTCAAGCAGATGGCCGACCTGTGCGGTATCGACCGCATCATGTTCGGCTCGGACTGGCCGCATCCGGAGGGCTTGGCCGATCCGATCAACCTTGTCAGCGACCTCGAGGCGCACGGGCTCGACGAAGAGGGCGTCCGAAAGGTGATGGGCGGCAACATGATCGACCTCTTCAAGGTTCCCAACACGATCGTGCACAAGCCCGACGTGCCTGCGCTCGTCCTTGCCTGACCTCCGATCCCCATTCTAGTAGCGGAGCCAATCAGGCATGACTGACGTTGCGTCCCCCGAACGGCTGCTCTTCGCGTCGACCGCGCGTGCCTTCCTGGACAAGGAGGCCTCGATCGGTCGGGTGCGCGAGTTGCATTCGTCCGGAACGTCTTTCGACGCTGCGTGGTGGCAGCGTGCCGCCGAACTCGGCTGGGCCAGCATGCTGGTGCCGGAGCAACTCGGCGGCGGCAACGTCTCCGGCGATGGCGTCGGCGACCTCGCCCTGATCGCCGAACAGATCGGCACGACCGTGGCACCGGGACCACTGCACCCGGTGAACACCGTGCTGGCCGGTCTGGT
>JBBRTH010000110.1:0-7769 GCA_038244615.1 Mycobacteriales bacterium | reverse complement strand
CGCTGAGTCCGTGGCGACTGGTCGACTACTGGACGTGGACGCGGACGCCCGATCCGAGCGACTTCACCTTCGGCTGACGATCATGCCAGCGGCCAACCCATGTTCTTCGCGAACGCGACTCCGTCGTCGGAGAGCGTTCCGCAATTCTGGCAGCGTTCGACGTACTCCCGCACCATGGGTAGGAAGTTCATCGGGTTGTAAGCGTCCTCTTCACAGCTCCAGAGCCCGTCGCCCGCGTACTTGAGGATGGTGATGCAGGGCCGTTCGATGACGGCGCCGTCGCCGGGATCCTTCATCCGATTCATGATCTCGGTGATGACCCAACCCTTGTCGGTGTCGATCGAGTACCAGGACACCGGGTAGAACGGCATCTCGCTGCCGGGGAAGACATTCATCGTCGCGACGATCCACTCCCGGATCCGTTCGCGGCCAGCCATCTTGCCGTAGGTGTGCTCATTGTAGGTGGCGTCCTCGATGAACAGATCGGCATAGCGCGACCAGTCCCAGCTCTGCCCGATCTCGCGGACCACCTGTTGTTGATGCGCAAACGCGTCTTCGATCTCTTCACGCGACCATTTGTTCGCGGACGTACCCATGCTGACGTTCTACCAAAGGGTGGCGGCAAGGGAGCCGATTTCACGGCATACGCACCAGGAGCAAACAGTCACCGCGAAGGGCGTCTGGTCTAACAGCAACGGACACGACTGGTGGGACGACCGCAACGGGGCGCCGCCATGGGGCTGGGGCCCGCCGCCACCGATCCAATGGAACGGTGGCCCGCCACTGCCGTCGGTCAACTTCTGGGGCTACAACCTGAGTCCCGTGTGGAACGACGGCCCGCGCCAATGGGGCGTCTGGCTGCTCGGCCAATGGATCCCCATCTTTGGGATCGGCTTCAACCAAGCAGGCCTCTACTCAGGCCTCTACGACGGCCTTGATCCGCTCCAGCGTCTTCCGCATGTCGCGGGTGTTGCGCCGCTTGCGGAGCTGGCCACCGAAGAGACCGAACACAGTGGTAAACAGGCCGTCGTTCATCCGAAAGGATTCGGTGACCTCGGTGCCACCGTTCACGGGAGTGAATCGGTAGTGCCAGTTGTTGACCGCTCGATCGCCGAGGAGCACCTCGAAGCCGAACTCCCGGCCGGGGTCGCACGCCGTGACGCGGCACGTCGTCCAGTAGATGGGTCCGATCTCGTTGCGCTTGACGTGACCGCGGAACTTCGCGCCGAGCGCTGGACCGGTGGCACCTTCGAGCCACTCGGCTTCGAAGGTTTCCGGGGAGAACTTGCCGGTGTTGCGGACGTCGGCGACGAGGTCCCAGACCTTCTCCGCGGGGGCGTCCATCGCGACGGTGACTGATGCCTGCATGTGTGGACCTGCTTCTGTGGTCGGACGCGGTGCTCAGCTGTCACCATAGGCGTGTGACGGACTGGAGCGGCGACGAGTACGCGAGACTCAGCGGGTTGCAGCGCTCGATGATCAGCGAGGCGATGGCCGGCCTGGAGTTCCGTGCAGGTGATTGCGTCCTCGACATCGGCTGCGGGGATGGCTTTCTCACCCGTGCGATCGCGACTCTGACAGCGGAGGGCGTGGTGGTCGGTGTCGATCCGTCGCACCGAATGGTCGCCACCGCTGCCGCGTCGGTCGCCACCGGTGCGTCCGGTCCGTGGTTCGTGATCGCCGACGCACGCGGGCTTCCGTTCACAGAGCACTTCGACGCCGCGGTGTCGTTCAACGCGCTGCACTGGGTGCCCGAGCAGGAGCAGGCGCTTCGCCAGATCACCATGGTGCTGCGACCCGGGGGATCGGTCACGATCCAGATGGTGTGTGCGGGTGCGCGCCCCAGCTTGGAATCCGTCGCGATGGGACTCTGCCGGGAGTCGCGCTGGGCGCAGTGGTTCGAGGGCTTCGAGGCACCCTTCATTCACGTCGACCCCGATCACTACGGCGTGTTGGCCGCAGGGGCGGGCCTGACGCTCGATGAGGTGACCGTGGCCGACCGCGAATGGGACTTCGGATCTCGCGACGCCTTCCTGCAGTGGTCCGCGATGGGATCCACGGCGTGGACCGACCGGCTGCCGGAGGCTCGTCGCACGCAGTTCATCGAGGAGCAGGTCGACGTCTACCAGCCGTTAGCCGGCGCTCCCGGGCTCTTTCGCTTCATGCAGATGCGGGCACGGTTGCACCGCGTGGAGACTGGATCACCATGAAGATCCGATTCGGCGTTGGGCTCGGCGCGGGTCCGGAGGCCAGTCCCACGGAGTTGCCGCACCTCGTCGATCGGCTCGAAGCCGTGGGTATCGACTCATTGTGGTTCTCGGAACTCGTCTACACCGACGCCGTCGACCCGTTCGTCGGCATGGCCTACGCATTGGCCCGCACCACCAAACTCAAGGTCGGTACCTCGGTCATGATCCTGCCGGGCCGCCACCCGGTGCTCGTCGCCAAGCAGCTGGCGTCACTGGCGGCGTTGGCACCGAAGCGCGTCCTGCCGGTCTTCGGCCTGCGCTCCGCCATACCCGCTGAGCGCGACGTCTTCGTCGTGCCCGACGGCCAGCGTGCCGCGGTGTTCGACGAATCGCTGCGCCTCCTCAAGTCGGCGTTGACTTCGGACGGTGGCGACTTCTCCGGCGACTTCTTCACCGCGACCTCGATGGCGGTCGGACCACGCCCGGCGAAGCCGCTCGACATCTGGCTGGGCGGCTCCGCGCCCGCCGCGTTCCGCCGTATCGGTCGCCATGCCGACGGCTGGTTGGGCAGTTTCCTCACGCCTGACGAGGCGCGGCGCGGGCGTGAGCTCATCGAGTCGGCCGCGGCAGAAGCCGAGCGTTCCGTCGAACCCGATCACTACGGGATCAACGTGGCCGTCGCCGAGAACGGGCTCTCCGACGTGGTGCTCGCCGCCATCCGCGAGCGACGCCCCGACGTCGACCCGAACGAACTGATCGCCGACGGGTGGCCGCGGCTACACCGAATGATCGACGGCTATGTGACCGCCGGGTTGACCAAATTCGTCATCCGCCCCACCGGCAGCGGCAGCACGGACGAGTTCATCGACCGCTTCGCCGCCGAGCTTCTGCCACGGGAGAACTGACCAACCAGAACTGGCCCACGATGGATTCCGATCCGAACCCGAGTCTCAACGAACGATTGATCACACTCAACGGGAGTTTCGCATGGCTTCAACCAAGGTCGGCGGCGACGTAGTCGTCGCCGGACATCTGATGGTCGCGCCGAACGAACGCGACGCCTATCTGGCGGGTTGCGTCGAGGTGGTCCGGCAAGCCCGCTCCGCCGCAGGGTGCCTCGACTTCGCGATCTCGGCGGACGTCCTCGACGCCGGCCGGATCAACGTCTACGAACGATGGGGATCGCAGTCGGCGGTCGCGGCCTTCCGCGGAACCGGTCCGAGCGACGATCAGGGTGCCGCGATGCTGTCGGCGTCGGTGGCGGAGTACGGCGTCGTTACTGTCCGCTCACTCACGTGAGCGAGTGGCCGCGCGCGCGAGGCGCTGGCACGACGGCTCGGATTCACCGCCTCGGGTGTTCACCGGTGCCGCCAAGACGGGGGCGAAGTCGCCGACACGGTGCTGATCCGGCACAGCGAACCTAAGCGCCTCCTGGGAGTCCAGCAAACAGGATTTCGATCGGCTGGGCAGGCTCGCCACAGCCGGAGGGCATTGAGTTGCTCGGTCACGGCGCCATGGATGACGGCGTGGTGACACCCCGTGGCAACGCCGCGAACCGATTGGCTGTCGCCTTCACGCGTCGGGTATTCTGCGAGAATTGCGCAGACCGACGGCGCGGCTCTCCAGACTCGCGGAGCTACGGACGACCCTCAACAAGACGCCAAAGGCTGAAACTTGCCCAACACAACGAGTGACAACCAGGACCTCACCCCGGACCTGAAGCCACACTTCGAAGACGTGCAGGCGCACTACGACCTGTCCGACGACTTCTTCCGGCTCTTCCTGGATCCGACCCAGACCTACAGTTGCGCCTACTTCGAGCGCGACGACATGACGCTGGAAGAAGCGCAGATCGCGAAGATCGACCTGTCTCTGGGCAAGTTGGGCCTGAAGCCCGGCATGACGCTGCTGGACGTCGGCTGCGGTTGGGGCGGGACCGTCAAACGGGCGCTCGAGCGCTACGACGTCAACGTCGTCGGGCTCACGTTGAGCAAGAACCAGCGGGCGCACGTGAAGCAACTTCTTGCGTCGTCGGACAGTCCTCGGAGCAAAGAGGTGCTCCTCCAGGGTTGGGAGCAGTTCCATGGCCAGGTGGACCGCATCGTGTCGATCGGCGCCTTCGAGCACTTCGGCCGCGACCGCTACGACGACTTCTTCAAGTCGGCCTACGCGGCGCTGCCCAGCGACGGCGTGATGATGCTGCACACCATCATCAAGCCCAGCGACGAGCAGTTCAAAGAGCGCGCCCTGCCGCTGACGATGACCAAGATCAGATTCTTCAAGTTCATCATGGACGAGATCTTCCCCGGCGGAGATCTGCCGCAGGTCGTGGATGTCGAGACGAGCTCCGCCAAGGCGGGTTTCGAGATCACCAAGATTCAGCCGTTGCGTCTGCACTACGCACGCACCCTGGAGATCTGGTCCGCCGCACTTGAGGCGCGCAAGGACGAGGCCATCGCGATCCAGTCCCAAGAGGTCTACGACCGTTACATGCGATACCTGACCGGCTGTGCGGAGTTGTTCGCAAAGGGCTACACCGATATCGCGCAGTTCACCCTCAAGAAGGCCTGACCGCCGGCTGCCTCACGCAGGTGGTGGTCGCCGTCCGGGCGGGCCCATCTCGGCGCCTGCGGCGTCGCGCCGCCTCGCGGCCATCCCAGCCAGTGCCTCGAAGACCACCCGGTGCGCCGCGTTGACCGTGAGCTCCGCGTGGTCGTAGGCAGGGGAGACCTCGACGACGTCAACTCCGGCCACGTCATGCTCGTAGCAGAGTTGGCGCACCATCCGAAGTAGGTCGACGCTGGTGATGCCACCGGGTTCCGGGGTGCCGGTGCCGGGCGCGTGGGCCGGGTCGAGCACGTCGATGTCGACGGACAGGTACAGCTTGTCCGCCTTGGCGAGCGCCTCGCCGACGGCGTCGACCATCACCGCCTTGAACCCGCGCTCCCAGATCTCCTGCATGGTGTGCCACACCATGCCCTGCTCCTGCATCCACTCGAAGGTGTCCTGCGGCGGCCAGTAGCCGCGCAATCCGACCTGGACGAAGTGCGTACCCGGTACCGCGCCAGACTCGATCAGACGACGCATCGGCGTACCGTGGCTGGCCAGATTGCCGTCGATGATGTCGGCCGTGTCAGCGTGCGCGTCGAAGTGCACGATGCCGACGTTGCCGTAGCCGTGTACGTCGGCCACCGCGGTCGCCGACGGCCAGGTGATCGAGTGGTCCCCGCCGAGCACCACCGGCACGATGCCGCGCGAGGCCACCGCCGTGACGCGCTCCTTGATGTTCTGATGGGACACCTCGGTCATGCCGTGCGGGCAGAAAGCGTCGCCGAAGTCGACGACCTCGAGCCAGTCGAAGATCTCCAGGCCCAGATCCATGTGGTACGTGCCGGGTTCGTAGGCGGTGGCCCGGATCGCCCGCGGACCGAACCGTGCGCCGGGCCGATTCGTCGTCCCGATGTCGAAGGGGGCGCCGACGATGGCGACGTCGGGGCGCCAGGACTCGAGTTGCTCGACCTCGGTCAGGAAGGGTCGATGCCCGAAGGTCGCGAGCCCCGAGTGGGGCAGATCGAGTTGCTCGGCCATCCCCGGCGGGAGTTCGCGATGCGGTGCATGGTCCCCGTGGTCGTGGCTCATGGGGTGACAGTACCGTTATCGATACCGCCATCTATCGCGTTCCGGCCTTGACCCGCAACAGAAGTGAGTGCCGCCAGCAATCTCGCTGGAATCTCGCGCTTGGCCCAGTCGTCGGTCGAAACGACGACGTACACGTTGCGCCCGCGCACCGCTATGACGTCGGCGCCGACATCGTCGCGTCGGAGCACGTCGAACTGCAGCGTGAAACTCGTCGTTCCCGTCGACTCGCAACGGGTTTGAACGCGCACCGCATCGCGCCACCGGATGGGTGCGAGGTAGTCGATCTCTGCGTGCACCACCTGAACGTCGAGTCCCCAGTCGTTGAACTCGGCGAACGGCAGTCCCAGGTGGTCGAACAAAGCGGTGGATGCCTCGTCGAACCACGTCAAATAATGGCCGTTGAACACCACACCCTGTTGATCGACTTCGGCATAGCGCGGGACGATCGGAAGTGAAAACGCGTCGGTCACACGGCACACCCTAAGATTCGAGACGTGACGGCGAGGCGCAGCTGATGCAACTGGTCACCATCGACGACATCCGCACGGCGGCCAACCAGATCCGCGGATCTGTCGTCCGCACGCCGTTGGTGCCCGCGCCGTGGGGCGATCCGGACCGCCCACTGTGGCTCAAACCGGAGAACTTCCAAGCGATCGGTGCGTTCAAGGTCCGCGGAGCGTTCAACGCGATCGGGCGACTCGACGACGCCACCCGCGCAAGGGGAATCGTCGCATACTCGAGCGGCAACCATGCCCAGGCCGTGGCATACGCGGCTGCGACCTTCGGGATTCCCGCTCACATCGTCATGCCAGGGGAGACCCCAGAGGTCAAGATCGCAGCGACCCGCAGCCACGGCGCAGACGTAGTGTTGTGCGCCACCGGCCAACGCGAGAAGGTCGCGGACGAGTTGGTGATCAGGACCGGCGGGGTCCTTATCCCGCCGTTCGACCATCCCGACGTCATCGCGGGGCAGGGCACCATCGGACTGGAGATCGCCGAGGACCTGCCGGACGTCGCCAACGTCATCGTCCCGGTGAGCGGCGGGGGTCTCGCCTCCGGCATCGGCACCGCCATCAGGGCGCTCGCACCCCAGGCAAAGGTCATCGGCGTGGAACCCGAACTCGCCGCCGACACCGCCGAGAGCCTTGCCGCGGGACACCGCGTCTATTGGTCGATCGAGGACCGCAACCGCACCATCGCCGACGGGCTTCGATCGCAGCCCTCGGAACTGACGTTCGCCCACCTGCAGAGAGTGCTGGATGACTTGATCACCGTGTCCGAGAACGACATTCGGGTGGCAGTACGCGAGCTCGCCCTGCGGGCCCATCTAGTGGCCGAACCGAGCGGCGCCACCGCGCTCGCGGCCTATCGGAGTCGGGAAACACCACCGGGACCGACGGTGCTCGTCGTGTCGGGCGGCAACGTGGAGCCGGCGCTTCTCGCGGAGATCCTCACCTCGTGACCGGTCCGGATGTACCGGATTACCAGGCGAGCACCAGGGGTGACGTCACCACGCACTTGTCCTGCATCGAGTGAGCCCAGGCGTCCCGATCGCGGCGGCCTTGAGGAGCTTGCGGCGTCCGGCCCGCCTAGAGGAGCACCTGGCCGTCGTGTTGCCGAGTCCGAGAACGTGCACCGAGACCACTGCGGCGCGGTCCTCCAACAGTGCGGTTGCAGACATGTTCCTCCGTCGTCGACCGAGACCTCGTCGTCTTGTCTGACGTAGCTACGAGCTAACGCGTTCCCATCATTGCGCGGCGGCAGGTCGGATTCGGATTACCACAGGTCCGACTCCCCGCTCCGTCGGACGAACGGGTAGTGTCGCCCGGAATGGTCCTCCACGCTGGTGCTGCCCGAAAGTGGCCGCCTCGTGGCTCCGAAGGGGTACATGTGGACGCGGTCCTCGGTTTGTCGATGACTCCGACGTCCGTCGGTCTGGTT
>JBBRTH010000109.1:0-7834 GCA_038244615.1 Mycobacteriales bacterium | reverse complement strand
GGTGCACACCAGTGACATCAGCCGGGGAGCCTTGGTCCGCCTTCCGTGGGACTACCCGTACTACGGGCAGGACCCGGCCACGATGCGGGTGGTCGACGCGGTCCGGGCCAGCATGAGCATCCCGTTCTTCTTCCGCCCGGTTTCCGTCGCGACACCCACCGGCAAGGTGACCTGGGTCGATGGCGGGATGCTGTCGAACTTCCCGATCAGCGTCTTTGACCGTCAGGACGGTGAACCCCCGAGGTGGCCCACCTGGGGGGTCAAGCTGTCCGCTAGGCCGGGTGCGCTGCAGGTCGACCGACCGGCGGGCAATGACTTCGAACTTGCACGGTCCTGCCTGCAGACCCTCCTGTCCGGATGGGACCGTTACCACCTGGACGACGAGAAGGTGACGGACCGGACCGTATTCGTGGACACGGGGTCAATGAGCGCCACTAACTTCGGGATCACCACACCTGAGCAGCAACAGTTGTACGAGTCGGGACGTTCGGCGGGCACGACCTTCCTCGACAGTCAGAAGCCCATCACGCCCGCACCGACGCAGCGCTAGCCCGCGGACGACGCGGGAGCTTCGGTCGCGGTAGCTTCTCGTAGTTGTCCGGGCGTCCCGATTGCGGAACGGCTTGCGACCACGACAGGGGGATCGAGCCCGGCGACGGGCCAGTGTCCGCATTGGTGTCGCTTACGCGACGAACCGCGTCCGTTGCCGGATCCTCTACCGGCGATCGGGAACCATGTGCGAAGGGGCCCCGGCAGCGCGGTTCGCCGGTCACGGCGGCAACGGGTCGACCCCGCTCAGGCGACGCAGAACTCGTTGCCCTCAGGATCGGTCATCACAACGTGGTGTCCGGTGAACTCCTGCAGCGTGGCCGCACCGGCAGCATCGAGACGGGCGACCTCGGTCATGACACGCGACCAGCGTTGCTCGGGTGTGCCATCGCCGGACACCCGCAGATCGAGATGGAGCCGGTTCTTGGTGGTCTTCGGCTCGGGTACTTGCAGCAGGCTGAGGCGAGGCGCGACACCTCTCGGGTCATGGAGCCACGCTGCGTCCATCCCGTCGTCAAACTCGTCGTCGAATTGCGCCAGCCAATCCTCACGCGTGGCGAACGGTGGCGGCGGTAGTTTGTCGACGTACCCGGCAGCGGTCTTCCAACGCAGCCAGTCGTTGCGGGTTTGCACAGTCCAAGGTGAGGTCGACTCGGGTCAGCATCGGCCGAACAATAGGACGTTGCGCAGACAACTCGTTCCCTTGCCGTCGTTGAGGGCGTCGGCGCCCTGTCGAATTTCGACGCGACTGGGGCGGAGCTGTCTCCCGGTCGGGATCCCCTAGGTGCCGGTCAGGCAGTTTCGGTGATGGAGAAGGCGTTGCCGTCGGGGTCGCGGAAGGCGAACATTGCTGGGACGCCGGGCCAGCGGAGGATTTCGTCGGTGTCGACTCCGGCGGTTTGAAGCTGGGCGCGGGCGGCTTCGGCATCGTCGGTGGTGAATCGGATGCCAATAGCGCCGCGGGCCACGCCGGGTGCGGCGGGCTCGATGGTGACGATCACGTCGTCGTCGCCGGGGGCGAGTTCGATCCAGCGCCCGCCTTTGGGCGTGGGGTTGTCGCGCAGCGTGGTGAAGCCGAGCGTGTCGACGTAGAAGCGCAACGCTGCGTCCTGGTCGTCGACCGGGATGCTGACGGTGCGGATGCCGGTGATGTGGGTCTTGGTGGCGCTCATCGGGTGCTCCTTGGCGGGGTGGGTGGGATGCGTTCGTCAAGGTGGACGATGACACTGTCGCCGGCGTCCTTGCCGATCTGGGTGCGTACCTCGGCCGGGACGGCGAGCTTGTGGGTGCCGTCGCCCAGGGCCATGAACGAGCCGGCGAACGGGTTGCCGTCGATGGTGCCGCGGGTGCGAACCAGGCCGCGGGTGCCGGAGTACTCGGCCGAGCCGGGCATGACCACGTAGGTCCAGCCGCCCTTGTTCGGGCTTCGTTGCATCACCGCGGTGAAGCTCTTGTCCAAGGCGCTCATGTCGATCCTCCGTAGTTGAGTGAGCCGGGGGTGGTGAGTTCTTGGCCGGTCTCCAGCCAGGTCTTGAGCCCGGACAGGATCATCGGCCAGCCGCCGTAGAGGTGCTCGTCGGCGTCCTGGCGCAGCTGGTCGTGGGTGACGGTCAGGCGGCACGAGTCGCCGACCGGTTCGATCTGCCAGGTGACACGGCTGGTGCCCTCGGCGGCGATGTCCTGGCCCCATACCGCATGGTAGGACTGCACCAGTCGCCGCGGCGGGTCGATCTCGAGGTTCTCGCCCTCGACAAGAGGGCCAGGCGCACTCTCGTGCCTCACCTGGTAGCTCGACCCGGGCGTCCAGTCGGACTCGACCCTCGCACCGAACTGGTAGCGCGCTCGTACTGCGGGATCGGTGATCGCCTGCCACAGCAGTGTCGGACTGGTCCGGATGTAGATCTCGAATATCTTCTCCATGCTCGCCTCCAGGTCGCGTTTGAGATCGACGAGGCCGGCAGCCCAGGCCTCGGTGTACTTGCTCACCCACCGGTCATAGACCTGCCGGATCGGGACCGGGTTCAGGTAGTGCAGCTTCTCCCGGCCCGCACGGTGGGCGATGACCAGGCCGGCGTCTTCCAGCAGCCGAAGGTGCTTGGCCACGGCGACGCGCGTCATGGCAAAACGGGCCGCCAGCGCGACCAGGGTTTGCCCATCGTGGCGGAAGAGCTCGTCGAGCAGTTCACGCCGAGTCGGGTCCGCTAATGCCTTGAACACGGGTTCCACCCAATCGAGCATAGGAAACCATCTGGTTTCCTGTCAAGGGCTTGCCGCCCGAGCGGTTCGAGTGACGACCACACCGATTCGCGGTCTACACAGCTACCGGCTCGCTCCCTTGGCCGAACGGCCACAGGTGATGAGTGGCTGTCGTTTGGCGGCCCCGGACCGAAGGTCTTCGCAAGCGGATCCCCGACCGGCACAGCGAGAACGCGTGTGTCGACGTCCACGTCGAGTTTTGGGCGACGGTCACCTTCCGCTGCCGGGACGCCACAAGATCAGCCTTGGGGCCACCCTGGATCCGTTCGGCGCTCGATGAGCGATCAGTGCTCCGTCACCGCTTGTAAAACCCCTGCCACCTGTGCAGTCAGCAGCGGATTCGATCCGGGTGATGGGCTAATCAGCTGAGGCTCGCTGCACCGGCAGGCCCGCACCATGGCTGGCGGTGTTACCAGTTTGGCTTCAAACGTGAGCTAGGGGAGCGCGCCTGCTGCGGTGACGACGTCCTGTTGGTGGATGCGCGTTGGCGCGAACTGGGCGCCGTAGAACCACACGACTGACTGCTCGGTGTTGCTGTCAGTCCACAACGCGTGGAAGTTACCGTCGGATCCGACCGACAGATCGGTGTAATCGCCGAAGAACCCGCCGCCGAACCCATAGCGCGTGTTGATCGGGTGCGTGCTCGCCGTCATCGTCGCCTTCGCCAGATCCGTGACGACGTAGTCGAGCCGGGTGTTGTGGATGTAGGGACCGAGCGTGTCACAGGTGATGCGGCCTACCGGTGGTGGTGGTCCGGCTGCGCAGGTTTGCCAAGGCGAGACGGTTACCTCGGTAGGAGCCGAAGTAGACGTGCCCATCGATCCCGACGTCGACGGCGGGGAAGATGTCCTCGACGGCGGCGGTCTGGGGGGCTGCAAGGCTGCCGCCGCTTGGCTGGTCGACCAAAGTCGAATGACGACTTGGTCAGACGGTTTCGAAGGATGTTGGAGCGATGACCGATAGCGGATCCCCGGCCGGGACGCCCGGCCTCGATCAGCGACGCTCAGGTGGAGGCGGTCGTGGTCGCCGCGGTGGAGGAGACGCCGCAGAATGCCACGTACTGGTCTCGGGCGTCGATGGTCAAGCGTTCGGGATTGTCCAAGACGACGATCGGTCGAATCTGGAAGGCCTCCGAGCTCAAGCCGCACTTCGCGAGCACATTTGGTGAGTCTGGTCGGCCGATTGCTTTACCCATGCAGGCCATCTAGCGTCACTGGCATGGACGTTGTTGACTTCAAACCGGAACATTCACAGCTCGTCTATACCTTCGGCGGCGCCGCGCCGGTGATGCGGGTCAGGCCGGGAACAGCCCTCCAAGTATGGTCCGAGGACGCCTTCAACCACGCTCTCACATCCGTGAACGACGTTGCCAGCAAGGTACTGGATTTCCGGTACCTCAACCCGCAAACCGGGCCGTTCTATGTCGAAGGGGCGCAGCCGGGAGACACCTTGGCAATCCACGTGGCTGGTCTGACGCCGGCACGCAGTTGGGGTGCTTCCGCAGCGATTCCGTTCTTTGGGGGCATGACCAGCACCGATCGGACCGCGATGCTTCAGCAGGCGTTGCCCGAGGCAACCTGGATCTACGAAGTCGACTCTCACGCCGGTACCGTCGGCTTCCAATCACGGTTTGGTGATTTTGAGGTGGCCCTGCCGCTTGCTCCAATGCTTGGCACTGTCGGAGTCGCCCCAACCGGCGGAGAGGTTCGCTCCTCGCTCGTGCCGGAGCGATTTGGCGGGAATATGGACACACCCGAAATGAGGGCGGGCACGACCGCGTACTTGGGTGTCAACGTCGAGGGGGCCTTGTTCTCTATCGGGGATGGACACTATCGCCAGGGCGAGGGTGAAGCCTGCGGCACCGCGGTCGAGGGCGCGATGAATTCGACCATCATTGTGGAACTGATCAAGGGCAAGGCCCCGCTGTGGCCCCGACTCGAGACTGATGACTATTGGATGGTCGTTGGTTCTTCCCGCCCGATGGAGGACGCTTGGCGGATCGCGCAACTGGAGATGATCCGTTGGCTTGGGGAGCTCTTCGAGCTCCACGAGATGGATGCATACCAGTTGCTCAGCCAGATCACCGAAGCGCCCATAGCCAATGTTGTAGATCCCAATTACAGCGTCGTCATCAAGGTGCGTAAATCGCTGTTCTCCACCGTTCATGCGTTCGATGGCATGCATGACAAATTGCGTTCCAGGGCCAGCGCGCTGAACTAGAGCACATCGTCCGTTCAGCGAATTTTCCGATTTCGGAACGTATTCCGATTCGCGCACTGGCGGTCTACCTGGCATTCGCATTCCTGATCAATGAGGTGTTTGGGATAGACATCTTCAACATTGGCAAACCGTTCCGCACTCGACTGAGAGGAAAGAATCATGGATCTGCAGATAGAGGGGAAAACTGCCTTGGTCACCGGTGGCACCAAAGGCATTGGTCGCGCCATTGTCGACACCTTCGTTGCGGAGGGCGCCAACGTCGCTTTCTGCGCGCGCAATGCTGACGAGGTTTCGGCGACCGAAGCGGCTCTCGCCAATGGTGGAAGCAAGGTCGTCGGCACGGTGATGGACGTCAGGGACGCTGACGCGATATCCAGGTGGGTCGATGACTCTGCGAAGTTGTTCGGCGGCATCGATATGGTCGTGAGCAACGTCAGCGCGCTGGCAATTCCGGATACCCCCGAAAACTGGGTTGAGTCGTTGGAAGTGGATCTGATGGGCACGGTCCGCCTCGTCACGGCGTCGATTCCGTATTTGGAAAAGAGTGATGCGCCATCGATTGTCGCCATTTCGAGCGTGTCCGGTCGCGAGGTCGATTTCGCTTCCGGTCCGTACGGGACGGTGAAGACAGCGATCATCGGCTATATCGCCGGGGTCGCGTTCCAACTCGCCGAGAAGGGCATTCGGGCGAATACAGTCTCGCCCGGAAACACCTATCACACCGGTGGCGTGTGGCCGAGCATCGAAGTGAACAACCCGGAACTCTTCAAGTTCGCAATGGATTTGAACCCGACCCACCGGATGGGAACGGCCCAGGAGATCGCATCCAGTGTTGTCTTCATCTCCAGCCCGCTCTCCAGCCGCACAACCGGCGCGAACCTGCTGATTGATGGTGCCCTCACGCGGGGGATCCAGTTCTAGAAATCGGCGTTGCCCCCGAATGCATGCCATCAGGACTCTTCTCATGGCTTCCCGGCCAGTTGCGCCGGCGACCTCTACGCGATCTCGGTCGGACTCACCTAGGTCTTGACTAAAACACCGATCGGGTCGAAGCGCGCAACGGTTTGTCCGTCTTCCGGGACATGCCGAGGCGGGCGTTCAGCGGCGGCATGTCGTGCAGGGGCGGCTGTTACTTCGCCTCAATGCCATGTCGGACACACCCAAAGAGAAAGCAGAAAAACATGGCCGAGAGACGAATTCCGAAGGTGCGCGACCTTGCACCCCTGATGCAGTTAAAGAAGCCCGAGTTCAACGCGCGTAAACGCCGCCTTGCGGCCGCGACGAGCATCTACGACCTTCGCACGATCGCCAAACGCGTCACACCGAAGGCCCCCTTCGACTACACCGACGGGGCGGCCGAGGGCGAAATCTCGCTCGCTCGTGCACGTCAGGCGTTCCAGGACATCGAGTTTCACCCGTCGGTATTGCGTGACGTTTCGGCCGTCGACACCTCACGCGAGGTTCTCGGCAGGACGAGCGCGCTGCCGTTTGGTATCGCTCCAACCGGCTTCACTCGCATGATGCAGACCGAGGGCGAACGTGCCGGTGCGACGGCAGCCGCAGCAGCCGGCATCCCATTCAGCCTGTCAACCATGGGCACCACCTCGATCGAAGATGTTGCGGCGGCGGCTCCCCACGGACGCAACTGGTTCCAGCTCTACATGTGGACCGACCGTGCACGCTCACTCGCGCTCGTTGAGCGCGCTGTCGCGGCTGGTTACGACGCTCTCATCCTCACGGTCGACACACCCGTCGGAGGCGCTCGCCTGAGAGACGTGAAGAACGGATTCTCGATCCCCCCGGCATTGACGCCAAGAACCATACTCAACGCGCTGCCCCGCCCCGCCTGGTGGATCAACTTCCTCACTACCGAACCTCTGGTCTTCGCCAGCCTCGACCGCTGGTCCGGAACGGTTGCCGAACTCATCGACACCATGTTCGACCCCACGGTTGGACCGGAAGAGGTGAGCTTCATCCGCGAGCAGTGGAAGGGCAAACTCATCGTCAAGGGCATCCAGTCCGTCGCCGATGCCCGGCTCGCCGTCGACCTTGGTGCTGACGCCATTATCCTGTCGAACCACGGCGGCCGCCAGCTCGACCGAGCCCCGATCCCGTTCCACCTGCTGCCGAGCGTCGTGCGTGAGGTCGGTACCGAGACCGAGGTTCACCTCGACACCGGCATCATGAACGGCGCCGACATCGTGGCATCCGTTGCCATGGGCGCGCGCTTCACTCTCATCGGACGCGCGTACCTCTACGGGCTCATGGCCGGCGGGCGCCAGGGGGTCGACCGCACCATCGAGATCCTGTCGAGCGAGATCCGTCGCACCATGAAGCTGCTCGGCGTATCGACCCTCGACGAGCTTGAGCCCGGCCACGTCACTCAGCTCGCCCGCCTGGTGCCGCTGGCTCAGCCGGCAGCGGATGCCGTTGCGTCGGCTCCCGCGCGCAAAGCAACGGCTCGGAAGCCTCATGGTTCCTGACAAAGATCCGGGGGCGCTGCTTCTTCAGCCGGCTTACCTGGTGTTTCACTGCTCGGGGTCCTTCGTTGCCTCATGTAGGAAGGTCCGGTCCGGCACTGCGGCGTGTCTGCACTGAGGGCCGCAGTCCTGATCGCAAAAGGCACGCTGTCTACCCGCCCGCGACTGGGACGTCGACCGTCCCGATAGGAGGCCAACGGATAGGTCCTCGCTGAGCCGTATCCGGATCCGCCACCGGGTCATGCCCTTGGGATGTCGGTGTCGGAGTGCAGACTGCTGGGCATGACTGACATCGCGTTGTTCCACTCGGTCCTTGGCGTGCGCCCCGG
>JBBRTH010000108.1:0-8112 GCA_038244615.1 Mycobacteriales bacterium | reverse complement strand
GAAGTCGAAGTGTTCCTTCGGAGTCTTGCTGGCCGTGGTGGCCGACAGGAGCATGGTCTCATCGTCGAGGTAGGCGACGACGGAGCCGGCGGCCTGCTTGGCCAACCGGCCGGTCTCGAAGCGGATGGTGCGGGTGCCGAAGCTCCCGTTGTCGATGACGGCGGTCGATTCGAATACGCCATCTTCTATTTCAGTTGCAGACATACGTGTGTCAGGCCTCTTTGGTTCTCGTGTTCTTGCTGTTTTGCACGTCACACGCGAGAACCCGGAAATCCCGACGGCCGTCGATCGAAGCGGCCGGATCAGCCCACTGGTAGGGGTCCGGCCGCCACTACCGAAGACCGCCCATGTTGACGACGAGTCCTGAGGTGACGCACTGGAACGGGGCGCGCGGGTATGCGCGAACCGCACCGCATGTTCGAGCCGATCAGGCTCAAAACACCTTTAGGTTACACCGCCGCAACCAGCCGACTTGCTGGCGGCCCAGCGGTGAAGGGCCTACGACACGTCCTCGACGCACACCGTGAACTGACGTTCGTCGTAGGCATAGCCGAGTCCGGTACCGCACTGGTCGACGTTGGCGACCTTCTGCATGATCTGGTTAGCGCGCTGTCGATTCGGCGCGGACACGTCGTTGCAGTGGACCCGGATCGGGTCGCGATCGTTGTCCGGGTCGATGCTCATGCATCCGCCGACTACCCAGTCGGTGTCCATGCAGATGGTCGATCCCGAGCCGCTGAACGACGTACGCATCGTGTAGTAGGAATCGACGTCCGACGGGCACTGATCAGTGGTCTCGACAATGCCGACGACCCTGAAGTTCGACTCTGGACTGCCGCACTGCACCTTGGTGGTCTCGGGCCGGTCCGGCGGACCGCCGACCTTGAGACAATCACCCACCTCCATGTCCGCGGCGGCCGCAGACGAGCACCCCGTCAACGCCGCAGCGATGAGCGCGGACACGGCGATTGCGCCCGCGCAAGGGGTTCTCACTCGAACTAGCGGCGCAGGCCCAGGCGCTCGATCAACGAGCGGTAGCGCGCCACGTCGACCTGGGCGATGTACTTGAGCAGGCGACGACGGCGACCCACGAGCAGGAGCAGTCCGCGCCGCGAGTGGTGATCGTGCTTGTGCATCTTGAGGTGCTCGGTCAGATCGGAGATGCGCTTCGTGAGCATCGCGACCTGGGCTTCCGGCGAACCGGTGTCCGTCTCGTGCAGGCCGTACTGGCCGAGGATTTCTTTTTTCTGCTCGGTGGTGAGCGACATGAAACAACTCCATCCATGGGTTCGCGATTTTCAACTGGGGCGCGGCCGCCGCGAACTGCAGCGCACGCTAGGTCGCCGCAAAGTCTAACAGCGCTCTAGCGCGCGAACCGAATCGTCACTGTGCCGAAAGGATCGCGCGGGCCCGCGCGGTGTCACCCTTCATCGCCTCGACGAGGTCGTCGACCGAGCCGAACTTCTCCTGGCCTCGGACGCGCGCGACGAAGTCGACGGCGACGTGCTGACCGTAGAGGTCGGCCTGGGTGTCCAGGACGAATGCCTCGACGGTGCGGGTGCGACCCGAGAAGGTCGGGTTCGTGCCGACCGACACGGCAGCCTGGTAACGCTCACCGGGGATGACCGTGCCCATCACGGGACCGTGGCCGAGGACCGTGAACCACGCCGCGTAGACGCCGTCGGCGGGGATGGCGGAGTACATCGGTGGTGCGACGTTTGCGGTGGGAAACCCCAGGCCCTTACCCCGACCGTCGCCGCGTACCACGACGCCCTCGACGCGGTGGGGTCTTCCGAGCGCCTCGGACGCCGTGACGACGTCACCGGCATCGACGCACGATCGGATGTAGGTCGACGAGAAGGTGACGGTTTCGTCCCTGTGGTGTTCCGAGACCAACGACATGCTCTCGACCGCGAACCCGAACCGCTCGCCGGCCTTGCGCAGCATGCTGACGTTCCCGCCCGCCTTCTTGCCGAACGTGAAGTTCTCGCCGACCACGACTTCGACGACGTGCAGACGCTCGACAAGTAGTTCGTGGATGTACCGCTCGGGCGTGAGCTTCATGAAGTCCAAGGTGAACGGCATGACGAGGAATACGTCGACGCCCATCTCCTCGACGAGCTCGGCGCGCCGCGTGAGGGTGGTCAGCTGGGCGGGGTGGCTACCTGGGAACACGACCTCCATCGGATGGGGGTCGAACGTCATCAATACCGTCGGCACTTCGCGGGACCTGCCCGCCTTCACTGCGTGGTTGATGAGTTCGGCGTGGCCGCGATGGACACCGTCGAACACACCGATGGTGACCACGCATCTGCCCCAGTCCGTGGGGATCTCGTCTCGGCCCCGCCAGCGCTGCACGACGGCAAGCCTACGGCGCGCTGGGGTGGCTGGTGCCGGTAGATGCCCACATGGGCAGAGGATTGCCTAAACTTTCACGTTATGAGCCTGGACGACAGCACTCGCGACTTGTCGGCGGTCGCCCAGGATTATCTGAAGGTGATCTGGACCGCCCAGGAGTGGTCGGTGGAAAAGGTCAGCACCAAGATGCTGGCCGAACGCATCGGAGTGTCGGCAAGCACGGCCTCGGAGTCCATTCGCAAGCTCGCCGACCAGGGCCTCGTCGACCACGAGAAGTACGGCGCCGTCTCGTTGACCGCCGCGGGCCGTACCGCTGCGCTGGCGATGGTGCGTCGCCACCGGTTGATGGAGACCTTCCTGGTGCGCGAGCTCGGGTACGGCTGGGACGAAGTGCACGACGAAGCCGAGATCCTCGAGCACGCCGTGTCCGACCGGATGCTGGAGCGGATCGACGCGAAACTCGGGTATCCGACCCGTGACCCGCACGGCGATCCGATCCCTGCGGCGGACGGGCGGGTGCCGACTCCTGATGCTCGGCAGCTGTCGGTGTGTCGAGACGGCGAGACCGGGACGGTGGCACGCATCTCCGACTCTGACCCGGAGATGCTGCGGTACTTCGACAGCGTCGGCATCAGCCTGGATTCCCGGCTGAAGGTGCTCGCCCGTCGCGACTTCGCAGGCATGATCTCCGTCGCCGTCGAGAGCCCAAAGGAACCCGAGGTTCTCCAGAGCACTGTCGACTTGGGAAGCCCTGCGGCAGAAGCGATCTGGGTCATTTAGACCAGCGGTCCGACGGGCGGGTCGCGACACGGCAGTGGCCGCAGAGCGCCTCGCGGCAACTCTGCGACCACGCCGCGCGTGCGATTGCACCGCGACAAACGTTCAGCCCTAGCGGCCGGCCGATACCGTCTTCGGCGGCTCGTCGAGGCGCTCGGAACCGACCGTCTCGTCGTGTCCGCCCTCCACCTCAGCGAATGCCGGGTCGTCGGCGAACGACTTGAGCCGGGCGATCCGGTAGATGAGCAGGCCATAGAGCGCCTTGGCCAAGATGTCGGCGATCGAGTAGCCGGCTTGCTTGCCGACCCACGCATCCGCACCGTCGAGGCCCAGCAGCGGCAGCAGGTAGGCGATGGGGTATACACCCCACGTCGCGAACAGCAGAATCCGCAACCGGCTGACGGTCTGGCGTACGGCCGGCGGCTGGCGGTCGAGCGACCGGGTGAGTTCGACGAACAGCACGTACAAGATGTAGAGGAAGGGGATCGTCGACAACAGACCGAACACGTTGCGCGTGAGGTTGTCACCGCTGATCTCACCGGGATACCCCAGGGCGATCATCAATGCGGACGCGGGAATCAGCCGCACCAGCAGTGAGGTCTGAAGCTTCTTCGCGAGGGCGAGCACCACCACCAGTTCGACCAGCAGCAATGGCACGGTCAGCAGCCAGTCGACGTATCGATAGCCCTCGTTGAATGCCGATCCGGCCGCCTGGGTGTACGTTCCCTGGCCGCCGACTGCATCAGTCACGAACGCTTCGCGGAATGAATCGAAGATCCGGAAGTAGTGATATGCAGCGATCCCGCACACGATGGCAGCGACCACCAGCGCCTGCCGGTAGCGGGGCAGTACCCGAGGTTGGACGACGAGCAGGTAGATCGCGGTGAAGAGTTGGGCCGCGATCACCAGCGACAACAGGTTGTAGACCGTGTGGTACTGGCCGTTAGTCAATTGTTCGGGAATCATCTCCGTCTTTCTCTGGCAGCATCTTTCGAGCGCACTCGTCTTATGACGACGGCCGTGGGGCGTTCCATGAAGGGCTGATGGTGTTGTCGATCCGCAGTCGAACCTCCTCCGCAGGACTCGGAACGAGCGTGGTGCGTCGGCGACACACGTTCGCGGGCTTTGATACTAGTCATGCCCGTGCAACCTCGTCCGACATTGGGAACAGTCCCGGTCAATTCCACCGCTGATCCGGATGCCGTTCCGCCGCGTTCTCATGGCGATGACGGAGGTGGCTGTCGACCCAACGACTGCGACGTTACACCCGCGTCAATGCGGAACCGTCATTACGCAATGGTGACGTGTGACGCCGTTCGTCACATCTTTGCGCAGATCGGTGAAACGACGGGCAAACATCTGTCCACCATGGTGTTTCACAGGGCGCACGGGCAAGGTGATGCATACCTTCCCTCTCACCCTGACCCCCGCGACGGCTAAATCCAGGGCGTACTGTCACGATGTGCGCACGTCGCCCGATACCGAAGTCACCGCCGGCACCCTTCCGCGGCTGAGGTGACCGCGACTGCGGGCACGCAAAACCCCTCACTTCTGGCGTGGTCGGTCCTCGATCGGCGAGTAACGGTCTTCTGCTTGACTGCCGTGGCCGTAGCCGTCGGTTGGGCGGTGTTGGATCGGTCTGGACTGCAGTCGGTTTCGCCGGCCGTTGCCGCCGTGGGCATCGTCATCGGCATCCCCCACGGAGCCATGGACCATCTGGTACCAGGGCTCGCATCGCGGCGCTGGCTGACACCCGCTCACCGTGCCCTCGTCATCGGCGTCTACGTCGTGGTCGCAGCGCTGGCGGCGGTGGCGTTGTTGCGCATGCCCGATCTCAGCTTCGGCTTGTTCCTCCTGGTTTCCGCTCTCCACTTCGGCTGGGCAGAAACGACGTACGCTGCGGAGCGTCGCGGTGACATGGTGCCGCGATTGCGCGACGGCTGGTGGGAGGCCGTCGCTCACGGCTCCATCGTCGTCGTGTTACCCCTGTGGTCAGCCGAGGGTCAGACCGCGATGCGACCGCTCGTGCCCTCGTTGGTCGATTGGGTGGGAGCCGTGCCGACGGTATGGGCAACCAGTGGCGTCGTCGTCGTGTGTGGTCTCGCCGTGCTTCGCCTCGCCGCCCAGCGAAGGGTTCTCGCGGCGGTGGAGTTGATCGCCGTTCTGACACTGTTCCTGGTGGTACCGGTGTTCGCGGCGTTCGGCGTGTACTTCGGACTCTGGCATGCGGCGCGACATACGGCCCGCTTGATGGAAGCGCTCGCCCCCAAAGCGCCGATGAACCTGCAGCTCAAGGCATTCGCGCGGGCAGCCGCTCTTCCCAGCGCTGCTGCTCTCCTGGTTCTGGCATCCTTGTTCGCCTGCAGATCCAACATCGGAGTGGTGATGACCGGCGTGGCAGTTTTGCTGGCGCTCACCTTCCCGCACGTCCTCGTCGTCGCGCTGCTCGACCACAATCGCCGGGCCCGCCCGGCGGTGACGTCTACAACGTCGAGGGTCGGATGACGACGACGGACTTCGTTCGCGTACCGTCGTCGGCCAGCAGCGCGATGACTCGACCGTCGGATGCAGTCGCGGCGTACACGCCGTCGACTCCGCACGGCGCCAAGGCACGTCCGTTCGACGCCGACTCCGACTCCGAGTCCGTGAGCTCGCGACGAGGGAAGCAGAGCAGACAGGCCTCGTCCAGGGAGATGCTCAATTGCGGTGAATCGGCCAGTTCGTCGATGGTGTGTGCCTCCTCCAGTCCGTATCGGCCAACCCTCGTGCGGCGAAGCGCGGTGAGGTGCCCACCGACACCGAGGGCCACGCCGACGTCACGCGCCAGTGCCCGGATGTAGGTGCCCGACGAACAGTCGACCACGACGTCGACGTCGACGAACGCTTCCACCCGTCGGACGGCGACGACGTCGAACCGCTCGATCCGCACGGGGCGCGCCGCAAGTTCGACCGGCTTACCCTCGCGTGCCAGTTTGTAGGCACGTCGACCGTCGACCTTGATGGCACTGACGGACGACGGGATCTGCTCGATGTCGCCTCGCAGCGCCGCGATCGCCGCTTCGATGTCGACTTCCATCACGTGATCAGCTGACACTGTCTGGAGCACTTCACCTTCGGCGTCCTCCGTGGACGTGGTCTGCCCCAGCCGGATGCTGGCGGCGTAGGACTTGTCAGTCGCCGTCAGCAGACCGAGGATCTTGGTGGCGCGCTCTATCCCCACCACCAGCACACCGGTGGCCATGGGATCCAGCGTGCCGGCGTGTCCCACCTTGCGGGTGCCGAAGAGCCTGCGGCAACGGCCCACCACGTCGTGACTCGTCATCCCCGGGGCCTTGTCGACGATGACGAGGCCGGGCTCGACCAATCCCCGAGTCGCTGCGCTACTGCCCGCCGGCGGGGGGCTCACAGCACGATCGCCGTCAACACCAGACCCCCGCCCACCGACCAGCGGCCCGACAGTGCGGTCAGTGGCGGCCCCGACTCGGCCGCAGGATCGATCAGGATCCGCGACTCGAAGCTGCCTGCCTCGCCGGATCCGTCGACGGTGAACGTGATGTGCGCGTCCTCGAAACCCAACCAGCGGTGAGTCAGCGGAAACCACGCCTTGTACGTCGCCTCCTTGGCGCAGAACAGGATTCGGTCCCAGTACGCCCCACCGAGCAGGGCGGCCAGATCTCGTCGTTCAGCAGGGAGGCTGATGGCGTCGAGGACGCCCTTGGGCAGAACGTCGTGGGGTTCGGCGTCGATGCCGACGGAACGGACGTGTGCCTCCCGCCCGACGGCCGCGCCGCGGAACCCCTCACAGTGCGTCAAGCTGCCGACGACGCCATCGGGCCAGCACGGCTCGCCCTTGTCTCCCTTGAGGATCGGCACGGGCGGCACGCCGAGCTCACCGAGCGCCTGGCGCGCACAGTGGCGAACGGTGATGAACTCGTTGCGTCGCTTGGCCACCGAGCGAGCGATGAGCGGTTCCTCCTCGGGCAGCGGCGCCAGTTCGGGCGAGTCGCCGTAGAGCTCGGCCGACGCCACCACGTCGGGAACCACGCCCGAGAGGAGCCTTCCCGTCATGCTCGCCTACTTCTGACCCGCTCCTGCATCTTCTCCGCGCCGGCACGCATCTCCGGCGTGATCTCGAAGTGACCGCCGAACTCGTTGAGATATCCCGGCGGGTACTTCGGGTCGGGCAGTATCTGTCGCATCCACCGATAGGGTTTACGGCGCCGCCACTCCCGCGGATAGCCGACCGACACCTCCTCGAACCGCACGCCGTCGTACCACGTGGTGCGCGGGATGTGGAGGTGGCCGTAGACCGAGCACAGCGCGTTGTAACGGGTATGCCAGTCCTTCGTCGCGGTGGTGCCGCACCACAGCGCGAACTCGGGGTAGAACATCGCGTCGCAGGGTTCGCGCACCAGCGGAAAGTGGTTGACGAGAATCGACGGCGTCAACCAGTCCAGATCCTCGAGCTTCTCGCGCGTCTGCTTGACGCGATCGCGGCACCACGCATCGCGGGTGGCGTACGGCTCGGCAGACAGTAGGAACTCATCGGTGCCCACCACGTTGCGCTCCCGTGCGACGGCGAGACCCTCGGCCTTCGTCGCAGTGCCCTCGGGCAGGAACGAGTAGTCGTACAGCAGGAACATTGGCACGATGGTCGCCGGACCGCCCTCCTCGTTCCATAACGGGAAGGGGTGCTCGGGGGTCACGATGCCCATCTCGTCGCACATGTTGACCAAGTAGTCGTAGCGGGCCCGGCCGAAGATCTGCATCGGATCCTTGGTGGTCGTCCACAACTCGTGGTTGCCCGGCACCCAGATCACCTTGGCGAAACGCTTTCGCAGCAGGTCCAGCGACCAGCGAATCTCGTCGGTCCGCTCGGCGACGTCGCCGGCGACGATCAACCAGTCGTCCGGGGATGACGGATGGAGCGATTCGGTGACGGGCTTGTTACCGGTATGACCGATGTGAAGGTCGCTG
>JBBRTH010000107.1:0-8275 GCA_038244615.1 Mycobacteriales bacterium | reverse complement strand
TCATCGGCGGCGAGAACCTTGAAACGGACGATGCCCATGTGCTTGCGGGCCGAAGAGGCGGCGCCGAAGAGGCGCGCCGCTAATATGTGGTTGCCAGCATCGCTCACCACCATGGCGAGGCAGTCGAGAGCGAACGGGACGACGAGGGTGCCGCCGAGACGGACCACCACGTCGAGCGCGTCCAAGGCGTCGCGTTCGGCAACGCCGAATTCGCCCTGCGCGACCTCCACGCGCGCCCGCGATGTCAATGAGAGCGATAGACCGCATCCCTTCGTCACCATCACAATGTCGTCGGCCCAGCGACGGGCAGCTGCGAGGTCGCCGCATGCCAACGGCGCCAACGCCGCAAAGGTGTAGGTCGCCGAAATCTGAAGATCCAGACCGGTGCGCGCGCGGGCTTCTTCGTACGCTTCCCACGCCGCGGTCGCATCTCCTGCGGCTAGGTGGACGATGCCGAAGGCTGTGTAGACAGGGCCTTCGTAGTATTCGAAGAGCTCGGATGCGTGCTGGAGGGCCGATTCTGCCACCGCTCGAGCAGCGATCAAATCAGTCGTATAGGCCAGCGCGTACGTCTGAACGACAGATGCGTACATCGAGAACATCACGTCGTGGGCCGCTGCGCTCTCCTCGACCAACTCACCCAACCGAATGGCCCCTCCAGGCACGTCATTGCCAAATATTTGGACCCAGGCCAACGCGAAGCGGCATTGGCGAGAGAGGAATCCGTCGCCGATGCCGTCGGCAATGCGAAGCCCGTCCTCGGCGGCAGCCCGAACATAGGCAACCGATTCGCCCACTATGAGTCCTGAAAAAGCCTCCTGGGCTTTGATCAGCGCCAAGGTCCACGAATCGCCAACCTGCCGCGCAAGGTCGGCGGCCTCGGTGAAGTACTGCCGGGCCAAGTCAGCGTCGAAGGGAGCGCCTATCATCCCGCAGGCGGTCAGCGTCCGCGCCACCAACGCAGGATCACCGAGCTCCCGTGCCACTAGCAAGGTTCGCTCGGCGTCTTCGTGTACGTCGGCTCTGCCGAGATACGACAACAGCACTGCCTTGTCGGCCGACGCCCGCACCCGAACCGCCAATGTATCTGTGCCATCGTGGTCTACCTTGCCAAGCGCGGCGCCCAGCCAGCCCAGTCCTTCCTGAATGCGCCCACGTGTCAGCCACAGCGGTTGTAGCGACGACGCCAACGCCATGGCCTGTTCCGTGTCAGAATTCTCCCGACTCCATGCGAAAGCGGTTCGCAGATTGTCCATTTCGGCTTCCACATGCTCGATCAGCTGTTCGCGGTGGGCGTCTGCGGTGCGTCGAGCCGGGCGGCCAGCGCGGTGTAGTGATCGCGGTGGCGGGCCCGCACGTCGTCGCCTTCGCGGGATTCGCCGAGTTTCTCTTGTGCGTATTGACGGACGGTTTCCAGCAGCCGATATCGGGTTCCCAGCCCGCTGTCGGCGGCCACCACCAGCGACTTGTCCACTAGTAGCATGAGCTGGTCGAGCACCTGATAGCGCCCTACGTCACCACCTGCGACCGCCGTGGCGGCGTCGAGATCGAACCCGCCGAAGAACGCCGCCAGCCTTCGGAACAACACCTGTTCGGGTTCGCTGAGCAGTTCGTGGGACCACTCCACGGACGCGCGCAGCGTCTGTTGGCGTCGAACGGCGGTGCGGGCTCCGCCGGTCAGCAGGCGGAACCGGTCGTGCAGGCTGTCGAGGATTTCGGCAGGCGACAGCGCACGAATCCGCGCCGCGGCAAGCTCGATGGCCAGCGGTAGGCCGTCGAGCCTGCGACAGATCTCGGTCACGGTGTCGGCGTTGTCCGCCGTGATGCGGAAGTCGGGCTTGGTCCGGCGAGCGCGATCGCCGAACAACTCGATCGCTTCGTCGGCAAGTGAGAGAGACGGCACACGCCAACTCACTTCGCCCGCAATGCCAATCGGCTCTCGGCTGGTGGTCAGCAATGTCAACGCCGGGCACCCGGCCAACAGGCCGGTGATCAATTCGGCGCTGGCGTCGAGGAGATGCTCGCAGTTGTCGAGCAGGATCAGCATCTCCCGGTCGCGGATGAATCGCCTCAGCACGTCCGTCGTCGGTTGGCCGGGCTGGTCGGGTAGGCCCAAGGCGCGTGCCGCCGTCACGGGTACGACCTCGGGATCGGCGATCGGTGCCAGGTCGACGTACCAAACGCCGTCCGCGAACTCGGTGGCGATGCTGGCGGCGATCTGTACCGCCAGCCGTGTCTTGCCCGCACCCCCCGCGCCTGTCAGCGTGACGAGGCGGTTGGCTGCGAGTGACTCGCGGATGTCCTGCATTTCCGTTTGGCGCCCAATGAAACTCGTCAGCTGCACCGGAAGATGCTCGTTGGCAACAGAATTAGCCGTCCGAAGCGGTGGAAAGTCGTTGTGCAGGTCCGGGTGGCAAAGTTGGGTCACCCGTTCGGGCCTTGGCAGATCACGGAGCGGGTGAGTGCCAAGATCTGTCAGCGACACGTCTGGCGGGAGCTGTTCGACGACAAGCGGTTCCGTCGCGCCCGAGAGCACGGTTTGGCCACCGTGGGCCAGGTCCCGCAACCGCGCGGTGCGGTTGATGGTCGGGCCGATGTAGTTTCCTTCGTCGCGCAGCACCACATCGCCGGTGTGCAAGCCGATGCGTAACTTGATCGGTGCCAGCGGCGACCGTTGCAACTCAATGGCACAGGCCACCGCATCGGCGGCGCGCGCGAACGCGATGACGAAGCTGTCGCCCTCCCCCTGTTCGACGGGCCGCACACCGTTGTTGGCGGCAACCGCGGCGGACAGGCTCTGGTCGAGGCGCTCGATCGCAGCCTTCATCACCTCTGGCTCGGTCTCCCACAACCGCGTCGATCCCTCGACGTCGGCCAACAGCAAGGTGACCGTTCCAGTCGGAAGCTCGCTCATCTCAGCGTCCATCTCTGGGTCGCTCCAGCCCGTTTCGCTCATGCTAGCCAGCATGCGGTGACCTGCAGCGCACAACATCAGCGATTTCGCCAATAGTTGTGGCGCCGGTATGCCTATGTACGCGACCTCCCACCGCCGATGTAGGCGCTTCGGCCGATGGCAGCCCGTCCGTGCCACCGGACCGGTTGACGCCATGACCAGTGACATCACGGATATCGCATACCGACCCTCCTCTACAACTGACGATCGGAACCCCGATCTAGTCCACGAAGAACTCGCAGAGACACGGCGCCAAGGCCCGATCGCGCTTTGCCCTACGGACCAGAGGGGTCCCCTCCGACTGACGCCCCGGCGGATACCAATGATTGGTATTCTCGCCTCTATGAGTAGGAACACGTCGTTCAGCCTCGATGAGCATTACAGCGCGTTCATCGACGACGAGGTCGCGTCGGGCCGCTATCGATCGGCCAGCGATGTCGTGCGTACTGCTCTGCGGTTGCTTGAGGATCGCGAGACCCAGTTGCGCGCATTGCGCCAGGCACTCATCGTTGGTGAACGCAGTGGCGAGTCGACTCCGTTCGACTTCGATGAGTTCGTTGCGCGCAAGCGAGAGGAACCTTTCCAACGGTGAGCCGGTATGTGCTTTCGCCCGCCGCACGCGCCGACTTGGAACAGATATGGGATTACACCCGTGATCGCTGGGGTGACAATCAGGCTGAGAAGTACGTGCGTGAAATCTAGCGTGCGATGGAACGAGTCGTGGACAACCCTGGGATCGGACGGGCTTGTGACGAGGTTCGCCCCGGCTACCGGAAGCACGCCTGGGCTCGACGAGCAGGACGCGATATGGAGCACCCGCCTGGCGACAGCCAAGCCTGAGTCCTGCCGTAGCGGTTGTCTACGACGCCGCGGGCACGGAGTTGCGAACCCGCCGACGGGTCGAGACACGGTGCGCGGACTGGTGCCGCACCCGCCTACGTGGGGTCTATGTCGACCACTCCCATGCCTCGCTGACAGCCGGCCTAGGTGAGAGATCTGTTCCCTGGTGCGCTGGGAGGCCGGGCCTACTCTGCGGGGCGGTCGTAGTATCCGCGCTAGGGAGTTGATTCGGTTCTTGTCGACCGTCGACCTCCGTGCGTAGTGGCGGGTGGTCGCAAGCCACGATTCAACAGGGCGAGAGCTCAATTGGAGTGAGTCGAAACCTCGTCGTCGCAAGGTAGGTGATCTCAAGTTCGCCTCCCTGCGGCGGCCCTCGAATCTGTACCAGTGAGACGACTGGTGTGCCGATCGCGAACGCGGCGCGCCGCGGACTGGCAGCATGAATTCGATGGATCACCTGTCTCACGCCGTGGAGCCTCCTTCCCGTCCTGCGTGGCTCGGCGCTCGCGCCACGCTCGATCATTCTGTCGGGTGACTCGGGTGTACGAGACGCGCCTGGACGCCGACCAGCTTGCGGCCCTGGCTGCGGTGATCGAGTTCGGCAGCTTCGACGCCGCCGCCGAACGTCTGTACGTGACACCCTCAGCGGTGAGTCAGCGGATAAAGGCGTTGGAAACGCGGGTCGGGCAAGTCTTGGTGGTCCGTGAAAAGCCCTGTCGGGCAACGTCGGCAGGAATACCTCTGCTCCGGCTGGCGGCGCAGACGGCGGTCCTGGAGACCGAGGCGCTAGCCGAGACGGGCGGCACGTCGACCGCGCAACAGATGCGCATCGCCCTCGCCGTCAACGCCGACTCCATGTCGAGTTGGTTCACCGATGTCTTCGGACTCTTGCCGGAGCTGCTGTTTGACATTCGCATCGAGGATCAAGACCACTCCGCGCGGTTGCTGCGCGAGGGAGCCGTGATGGGCGCGGTCACCATCGAACGCACCCCGGTGTCGGGATGTCGGACCCACTCCCTAGGGGTGATGCGCTACCTGCCCGTGGCCAGTCCGACCTATGTAGCGCGTTACCTGACAGACGGCTTCACCGCAGAGACTGTGGCTCGGGCTCCGTCGCTGGCGTGGAGCCGCGACGATGCATTGCAGGACATGTTGATCCGCAAGGCCTTCCGTCGACCCATCAGTCGGCCCGTGCACTACGTGCCGACCGCCGAGGGCTTCGGTGCCGCAGTCCGCGCCGGACGCGGATGGGGAATGTACCCCGAACAGACAGCCGCTGCAGCCCAGGCAGACGGCTCGTTCATCCGAGTCTCCGACGCCCACCTCGACGTCCCCCTGTTCTGGCAGTGCTGGAAGCTGGACAGCCCGATCGTCACCGAGATCACCGACGCCGTGAAGTCGGCCGCAGCCGACCTCCGACGCCGAGGTCGGTAACGGGGAGTCGGTACTCTTCGTCGAACGCTGAAACTGCTTGCCTCGATTTGAAGTGGACGTTGGTCACCCCCCAACGGACCTCTGCGGAGTTGACTAGCACCCTGATTCTGCGTGCCTATCAACGGCGAGGACGATTCCAGGTGCAGATCACCAGTCGATTCCTTGGTGTGACCTGTTAGCCAAGGACGTGCCCTACCTGGTGGCGTTCGGCGACACGGACTCGCGATGTGTTCATGGCGGTCTACCGGCAAGCCGCCGACCAGCTGCTGGCCTCCGTACACTTCGACCCCGATGTCCCATTTGGGAAGCAGATTTCGGTCGGACTCGGCCACCAGCCGTACGTTGGCCGAAGATGCGGCCGTGCACGCGGTCGTCCGCGACGAAATCAGCATGCAGCGCAACGGATATCCTAAACCGGCCACAAATTTTGGCCGTACTGCTCGGCTGGCTGGCGTTCGTGCGGGTGCTGAAGGTGGAATGGCTCACCGACGCCACACTGGAACGACCACAGCTTGCACGACATCAGCGTTGCGGCGCTTAATGCCGCACCGCATCAGTTGATTGATCTCGACGTATAGAATGATTTCATCGACGGGGTCCGGCCGAACGGAATGCCACACCAGTAACGGCGTTACCGACCAGGGACGCGCCAAGACCGAAGGGAACATCGTGCCCATCCCGATGAGAGTGGCCCAGTTCAACCGAGTGGGACTAAACCGACTGACCCGGCACATCGCTCCGTGGGCTCCGGGTTTCGGGCTCGTTAAGCACCACGGTCGCCGCTCGGGACGAACCTACGAAACACCGGTCAACGTCTTCACCACCGCCACAGGGGTACGGATCGCCCTCACCTATGGCGCGGACAGCGACTGGGTCAAGAACGTCATCGCAGCCGACGGCTGCCAACTGCGAACCCGACGCCGCGAGTTCACACTGACTTCACCGCACCTGGTGCACGACCCAACACGTAGTGGGACAAGGGTATTCGAGCGCAGAATCCTGGGTGCCTTGCACGTCGAGGACTTCCTCGACCTCACAATGTCATCTGGACCTGCCTGAGCACGCAGACGACTCCAATGATTCAGGTGAAGTGCCCGGTCGTACCGGCAGGTCTTCAACGGCACTATCTGCGCATGTTCCTGAAGCACCTCCCGATTGGAGCCGCTTCGGCGTCGCATCACGTTGTCTCACAACCCCCTCATGTCGAGTACTCATTCTCTTCGCGAAGGTAACCATTGGCCGTGATGCTGCGGCCGCCCAAGGGCCCCGCTCGCTGGGGACTGCCCGAGAAACGGTGGATCTGATCTTTGTCTGATACGCCGGGCGTGGGCTTGGCGGCAAGGACTGACGATGTCAGAAACACTCGGTTCCCGTGGCAGTGCTGGAAGCTGGAGAGCTTGACGATCGACTGAGCCGATGCTGGCTCTTGCATTCCAACGTCCTGTGAATGTGCTTGGCCCCCGCCCAGTCATGGAAAGTGAGGGGTCTAACTAATTGACGTGTACGTGACCGGCGACCATTGGTGGATCGACATGAAGCGAACAGACCGCCGCAAGACCCACGCTGCATTACTCGGCGGGACTGCGCTGCTCGCGATGGGGATCTTCGGAGTGGCGGCCGGTGGCGCCGACGACGGTAAGACGGGCCTCGTGTCCGGTGGATTGATGCAGACCGGCGAAATGACGACGCTCACCTACTCGGGGACGATTGCGCCGGTCACAAAGCCGTGCCGTCCGTGAAGGCCACCCCACATTAACGTCCTTGAGACTGCCGTCGCGGATGTCGTTGGGCGGGATCTGATCACTCTCGATTCTCTACAAGTAAGACACTCGCCGAACAGTTTCTTGAGCCTCCTTCACCCTGCCTGTATGGCGGCCATCGTCTCGGCATCCGAGCTGGGTGCTCGGCGGGACTGAGCTCGCGGTTCCGATGATCAGTGGTTGCACGATCGCGGGCCTGCCCCGCCAGCGGCGCTGCTCGACGCCAGCGAGGTCGAATCGGTTCTCGCGCAACGCAGCGGCGATGTCTTGGTTGCAGCGGCAGCCGTAGCCGAAGCGACGCCACGGCTCATGGAGGCGGTCCTGCCAGCGAGCCAGGCGCGCGTCCGCGGCGCGGACGTGCTCGATGAACAACAGGCTTCCGCCGGGGACGAGTACTTGGCCGACCTCGCGCAGTCTGGCAGCCGGGTCAGCCACGGTGCACAGCAAAGGGTGCACACCACGGTGTCGAAGCTGTTGTCGCCGAGGGGCAACTACTCGGCGGGGGCTAACACGACCGCGACCGAATGGCCGGAATCGAGGGGTGCCCGTTTGCGTAGCCGGGCGATTATGGGCGGCTCGGAGTCGGCAAGGGTCAGGCTGGTCACCGCGGATGGGTACGCGGCAGGGTCAGCCCGGTGCCGGCGCCGATCTCCAGTACGCGTCCGTGTGCGCGGGCCAGGACTTGGCGGCGCATCTCCCGCCTGCCCGCGCGCTCCCCGAGAGCCAGGAACGGATCGTAGATCAGCGCGAACACGTGGCCGTGGAAGGACATGAGTAACTCCATCAACTAGGCCCGGTCATCTCCGGGGGAATGCTCTGCATCCCAGCGCAATTGGAGGTGCCACGCACGTGAGAGCAGTGCTCGGTCGGCCTCGCTGAGGTGATATGACAATGCAACCTTGGTAGTGATGATCTCGCGGAACCGCATCTGGACTGCGTGGCCGGTCATGCCGAATTGGGGGAAGCTGTCTTCGTCCGAGCTCCCGCCGTAGGGCGCCCACATGAGCACGAATTGAAGTATCCGACGATCGAACCATTCGATCTCGGTCAGGGGTTGCTCAGCCAGCTTCACTCGAGAGGGGCCGAGTCCGTCACGGGGTGGCGGTGGTGTCGTTCGTGTCACGTCAAGGGCACCGGCTCGAGGATCTCGGCCCGCGCCTCAGGCGCCAAGACCCGTAGGGCATCGGCGGACTCGTCATCGGGCTGAGTCTGTGACAACACTTCGGCCTCGACACGGGCCAGGTAGGTGGCCACCTCGCGGTCGACGTCCCCGGCGCTCCAACCCAGC
>JBBRTH010000106.1:0-8471 GCA_038244615.1 Mycobacteriales bacterium | reverse complement strand
GGTGTACGCGTTGCCTGTGCACGCGTCGGGCAACTCGAGCTGTTGGTCGATGCCGTATAGACCGCCGGCCATCAACGCGGAGACGGCGAGGTACTGATTGACGTCGCCGCCCGGCGCCCGGCACTCCATGCGCATACCGTGCCCGTGACCAACCACGCGCAACGAGCAGGTGCGGTTGTCCATGCCCCATGCAACAGCGGTCGGCGCGAAGCTGCCGTCGACGAAACGCTTGTAGGAGTTGATGTTCGGCGCGTAGAACAGCGTGAATTCACGCAAGGTGGCCAGCTGGCCGGCAAGGAAGCTGCGGAACATCGGCGACATGCCGAGCGGATCGTCGTCATCAGAAAACACAGCCGAACCGTCCGTTCCTCGGAACGAGAGGTGAATGTGACAGCTGTTCCCCTCGCGCTCATCGAACTTCGCCATGAACGTGAGGCTCTTGCCGTGCTGGTCGGCGATTTCCTTGGCGCCGTTCTTGTAAATCGTGTGGTTGTCGCAGGTGACCAGCGCGTCGTCGTACCGGAATCCGATCTCCTGCTGGCCGAGGTTGCACTCGCCCTTCACACCCTCGCAGTACAGGCCCGCGCCTTCCATCCCGACCCGGATGTCGCGCAGCAGTGGTTCCATCCGGGTGGATGCCAGCAATGCGTAGTCGATGTTGTAGTCGGTGGCGGCGGTCAGGCCCGTGTAGCCCTTCGACCACGCACCCCGATAGGAGTCGTCGAAGACCATGAACTCGAGCTCGGTGGCTGCGACCGCGACCATGCCCCGTTGCGCCATCCGGTCGAGTTGACCGCGTAAGATCCCCCGCGGCGCGGGGCTCACGGGCCTGCCGTCGTGCCAGCCGAGGTCGGCCATCACCAGCGCGGTGCCGGGCAGCCACGGAATCGTGCGCAGCGTGGAGACGTCCGGCGTCATCACCATGTCGCCGTAGCCGGCCTCCCAGCTCGACATGGCGTACCCGTCGACGGTGTTCATATCGACGTCGACGGCCAGCAGATAATTGCAGCACTCAGCCCCGTGCGCGCTGACGTCGTCGATGAACAGCCGAGCCGAGATTCGTTTGCCGGTCAGCCTGCCCTGCATGTCGGTGAAGGCGACGATGACGGTGTCGACGTCGCCCTCGGCCACCAACTTCTCCAACTCGGGCAGCTGCAACATCCCCGATCGAGCGCTTCCCTTGGTCACGTGCCCTGCCTCTCGAAGCGGACGAACATGCGTGTGAGTCAACCATTGGATTCGCGTCACCGGGCATTCCCCTCACAGATTTACACAACCGTCACTGCCAAAGGTAGGACAACAGACCATTGCCGAACTATTGTCCCTATTCAGTGCGCGCTCTGGTGTGAGCGCCGCCCCGAGAAGGAGAACGCCGTGCCAGAGGGTCAAGATCTGTCGGAGCTCAGTGACGACGAGAAGCACCTCGCAAGCCTTGGTTACACCCAGGAGCTGAACCGCTCCTGGTCCGGCTTCAGCAACTTCGCCATCTCGTTCTCGATCATCTCGATCCTGGCGGGCTGTTTCACCTCGTTCGGCCTCGGCTGGAACAACGGTGGCCCGGCGGCGATCGCCTGGGGTTGGCCGATCGTCGCCGTCTTCATCCTGGTGATCGGGCTATGCCTATCCGAGCTGGTGTCCGCGTACCCCACTTCGGGCGGAATCTACTGGTGGGCGAGCAAACTCGGTGGAGCTCAAGCGGGTTATTACACCGGTTGGCTGAACCTGATCGGGCTGATCGCCATCGTGGCCTCCGTCTCCTACGGGTGTGCGACCTTCCTGGACCTCACGCTGGGAACTTTCAGCGAGGGCTGGCTCGAGGGCTATAGCCTGACCAGGGTCTTCATCATCTTCGTCGTGATTCTGGCCCTAGCCGCCCTGGTCAACATCTTCTCCAGCCACTTGCTGGCCGTGATCAACAACATCTCGGTGTGGTGGCACGTGTTCGGCGCCGCCGCCGTCATCCTGATTCTGTTCCTGGTGCCCGAGCAGCATGCCAGCCTCTCCGACGTGTTCACCAAGACCATCAACAACACAGGGATGTTCGGCGGCGCGACGTCGGGATGGGGTTTCCTGTTCCTCGTTCTGCCGATTGCGGCGATCCTCACGCAGTACACGATCACCGGTTACGACGCGTCCGCGCACCTGTCCGAAGAGACCAAGAGTGCGGCCAACGCGGCCGCCAAGGGCATCTGGCAGTCGATCTTCTATTCGGCCATCGGCGGGTGGATCCTGTTGCTGGCGTTCCTGTTTGCCGTTCAGGACTCAGACGCCGTGTCCGCTGGGGGTGGCGCGGTCGCGGTGATCTTCGCCCAGGCGATGAGCTCCGGCTGGGTCGGTACCGTGCTGCTCATCTCAACGGCTGGCCAGTTCTTCTGCGCGATGGCCTGCATGACCAGTTCGTCACGCATGCTGTTCGCGTTCAGTCGCGACAGAGCGGTGCCAGGTCACCAATTGTGGTCGACTCTCAACTCGAACAGGGTGCCGGCGAACGGCGTCCTACTCTCCGCAGTCATCGCCATGCTCATCACGTTGCCCGCACTCGTCGCGGTGGATGTCAACGGGGCACCGGTTCCGGTCGCCTTCTTCGCGGTCGTGTCCATCGGCGTCGTCGGGTTGTATCTGGCCTTCCTCGTGCCGATCTACTACCGCTGGAAGGCCGGTGATTCGTTTAAGGTGGGCAGCTGGAATCTGCGCGGGCACTACAAGTGGATGGCCCCGGTGGCCATGGTCGAGATCGTCGTCACGTCGGTGATCGCGTTGTTCCCGTATTCGCCTGGCGGTATTCCGTGGGACCCGAGCTTCGAGTGGAAGTTCGTCAACTACACACCATTGCTCGTCGGCGGCGTGCTGATCCTGCTGTTCATCTACTGGCACGTCTCGGTGAAGAAATGGTTCACCGGTCCGATCAAGCAGGTCGAGGTCGCCGACCTCACCTGACCTCGATCGGCGAGAAGGGCGCTACCCGAACAGTTCTCGTACATCGGAAGCGGTGATGGCCGAGCCGAAGACGTCACCCTCGTCGACGACGGCCGTGAACAGTTCGCGCTTGCGCGTCTGCAGGGCGACCACCTTCTCTTCGATCGTCCCTTCCGAGACCAGGCGATAGACGGTGACCGGACGCGTCTGACCGATGCGATGCGTCCGGTCAATGGCCTGCGCCTCGGCTGCGGGGTTCCACCACGGGTCACAGACGAAGCAGTAGTCGGCTTCCGTCAGGTTGAGCCCGAAGCCGCCGGCCTTGAGACTGATCAGGAACACCGGATTGGCGCCTGCCTTGAAGTCACGAATCGCGACGTCGCGCTGGCGCGAACTCGAGGAACCGTCCAGATAGCTGTAGCTCAAACCGATGGCATCGAGATGCGCCCGCAGTATCGCGAGGAAGCCGGTGAACTGGCTGAAGACCAAGGCACTATGGCCCTCGGCCACCAAGCCGGGCAACTGTTCGACCAGGAAGTCGACCTTCGCGGCGCCGACGTCGATCTTCGACTCATCGATCAAGCCAGCATGAAGGCTGAGCTGGCGTAGCAACGTCAATGACCGGAAGATCTGAAACCGGTTCTTCTCCCATTCGCCGAGCAGCCCCAGAATCTTCTGACGCTCGCGGGCCATGTGCGTGTCGTAGATCCTTCGATGCTTGGGACCGAGGTCGAGTGTGAGGACCTGTTCCTGTTTCGGCGGCAATTCACCGGCGACCTGACTCTTGGTTCGGCGCAGCATCACCGGCTTGATGCGACGGCGCAGCACGGGCAGCCGTTCACGGTCGCTCCCCGACTCGATCGGCTTGCGGAAATAGTCGGTGAACACCTTGGGCGATGGGAACAGGCCCGGTGCGGTGATCGACAGCAGCGACCACAGCTCCATCAGATTGTTCTCCATCGGCGTGCCGGTGATGGCCAGTTTGAATCGGGCGTCGAGCCGACGCACGCACTGGTGGGTCTTGCTGGTGTGGTTCTTGACGAACTGGGCCTCGTCGAGAATGACTCCCGCCCAATCGATCGCGGCATACGCCTCGAAGTCGATGCGCAGCAGAGCGTAGGAGGTGACCACGATGTCAGCGGCCGCCGCCTGCTCCGCCAGCGAGGTGCCCGATCGGCCCTCGGTGCTCGTGACCGCTACCGCATTCAGCCGGGGCGTGAACTTGCGGCATTCGGCGACCCAGTTGGTGACCACGCTGGTCGGTGCCACCACGAGGAACCGTCGGGTGCCCTGCTCGGCGACGCGGGCGATCAGGGCCAGGGTCTGCACCGTCTTGCCCAGCCCCATGTCGTCGGCGAGCACACCGCCAAGTTCGTTGTCCCACAGAAACGACAGCCAGTTCAGGCCGTCGCGCTGGTAGTCCCGCAGCGTCGCATCGAGCCCGTCGGGCACGTCGACGGGAACGGGGGGTCGCGCCGCCGTCAGCCGCGCGAGACTCCCCCGCCAATCGGCCAGTTGTTTGTCGACGACGCCGAGGGCGAGCAACTCCTCCCACAGGGTGACGTTGCGCGATCCGGCATTCACCTTGTCGCCGTCGATCTCACCGAGCGCGCGAGCCTCCTCGATCAGATCCCGCAGGCGAAGGAGTTCCGGTGTGTCGAGGCGGAAGTAGACACCGTTGGGCAACAGCATGTGGGTTGCACCCAAGGCCAATTCGGCGATCACATCGGCGATGGGCACCTGCTGCCCGTCGATCTGCAGCGCAATGCTCAGGTCGAACCAGTCATTGTGCACCGGCTCCCCGTCGCCGCTGCTGAACTCCAGCCGAGGAAGATTCTCCGCAGCGCGGAAGTCGGGCGCGCTCTGGTCCAACTCGATCGTGAAGGCGTCGCTGCAGTCCAGTTGCGGCAGCAGCTCGCCGATGAGCACCGCGGCCTCCGCCAGGGTGAGGTCGGTGCCCGAGCAGAGGGTCGCCAGTGATGCCACGTCGGCTGCGCCCGCTGCGCCGCCGGATTCGCCGATCGCCGTCAGCTCGTTGATCAGCGCGGCATTCGCCTGACGCCTCATCATCTGTCTGACGTGCTCTGCCGCCTGTTGTTTCCAGGTATGCGACGCGGCTGCAACGACCTTCAGCGCAGGAGTCACCGCCTCCCAGGCAAGGACTTCGGCGTCGACGTCGCGATAGACCGTCCGCTGTGGAGGCGAATCGTGGTCGAAGTCATGATGTTCGTCGTTGACGTGGTAGCGAATGCTCCAGTGTGCGCGGACGCCGCTGGCACCGAGCCTCACCGCCAGCACCGGGTGGGGTCCGCTGATGGTCGGCGGCGTGAACAGTCCGTCCTCGACGTCCACGGGTGTCACGCCAACCAACCGTGGAAGGACGTCCAGCGAGAACTCTGCAACCGTCTCTGCGGGAATGTGCAGGATTTCGTTTCGCGCGACCAGATCCAGCGTCGTACGTCCGGGCATCGGGTCGAATCGGCCCAGCCGCAGTACGCCGTCGACGACCGTGTACATCCCGTGCGGCGATGGTGACCCGATGAGGCCCACGCCAAGGGGACTGCAACGTTCGCCATCGACGATCAGGGCCACCGACATCGCGGCGCCGCCCGCATCGTCTGAGGTGAAGTCGAGCCGCAGCTGCGCGCTCTTGATGAAGTCGACGGCACGCAGGCCACTGCCGCCGTCGGCGACGATGGTGACACCGGCGTCCAGTGCATCGTCCAGCCGCGACCACAGCGACGGTGGCACGTAGGCGATCGTCATCACGTCACTGACGGGCACGATGCCGGCCCTTTGCACGTCTGTGACGAGGGCTCGAAGCGCATCGTACTGACGGCGTTCGAACTCGTCGGCGCTAGCGTGATATGCGAGGCGTTGCCAGTTCAGGCCGGTCTTGATCCATGTTCCGCGCTTGCCGACCGTAACGGGGCGCAGCGCGATCTCAGTGCCCGGACGGTACCGGTTGGGCGGCGCGATGGAGAATTCCAAGCCGATCGGCGCGGTGTGTTCGCCGTCCCTGGGCGCCAGCTCGTCCAGCATGGTGGTCAGGACGGTGCGCCAACGGTCGGCAGAGGGCGGCTGTGTGGAGCCCCAACAGGCGGTCAGCAGCATCGCGACCGCGTGCTTGCAGTAGGCCCCCACCGGGCAGGAGCAGCTGGCCCATGCGAGCCCGACGTCGTCGCCGAAGCGTTCGAAGCCCAGGTTGACCCAGTAGAGGTTGTCGCCGGAACCGGAACAGGTACCGGTGAGCTCGAGCCCGTCATCGCTCCACGCGGTGTTGGCGGCCCGGCCCAGATTGGCGTACCGCGTGCCGCGGGTAACGGTCGCGGAGTCGAACTCGGCAAGCAGCTCGCCAATGTTGAGGACGAAGCCGTCGGGCGAGACCATGTGCGAAGGATAGGGAAGCACGCCGACAACGTCAGCGGCGCGGGTGGTGTGTCCCCAAACCGGACGGCGGCAGAACTCGCCCCAGTCGACGGACCCATGGTCTGCGAGTAGGGCAGTGAGTGCCTCGTAGATCAACCCGGCATCGGTGACCCCCGACCAGCCGGGGTCCGTTTCACCAGGTGCTGGTCCGCAGGACGATCTCGGCGGCCAGTTGCGCGGTGGACTCCTGGACGTTGCGGCGGCCGAGCAACTCGACGATGCGGTAGTCGCCGTACACGTAGCGCTGACTGGCCTTCGCTACGTTCCGCACCGCTGGCGTACTGACGAGCGCGGTCGTGTTCACCTCGACGGGCGGGCAGTGCGCGTCGCGGATGACGCCCGCCTGATCGGGCACGCGCGGGTGACCACGGTCGACGACGACCAAACCGATGAACCGGTCCAGCCGGGTGGCGGCCAACTCCCAGGCCAACTCCCCACCGACGCGGTCGCCCACCAGCAGCGCCCAGCGCACCCCGAGGGAGTCGAGGATCCCGACGACGGACTTCGGGCTCAACCGCGGGTCGGGGGCGATGACGACAGTCCGCAGCGACGCGGTGTGCAACCGCTGACACACCGCGTCATACGCCGATGGCCCTTGGTGGGCGGCTCCGAGCAGCACCACGACCGACCCCTTCTCGGGGCCAGACACGTCGACGGTGGCTGGGAATCCGTCGACGGTCAGCACGGTCGAAGGCATTGCGCCACGCTACAGGGATCGCCCGTGATCAGTGCCGGTTTTCACACGCTTGCAACACAACCCTCAGCGTTGCTTCAGCCGCTCGGCCTGCCTTGCGGTGACATCCAGAAACGTTTGGGGCAGCGAGGCTTTGACGGAGATCGACGGCGCGGGGTTGGGAAAGGCGATCGCGAACATTCCGGCGTCCCCGACGTTCTCGAACGCGAAGTACACGCTGGTCTCGGTCCCTTGCAACTGCATGGTTTGCTGGTACACCAGCGAGTCGGGACGCGCTGCCTCCAGCTTGGTAGTGGTGATCGGGATCGGCTCGGACTCGTCGTCGAAGTACGTCAGATACAGCTCGCAGCGCGACGCGGTGGCGGCCAACTGGTCCAGATCCAGGGCCGACGTCAGAACGGTCATGACTATCCGCGCACCGTCGTAGGCCACGATGTACTTCGCTGCACTACCGGGTCCGCGCTCGACCGAGGCGGCGATCACCCGGGTCAGACCGTCCGAACAGCCTTCGGGCTCGGACGACATGGCAGGTGGCACGCCCACACCGTCGGGTTGTCCCGGCTGCTCGGTGATGCGGCCGAACTGGACACCCGGCGGAAAGTCGGCCTCGGTCAGCAGGCTGTCGTTCAGTCGCGCGCCCGGCCACGTGGGCGTGCCCTCGACGGCGCACCCGGACAGGACGATGGTCACACTCGCCACGACGACGAGAACCTTCGATGTCGCCGACATCAATGAAGGCTACTCACGGACGGCTGGTCTCCGAGGTGATTACGGGCCGCGACGGTGCGCCACGATCGAGCAGGGTCATCATCTCGGCGACGTCGAGATGGGCCGCCAGGAGGTCGGCCATCACGTCGAGTTGCGCATCACGGCGGGCGGTCACGTCGACGTCGTCGGCAACGACGAAGCCGTGCCTGCCCGCTGCCGTCGCCGCGTCGCTGAGCCACCGGCGCCGGACGTCGTCGTTGTCGAGCAACCCGTGCCAGTGTGTGCCGTAGGTTGCGCCGCGCCGAATGCCGACGTCCAGCCAAGAGTCGTCGGAGGTTCTCGCGACCTGACCGTGGTGAATCTCGTACCCCCGCAAAGGAACATTCCAGTGTCGCAGTGTCTTGGCGGGTTCGAAGACGATGTCTGCGTCCAGAAGTCCCAGGCCCTCGACACGACGTTGACCCGACTCGACGGGATCGTCGATGGTTCGGCACAGCATCTGGAATCCACCGCAGATGCCGAGTACGGCGCGTCCGGACGCCGCGTGCGCGCTCACGGCGGCGGCGAGTCCACGTTCGCGCAGCCAGGCGAGATCAGACACCGTCGCCTTGCTTCCAGGCAGGACGACGACGTCGGCGTCGGCGAGGTCGGCGGCGTCGCTCACCCATCGGACGAGCACGCCCGGTTCGCATGCCAGTGCCTCGACGTCGGTGGAGTTGGAGAT
>JBBRTH010000105.1:0-8868 GCA_038244615.1 Mycobacteriales bacterium | reverse complement strand
GCAGCATTGCGCCGGCAAGCCTCGGCGTACCCCCCGTGATTGCTTCGTGCTGACCCATGTCCGTTGTTCCTTCCCGACGGTGCCCCAGTGGCTACGCCGGACAGTAACACGACAGCAAATGTCACGGAAGGGAATCGGCCGCGATCTTCTCGGCACGACCTCACCCTCTTCGTCGAGGCAGGTGAACAGTTCATACAGTTGGGTGAACCGTGGGTGGAGGTAGGCGAACTGGGCATGCCGATCCGGCCGCTGGGCGCCTTTCGAGACCGTCACGCTCTCCGGCAAACTGTATCGATGCTCGCGATCCTCAGCGATGGAGCTGCTAAAACGGCAGCCCCGACCGGACCCGATAGGTTGCCAGGTTGCTCAAACAGCAGCTGACCGGCGATGGCGCGTTCGCGGCCGCGACCTCAGCCTGGGTCCCCGGCGGCCGGCTGCACCTCGACTCGGTGCAGGTCGTCGCCGAGCTCGATCGTGCCGCGGAAGGCCGTGGCCGCCAGGGCCCGCCAGGCATCCTCCTGGCCGGGCGCCAACGGCGGCACATAGTGCGTGAGGATCAACGTGCCTACGCCTGCCCGCGCCGCGGTGGCCGCTGCCTCTTCCACAGACGAGTGGTAGTCGAGGATGTCCCGCAGGCGCTGCTGGGCCACCTGCTGGACCAGATCCTTGCGGATCACCGTCTGGACCAGCGCGCCCGCACCGTCGGCCAATTCGTCGAGGCTCGCGCACGGCACCGAGTCGCCGGCCAATACCACTGAGGCTCGGCCGAATTCGATTCTGAAACCGATCGTTGGTTCGACAGGGCGGTGATCGGTGGGCGCGACCGTGATCCGCACGCCGTCGCGGCCCCACACCACGCCGTCTGTCACCTCCTCCACCTCGACGCTGGGCGGTTCGGCGATGTCGGCGTGGTGACCGATCCGGTAGCCGATGTCGCAGGCCAGCGCCGCCATTGTGGCGTCGACGACCGCCGCGGTCCCCGGCGGGCCGATCACCAGCAGGGGAGTAGGGGTGAACGTGGTGACCCAGCGGGTCGTGATGACGTCGGAAAGGTCGGTGATGTGGTCACTGTGCAGATGCGTCAGCAGCAGCGCGGTGATGTTGGCCGCACCGACGCCGACGGCCGCGGCGCGCATCAGGACGCCGCGGCCACAGTCCACCAGGAACGTCTGATCACCCGCCCGCACCAGCGTCGACGGCCCGGCGCGGTGGGGGTCGACCATCGGACTACCCGTGCCGAGCAGAGTTACCTCGATCATGACGCCATACCTACGCCCTCTGGCCCGCTTGTGCGGCGCTATTCGTCGGAACGGCTCCGCCGATGTCGCGCCATCTTTCAAGCCGTCTTTAATAGGTCATTGAACCGAGCGCATGGTGAAGGTATCCATACGTCATTTGCTGCGACGAAACAGTTCAGCAACAGATGCTGCCCAGCGTCGTAGCCGTCCCGACGACTGTGACGCCAGACCGACCCGACATCATCGGCGAGGAGCGATCTCGCCTCTACCGGATAGGAGAAAGGGCATGGTCACGACACGCAGCGGAACTTCCGCACACACCGCCACGCGGGTCTGAGATGTTCACCGGCGCCGCCTTGGACGGTGTGCCGCAGCTTGTCGCAGTCGATGCGACCGCAGGCCTGCTGATCAACTTCGACGAAGGAGCGCAGAAACGGGTGAACCAACCGTCGGATTGAGAGCTATTCGCGACCGGCCGAAACCCATGCCAGGTCGGCGAATCGATTTCCCGACACGGCAGCGGCTGCCGTGTCCAGCCGTGCGAGCTGATCGTCACTCAATGCCACGTCCAGCGAGTCGAGGTTCTCCTCGACGCGCGTGGCTCTGCGGGTGCCGGGAATCGGCACGGACGCGACCCCGAACTGGTCGGCCCGATAGCGCAGCCAGGCCAGGGCGATCTGCGCGGCCGTCGCCTCACGTTCGCCGGCCACGGCGCGAATCACCTCGACCACGGCCAGGTTCTTCTCGAGTGCCTCCTCGGAGAATCGCGGCAGGTTTCGTCGAAAGTCCGATGTCTCCGTCAGGTCGGCCGCGGACGTCACGGTGCCGGTCAGGAAACCCCTTCCCAGCGGCGAGTACGGAACGAAGCCGACCCCGAGTTCGGCGGCCGCGGGCACCACCTGGCGTTCGACGTCTCTGCTCCAGATCGACCATTCGCTCTGAACGGCGGAGATGGGGTGGACCTCGACTGCGGCGCGCAGTTCGTCGGCCGTCACTTCGGACAGGCCGAGATGTCGGACCTTGCCCGCGGCCACGAGCTCGGCCATGGCGCCGACGGTCTCCTCGATGGGCACCGTGAGGTCGCGCCGGTGCATGTAGTAGAGGTCGACGACGTCGGTCTGCAGACGACCGAGACTCTCGTCGATGCACTGGCGAACGTAGGCGGCGTCGCCGCGCGCTGCGGGACGGCCTGAGGAGCGATCGGCCGGATTCCCGACGATGCCGAACTTGGTGGCGAGAGTGACCTCGTCACGCCGATCGGCGAGGAGGCCTGCAATCAGTTGCTCGTTGGCTCCGCCGCCATAGACGTTCGCGGTGTCGATGAACGTCACGCCCAGATCCACCGCTCGGTGCAGGGTGGCCAGCGATTCGGCGTCGTCGACGTCGCCGTACAGCGGTGTCAACGCCATCGCGCCGAAGCCGATGGCGCTGACGTTCAGGTCGTCGCCGAGTGTCACGGTTTCGGTCATGTGCATCCCCTTGGTTGAGTCGTGCCGGCGGCCCGTCAACGGCTTGCAACCGCTGTCGATGGGCGATGTGTTCCGCGGAAGGGCTTCCAACGTCCGACGAAGGTCGTAGCCTGGTGTGATTCACGTCACCAAGGAGGCGACCATGCGTATCGCAGACGTGTTGAAGAACAAGGGAGCGGGCGTGCTGACGATCGCCCCGGACACCCTGGTCAGCGACCTTCTCAGCGGTCTGGTCACCCGCAATGTCGGAGCCATGGTGGTCGTCGGCCCGAACGGTTTGGTCGGCATCGTGTCCGAACGTGACGTCGTGCGCATGCTGCACGAATACGGCGCGGGAGCGCTCAATCGACCGGTCGCCGACATCATGACCAGCGCGGTGGTCACGTGCTCGCCCGACGACTCCGTCGACAGCCTCAGCGGACTCATGACCACCCATCGGGTGCGGCACGTTCCCGTCGTGGAGAACGGCCAGCTGGCCGGAATCGTCAGCATCGGCGACGTCGTCAAGACCAGGATGGAGGCACTGCAGGCCGAACGCGAGCAGTTGGAGGCGTACATCACCCAGGGGTGAGAACATGGCCAGCGTGCAGGTAAGACCCGCGACCCGTGCCGACGTCGGCGCCCTGTCCACGACCCTCGGTCGGGCCTTCTTCGACGATCCGGTGATGTGTTGGATGCTTCCCGACGCCGCCCAGCGGAGGCGGAAGCTGCACACTCTGTTCTCGGCGCTGACGCGGTACCACCACCTCGGCCGCGGTGGCGTGGAGGTCGCGCCCGACGACGCGGGCGGCGTCGGCGGCGCAGCGCTGTGGGATCCGCCCGGTATGTGGCGGCAGACAAGAGGTGAGGAGCTGCGGGCCATGCCCGGGCTGCTACTGGCGTTCGGCCGGTCCCTCCAGCGTGGACTCGTCCTCGAGGAGATGATGAAGAAGGCTCATCCCGAGGAGCCGCACTGGTACCTCGCCATCATCGGCAGCGATCCCGACGTGCGTGGTAAGGGTTACGGGCAGGCGTTGATGCGTTCGCGCCTCGACCGCTGCGACGCCGAGCATGCGCCCGCCTACCTGGAGTCCAGTAATCCCGACAACGTGCCCTACTACCAGCGGTTCGGTTTCGACACCACGGGCGAGATCACGCCGCCAGGAGGGCCCAGCTTGATTCCGATGTGGCGGCCTGCGCGCTAGCTCCAGGAGTATTCGGTGCGCAACCGCGCCGCCACGACCTCGAACACGTCGCGACCGAGGACTGCGCCTTCGCGGCGAATGCCCTCCTCCGGAACGTCGAGGACGCGGTCCAGCCGCACCCAGCTCGCGCGACCCTCGTAGTCCCAACTGCCGCTTCCGATCCCCACCCAACTGCGGTCGGTGACGTGACTCTCCTGGCTGGACAGCATGAGCCCCAGCAGCGTGCTGCGGTCGCGGCCGACGACCAGCACGGGGCGGTCCTTGCCGCGCGACGGGTCCTCTTCGAAGACCACCCACGTCCAGACGATCTCACCGGGATCGGCCCGGCCGTCGAGATCCGGCGTGTAGGCCACCCTTCGCGCCCGGTGCGCGGTGGGGACGCTGTCCTTGGTGATGGGTCGGCCCGCGGCGATCGCACGCTGCGGTTCTGCCGACGCGCCGGTCAGAACGCTGATGCCGACGTCGATGCCCATCTTGATGCCCTGTTGAAGAGTGCGGGGCCTGGTCTCGGGTCTCTGCAGCTGGCGGATGATCTTCGGTGCTTCACCGAACACGAGTTGCTCCGTGGTCTTGAGAATCCGCTGCCACGGACTCCGCTGCGACGCCATGTGACGAGCATAAGCACGATTGTGTCGTCACGATGGTTGGTCGATACCCTGTTAACGCACCGCGCAAGTCTTGGATGCATCCGCCAGACGCACCCCCACCAGGAGATTCCCATCAGCAGCTTCGCCGACAAGACGTTCACTTCGCCGGCACGGATTCGGAACTTCTGCATCATCGCGCACATCGATCACGGCAAGTCGACGCTGGCCGACCGCATGCTGGGAATCACCGGGGTCGTCGCGGACCGCGACATGCGGGCGCAGTACCTCGACCGGATGGACATCGAACGCGAACGCGGCATCACCATCAAGGCGCAGAACGTGCGGCTGCCGTGGGTCGTCTCCAGTGGTGAATGCGCCGGCGAAGAGTTCGTCCTGCACCTGATCGACACCCCCGGCCACGTCGACTTCACCTACGAGGTGTCGCGCGCACTGGAGGCCTGTGAGGGAGCCGTGCTCCTCGTCGATGCCGCTCAGGGAATCGAGGCGCAGACGCTGGCCAACCTCTACCTCGCGCTGGACCGCGGATTGACGATCATCCCGGTGCTCAACAAGATCGACCTCCCTGCCGCCGATCCGGACCGCTACGCGGGGGAGATCGCCCACATCATCGGGTGCGAGCCCGACGAGGTTTTGCGCGTGTCCGGCAAGACCGGCGTGGGCGTCCGCGAGCTGCTCGACGCCGTCGTCCGCCTGGTGCCCGCGCCCGTTGGCGACGCCGACGCCCCCGCACGGGCGATGATCTTCGACTCGGTCTACGACATCTACCGCGGCGTGGTCACCTACGTCCGCGTCGTCGACGGCACACTCACTCCCCGCGAGAAGATCAAGATGATGTCCACCGGCACCACGCACGAGCTGCTGGAGGTAGGCATCGTCTCACCTGATCCCAAGCCCAGCGTGGGCCTTGGGGTCGGGGAGGTGGGCTACCTCATCACCGGTGTCAAGGACGTCCGACAGTCCAAGGTCGGTGACACCATCACGACTGCGCGCAACGGTGCCACCCAGGCGCTGACCGGCTACCGCGAACCCAGGCCGATGGTCTACTCGGGCCTCTACCCGGTCGACGGCTCGGACTACCCGAACCTGCGCGACGCGCTAGAGCGCCTGCAGCTCAACGATGCGGCGTTGACGTGGGAGCCAGAGACGTCGGTCGCGCTGGGGTTCGGTTTCCGATGCGGATTCCTCGGCCTGCTGCACATGGAGATCACCCGTGAGCGTCTGGAACGCGAATTCGACCTCGATCTGATCTCCACCGCGCCCAACGTGGTGTACCGGGTGGTCAAGGATGACGGCGCGGAGCTCATCGTGACGAACCCCTCGGACTGGCAGGAGGGCAAGGTTCGGGCGGTCTACGAACCGGTGGTCAAGACAACTGTCATCGCGCCGAGCGAGTTCATCGGCACCATCATGGAACTGTGCCAGTCGCGCCGCGGCGAGCTCGGCGGCATGGACTACCTGTCGCCGGAACGCGTCGAGCTCCGCTACACGATGCCGTTGGGCGAGATCATCTTCGACTTCTTCGACTCGCTGAAGTCACGCACTCGTGGCTACGCCAGCCTCGACTACGAGGAGGCCGGCGAGCAGGAGGCCGACCTGGTGAAGGTCGACATCCTCCTTCAGGGAGAGGCCGTGGACGCGTTCTCTGCGATCGTCCACAAAGACGGGGCCTCCGCTTACGGCAACAAGATGACGACCAAGCTCAAGGAACTCATCCCGCGCCAGCAGTTCGAGGTACCCATCCAGGCCGCGGTCGGTTCGAGAATCATTGCGCGCGAAAACATCCGGGCAATCCGCAAGGACGTGCTGAGCAAGTGCTACGGCGGTGACATCACCCGCAAGCGCAAGCTGCTGGAGAAGCAGAAGGAGGGCAAGAAGCGGATGAAGACCATTGGTCGGGTGGAGGTCCCGCAGGAAGCCTTCGTCGCGGCGTTGTCCTCCGACGCCGCCAGCGACAAGCCGAAGAAGTAGCCTCCGATGCGTTGGCTGGCAGGGGCACTGTCGCTCGTCGTGCTGCTGGCCGGCTGCGCACACACGGTCGAGGGCGCAGCCCAGCCTGCGGCGACCGCGGTCAAGACCCTGCCCACGGAGGATGAGATCACCTCTGCGGTAGGAAACACGTTGAGCACCTTCGGCTTCCAGCCGTTCATCGGCGGCGAGGAGATTCTGCCCGATGGCTACCGCACCGACGCCGACGCCTCGCCGATCAGCTGTGCCGCCGTCACCGACACCGCACCGCGGATTGTCTACGAACCCCTGTCCGTCGTCGAAGCCGTGCGTCAGAGCTACTTCAACTGGGACGAAGGCGTCGACACCTCGGGCGCCGACGCCGCGGTGGTGCGCCTGGCCACGGCCGAGGCCGCCCATGACGCGTTCGAGTCATTCGCCCGGCAGTGGCAGCAGTGCTCGGGAACCACCGTGGTCAAACACGTGGGTGACACGGTGATCGACGCGGACATCACCGACGTCACGGTTCAGGGGTCGGTCCTGTCGGCCACGGTTCGGACGCGGCAACGCCCGAGCGCCCCCACCTCACGGTACGAGCGCGTCCTCGGAGTGCGGGGCCGCACGATAGTCGAAGTGTCGCTTGCGATCACGCCTGCGGGGGAGCGGCGGCCGGACCCGCGTGGCGGCGCCGTTCGCGTCGCCCAGGTGATGCTGGACAAGACCCGGTGAACCGCGGGTGTACGGCGCTGGCCGCCGTCATTGCAGTGACCACGATCATGGCCTCCGGGTGCGCCAACACCGTCTCGGGGCTTGCCGTCCGCGACGCGAACGTCGTGCCGACCGACGTTCGGCCGCTGCGGGCCTCCCAGCTCGATGACGTACTGCTGGGCATCGCGCAGCTGAACGGCATCGCCGGCGCGACCAGGATGGACGTCGTACTCGACGAGAAGGCGATGTCCGACAACGCCGAGGCCGTATCCGATCCGGCCTGCTTGGGCTCGATATTTGGCGCCGAGGATCTGGTCTACCAGTCCAGCGGTTGGACGGCGGTACGCGACCAGGTCGCGCGCGAGCCGGAGGACGGCAACGAACACTGGGTGGAACAGACCCTCGTGCTCTACCCGACCGAGAAGCGGGCCTCGGACTTCGTCGACGGCGCGACGTCCGCCTGGCGTGACTGCAGCGGTTTCTCGGTCGCCGTCGACGACGGGACGAAGAGCTCGATCTGGTTGATCGACGACGTGAAGGTCGATGACGGCGTGGCGACTCAGAACATCGCGCAGGAGGATTCAGACGGTTGGGAGTGCCAACACGTCCTCACGCCGGTAGCCAACCTCTCGATCGAAACCATCGCGTGCGCGTTCGGAATCCACGACGAAGCGGCCACGATGGCCAAGGCCCTCGTCGCGAACGCGGCCAAGCTGTAGTGCCGCGTGCCCAGGCTTCGGCGGGGTGAAGGCGCCACGAGGTGGCGCTTGTGACGTCGAATGACTTGCTTGGCAGCGCATTCGGTGACGTGCGCCCTGTCTGAGCGGGCATCTCCTGGGGTCAACGTCGTTCACGCCGTCCGCCCCGGTACCTTCAAGGACGTCGCGGATCTGCTCTTCCCCGAGTTGCACAAGCGCGGACTACTCAGCGCTGACAAGTCGGGAACGTTGCGGCACAAGCTGTCTGGCGGCGGCTCTGACCGGCTGCCGGCCAGCCATCCCGCGGCGAAGTACCGCGGCGCGTTCACCGACAGCTCGCTGGTGGACAAGGTCGCCGAACCGCTGTCGCTGCCAGCACGGGTGTAGCGCTACCCGAGCGCGGTGCCGTCGCGGTTCACGATGGTTTCCACAGCGCTGCGCAACGTCTCCAGCTCTTGACGTTGTTCGTCTGGGTAGTCACGGGCTGTGTCATCGAGCACGCAGACAGTGCCGACTACCTTGCCCGCGGGTCGTGCACCGCGACCCCAGATAGACGATCATGGCCTGTCAGAGCTCTTGAGTCGACGTGTCGGTGGGCGGTGGCACACTCGCACACATGTTCGATTCGGGTGGTGTTCCGGTGTCGTTGGTGCAGCGGGTGTGCTCCGCGGCGCGGGCCGAGGCGTGCGCGGCCGGGGAGCGACTCTCCGCGATCGGGGAACTTTTCGCCCTGCGCCGCTCGCAATCCGAGGAGACCGCGGACTGGGCCATCGACGCCGAGGACGCCGTGTGCGCCGAGGTGTCGGCGGCGTTGTCGATCTCGCGTGGTCTGGCGGCCAGTCACCTGCGTTACGCCCGCGCGATGCGCGAACAGTTGCCGATGCTGGGGCGGGCGTTGATCGCCGGGGACATCGACGAAGCGACCTTCCGCACCTGTGTGGTCCGGACCGGGCTGATCGACGACGACGACGTCCTGACCGAGGTCGATCAACGGTTGTCCGTGCAGGCGCCGCGCTGGG
>JBBRTH010000104.1:0-9159 GCA_038244615.1 Mycobacteriales bacterium | reverse complement strand
GATGCATCCGCCGCGTAGCGCTCGAACGGAGTAGTGATGGCCGACATCACCATGTTGATCCTCGCCGACCATGAGTGGTTCCGGGAGAAGTTCGCGAGGTTCGACTACCTGCAGGGCCCGAACGACGGTGAAAGGCGGCGCGCTCGAAAGGCTTTGGCGACCTCCGCGACGGCGTTCGAGAGGTGAACGACGCCGAGATCGGCAGTGCCGAGTGGTGGTTCGGCAGTGGGTCGGGCTCGCGCGGCCAATGACGAGCACATGGGCGAAGAAGAAGCCGAAGGACACGTCGCTCGGCATCGGCAGTCTCAAGGGACGTTAATGTGGCGTGGCCTTCACGGCCGGCGCCGCTTTGACCGGCGCGATCGTCCCCGAGTACGTCAGCGTCGTCGTTTCGCCGGTCTGCATCGACCCACCGGACACGAGGGCCGTCCTACCGTCGGTGGCGCCACCGGCCGCCACCCCGAAGATTCCCATCGCGAGCAGCGCAGCCCCGCCGAGTATCGCGGCCTGGGTCTTGCGGCGTTCTGTCCGCTTCATGTCGATCCACCAATCGTCGTCGGTCAGGTAGATGTCCATTAGGCGCCTCAACTCCCACGCCTGGGCGGCGGCCAAGCACATTCACAGGACGTTGGCATCCAAGAGCCAGCATCGGCTCAGCCGCCGCGGCGCCGCAATCATCGGCGCCGTGTAGTAACACGACCCAAATCGGCTCATCCCACGTTTGAGCTGATCAACACCCAAATCCAGCGATCCGTGTGCCCACTATCTGCGGAAGTCAGGCCTGACCAACCCCCAGTCAATCGGAGCATCGCTGTGACGCCATCCGGGAAAAGTACGGAATCAAGGACGACCCGCAGACCGCCCTCACCTCGATCACCAGCCGCCCAGTTGGCTTCGCGGACCAGGGCGGTGGGTACACCATCGAGCCAGCGCCGTGATTTAGCACTGCCGTGCACGCGTTTCGCGTCGTCTGACACGAGACCGGCGAGAAATGTTTCGCGCGACCTCAAACAACTGCCGGGTGCGATACCGGTTCCAGGCAACCCGGCGGCGGCGCCGTACCCGGTCGGTGCCCCCAGATGCTGGTGGTCGTCATGTGGGTGACCACCCAGTCATCGGCGTCGGGTACAAGTGCAGCGCCCCAACCGTATTCGATCTCGAAGCCGCTGGGCGAGCGAACGTAGAAGCTCATCATGTGATCGTTCGTGTGCCTGCCCATTGTCATCGCCAGGATGGCCAGGCTGTGATGCCGCGAATTTACGTGAAAGAAGATCGCAGGGCCGCCCGCCGTGTCGATTTCGTCGCTCACCCGAAAACCCAACACGTCACGGAAGAACGCGAGCGACTCCTTCAGTTCGGGCACCACCAGCACGATGTGCCCTGGACCCTGACTGCCCGTCACGAAGCCCGACATCGCGCGGCCTGGCCGGAACGAACCAGGCAGCACGAGCGGTCCGTAGAACAACTCGTGGGTGAAACCGGCTGGATCGGAGAAGGTGACGAGATCGCGCACCTGTGCCACCCGTCGCTGCTCCGCGGTGGCATCGGTGACAATGACTCCGGCAGCGCGGAGTTCGTTGGCGGCACGAGCAAGCTCCTCGGCATTGGGCACCTCCCAGCCCACGCACTGCAGCCGGTCGGTTGGCCGCTCAGCGATGGTCAGCCGACCCGGTCGATCGTCGTTGGTCAGTGAGACGACGTCGGGGCGCCCCAACGGGTCGTCGGTCGTGGCCATTCCGAGGATCTCGGTACCGAATGTCAACCATTCCTTGGCATCTGGCGACTCAACCCGCAAGTAGCCGAGTGAGGTTATCTTCATGGGCGAATTCCTTCCTGGGGATCCTGCCCGATACAACCGTGATCGGAGGGTGCCGACATCCGGTGGAACTACGGAACTCCCATGGCGGAGCTGGGCTTGCTGGGGAATCAACATGCTCTGCCACGCTTTTGGTGCCGCCGTCGACGACAGGTACGCCCGCGTGTACGTCCTCCCGTCCGGTCCCACGTATGTCCCGGTGACTGGGTCGTAGGGGATGACGGCGGTTGCCGGCTAGCCACTGCGAGGACGTGTCCTGCGCAGTTCGGTTCCGCGGCTCTATCAGGTGCGACGGTTGACGCGGAGTTCGAATAGATCGGACGTGTGCCATTCCCAGGACACCATGACGGCGCGCCCGGAGCCGTCGAAGTCGGTTTGGTCGAAGTGCTGCAGCGGTGTGCCTCGCGGGACGTCGAGCATCTTGGCGAGGCGGGCGCTTGCGACTACTGGTACCAGCCGTGCCGTGGCGCGGCGCACCTCGCGGCCGTGGTTCGCCAGCACGGTGTGCAGAGACGGATCTAGGGCGTGAATGTCGGTGTCGTCGACGAGTTCCCATGGAATCTGGTCGACCGAGTACACGACAGCGCGCCCATCTGCGGTCCGCACTCGTTCCACGCGTAATACCTCGGCCCCGGTCTGCAGCGACAACCGGTCAGACACCGCTTCCTCCGGCTCAGTGACCCGTACCTGCAAAACCTTGATACCCGGTTGGGCTCCGGCAGCCTCGATCATCTTGGTGTAACTGAGGCTGTTCTCCAGTGCGTGTTCACCGCGTGGAATGCCGGTGACGAATGTGCCGGACCCATGCACGCGGTTGAGGTAGCCGCTGTCGACGAGCCCGCGAACTGCCTCGCGGATGGTAGCCCTTGAGACGTCGAATCGCGTGGCTAGGCCGTCCTCATTCGGAAGCTTCTCACCCAACAGCAGGGTGCCCTCGGCGAGATCGTGCAGGAGTGCTGTGCGAACCATCTCCACCAGGCTTTGGCGGGCCATGTCAGCAGTCCTTCAGCCAGCCGAGGACGGTCTGCACTTGCGCGGAGATGCTCGGCGCCCCAGGCAGCTGGCCGGCGAAGATGGCACTGCCGATGGTAAATCCCCAGGCGCCTGCCCGGTTGAGGAGCACGATCTGATCGCGTGTGACGACTGCGCCCGCCGCTATTACCGGGCCATCGCACGCCTCGACCACGGCGCGCGTCAGCTCCTCGGGTTCAGCCTCGGCGTGCCGGTAGGTGAGCAGGTCGACACCGTAGACGCCTTCCATTGCGCTGAGCGCCGACGCCGACGCCGTGACGTCGTCGATCGCGCCGCTTAGCACGCTCGGATGTCCGGTGACCGTGCCAGGGAACGGGCAGTAGCGAATATCGGTTCCGGTCAGAATCTCCAGGGCCGCTTCGGGATTCGTGCCACCCAGCACCCAGTCGACCTCGGCCGCGCGCGCAGACCGCACGGAGTCCGCCTCCGCCTCTGCCGAGGTGGAGACGACCTCGAGCATCACCTCCATACCAAGCTCGTGTGCGCGCGCTGCTATTTCGCGCTGCTGGTCCGAGTCGGCGCCGACGTCCTTGAACCCGACGTAGCGCAGCCCGGAATCGGCGATGGAGTCCAGTACCTCGACGGCGTCGGTGATCGTTCGGTCGTCCTTGGTCAGCATGAAGATGAATTCGATCATGGGACGGTTCCTTCGTCGATGGGTTCGTCGGTAATTAGGTCGTAGAGGCTGTCGAGTACGTAGTGCGGCCGAATGTCGGACGCGTCGAGGTCGGCCCGGGTGGTGGCACCGGTGAGGGCAAGCGCGCCGGTCATTCCGGTCGCCAGCCCCATGCTGACGTCGGTGGCAAGTCGGTCGCCGATGATGATCGAGCGGTCCGCGTCGACACGCAGCCGCTCGAGCAGGGCCCGGGCCATGTGCTCGCTGGGCTTCCCTGCCACGGCGATCGGCACGGCGCCGGTACAGGCCTCGATCGCGGCGAGCATGGCGGCGCAGTCGGGTAGGCCGCCGTCGGCGGTGGGGCAGTACGGGTCGGGGTTGGTGGCGACGATGACAGCACCTGCGTTGATCGCCCGGTACGCGGCGAGCAACTTGGCATAGTCGAAGGTTCGGTCGAATGATACGACCACGATGTCGGCGTTGAGCGGGTCATCGGTGATCTCGAAGCCCGCTTCTGCGAGGATCGAGGCGACCACCGGTTCGGTCACCAGGAGCAGTCGCGCACCTCGGTGTACGTCGGCTAGGTAGACCAACAGCGAGTCGAGTGCGGTGACGACGTCGTCGGCTTCGGCGGGGATACCCAGTGCGGTGAGCTTGGCCGCGTAGTCGGCGGCCTGTTCGAGCGGCTTGTTGGTCGCGAATATCACCCGGGCGCCGTCGCCTCTCAACCGGCTGATCACCTCGACCGCGCCGGGTAATGCCTGCCCGTCGAGGTAGACGGTGCCGTCCAGGTCGAACACGTATCCGTCGAAACGCGGGAGCGGCCCGCCCGGGACGTTCATCGGCCGGCCCCCAATGTCTCGAGGTCGTCGAGGACGGCCCCGACGAACGCGTCGTCCCAGAGGCCGAGCAACTCGACCAGATCAGACACCACGAAGCGGTCGCGCATGTGATGCCCGTGGGTGACGGCCCATGTCACGGTGTCGGCGTCGAAGCGACTGGCCAGCTCGCTGAACCGCAGCGGTGCACCCGCTGCCCGCAGCGCTTCGACCAGCCGAGGCAGCGGGGTGAGCAGTTCGTCGAGCGGCTGCTGCATCGCGGGCCAGCCAGCACGCAACGCCTCCAACGCCTCCCGTGCGTGAGAGAGTGCCTCGAGTTTCTTGGCGTAGGCAGACCAGCATTCGTCGGCGGTCCGGCGGCCAAGCATCTCGAATGCGGCCAATACTTCGTCCTCGCGGTCGGCCACGACGGGCACGGTGAGTTCCGGCAGCGTGTCCCCGACGGCATCGCGAAGTCGTCTCCAGACCGCCGTTGCGACCAGAACGCCGATCCCGACCTGCTCGCCGTGCAGGGCGGACGCTGCCCCCTGGGGGGAGACTCGCATCTCCAGTAGGTGGCTGATCACGTGTTCCAGCCCGGACGACGGCGCGGTTGCCCCGGCTAGACCCATCGTGAAACCGCTGATCGAGAGCAGTCGGGCGAGGAACGCCAGGTCGTCCGGCCGACGCTGGTCCAATCTGGCCGCCACCTCGAGCAGCCGATCTCCGTGCGGGCGGACGAGCGATACGAGCTCGCAGTCGTAGGGAGTGCCGAACCCGATCGTCGACGCCAGCAACCAGTCGGCCGGTGCGGTGAACATCGACGCGAGGTCACCTACCCCCGCCCTGTTGAGTTCGATTGGCGCAGCGGCGATCACGTCGAGGTCGATGACGAGGGCGTCGGGCCAACGGGTCGGTGTCGTGCGTTTGGCACCCTCGACGAGCAGGACGCTCTGGTCGTCGGCGAACCCGTTCACACTGCCTGCGGTCTGCACCACGATGTGCGAAAGACCACGCCGCAGAGAGACGACCTTGCCGATGTCGGCCATCGTGCCCGACCCGATCGTCACCAGCAGGCCGGCGTCCCCGACCGCCTCGACCGCATCACGGAGGGTGGCCTCGTCGGCGTGCACGCGGTGGTCCGCCCCGCCGACCACCACTGAGCGGACACGCCGACCAGAACTCGACAACGCCTGCACCACCTGCGGTTTGAGCGGCCCGGTGGCGCCCAGGTAGACGACGGTATCGACGAGCACGACGATGTCAGCGGTCTCGGTCAGCGCCAGGCCGGCGGCGATCCGCGCCAATTCTGCGATGGCGTTCGGCGCGACGACGAGCTCGGCCAGTGGCAGTGACACCCCGCGAACGGCAGCGAGTCGGCCGATGTCGGCGAGCCCAGCGAGTTCGCCGGAATGGTCGATGTTCATCGCGGTCCCGCGCCTTCGACGGCGTCGAACAGCCGACGGTAGGAGTCGTACGCCTCGGCGTAGACGGCCACCCGGTCGTGGTCCGGGATGATCTGGTCGTCGGCCAGTTCAATCGTGCGCCCGACGGCGTCGGGCACGTCGGCGAAGAACCCGGCGGCAACCCCGGCCAGCATCGCCCCGCCTAGTGCACATCCCTCCTTGGAGAGCACGCGTCGGACGGGACGCCCCAGCACGTCGGCCTTGATCTGGTTCCACAGCTGGCTGCGGCCGCCACCACCCACGATGCGCACCTCGTCACCGGCCAGCCCCATGGCGTCGAGCTGGTCGACGACGTCGCGGACGGCGAAGGCACAGCCCTCGAGAACTGCCCGCGCCACGTGTTCCTGGCCGTGGTTGATCGACAAACCGGAGAAGTAGCCGCGCATCTTGGCGTTCCATCGTGGTGTCATTGCGCCGGTGAGTGCGGGTATGAACGTGACGCCGTCGCTACCCGGTGGCGCTTCACGGGCCAGATCGAACATGTCGGCCTGCGGCCGCTTCAACAGCGCGGCAAGCCAGAGAGTGCTCCCGCCGGACACGAAGCCAGGGTTCTCGATGAGAAAGACGCCGTCGATCGCGTGCGCATGCGTCTCGACCAGCCGGGTCGTGTCCAATAGTGCCTCGGCCGAGGCGCCGGTCACGGGCTCGGCGGTGCCCGTGACGTCGGCGATGACGCCCGGCCCGACGACGCCGGCCGCGAGGGACGCCGCATGTTCATCACCGGTCCCGACCACCACCCGGCACGCGGTGGTCAGGCCGAGGGCGTCCGCGGCGGCCTGGGTTAGGGTGCCTGCCACGCTGGTGGCCGACGCGACCGGCGGCAATAGGGAACGGTCGAGATCGGCCGCCGCGCAGAGCGCGTCGGAGTAGTCGCCGCTCCTGAGGTCGTAGAGCATCGTCGAGGACGCATTGGACGGGTCCTGTACGCACTCGCCGGTGAGCCACGCGACCAAGAAGCCACCGACCGGCAACAGCCACCTGGTTTGTGCCCAGGCATGGGGCTGATGCTCCCGCAGCCACATCATCTTTGGCGCGCCGTGCGACGCGTCGGCGTTGAGGCCGGTGCTGGCGAACAGTTCGTCGTCGCCGGCGCGCTCGACGAACGCCGTGGCCTGCGCGACGGCCCGGCGATCGAGCCAGATGATGGCATCGTGTAAGGGTGAGAGCTTCGCATCGACCGGGACGACGCCGTCGACCTGGCTGGCGAGGCCGATCGCCTCGACGTCGCCGTGTGCCCGCGCGGTGACCTCGCGCACCGCACTTGTCAGCTGCGACACCCAGTCGGCGGGCGACTGCTCCGCGCAACCGCTGCCCGCATGGTGCATGGTGAGTGGCGCTGCAGCGGTCGCCGTCACCGAGCCGCTGTCGTCGACGAGGACCGCCTTGATGCTCTGGGAGCCGACGTCTACACCGATGACATAGCGCATCAGGCAGAGTCGTTCTTGTCTTCCGCCACATTCGCTCCAGCGCCGTCTACGAGCACACCTTCGTTGTGGATGTCAGCGGTCGCGAGGACTGCGCCAGCGGCGCTGAGCAGGTGCGGCCGGGTGCGGCCGAGCCAGAACGCGGCCACCGCCAGCAGCACGACCCAGCCGATGATGACGTACGGGAACCAGGTGTAGGGCGCGGTGGTTTGCTGGTCGATCTGCCCGTACAAGAGGCCGACCATCAGCAGCACGGCAAGAGCCGGAAGCACGGCGTGACGCAGCACGCTGAAGTCGGGCTCCTTGCTGAAGAAGCGGATGGCCGCGATGTTGGTGAGCACGTAGACCGGCAGAATGCCCAACGTTAGAAGGAATCCTAGGTAGCCGTAGACGTTCGAGCCGCCACTCGGGTCGGTGAAGCCTCCTGCCACGGCGCCCACCCCGAACGCCAGGACGATCGAGAACACGCCCTGGAACAGGATCGCGTAGGACGGGTTGTCGTGCTTGGGGTCGATGTGCGCGAAGAACTTCGGCAGCATCTTCTCGCGACCCATCACGTGCAGGATGCGCACGACACCGGTGTTGGAGTTCAGCATCACCGCGAACATGCTCGACAGCGCCGCCAGGATCACGAACACCTTCATCCACGGGGCGTAGGTTGCGGCCAGATCGTTCCACGGGAGCGACGAACCGTCCAGCGCGTTCGCCGCGTCGGTGCCCAGGCCGATCACCTCTGCCCAGATGCAGAACACGTACAGCAAGCCCACGGCCAACACTGAGAAGAAGATCGCGCGGGGCACGTTGCGCGCCGGTCGCTTGACCTCCTCACTGAGCGTCGCTGCTGCCTCGAAGCCCACGAAGCTGAGTGCTGCGAAGACGAAGCCCGTGACAAGTCCGCTTGCGCCGTTGGGTGACGCGCTTGGCAGCAGCGGATGAATGTTCAGACCGTCCTTGCCTCCGTGAAGGACGATGATCAGCGCCATGCCGAACACCACGATGACCTCCGCGGTGAACAGGCCGATCGCCACCTTGAGCGACGCCTGGACGCCCTGCAGACCCAGGACGACCATCGCGATCGCGGGTACCAGCCCGATCGCCCACCAAGGAATGTTTACGCCGAACTCATCTCGGATCGTGCTCGACGCGTACGAACCGATCAAGCCGATCTCAGCGGGGGGCAGTAGGGCGTAGGCGACGAACATGAGGCCGCCGGTGACGAAGCCCGACCGTGGGCCGAGCCCGCGCGTGACGTACGTATAGAACGCTCCGGCGCTCGGCAGCCGCGCCGACATCTGCATGATCCCGCTTGCCGTGATGAGTATCGCGACCAGGCACAGCAAGTAGACCAGTGGTGTGGCCGCGCCCGAAAAGGGCGTCGAGAACTGCGGATTGAAGAACGTCGACACCGCCGGGCCCATGATGGCCGCCGACATGATGACCGCTCCGCCGAGGCCGACGGCGTTCTTGCGCAGTCCGGACTGGTGAGGGACTGGTTCGATCGGAGTGGTGGAGTGACCCATGCCATTGCCGCCTTTGCCGGGCGGTCGAGAATGGCCGCTCCAATGATTGTCGTGCTTGACAATGTCATCAGACGTCTGCTGTGTCAACGGATCGGCGGGATTGGCAGTGAGGGCTGCGGGAGCCTTGACATCGGACGTCTGATGTATTTAGCGTCGGTTCTGCCACGTGGGTATCGGACGCGAGGAGGAGACCCCGGTCACGTTCCGCGGCGTCTCTGCAACTCCAGCATTACCAGGAGACGGATGAAGGCAGAGGGCAAGCGTGCGGCCCTGGGATGTCTAACCCAGCGCGGCGGATGCGCATTTCGATCGAGTACCCGCACCGCGGGGTCGACTGCGCCCGCGAGGTCGCCGAAGTCGTTGCCCCGGTGCTGGGTTGGAGCGCCGGGGACGTCGACCGCGAGGTGGCCACCTACCTGGCCCGTGTCGAGGCCGAAGTGTTGTCACAGACTCAGCCCGATGACGAG
>JBBRTH010000103.1:0-9502 GCA_038244615.1 Mycobacteriales bacterium | reverse complement strand
GGCTCGGCAGACAGTAGGAACTCATCGGTGCCCACCACGTTGCGCTCCCGTGCGACGGCGAGACCCTCGGCCTTCGTCGCAGTGCCCTCGGGCAGGAACGAGTAGTCGTACAGCAGGAACATCGGCACGATGGTCGCCGGACCGCCCTCGTCGTTCCACACCGGGAAGGGGTGCTCGGGGGTCACGATGCCCATCTCGTCGCACATGTTGACCAGGTAGTCATAGCGCGCCCTGCCGAAGATCTGCATCGGATCCTTGGTGGTGGTCCACAACTCGTGGTTGCCCGGCACCCAGATCACTTTGGCGAAACGCTTTCGCAGCAGGTCCAGCGACCAACGGATCTCGTCGGTCCGCTCTGCGACGTCGCCGGCGACGATCAACCAGTCGTCCGGGGATGACGGATGGAGCGATTCGGTGACGGGCTTGTTACCGGTATGACCGATGTGAAGGTCGCTGATCGCCCAGAGCGTCGGATTGCGATGGTCTTGTGACGGCGGAGACACAACAAGCCAGCCTACTTGCGTAACGATGGGACGGCCGCCCGGCAACGAGAACATGTTCTGCTTTTCGGTCCGGACGACACATTGGGACTTGGTCGGCAAGATGCGCCTCCTATCAGCGATCTGCGCGCTGATCGCGGCCGTAGTCGTCGTGCCGCAAGCCAATCCCGTCACCGCGCCCGACGCGGGATCCGTCGAGCTGAAATCTACGTCGGCCCCCATGACCGGTGTCTCCAGCAGCATCAAGTCGCCTGTGATCGAAACCACGGATCCGCGCCCGTTCGATGCGTGCGACGACATCCGGATCGACGTCATCAACGGCCTCGGACTGGGCCTCAGTCCGCCGGAACACCAGGACGGCCGCCGGTGCCTCTAGGACGGAGGCAACTACGAGATCGCCGTCGAAGCGTTCGTCTGGCGAACTTCCGAACAGACCCTGGCCGCCGATGCCGTGGAGCTGGACATCGCCGGCCACTGCGCCGGACAGTACTGGATCCTCAAGCCGTCGGACCGGAACAACCGCTTCTGGTTCAGTTGCATGATCGCGTTCGACACCAGTTACGGCGTGCTCCAGCAATCGCTGTTCTACGCGCCGGTCTACAGCGCCGACGACGTGGACCGGATGCAGACCAACCTCCAGGGCGCCCAGCAACTGGTGCAGTTCTACAGGTTCTAGACCTGTCCGCGCGGGTCGGTAACGTGCAGGGCGTGGCTTCCCGAATGAGCGCCAAGCGCGTCGCCGCTCACGCCCTCGGCCGCCTTTTGAAGCTGCCCCCGCCGACGACTGACTTCACCGTGATCCGCGGGTTGCGGGTACCGATGCGAGACGGCGTCGAGCTGATCGCCGACCACTACGCGCCGCAGACCGCCGCGCCCGCCGGGACTCTGCTGGTGCGCTGTCCCTATGGCCGCGCCTTCCCGTTCTCGAGCCTGTTCGGCGCCGTCTACGCAGCGCGCGGCTACCACGTGGTGATCCAGAGCGTGCGCGGCACGTTCGGGTCCGGCGGCACGTTCGCGCCCATGATCCACGAGGTGGCCGATGGCGCGGACACCGTCGGCTGGCTGCGCCACCAGGGGTGGTTCACCGGATCGTTCGCCACGGTCGGGGTGTCCTACCTCGGCTTCACGCAGTGGGCCCTTCTGATGGACCCGCCGCCGGAGATGGCCGCCGCGATCATCATCGTCGGCCCGCACGACTTCAGCGAGTCAGCATGGGGCACCGGCTCGTTCACCATCAACGACTTCCTGGGGTGGAGCGACTTGATGTCCCACCAGGAGGACGCGAACCGACTTCTCGGCGCGTTGCAGCAGGGCCGGTCCCGGCGACGCGTAGAGCGCACGGCAAGGGAGGTGCCGATGGGCGCGGCGGGACGGACGATGCTCGGCGCCGGTGCGCCGTGGTGGGAGTCGTGGGTGGAACACCCCGACCGCGACGATCCGTTCTGGGAACCCTTGAACCTGACCGATGCCCTCGACCGGGTCGACGTTCCCGTGCTGCTGTTCAGCGGCTGGCAGGATCTGTTTCTCGAGCAGACCCTGACTCAGTTCGAGCATCTACGCGGACGCGAAGTCACGACGGCTCTGACCGTAGGGCCGTGGACGCACAGGCAAGTGATGACCAAGGGCGCGCCGACCGTCATCCGGGAGTCGCTGTCGTGGCTCGACGCGCACCTCCGAGGCAAACCGGTCACGCCACGCAGCCCGGTGCGGGCCTACGTCACCAAGGACGACTGGCTCGACCTTCCCACGTGGCCGCCGGCGATGGCCGAGCATGTCTTGTATCTGCAGCCTGGACACCGGCTTTCGACTGAAGCACCTGATGAGTCGGCTCCGCCGTCGACGTTCACCTTCGACCCGGCCGACCCCACGCCCACCATCGGCGGTCGGCTCCTGTCGCCCGAGGGCGGTTACCGCGACGATACGCGACTCGCCGTGCGCCCCGACATCGTGGACTTCACCGGCGACCCCCTCACCGCCGACCTCTACGTCATCGGCAACCCGGTGGTCGAACTGTCCCACAGGTGCGACAACCCTCACAACGACGTGTTCGTCCGGCTCAGCGAGGTCGACGCGAAGGGCCGATCGACCAACGTCAGCGAAGGATTCCTCAGGCTGACAACCGATTCCGGTGTCGTTCGACTCGAACTCGACGCCGTCGCGCATCGGTTCCCTGCCGGCTCCCGACTGCGGCTGATCGTCGCGGGCGGTTCGCATCCGCGTTTCGTGCGCAACCTGGGCACCGGGGAACCGCCGATCTCGGGAACCGAGATGAGGGCCGCGAACCACGCCGTCCATCACGGCACAGGCGGACTGTCCCGACTGGTGCTACCCGCGGGTCTGAAGGCGCCCTCAGCCGACTGACGCCCCCACCCGCGCGGCGATCGCCGCCAGTGTCGCGTCGTCATGCACCGGGTCGGCCCAATCCGGCGAGACCGGCAGATCGACCCAACTCCTGCAGCCGGCATGGGCCGGATCTCTGGACAACCAGAGCGATTCGGCCAGCGCGCAGGCCTGAACGACCAGCACCGTCAGTCGGTGCGTGGGCCGGAAGTCCAGCCGGTCGGAGCGCACGGACTCCGCCGTCCAAATGTGGGTGTCCAACAGATCGTCGAGGCCTTCAGGCCGGTTGACTGCCACGGCGGTAACGACTTTGGCGGCTGCCCTGACGACGATCTCGCCTGCGGTGCTGTCGAGCTCGGCGGCCAGAAGCAGGTCGCGATGTTCGGGTCGGACGCGCTCGGCGTGCTCCTGCGCAACGGCGGGAAAGAACACGAACTCGTCCGCAGCGAGATCAAACCGCTTCTCGTGAATGCCACCCTTGCGCAGCAGCCCGGTCTGCCGACCCTCGAGCATTTCGTGCACGGCCGCGCTCCACTCCTTGAGCGCGGGTGCGCTCACTGGGCTGCGAGTCTGGCTCGGACCTCGGGTCGACGCAGCGGCGGAATCGTCTTCGGCGGCTGCCGCCGCGGCGGCAGCGCGTTCAGTAGCCGCGTCGTGGTCGCGGTCACCTCGGCGACCGCCGAATCGAAGACGTCGGCGTTGGCGGCCGTTGGCCGGGTGATGCCACTGACCTTGCGGACGTACTGGCGCGATGCGGCCTCGATCTCCTCGGCCGTCGCTGCAGGTTCAAGGCCACGCAACTCCGTGATGTTCCGGCACATGCCTTCAACCATAGGTCGACGGGTCGATACGGTGAGGACATGCCGAGCACCGAAGCTGACTTGCCCCCTGAAAACGATGGACTGCTGATCGACACCACCGACCGCGTCCGCACGCTGACCTTGAACCGGCCTCAAGCACGCAACGCGCTGTCGACCGATCTGCGCACCCGGTTCTATGCGGCCCTTCGTGAGGCAGAAGTCGACGACGAGGTCGACGTCGTCATTCTCACCGGTGCCGACCCCGTGTTCTGCGCCGGTCTGGATCTGAAGGAGCTCGGTGACACCACGGAACTCCCTGACATCTCGCCCAAGTGGCCGGCGATGAACAAACCGGTCATCGGGGCGATCAACGGCGCCGCAGTCACCGGCGGCCTCGAACTGGCGCTCTACTGTGACATCCTGATCGCCTCGGAGAACGCGCGCTTCGCCGACACCCACGCCCGCGTCGGGCTGCTGCCGACCTGGGGGCTGAGCGTGCGTCTGCCACAGAAGGTCGGCGTGGGACTGGCCCGGCGCATGAGCCTCACCGGTGATTATCTGTCCGCCGGCGATGCACTGCGGAGCGGACTGGTGACCGAGGTGGTGCCACACGACGAGCTCCTGCCCACGGCCCGCAAGGTCGCTGCGGCGATCGTCGGCAACAACCAGAAGGCGGTGCGTGCGTTGCTTGGGTCCTATCACCGCATCGACGAACAGCAGACCAACGCGGGCCTGTGGATCGAGGCGACGTCGGCGAAGCAGTGGATGCGGGTCGCGACCGGGTACGACATCGCCGCCAACAGGTCCGCAGTCCTGGAACGCGGTCGCTCCCAGGTCCGCTAGCCACCCTCCCCCTCCCCCTCCCCCTTCCCCCTTCTCTCCCTTCCCCGCGAGCGTGCGTGTTGGTACGTCGACATGCCGGTCGGATTGGCAGTTCGCGCACGCTCGCCAACCGGTCAACGAACGTCGCCTACAACGGCGACGCCACCGTACTTGCTCTAGAAGACGGAAGATTGACCGGCGCAGCCAGTTTCACGATGTTGCACCAGGACCGACAGTCCAGTTTGCCGGACTGAGTGTTCAGCGAGGTTGCCCGCGTGCTGCCGGGCTGGCGTACGCCTTCGGATGGGGTGACCTCGGAGTCTCGATCCTCGTCGGCGGCCTGGTGTCGGCGGACTTGGTACTGGTCAACGCCGTCGGCCGGTGACATCAACCGGCGTTGGCGAGCGTGCGCGAACTGCCAATTTCGCCGGCGTGTCGACGTACCAACACGCACGGTCGCGGTGGGTATGGGGGTGGGTATGGGGGTGGGCGAGGGGCTAGGCGGTTCCCGGCACCAGCCAGCGACCGGAGACCGCGCGCCATCCGACGAACACCAGTCGCAACAGCATGAACGTGGTCAGACCCGTCCAGATACCGACCAGTCCCCAGCCGAAGATCAGCGAGAGCCAGATCAACGGCAGGAAGCCGACGAGAGCGCTGGCCAGTGTCGCGTTCCGCATGAACTTCGCGTCCCCCGCCCCGAGCAGTACCCCGTCGAGCGCGAACACGACTCCGGCGACGGGCAACTGTGCCACCAGGAACCACCACGGCACGCCGATCACGTCCAGCACCGAGCGGTCCGAGGTGAACAGTCGAGGAAACGCCGACGCCCCCGCCGCGAAGATCGCGGCGAGCACGGCCGCGGCGACCGTCGAGAAGATCGTCACCCGCCACGCGACCGACTTGGCGTGCGTCAGCTGACCCGCACCGAGCGCTGCGCCGACGAGCGACTGCGCCGCGATCGCCAGCGAATCCAGCACCAGGGCAAGGAAACTCCACAGCTGGAGTACGACCTGATGCGCGGCGACCGCAGCCGCGCCGAACCGGGCTGCCACTGCAGCCGCGGAGACGAAGCACACCTGGAACGCCAGGGTCCGCACCACAAGATCACGGCCCATCACCACCTGCGCGCGCAGCACCGCGACGTCCACCCGCAGCGGCACCCGCTCAGCCAACAGTGCCCGGCAGAACAACAGCCCGGCCAACGACTGCCCGACCAGGTTGGCCACCGCGGATCCGGTCAGTCCCATGCGCGGCATCCCCACCCAGCCGTACACCAGCGTGGGGCACAGCACCGCGGACAGGGCGAAGCCTGCGATAACGTAGCGCAGCGGCCGCACGGTGTCCTGCACCCCGCGCATCCAGCCGTTGCCCGCCAGCGAGACGAGAATGGCGGGCGCGCCGAAGATGGCGATCCGAAGCCATGGCAGCGCCGTTTCGGCGATCTCGCCAACGTCCGCGATCAACACGACTATCGGCGCCGCCGCGGCTTCGATGACGACGACGACGGCCGTGCCCAGCGCAACGGCAAGCCAGGTGGCCTGCACCCCCTCGCCGATGGCCGACGCGCGGTCGCCTGCCCCGAAGAATCGCGCGGCTCTGGCAGTCGTCCCGTAGGACAGGAACGTCAGCTGCGAGGACACCAGCGACAGGATCAACCCGCCGATGGCCAGACCGGCCAGGGCCACCGCGCCAAGACGCCCCACGACGGCGAGGTCGAACAACAGGTAGACGGGTTCGGCGGCGAGTACCCCCAGCGCAGGAAGAGCCAGCCCAGCGATGCTCCTACCGGTGGCCGGAACCGGTTGCCCCTCTGGGGAACTCATGGATTCAGTTGACTCGCAAGCTGGCTTCCGCAAAAGGGGCAGAAGGTGATTCTCAGCCCGCTGTGACCGCCGTCGGCGATGATGACGTACCACCCATCGTGGCGTTCCCACCACTCGAACCGGACGTCCACCGAGCAGGCGGCGGTCGAGTGCGGGAATCGGTCGCAACAAGCCTCGAAACCGTCCGGGACGACGTGCGTACCCTTCATACAGACGGTGGCGTCCGCGTGCAACTGCGCATCGGTGGGCATAGCGCCGTCGGGCGGCTCAGCCAAGCGCGGTCTCCAGCGACTTCACGACGGCGTCTGCCGGTCCGGTCGCCGAATACCCCGCGGCGAGCCGGTGGCCTCCCCCGCCGAAGGCACTCGCGACGGCAGCCAGGTCGACCTCCGACTTGGCGCGCATCGACACGGTCCAATGCTGCGGCTCGATCTCCTTGAACACCGCCGCAACCTCCGCCTGGGCCGTCGTGCGCACGATGTCGACGATGCTCTCGACCTCCTCGGGCCTGGCGTCGCACCATTCATGGTGTCCGACAACGGCATACACCAGGCCACGCCCATTCACCGCGTCCGGGACCAGTTGCGCGGACGACAGCACGCGCGACAACATCGGTAGCCAGGAGAACGGGTGGGTGTCCAGGAGCGTCCGACTGATCGAGGCGTTGTCCACGCCGAGTTCCAAGAGTCGGGCGGCCAGCCGGTGCGCGCGTGCACTGGCCCACCGGAACGATCCGGTGTCGGTGGTGAGACCGGCGTACAGGCAATGGGCGACGCGCTTGTCGAGCGGCTCGCCCCATGCGTCCAGCAGGTCAGCGATGAGCATCGTCGTCGAGTCAGCGGACGGATCGACGTAATTGGCCGTACCGAACAATTGATTCGACGCGTGGTGATCGATCACGAGCACCTCACCGCCGGAGTCGGCGAGCGCGCGCAGGGCACCGAGCCGGTTGATGCCGGGGATGTCGACGGTCACCACCAGATCGCTGTCACCGCGCATCGCGTCGGGATCGACCAGAAGATGCCCGCCGGGCAGGGACTGCAGCGATTCGGGAAGGGCCGACGGGGCGGCGAAGCCCACCTCGACGCGCTTGCCCAACCGTTCGAGGACGAGGGCTAGAGCTAGACCTGCGCCGATGGTATCCGCATCGGGATAGACGTGGCACACCACGCTGACGGAGTCCGCGGCGTCGAGCAGCTTCGCGGCTCCGCGACCATCGACGCGCATCGATGACCGAGATACCTCAGTCTTCGGGTCGATCGCGGTCATAGGTGTCCTCAGGATCACGTACGTCGTCTGGCTCCCCGCTGGATTCCTCCGCCCCAGTCACACGGTACGGGTCGGCGTCGCCGGCCGGGGTGGCACCCTGCCGAATCCGGGCGAGATCCGCATCGGCCTGCCTAGCCTTCGCCAGCAGGTCCTCCATGTCGCGGGCCGTATCCGGCAGCTTGTCGACGACGAAGGTCAACGTCGGCGTGAACCGGACGCCGGTGCCCGCACCGACCCTGGTTCGCAGCGTGCCCTTGGCACGCTCCAGCGCTGCGGCCGCGCCCTCGTAGTCCGGTTCCTCCTGCAGCGTCCCGCCACGCACCGTGTAGAAGACCGTCGCGTCGTGCAGGTCGCCCGTGACCTTCGTGTCCGTGATGGTCACGAAGGCCAGGGGCGGATCCTTGATCTCGAACTCGATGGCCGAGGCGACGATGGTGCCGATGCGCTTCGACAGCTTGCGCGCCCGTCCAACATCAACCACGACTCTCCTCGCGCAAGCGCTCGGTCACATGCTCCTCGCGCAAGCGCTCGTCAGCGGCCATCAGGCGCGGGCCTTCTCCACGAGCTCGTACGCCTCGATGACGTCGCCTTCCTTGATGTCGTTGTAGGTCAGCGTCAGACCACACTCGTAGCCGTCGCGGACCTCGGTGGCATCGTCCTTCTCCCGCTTCAACGACGAAATGGTGACCGTCTCGGCTACCACGACGTTGTCGCGGAGGAGGCGTGCCTTGGCGTTGCGTCGGATGATGCCCGAGGTGACGAGGCAGCCGGCGATGTTGCCGACCTTGGACGACCGGAAGATCGCGCGGATCTCGGCGCGGCCGAGCTCCTTCTCCTCGTAGATCGGCTTGAGCATGCCCTTCAGGGCCGCCTGGATCTCATCGATGGCCTGGTAGATCACCGAGTAGTAGCGAATGTCGACACCCTCGCGGTTCGCCAGCTCGGTTGCCTTACCTTCAGCGCGAACGTTGAACCCGATGATGATGGCATTCGAGGCCGACGCCAGGTTGACGTTGGTCTCGGTGACGCCACCGACACCGCGGTCGATGACGCGCAGTTCGACCTCGTCGCCGATGTCGATGCCCAGCAGGGCCTCTTCCAGCGCCTCGACGGTGCCGGAATTGTCGCCCTTCAGGATCAGGTTGAGCTGGCTGGTCTCCTTCAGCGCGGCATCCAGATCGTCCAGGCTGATGCGCTTGCGGGTGCGCGCGGCCAGAGCATTGCGCTTGCGCGCGCTGCGCCGGTCGGCGATCTGCCGGGCGATCCGGTCTTCGTCGACGACCAGCAGGTTGTCACCGGCACCGGGCACCGACGTGAAGCCGACGACCTGGACCGGACGCGACGGAAGCGCCTCTTCGACGTCCTCGCCGTGCTCGTCGATCATGCGTCGGACGCGGCCATAGGCATCGCCCGCCACGATCGAATCGCCGACGCGAAGCGTGCCGCGTTGGATGAGCACCGTGGCCACCGGACCACGACCGCGGTCCAGGTGAGCCTCGATCGCGACACCCTGGGCCTCCATGTCGGGGTTGGCCCGCAGGTCCAGCGTGGCGTCCGCGGTCAGCAGCACCGCTTCGAGCAGGTGATCGATGTTGGTGCCCAGCTTGGCCGAGATGTCGACGAACATGGTGTCGCCACCGAAGTCCTCCGCGACCAGGTTGTACTCGGTGAGCTGCGCCCGGATCTTGGCCGGGTCGGCGCCCTCCTTGTCGATCTTGTTGACCGCTACGACGATCGGCACGTCAGCAGCCTGGGCGTGGTTGATGGCCTCCACCGTCTGCGGCATGACGCCGTCGTCCGCGGCCACCACCAGGATCGCGATGTCGGTGGCCTTCGCACCACGGGCACGCATGGCGGTGAACGCCTCGTGGCCCGGGGTGTCGATGAAGCTGACCAGTCGCTCATTGCCGTCCAGCTCGGTGAGGACCTGGTAGGCACCGATGTG
>JBBRTH010000102.1:0-9611 GCA_038244615.1 Mycobacteriales bacterium | reverse complement strand
CTCGGGAGTCAGATGATCAGCGTCGTCGACAACGAACAGTTCCCCGATGCGGAGTGGTGTCGTCAACCGCAAGGAAAATGCCCCGTCGAGGCTGGCGAAATACGGTTTGAGCTGTGTGCGCCCGAAGGGATTCGAACCCCCAACCTTCTGATCCGTAGACACAGGCAGATCACGTGACCAGGCACGATACGGGTTCTATTGTGGTGTAGGTGGAGGTGTCGGGTAGCCCGACTGTCGTCATCGTTGTCGTCAGAACTGTCGTCATAGCTGTCGTCAGCTCACGGTGCGAAACAGCAGCACTGCTGCTGTGAGCCGTCATAAACTTCAGCCAGCAATCATACTTCAGTGTAATAGTGAAGTACTGGCCTGGACTGAAGTATGATGGCGCTGTGTCACCTACCGAACGAGCTGTAACCGCGCTCGAAGCCGTGCTTCGGAGCGCGCTGCGCGCGCGGCCGGCGGAAGGGCCTCACCGCGACGTGGTCGTGACGCTAGGCGATGCCGACTTCTTGGTCCGATGGCTGTCCGTCGGCTGGCCGCGGCAGGTCGCCGAGGCGCTGCACGATCAGCCACGGCCCGACGTATTGGTTGCACCGTTGATGTCGCCTGGAGCTCGGAAAACAGCGCGCGACGCGGGCGTCGGTTGGGTTGACGAGTCGGGCGCAGCAGATATCTATATTCGGGACCCGCTGCTCGTTGTCGAGACAACGGGCTCTCCACCAGTTCCGCTGGACACGCGCGTTGGGTGGCGGCCCGCCGCCTTGGCTGTGTGCGAGGCCCTCCTTGCCGGCAATGCGAACCCGACCGTGTCCTCAGTCGTGAAGGCGACCGGGATCTCGACGGGCAGTGTCGCGACTGCGCTGAAGTTTCTTGAGCACGATGGCCATCTTGCGAGTAACGCCGCGCGCGGCCCCCGCGCAGCACGCCGGATCGTTGATCGGGACGAGTTATTGAACGCCTACGCCGCGGCCGCCGAGCGGCTTCGGTCGCCGATCTCGATTCACGTCGGAGTGCTCTGGCGCGACCCGATCGTAGGGACGATCGAGCTGGGTCGCACGTGGCGGAAGCACAATATCGACTGGGCGGCGACGAGCGCACTGTCTGCGAGCGTGTTAGCCCCGGCGCAGACCGCAATCGCCCCAATGGAGATTTACGTGCCAGGACGAACGCCCAGCGATCTTCGCCGAGTCGCAGCGGTCGGTGGCCTGGCGGAGATCGAAGGCGGCCGCCTATTGCTCCGTCCGTTCCCTACCCCTGCGGGCGCCACCTTGTCCAAGCAGGAACCGAAAGGTTTTCGGTCGATGCTCTGGCCCCGCGTCTACGCCGACCTCCGCACGACGGGCGTGCGGGGAGAGGATGCAGCGGATCATCTACGCGAGCAGATAGATAGACATGAATGACGAGGACTCTCCACGATCGGCTGCGGCGCGGACAGCCGCGGAACTTGCACTCGTACGCGTGGTTCATCACTACGGCGGCCGTCCCGAGTTCGTCCTGCTCGGCGGCCTGGTGCCCGCGCTGCTATGCGCAGGGTCGCCCTGGCGACACGCCGGAACGACGGACATTGATGTTCAGGTCGACCTTGAAATCGCCGGTGGCGCAGTACAAGCCGCCCGTTTGGAACAAGCGCTGCGCAACGCCGAGTTTGAGCCGGACTCCCAGCGCGTCTGGCGATGGAATCTCACCGACCCATCCGGAGTGCGGACCGTTGTCAAGTTCGAGCTACTCGCCGACCTTGATACCGAGCCGGAGGGGGCAACCGTCGAATTCGCCGGGTGTGATCAGCTTGGTGCTGCGAATCTCCGAGGTACGGGTTATGCCGCGAAGGACACCACGATTCACCAGCTTCGGGCGAAGGATCACGGGACGTGGCGTCTGGCTGAAATCAACGTCACCGGGCTGGCTGGCTTCTTGCTCGCCAAAACCGCTGCAGCACATAGCCGCCGAAAGCCGAAAGACTGGTACGACATCGCTTTCGTGCTGTTGAACAACGAACATGGCGACGCGCTGACGGCAGCTGCGCGGGTCCGGGAGGTGTTCGGGGAACCGACCGGCGCTATTCGCACCCAGCTGCAAGATTTACGGGCCAATTTCGCGGATTCGTCCACTCAAGGGACTTCGGCATACGTCGACCAGATCACGTTGGACCATCCCGAGGTCGATCCGAGCACCGCAGCCGCGGATGCGATCCTGGCGGTCGGCATCTTCGCTGACAGCTTGCTCGCCGTTTGATGCGGTAGCTTGCTCGCCGTAGGACGGCCAGATGGACGACGCATCCGGCTGCACGACCTTCGGCTGCACGGGTGCGACAACCAACTCCGGCAGGGAGACCCGATCATCGGCCGTGAAGAGTCTGCGCTGCGATGTTGAGCGCCTCGAATGCGGCGTCGAGTCGCCGTTGGCGGCGCCGGTTGGGCTCATGGTTAGCCTCAGCCGCCACGAACCCGATCGGCTCGTCGAGGTCGTCATCGGTGGCAGTCAGGACAGCGCCGTCATTGTGGGCGCGGATTCCGAACACCAGTCGCTCGCAGTCGGGGTCCAGCAACCGCAACTCGCGCAGCGCCACGGCCACCCCATCCGGGATGACGATCTGGTTGACAGAGCCCACCAGAGCCAGCCGTCGGCGGCGCAGATCGAAAGGCGAGTCCTCCCAGTTGCTGATGATCCCCTCGTCGCCGCAGACGCTGCACTGCCACCGGATCGGTGCTCCCGGCGCTGTCGGCGTCACGATCATCCGACCCCGGCAGCGCCGGTTGGCTGGCCGGCGTAGGCACGGCAACGCGCTTTCCCAGCTGGTTGCGGCGTCACCAGCTGTTGCCGCACGAACGATGTTGCTCAGGTGCTCGGCCAGGTGCCGGGCTGGGCCCGGGGTGTCGGGGGGTAGGTCGAGGAAGTGGTGCAGGTCGGCAACCCACATTTCTCAGGACTGTACCGGGCCACGGTCCGACGCCGTGCGCACACAGTCGAATCACCCTGCAACAGTGGTCATTTGGCGTGACGCTCAACAGCCATGGATCCACTGCTAAGCCCCACAACCCGACCACCTGACCGTCGAACATTGGGTCTCCGCGCTCAGACCGCCCGTCAGTCAGATCGTCAAAACTGTCGTCAAAGAACCAACAGCGCCGCGTCCACGACGACGAAAAGCGCCTCTGACCTGGGTGCGCCCGAAGGGATTCGAACCCCCAACCTTCTGATCCGTAGGCGCTCCGGGTGCTGTGCGACACCGTCGTGCCGAGCATTCAGCGTGAGCACGACCCGCACGGGCTGTGGGCCCGCAGCGCCAGTGATCTAGGCGTGCCGGAGATGGCCGAGCAGGGCCTGCTCGGCATGCCTGCCGAAACCCGCGACGGACTGCTGGGTCTGTTGGACGGGCTCGGTGCCGGCGGCTTTGACCAGCAGAGCCAGGGTTCGCGTGAGTTGACCCTGAAGACCATGGGGCTGGCCGCGCAGGCCGGGGTGTCCGGGCTGATATCGCTGGTGCTCTACCTCGCCTACGGTGCGCCAGACCCCGCAACCGGGCAGAACCCGGCCTGGGCCGCGCTCGGCTATCCGGGTCCGCTGTCGCCGGCACCGGCGGTGACCAAGCCGATCTCGCCGACGATCCCCCAGAGCGACACGTTGGCTCTGGAGGCCGACGTGGCGGTTGTGGGCTCCGGCTGCGGCGGCGGTGTGATCGCGGGCATGCTCGCGCAGGCGGGGCTCAGTGTCGTGGTGCTCGAGGCGGGCAACTATGTCAACGAAGCCGACTTCACCATGCTCGAGGTGCCCGCTTTCCTGGGTGCGTACTGGCGTGGGGGACCGCAGAACACCGCCGACCAGAACGTGTCGGTGCTCGCCGGCGCCGCACTGGGTGGGGGTTCGCTGATCAACTGGATGAACTGCCTGCGCCCAACCGATCGGGTCCGCGCGGAGTGGGCCGACGCCGGCCTTGCTGATGTCGCGTCGGACTTCGACCGGCACCTAGATGCGGTGTCGCAGCGGATGAGCGTGTGCGGGTCGTGCAGTGACCTGAACCCGTTTTTCGAGCGGATCGGCGATGCCGCGCAGCGGCTCGGCTGGCACACCCAGGTGGCCGACCGCAACGTCGACCCCGAGCGCTACTCGCCGCAGACCGCCGGCTACGTCGGATTCGGCGACCAGAGCGGGTCCAAGCAGTCCACGCTCGTCACCTATCTGCAGGACGCGTACGACGCGGGTGCGCGGATCCTGGTCAACACCACCGTCGACCGTGTTCTCGTCGAAGCGGGTCGCGCCGCCGGCATCGCCGCTACCTGGGTTGACCCGGCAACGGGGCGCACCTCCGCAGTCACTGTGCGCTCGCCGCACGTGGTCGTCGCCGCCGGATCGCTGGAGTCCCCGGCGGTGCTGCTGCGCTCGGGGATCGGTGGCCCGGCGGTCGGCAAGAACCTGCACCTGCACCCGACCACGGGAGCGCTCGCGATCTTCGGAGAGGACGTCCGCTCCTGGTGGGGCGCGCCGCACACCATGCTCGTGGACCACTTCGAGCGCGAGATGGACTTCGGTTTCCGGCTCGAGGGCGTCAACTACATGCCGGGCATATTCGGTTCGGTAGTGCCGTTCGACTCGGCCGAGCAGCACCGGGCGATGATGGAGAAGCTGGGCACCGGAGCCGGCTACCTCGCCCGCATCCGTGACCACGGCTCCGGCCAGGTGATCCTCGACGCCAACGCCAACGCGCAGATCCTGTACTCGCTGACCGACGAGGTCGACGTGGCCAGCATGCGCCAGGCGATCGCATCGCTGATCCTGCTCCTGGTGGAAGCCGGGGCGACCGAGATCCAGCCGATGGGCACCAGCCGCCATGGCGGGTCGGCGACGACATGCCCGACTACCTTGACCGGCTGGGTCGGGTCCCGCTCGGCTTCGGTGGCACCAAACTGTTCAGCGCCCACCAGATGGGCAGCTGCCGGATGGGCAACGACCCAGAGACCTCGGTCGCCGACCCGCACGGCCAATTGCACGACACCCCCGGCGTCTGGATCGGTGACGCGAGCGCATTCCCGACTGCCAGCGGCACCAACCCAATGCTGTCAGTGTTGGCACTGGCCCACCGCACCGCCGAGTTCATCGCCGCCGAGGCCCGTGCCGCCACTTCCCTGTCCCCCCGCTGATCGCAGAGACGAGTACCGCCATGACCATCACCCCGCCGCCGACCGGCCCTACCGGGGCTGGGTATCCCCCGCCGAGGCCGCCGGCGGCCTCGCCCCCATCTGCTGGGCGGCGGTAGATTCCCGCCGCCATCATCGCCGCCATCATCGCCGCCGGCGTCGTCGTAGGCTTCATCATCATGAGCCAGGACACATCCGACACCACCACCAACGCCGGCAACCCGAACTCTGTCGCTGCGCCCGTGACGGTGACCCCGGAGACCTATATCCGCGCGGAAACCGATCGGCAGTTCGGCGAGATCGTCAAGATGGCGGGGGGCGTCAATCGCTTCTATCACTTCCGCACCCCCACGCCGCTGGACAAGCAGAACGTCGTGCGGATGAACCGGGACACCCTCTACTCCATGGCCGTTGTCGACACCTCCAAGGGCGCCACGATTACCGTCCCGGAACTGCCCAAAGATCGCTACGTGTCGGTGTATCTCGTGGACAACGACCACTACACACCGTCCGTGATCTACACCGCGGGCACCCACGAATTGCCGAAGGACACCAAATACCTGGGCCTGGGAGTCCGCATCCAGGTGTTCAATCCGAAAGACCCCGACGAAGTCGCCGTGATCAACACGTTGCAGGATCAGTTCGTCATCACGGCCAACAGCGCCGATCCACTGCCCGAGTTCACCTGGGACCTGCAGTCGCTGAAAACCTTGACGGCGCAGTATGAAAAGGATTCAGCGCAATACAGCAGTTGGAAAGGGATGCAGGGACCGCGCGGCAAGGTTGACGAAAAGACCCGTCACATCGCCGCAGCGGCGGCATGGGGGCTTTTCCCCGAATGGGACGCCATCTACCTGAACTACAGCGGCAGCCACGATCCGAACGTGTGCCACACGGCCACCTATACGGTGCCGGAAAACACCGCTTTCTGGTTCATCACCGTGTACGGCAACGACGCCTACATGAAGAGCGAGAACAACATCGTCAATTCCTCGAACGTGAAACTGAATCCCGACGGCACGTTCACCGTGTATTTCGGATCGAAGGAACAGTGCGGCGACGTTGCCAACCGGCTGGATGTGACCGAGGGCTGGAACTTCCTCATGCGGGTCTACCGTCCCGGAGCATCCGTTCTGGATGGAACCTACACGCTGCAAAAGGCATTGCCAGTCCAGTAGCGGTGTGTCAACGAGCTCACCGACACACGCCTGCGCCGCGCGGGAAGGGCTGTGCCGGCTGATATTCGGTGACTGCCAAGGTGCTCTACCGGGGTCGCGAGGGGTTCAACTGGCTCATCAATTCGTCGACGTCCATATCGAAGCTCTTCATCCGCGGCGGGAAGTCCGTGAACGTCTCCAGGAACCGCATCACCTGCGCTGACGCCGGGCCGTACAGCCAGGCGTGGTTCTCCTGCCATTCGTCGAAGCCGCGCGCATCATGGAACCGCTCGAACGGGTCGAGTTTGAGGTTGGCGATCAGCGGGGTGGTCAGATCCTGCTGGACGCCGTTGAACCAGCGGTCCTGGGTCTTGAACAGCACTTTCCAGTCGCCGTAACGCAATCCGTGCAACGAGGTCTCGGTGAAGTAGTAGAACTCCACCCGTTTGGACTTACCGCCTCCGGTGATCAGGTCGGTCTGATCGACGCCGTCGAGGTGGACGCGATAGTCGCGCCCGCCGATCGCGGCGCCGTTCTTCAACGACTCCACCAGATCGGGCTGACCCAGCATCGACATGATGGTCGGAATCCAGTCCTCCATCGTCATGAACTCCCCCGTAGCGACGCCGGCGGGGATCACACCCGGCCAACGCACCACCACCGGCACCCGGAACGCACCCTCGAACCCACCGACGCCCTTCTCCTTCGCGAAGGGGTGATTGCCGCCGTCGGGCCAACTGTTGCACGCGGCGCCGTTGTCGGTCGCCCACATCACCAGGGTGTTCTCAGCAATGCCGAGTTCGTCGAGAAGGTCCAGCATTTCCCCGACGTGGTCGTCGAGTTCCATCATGCCGTCGGCATAGACCCCGTAGCCGCTCTTGCCTTCGTACTCCGGCGACAGGTTAGTGCGGTAGTGCATCCGGGTGGAGTTGTGCCACACGAAGAACGGGGTCTCTGCGCTCGCCGCCTCGCGGATGAAACGTTTGGTCTCGGTGAGGAATTCAGCGTCGATGGTGCGTTGGCGCTCTTGGCCGAACGGTCCGGTTTCCTCGATGCGCTGGGTCCCGTCCGGGTCAGCCCAACAGTGCACGACGCCGCGCTGACCGAAACCGAACTTCTCGACGATCTCCGGGTCGGTGGGGAAGTCGTACTGCTCGGCGTACTCACCGGCGTTGAGGTGATAGAGGATCCCGAAGAACTCGTCGAAGCCGTGCATCGTGGGCAGGTGCTCGTCACGATCGCCGAGGTGGTTCTTGCCGAACTGCCCGGTCGCGTAGCCCAGCGGTTTGAGCATCTCCGCAAGCGTCGGATCCTCCTTCTGCAGGCCGAGTTCCGACCCCGGCAGCCCCACGGTCGAGAGTCCGACCCGGATCGGGTACTGGCCGGTGATGAAGGCTGCACGGCCCGCGGTGCAGGACGCCTCGGCATAGTGATCCATGAAGATCATGCCCTCTCCCGCGATCCGATCGATGTTGGGCGTCGAACCGCCCATCATGCCCCGGTGGTACGCGGAGAGGTTCCACATCCCGACGTCATCTCCCCAGATCACCAGAATGTTGGGCCGGGGTGCTTGGGCATGCTCGGTCATGTCGCCTCCTTCAGGGCATTGAGAAACCGGATGAAAAAACGCTCAGCATCCAGACCACGGTGACCATCAGTTACTGACGACACCCGGTCTGCATGCATGCCATCTGATTATCGCCGTGAAGTCAACGCGCGTTGGCTGCTATCGGATATTGCAGCCGCCCTGAATGCCGAGCTGTTCTATTCGATGACGAACCTCGGTGCTTCGGTCGCGAAGTATGCGTTGATCCCGTCAACAGATTCAGGGACGTAGACCCTCAGAAGAGCCGAAAACGGTGCCGGGGTGTTCACGTTGTTGGGAGCGTCGGGATTGTTGAAGTTGATCGTGTAGGACCCGTCCGCGTTCGGCGTCGCTTCGGTATTCGACATGGCGGCCTTGTCCTGCGCCAGCCACCCTTCCGCATCGTAGGTCGTGACCGACCAGAAGCCTCCTCGCGCGAAGTCGATCGCCGGAGGTAGGAAGGTGAAACTGGACGGAAGGGCCTTTCCGTTGTCGATCCTGGTGTTGTTCTCGTCGATCGGCAGATAGGCGGCATCCGCGACCGACAGTCCCCCCCACCCATAAGCCGTCGCGTACAAATGATCCTGCGGGTCGGTGTCGAATGGCGTGCCCTGGGCCCTGGTCGTATCCGGCAGTTTGCCGGCCTGCACGTCGGCGATCAGGGCAGCCCGAATCTCTTCCATCTTTTTGGGGTCAAGGACGATATCCGGGCTTTCGTAAGGATGGGCTGACGCCGCGTCGATCACCGCGGCGCGCTGCTGCCTGAGCGTGGCGTCACGTCCCCCGGCATCCTCCGGGTACTTTCGGATCCGCATATTCAAATAGACGTAATGTCCATATGTCGTGTTCTCCGGTGCGATCGTGACGCTCTCGCCTGAATACAGAACATCGACGATGTAGTTCTGCATGTCGATGATCTCGATGATGTGGTACGTCTGCCCGGCAGGAACGGAAATCGTGGCGCCGTCGCTGACATCGACCACCGCGCTGGAATAGATGACATCCTGGTTTTCGCGGATCACCTGCTGCGTCGCGACGGTGCTTACGTCGCCCTGATGGGCCCATTCGTTCACCGCAGCTTTGGCGAGGCTGCGCTTGATGTTGAAATCCGTCTCTGAGACCTTGTAGGCGTAATCGGTGACACCGAAATCCGCTGGCGAAGCGAACTCTGGATATCCCTCCGCCACAGCAGGGGTCGAAGATCCAGTCATTGCGCAATCTCCACTGCCGGAAGTTTGTATTCGTGGCTCAGGGTCTTTTCCCCGGGTCGGTAGACGCACATCAAGAAGTTCCAGCCGTCGGTGCTATCAATTCGTTCATCGTGTCTTCACCTTGCCGTTTAGCTCCGCCTAGTGTGTCGGATCGACAGTAAGCCCTGAAGGGCGCCGTCGGCAGGGCAGCTTGTGGCGGATTCAAGATGCAGGCGGTCCCCACCTTCCCCGTCGTTGCGGGCCACTGCTCACGGCGACCGACTGCCTTACCCTTGGCAGCGATGGGCATGACTAACTTCCCGCGTTACCAGTGTTGATTTGTGGGCCTATCAGGCACACAATGGTGAGTATGGCCAAGACGGAGCGTTTCGCGGTGCGCCTTACCTCCGAGCAGGACGCACTGATTCGTCGTGCCGCCGAGGTGGAGGGCACCGACCTGACCAACTTTACGGTCACCGCGACGCTGGCCCACGCGCGCGACGTGCTCGCCGATCGCCGGCTGTTCGTGCTCAATACCCCGGCCTGG
>JBBRTH010000101.1:0-9692 GCA_038244615.1 Mycobacteriales bacterium | reverse complement strand
GCGGCCCCGCCAGCACGCGCCGAGGCTACGCTGCGGGCGATCTGTTCGAGGTGGGTGTCCCATGTGCCGCAGCAGCCGCCCCACATGTCGATGTGCGGGTACTGGGACGCGATGCCGCCCACGAGCTCACCCAGGACGGCCGGGTCGCCCACCTCGAGGTGACCAAGGCTGCACAACGAGATCTTGTCCATCAATGCGGCATTCGGACGCAGGCAACGTACTCGGTCGAACCACGTACCTGGTTCGATCGCAGGCATGAATTCCAACGGGTGCGAGCAGTTGATTCCATAGAACGCGGGCCGGTCCTCACCCGCAAGCTCGTCGACGCTCTCGATTGCATCCTTCAGAGTCGGCCCCGAGGAAAGCCGACGGGTCTGGTGATCCAGCGTGAAGGACACCGAGAGCGGAAGGCCGACGCGTGCCGCGGCACGCGACAACCCGATGACCTCGGGCACACCGTTGAACGTCATGGCTTCCACGAGGTGGACGCCAGCGAGTGAAAGGTTGGCGAGCTGTTCGCCGTGATACTCCTCGGCCTCGTCTGCGGTGATCGTCCGGTTCGCTTCGTAAGCGTCGCCGCGCGGGCCGACGATGCCGGCGTACATGACGCCCGGTAGGTCCCCCACGTAGGGCAGCGCGACATCGCGCAGGAAATCGATTGCTCCCAACTGCGCCTCAGCCAACGACTCCCGGGAGTAGCCGAGCAAAGATCCCCAGTCCGGACTGGCCCGGTAATCGAGCCCGCCCATGACCACACCGAATCCGTGGCGGGCGGCGGTATCGAGATAGCGCCCGTACATCCCGCGCAGCTCGCTCATGGCTCGCGGGTTGTCGAGCAACGGGAACATCGCAAAGTGCGGTAAGTCGAACCCGTACTTGTACATGATCTCGGTTTCTTGCCCGCCCTCGGTGAGATAGTTCACCCCGGGCTGCTGAATCGGGAACTCCATGACGGTCACCTTCCGTACGCTCGGCTGCTGCTGGAACCAGGGTGCGCTTGAGGGGTTGCAAAGTGGATGCGGCGCGATTGCGGCGTCCGTTGCGTGCCCGGATCACTGGGCGGCGCCTATTGTTTGCCCATGGACGTGCGGGTCCTGGGACCCATCGAGGTGTTCGTCGACGGTGCGGACGTCACCCCGACCAGCCCGAACCAGCGCGCGGTGCTGGCGGCGCTGGCGGCACATCCTGACCAGCATGTCAGCACCGACATGCTGGTCGACGCCCTATGGGGAGTCGATCCGCCACCAACCGCGGCCAAAACACTGCGCAGTTACGTGTCCCGACTCCGTTCCGTCATGGGAACGTCTATCGTGGCAAGCCAAGGTGGATTGTGCCTGCGCACCAAAGGAATTTGCCTGGACTCCACTGAATTCGAACGACAGGTCGCCTCGGCCAAGCTGCTCGCGCCCGCAGCCTGTGTCGTCGCGTTGAGGTCGGCTATCGGTCTCTGGCGCGGTGGTGCCTTCGGCGAGTTGGCCGACCTCAAGGCCGTTTGCGCCCGGGCCCGCGCACTCGAGCAACTCAAGGTCGGTGCGCGCCAACAGCTTGCGGACGCGTTCCTGCGGTCCGATGAATTCGTCCTCGCCATCGTAGAAGCGGAGGAGCTGCTCGCGGAGTTTCCACTAGACGAGTGTGCGTGGGCGACGGTGATCCGTGCGCTGAGTGCCAACGGTCGCACCGCTGACGCGCTTGCGGCCTTTCGCCGGGCCTACGACGAGTTATCCGCTGTCGGGCTCGAACCGTCCGCGCGATTGCGGCAGGCTCAGAGTGCTGTCTTCGATGCGCGCATCCCGATGTCGGCAGCGTCGACGCTTGCACCGCCCGGCGAGGGACTGCTGGGCCGTGACCACGATCTCGCCGCGTTGGCCGCGATCATCGACCGACAACCTCTGGTCACCATCGTCGGGCCCGGCGGCGTCGGCAAGACCGCCCTGGCCCGCGAGTTCACTCAGCTCCGCGGCCCCGCCCACTACGGCGGCCTGCGCATCGTCGAATTGGCCGCCGTCAACGATGCCGCTGGGGTGCCCGACGCCGTGGTCACCGCGCTTGGATTGACCCGTGACGGGAGCTCTGCCCTCACCTTGTTGAAACGCGCAAGGTCCATGGATCTGATTGTGCTGTTGGACAATTGCGAGCACGTCTTGGGCGCTGTGTGTGAGGTGATTGACGCCCTCCTCGGACGTGAGCGGTCAACACTGCGGGTCGTGGCCACCAGTCGGGAACTGCTTGGCATGCCCGTTGAACACGCCTGGCCGCTTCAACCACTGGACTGCTCGCAGCCGGATTCACCTGGCCAACAGTTCTTCCGCCGACGAGCAGATGCGGCCCGGCCCGGTGCGGTGACCGCGGCCGACGACGACACGGTTTCCGCGATCGTGCGTCGGCTCGATGGGCTTCCGTTGGCCATCGAGTTGGCCGCAGCACACGTCGCGACGCTGGGTATCGTCGACGTACGCGAACAGATCGACGCATCGTTGATACTGCCAACATCATTGGGACGCTTGTCCCGCCGCGGCGGCGAGCCGCGGCACCGGACGCTGCGGGCGGCAATCGAATGGTCTGAGCGTTTGCTTTCCGATCGTGCAAGGGAAGCGTTGGCACAGTGGACAGTCTTCGCCGGCCCCGTAGGCTTGAGTGACGCGCAGGCAGTGCTGCAGGTCTCGCCGGAGGTAATCGACCAACTTGCGCGCAGTTCTCTACTCAGTGTTGAGATACGCAGCGGAAGAACGTATTACCGGATGCTCCAGACGGTGCGTTCGGTTGTCGGCACCGCATCGCCGGGCACCGAGCGCCGGCATATGGAGTACTTCTCAGAGGCTTCTGCGAACGCGTCGGATGCCCTCGAAACACCTGACGAACCCACCGCCCATGACCGGCTTGTGGAAATCAGTGACGAGCTCCGCCTGGCGCATCACTGCGCCCGGCGCGTCGATGTCGAAGCTGCCGTGCGGATGTCGATGTCGCTGCACCGGTTTGGGGTTTCGAGACTTCAGACCGAGCTTCTCGGCTGGGCCGCGGAGCTGACACCGCTGATTCATGGTCGTCCAGATCTGCGCGCAGCGGTCGATTCGTCGCTGGCGTACCAGTCCGTGATCGCTGAGCAACTTGAGTCCGCGCAGGAGTGGGCGCATAGTGCACTTTCTGATGCCGCCGACGACCAGACACGTTGTCGCGCATTGGAAGCACTCGGCGACTCGTGCCTGTTCTTGGGCGAACTTGAACAGGCCCACACTTGGTGGTCAGAGTTGGCGGCGGTTGGCCTGCGAGCCGGCGTGACCTATTACGAGCTGATCGGGCACGTCGGTACTTGCATGTCCCTGGCCTATGGGGGTCAGAAAGCCGCGGCTCGCAAGCATCTCGACGAGATCGACGACAGATTCGCCGGGGCCGCGCTCAGTAATACCCAGCAGAGCTGGTTGGCGTATTTGCACGGCGAAGTACTGCTCGACGACGATCCCGGAACGGCGTTGGCGGCGTTCACCCGGGCCATCGAACTGGCCGACGCGGCAGGCAGTCACTACGTCGGTGGTGTGGCGCGAGTGTCGGCGATCTCACTGCAGTCGCGCCATGCATCGGCGCGCTCTGCGCTTGAGCTGTATGCCGACGTAATCGAGCGTTGGGTCGAAGTGGGATCGTGGTCGCATCTGCTGACCACACTGCGCAACCTGGTGCCAACCCTGACGGAGGCCGGGGGGTACAACTCAGCGGCGCGAGTTCTGGGTTCAGTTACCCGCCACGACCAAACCCCAACGTACGGAGAAGAATTGGTGCGACTTTCTAAGTCTGAGTCCGTCCTGGCCGACACGCTAGGTGCGGCCGACTTCGCGCGACAACGCGCAGCCGGTTGCGCCCTCGACCTGGCCGCGGCGGGTATCGCCGCAGTCACGGCGATTCGTGTCTTGCTCGAGTAGGACGAATCAGCCTTCGGCTTGCGTGCTGCGAGCGGCGGTTACCGCCGGTGAACGGACCCAAACGGCAATAGGGGAGGGTGTCACCAGTCGATGACGGCGGATTCCTTGCGTTCGGTGATCGGGCGGGCCAACTCCTGCGCGTTGCAGGTGCGCTGAAGGTTCTCCAGCGTCTCGTCGAGACCGAGTCCGAAGCGCTTTCCCGGCGTGAACGACGCGGGCAGGAGATCACGAGACCGCGCGAGTTCGAACACCTCGTTGCTGCCCGCGGCCACCCAATGGCCGTCGTAGACGTCGGTCCACGCCAGCGGGCACGTGGCGTGCATCGCCTCGGTGATGTCCTGGAACTGCTCCCGGTACTCGGGCGTGTGCCGGTCGAAGTGGAGGTTGTTCTTCTTGCGGTCGTCGTCGTATGCGACGTCGTCGATGCTCACGGCGGCGTCTCCTTGGGAGATCGTACGGCGTTGAATCGCAACGTCATTCGATGACGATGGCCTGCTCTGGACATGAGTGGGCGGCTTCGGCGACCCGGTCTTCCTGGTCGGCGGGAACCATCTCGGACACCGGCGACGCGTGGCCGTCGACGTCATCGAGTTCGAACGAGTCGGGCGCAATCATCGAGCACAGGGTGTGGCCCTGGCAGCGCTGCCCGTCGACCGAAACCTTCACTATCGCAGCTCCTTCCGATTCAAAGGCCCGTGAGTGTCGGCGTCAGTTGTGGTAGTCGTACCACTTGAGGTAGCCGCCCGCGTCGATGCGCAGCTGCGCGCCGGTGACGAAGCGTGACTCGTCCGAGACCAGCCACAGCACGGCGTTGCTGATGTCCTCAGGTTCGATGAACGGCACCTTCATCGCCTGCTGCACGTAGAATACCGGCTCGGCGTCGGCCCGCGTCGGCCCGCGTCGGGTGCTCGAGATCGGGCCGGAACGACTGATACATCGGATCGCTCTGCAGCATCGGCGTGTTGCAGTTGGTGGGGTGCACGACGTTGGCCCGAATTCCCCGCGGTGACAGCTCGGTGGCCAGATCGTGGACGAAGTTGGACAGCGCCCGCTTGGAGTGCACGTACGCCATGCCGCCGGGATCGTTTCCGGGGTTGTCCTTCGTGCTGGTGTCCATCAGTGTGGCGGTCGACCCCGTCGCGATGATCGACGCACCCTCCTTGAGGTGCGGAAGCGCGACCTGGATGGCGTTGATGGTGCCGATCAGGTTGGTGTTGATGACGTCGATCCAGGCCTGCATCGGCGGGGTGCCCTTCATGCCGGCGATACCGGCCTGAGCGACGACGATGTCGACCTTGCCGAACTCCTTGAGGCCGTTGTCCAAAGCCTGTCGCAACTGGCTCGCCTCGCGGACGTCGGCCTGCGCGGTGAAGCACCGCTGTCCCGTCTTCTCGACGAACTGCGCGGTCTCCTCGAGATCCTCGGGGCGCGAGAGGGCATAGCCGATGGTGTCGACCTCATGGCAGATGTCGACGGCGATGATGTCCGCACCTTCCTCCGCCAGCCGGATCGTGTGGCTGCGACCCTGCCCCCGCGCGGCGCCCGTGATGAATGCGACTTTGCCCTCGACGCGTCCCATGGTTCGTCCTCTCGTCTGCTTGGTCCGTCACTAGGTGTTGCGGCCGCCGTTGACGCCGAGAATCTGGCCGGTGATGTACCCGGCCTGCTCGGAGATGAGGAAGGCGCATGCGGCAGCGATGTCTTCGGGCTTTCCGGTGCGGCGCACCGGGGTCGCCTTGATGATCTGCTCGATGTCGCCGAGGAAGCCCTTGTCGGCGGCAGCTCGCAGCATCGGGGTGTCGATGAAGCCGGGTGGCACGGCGTTCACGGTGATACCGCTGGGCCCGTACTCCAACGCCAAGGTCTTGGTCAGCCCGTTCACGGCGGACTTCGCCGCGACGTACGGCGCCATGTAGGGCGCGCCCGAGTGAGTGCTGGACGACGAGATGTTGACGATTCGGCCCCAGCCCGCCTCGAGCATGTCGGGCAGCACCGCCTGGATACAGTGGAATACGTTGAGGTTGACGTCGATCACGCCCTGCCAGCGCTCGAAGGAAACGTCTTGGAACTTCTTGAAGCTGTCGAGGCCTGCGGCATTCACGAGGATCGACACCGGCCCGAGCTGGGCGCGAATTCCTGACAGGGCTTCGTCGATCTGCGCGCGATCCGTGACGTCGGCGGTGTAGGCGTGCTCCTCGTCCGACGCGGTGAGGTCGAGCACGGCCACGTTGAGGCCGTCGGCCCGCAGGCGATTGACGATCGCCCGGCCGATGCCCGAACCGCCTCCGGTGACGACGGCGATCTTCCTGCTAGGCCTCCAGGGGCGTCGTTAGAAGCGTTAAGAACACTACTTCCGATTATGAGAACTGTACTCTCGGATCGGGCAACCCTGCAAGACAACTAGCCGATCGGCTCGTCCGGAACAGTGCTCGCCGCAGGCCGCCCAGCCCGTTGACTAGGTAATCTACGCTCTGTTGTGTTCTCATCGGGCGAATGTATGATTTGCCAATGATGAGAATGAAATTTCCATCACACTGAGGAGGACGATGGGCCAGACACCGACGATCGTTACTGCCGGGCACGCAGATTCGAGTGCGCGAGCACCTCGGTCGAACGCCAATCGGCGGATGCTGATCGACGGCCAGCTCATCGAGACCGAATGGACCTTCGCCTCCCTGAATCCCGCGACCGGAGAGGTGCTCGGACACGCCCCGAACGCGACGGTCGAGGATGCGCAGGCCGCCATTGCCGCCGCCCGGCGCGCATTCGACACCACCAACTGGGCCACCGACGTCGAGTTCCGGGTGCACTGCCTCGAGCAACTGCACGCGGCGCTCGTCGAGCATCCTGACGAGCTGGGCGCACTGACCACCGCTGAAGTGGGCGCGACGCCCGCGCTACTCGCCGGCCCCCAGCTCGACGATCCGATCCTCATGCTCGACGACTTGGATGACGAAGCCATCGGCACCTGCGCGATGATGGCGGCGTTCACCATCGCCACGCACGCCGGACAGGGCTGCGCCCTCACGACGCGACCGCTGGTACCCAACAGCCAGAAGGACGGGATCGTCAAACAGGTGGCGGGCAACCTGGCCCACGGACGCCACGGCGACCCCGGCGATCCGAAGACCTACATGGGCCCGCTGATCAGCGAGCAGCAACGGGACAAGGTGCACGGCATGGTCCAGCGCGTTATCGCGGACGGAGCCACCCTGGTCGCCGGCGGCGAGAAGCTCGACCCGGGCTTCTTCTATGCGCCGACACTGCTGACCGATGTCGATCCCGACAGCGAGATCGCGCAGGAAGAGATCTACGGCCTGGCCGGTGGTGTCTTCGGCGACGCAGACCGCGCACTGGCCATGGCCCGCCGGATCCGCGCCGGCTCCCTGAGTATCAACGGCGGCAACTACTTCGGGGCAGAAAGCCCGTTCGGCGGCTACAAGCAGTCCGGTATCGGCCGGGAAATGGGTGTCGCCGGGCTCGAGGAATTCCAGGAGCACAAGACCTTCGTAACGGTGGTTACCGGAGCGGGCGCATGAGCGGGCCGCTCGATCGGACATCAGCCGGGCCGCTGGACGGCATCCGTGTTCTCGAGGTCGCGATGTACGGCTTCGTGCCGTCGGCGGGCGCAGTGCTCGCCGAGTGGGGTGCCGACGTCATCAAGGTCGAGCACGCCGTCACCGGTGACCCGCAGCGCGGGCTGCGTCAGACCGGGCCGCTGCGGGTGGAGGGCGACCCGAACCCCAACATCGAGCACGCCAACCGCGGCAAGCGCAGCATCGGTCTCGACATCTCGAAGCCGGAGGGCCGCGAGGTCCTCCTCGAACTCGCCCGGCGGGCCGACGTCTTCCTGACGAGCTTCCTGCCGGGGCATCGCCAGAAGTTCGGGATGGACGTCGAGGACATTCGCGCGGTCAACCCGAAGATCATCTACGCCAGGGGGAGTGCGCTGGGCCCTCGTGGGATCGAGGCAACGAAGGGCGGCTACGACATGACCGCCTTCTGGTGCCGGGCCGGTACCGCCGCCTCCATCACGCCGCCGGGTACCGAGGGAATGATCGGCCCGCCCGGTCCGGCCTACGGCGACACCATCTCCGGCACCAACCTCGCGGGCGGGATCGCCGCAGCCCTACTCAAGCGCGAGCGTACCGGCGAGCCGTCGACGGTGGACGTCTCCCTGCTGGGTAGCGGGCTGTGGGCGATGGGTCACACCATCGCCTTGACCTCGCATCTCAACCAGTTGATGGTGGCACCGACGCCCGGCGTGCACGGCTCGCCGATCAATCCGCTGGTCGGCGTGTACGAGACGGAGGACAACCGCTACATCTCCCTGGTGATGATGCAGCCAGGAAAGTTCTGGGCCGACGTGTGCCGACACATCGACCGTGAGGACCTGGTCGACGACCCGCGGTTCGCGACGGCCGAATCGATCGCCGAACACACCGCCGAAGCCGTCGAAATCCTCCGCGAGGTCATCGCCACCCGTCCTCTCCCGCAGTGGAGCGAACGCTTCGCCACCCTGGCGGGACCGTGGGCCCCCGTGCAGGACACGTTGCAGGCCGCCGACGACGCTCAGGTTCTTGCCAACGAATACATCGTGCGCGCCGGCGACCTGGACCTCGTTGCCAATCCCGTGCAGTTCGACGTCACGGCTCCGCACACCGGTGGCGCGCCGGCCTTTGCCGAGCAGACCGACGAGGTGCTGGTCGAACTCGGACTCGACTGGGATCGCATCATCGAGCTGAAGACCGCCGGCGCGGTCACCTAGGTATCGCGGAGATCCTGTTGCCCATCGGCCACTCTTTGCCGCGCGTGCCCCTCGCGAGCACATCTCCACGGTCGCTGTGACGAACCTTTGCCGCGGAGTCGACAATCCTCCGGCGCGCTCGCGATTCGACATCACCGTCGAGCGGACCCTGGCTGAGCTCGCTCCCCAAAGTGACTGTGCCACAGCTCTCGTCGTCGCCGTCGAGGATTTCGCGTGGGCGAAAACCGGAATGCGCCAACATGATTCGGATGCCACTACCGGCCGGGCTTCCGCGCGCGCGACCGGCCACGCCTTCCCGACGGCGCGGCTCGTACCGTCGGGCGTCGGCTGTGGAAGGGAAGTGGCCTTCATCGGCAGTTCGTTGCCCGAAAATCTCAGTGGAGTTTTAAAGGCCAAAGGACACCCGCCGGGTGCCAGTGGTGTGGCAAAGTGCGTCGAGTTGTTCCAAGAACTCTGTGGTGAGGCCGTCAATCACGTCGGCGGTGCCCGGATTGCACTGGCGCTCCACATCGAGGGTCCGACTGCAGGGCCAGTCGTGACGATTCTGGAAGGACCTGGGACCAATGGCGGTTAAGGGACCCGAACGATGGTCGCCGGGCATCTCCCTGCCCAAGGGATTCGCCGGGCCGATGCAGGCCGTCGGCGGCTTGTTCTCGATGGGTGTGGATGCGTTCAAGTTCATCTTCGTGCGGCCGTTTCAGTGGCGGGAGTTCCTGGAGCAGTGCTGGTTCGTAGCACGGGTCTCGCTGGTGCCGACGTTGTTGGTCGCGATCCCCTTCACGGTGTTGGTGAGCTTCATCCTCAACATCCTTCTGCGAGAACTGGGTGCGGCCGACTTGTCGGGGGCGGGTGCCGCGTTCGGTGCCGTCACTCAGGTCGGCCCGCTCGTCACGGTTCTCATCGTCGCCGGGGCGGGCGCAACGGCGATGTGCGCGGATTTGGGGTCACGCACCATCCGGGAGGAGATCGACGCCATGGAGGTGCTGGGCATCAACCCGGTGCAGCGCCTGGTC
>JBBRTH010000100.1:0-9925 GCA_038244615.1 Mycobacteriales bacterium | reverse complement strand
AGAGAAGCAGAATGCTCAACGACCGGTGAGCACCACCGAACTGGATGAACCAGTCGTCGAGGGGCGTCGAGCCGTCACCCACCGCCACACCCAGGACGACCATGGCGAGGATGCCGATCGGTGGCCACCACCGAATTGCCCACCGAGAACCACAGGCGGCCGTCATCCCTCGGTGACGAGGCCCCGGATGTAGGCGGCCTGGCCGAGATGCTGCGCGCAGTCGTCGACGATGCTGACGATGCGGGCGCTCGCGGTCACAGGCGGTGTCCAGCGCCGGTCCACGATCGCTTCGAGATCGGCGGCGGTGACCGAGGCGACATAGGCCAGCGTCATTGCGTGCACGGCGTGGTAATACCCCGCGAGCAGGTCTGCGGGCGCACGCACCTTGGCGACCTGCTCGGGCGTGTGGCCGTAGCCGTGCGAACCCGCCGGAAGGTCGAGATCGAACCGTCCTTCCCAGCCGCCGCGGAACCACACCTGTTCGGTGTCCGCGATCTGGCTGAGCTGTGCATCCTGCACCCGGGCGCTGTGCCACAGCAGCCAGGTGATCGTGTTGGCCCCCGGCGCAGGCTGGTGGTACGCGACGTCGTCGGTCAGGCCGTCGGCAAGGTCGTCGGCGTGCTCGATGAGCCGGGTGAACGAATCGCGCAGCAACTCACGGGCAGCCGTGATGTCGGTGTCAGCCATGGCGCCGACGCTACCCGGTGCGATTGCATGCCCTGCCACTTGCATGATTGCGTTACTGCTCCGTCGATGATCCGGTCATCGTGATCGGTTGCATCTCAACTTGTTTCCGAAGGTGCGGATTCGTCGAGGCGGCCTGGCATGGCCCCTGCGACCTTCGAGCACCAGTCCGTACACGATTGCGGCCAGTTCACTCCACGACACCTCAGGGTCGACGACCATCATCGCCATCACTCGTGGCCGGAGTCTCTCCGTCCCCGCGGATCAAGACGGCGACGGCGCGTGCCTGTGCTGCCCACCGCATCGCCTCCTTGGTCGAGCGGGCACCGACGGCGCGCAGGACGTCGCCCGACACCACGCGATCCTGGGCAGGCGCGTGCATCACCACACTGCGCAACTCCGTTGCCCGCGGCACCGGGCAGTGGCACAAGCGGACCCCGTAGCTGCCAAGCACATTGACCAAACGGTCCAACGTGACCACACGCCGCTCCCCATGCCGAGCCGATCACACCGGCTAACCACGAAAGCACCCACCTGCACTCGCCGAAGCCGGTCGTCGACACGATCAAGACCATCGTCGGGGACGTTCGCCCGTGGATTCACCAAAACTCCCTGAGCCAAAGCACATTTCGATCGGTCAGCTAGTGAACTCCGGTATCTGCATCCCCGCCACGCACCCCACATCAGGGCTTTGCGGATCGTTCAGGAAGCTGGCCACCACCATGCGTCCGCGCTCTGATTCTTCGTGCACGTCGTGGCCGATCGCGGGGAAGCGCACCACGGTGCTGTTCGGCAGTGTTTCGGCGACGCCGTCGGCCAGACTGGCCTGGGTGATCGCGTCGAAGGTGCCGGCGAGCACGAGGACGGGCAGATCGCTGTGGACGGGCCCGTTCACTCGGGGGTCGGCGGCACTGACGTCCCAGGCCGCGCATTCGTCCATCGGGCGGCCGAACTGTGGCAGGACCGCCAACACGTCGGCCGGGAACCCGGGCATGGCCTGCTTGGCGGCAGCGTCCATGGCTTCCTGTGTCGTGAACGGGGCAAACTCCCCACACACCACGCCGTACTTCAACCCACCGCTCATCAGATCGGGGCTTGGCACCCCGTCCGCCACCGCCTCGGCCAAAGCGCTGCCGTCGCCCTCCGCCGTCGCATGGATCATCTGAGGCAGGCCGACATAGCGACTGGCATCCATGCTCGCCAGGACCGCGACGTTGACCAATTGTAGCCATCGAGGACGACGTTCTGCGCCGCCCTGTCCGGCGTCGCCGGAACCTCAACGGTCATGGGGTCTTTCGCCAACTTCTGGACCGTGGTGTCGAACTCGTTCTCGAGGTCGGGATGGGCGCAGGCACAGCCTGGTTGTGCGGCGCACGCGTCGCTCTCGGGGCACGTCAACTGTGGATCCGCAAGCAGAGTGCCGCGCTGGCTGACCAGGATCACGTCGCGGTCCCGGTTGATGGCCATCCCCCGCAGCTTTTCCCCGAGCGGCAGGATCGTGCTGCCCGGCCCACCGTTGAGGTAGACCATCGGCTCCCGCGCGGGATCGGGCGATTGCGCCTTGAGCGTGGCGACGGTGAGTGTGATCGTCCGGCCGTCGGGCTTCGCCCGATTCTCCGGAACCGTCAGGGAGCCACAGACGACATCGGGTCCCAGGTCCACCCCCGGGATGCCGACAATCATGGGCACGGGACAGGGCGCGGTGGCGTATGTCGCTGTGGTCGTGCGCTTCTCAGGACCCGGGGCGGCCGCGGCGCAACCCGCCAGCACGACCGCCGCACTGATCACCACCACACCGCGGGTCAGCCAGCATGGTCGCAGCGCACTCACAGCTTTTATGCGCGAGACCGTACCCGACTCGAGACGGGCGTCGGCAGGTTATGGAGCGGCCGGGAAGTTGATGATATTCCCGTTGAGGGGCAACTGGTTCGTGCGCTCACTGGGCTTCGGTTGGGCCACGATGCGATCGCCGTCGACCACGCCGGCCAGGGCAAACCGGTCGATCTCGTAGGGCACGTTGTCGCTGGAGAGCGGAACCGGACCTCGAGACACGTGGAAGTGCAGGTGAGCCTCGGTGGTGTTTCCCGAGTTGCCGAGGCGTCCGATGACCTGGCCGCGAGTGACTTTGTCGCCGACCTTCACTGACGTCGAGCCAGGGATCATGTGGGCGTAGAAGGCGAAGTTGCCGCCGCCGATGTCGATGATGACGTGGTTTCCGCCGAGTTGTTCGAAGGCCTGGTCGGGCGTGACGACTTGCGGCGTCGCCTCCTTCAGATCCGACACCACCGTCATCACAGTGCCGTCGGCCACGGCCAGCACCGGAGCGTCGTAGGCGAAGTAGTCCTCGTTGCGCTTTCCGTCGCCGGTGTGTGTGACGGGGTTCTTCGCCGGGTCCTTGGTCAAGTCAATGCGCAACCAATCGATGGCGTAGCGCTCGCTCCCGTTCACCCTGCCGCCCACCCCAATCATGGCTCCACGATGCGTTGAGAGGACGCAGCACGCGTTGACGGCCACCCAGTCATCCCCGGCGAGTGGCGGCCCGATCACGATCGGCGACGCCGCGCTGGTGCGGACCGCGCCACCGATCTGAGTGACGGAGTCCGGGTACTGGGCGCTGACCGGCTGGTACTCCGGCAACGGCGCACCGAGCGTGGCGGTGAGCCGGTGCGTGAACTCGGTGGGGACCTTGTCTCGGGTGTCATACACGTCGTCGAGCACCAGCACCGCGGTGCGTCCCGCGGGAATCTCGGTGACGGGGCCGGGCAACAGGTTGGGGATCAGCAGGGTCCGCGCCACGGTCTCCTGCTGTCCGACCGTGGCGACGACAGCAACCTCTGGCCCGTTGGCCAGGGTCTCCACCTTCGTGATCGCCGCAGGCCGTGGTCCGGAGTTGAGCACCTCGAGTTCGTACGCCACGTGGACTTTTCCGTCCGTCCCCGTGACCGGTATCGGGTCGGGGGCGATCGTGTTGATGACCAGCGGCGCCACCACGTCGACGTCGAGGGGGTAGCCAGGCGGGATGCCACCGCGGTTGTCCGAGAGCGACATTGGGGTCGGGGTCGGGCTCGAGGTCGCAGTCCCGGCCGAGTCGGAGGACGAAGAGCAGGCAGCCAGCAGCGCCGCGCAAGACATTAGGAGAATCGATGAAGGTTTCATGGGATTCCGAGCGACGCTACCCTGCGAAAGAAGGCCACGCGATCAATTGATCGCAAGGCACCTCAACCGACGCGACGACGGCTCACATCTTGGTCTCGGAGTTCTGCCAGTAGGTGTCACGAATACGACGCTTGAACAACTTCCCGGATTCCTCGCGTGGTAGCGCGTCGTCGAACACGATCGCCTGCACAGCTCTGATATGGTCCGCGGCACCGATTCCTTGAACCGCACTGCCGTCACCTTCGAGTTCACTTCACCGGGGCGCAAACTGGTCCGTCAGGTGACCGCCCGCCGTCGCCGCGTGCTGAATCGGTTTCTCGACCGCATCGAACCAGCCGAGCGCGCCGCCTGCGCGGGCGTGCTACGCACCCTGCACGAACGGTGCGACGACGACTACACGAGCCACTCGTTCGGTGCAAACAGTTCACAATGCACGTGCTCGATCGGAACCCCGCGGGTGGCGAGCTGCGAGCGCACCGTCTGCACGAAACCGTTGTTCCCACATAGGTAGATCTGGGCCGCGTCCGGAAACTCCAGGCCGTCCAGCGTCAGAAACCCGGGGTGAACGCCGGCTCGCTCGGTGGTCGGGCCGTCTTCGCACCAGACGTCGAAGGTGCCGTTCGGCAACTGGGTGAGCAGCGTGTCCTGTCGATTCCGTAGCGGGTGAATGTGATCGCTGCGGTCAGCGTGAAGTACCTGCACAGGTGTGTCAGGGGCCTTGCCCGCGAGGTATTCCAGGATTCCGATCATTGGGGTGATGCCGATGCCCGCCGAGATCAGGGCCAGCGGGTGACCGCCCGCGGGAGCTCCCCCGCGATCTGCGACCCCGCGCCGCGTGCCGACCGAACCGCTAGCTTGCCGGCGATGCTCCGTGGAAGACGGCTTCGACGTTGTTCCCGTCGGGGTCGCGGACGAACGCACCGTAGTAGCCGGGGTGGTACTCGGGCCAGATGCGTGGGGCGTGCAGGGACTCCGCACCGAGGGTGAGCGCGGCGTCGTAGAACGCCAGGACCTCGTCGGTGCCGGCGGCCTGGAAGGCGAAGTGGATGCCCTCGGTCACCTGCTGGCCGGTGCCGTCCTCGATCCAGAAGTCCGGCTTGCCGTCACGTCCATAGCCGATGGCGGGGCCGACGTCCATCTGTCGCGTGTAGCCCAGAACCGCGAGCACCCCGTCGTAGAACTCCTTGGACTTCTCGTAGTCGCTTCAGACGATTCCAAAGTGATCGATCACGTGCTCAATCCTGGCATGCACGCAGCGCGTGGTCGTACATTCGACTACATGGCTTACGACCTCATCATTCGCAACGGCACGATCGTCGACGGGCTCGGCGGTGAACCCGTCGTCGGTGACGTCGCGGTGTCCGACGGGGTGATCGCCGCGATCGGCGCGGTCAACGGTGAGGCGAGCCGCGAGATCGACGCGACCGGGTTGCTGGTCACCCCGGGCTTCGTCGACCTCCACACCCACTACGACGGGCAGGCGATCTGGTCGGACCGCATGACGCCGTCGTCGGCGCACGGCGTCACGACCGCGGTGATGGGCAACTGCGGCGTCGGCTTCGCACCGTGCCGGGCCGAGGACCACGAAACGCTTGTCGACCTGATGGCCGGTGTGGAGGACATTCCCGGTGTGGTCATGGTCGACGGCCTGCCATGGACGTGGGAGACGTTCCCGGAGTTCCTCGATGCGCTGTCGTCGCGACAACGGGATATCGATGTCGCCGCGTTCCTGCCGCACTCCCCGCTGCGGGTCTACGTGATGGGTCAACGCGGCGTCGACCGCGAGGCCGCCACCGCCGAGGACCTGTCCCAGATGCGCAAGCTCGCCGCCGAGGCCGTTGACGTCGGCGCGCTCGGCTTCGCGTCGTCTCGGTTGACCCTGCACAAGAGTGAAAGTGGCCAGCCGATACCGAGTTTCAATGCCGGACGCGATGAGATCGAGGCGATCGCCCGTGGCGTCAAGGATGCCGGCGGCGGCCTGATCCAGTTCGTGCCCGACCTCGTCGCGGGCGACTACGGGCCCGCCCTGCAGACGGTGTTCGCCGTCGCGGAGGACGTCGGCCTACCGGTCACGTTTACCCTGGCGATCGGCAACGCCGGTGATCCGTTCTTCGCCGACGGCCTCAAACTCGTCGAGAAGGCCAATCAAGACAACGGAGCGGCGGACCCTCAATTCACCGCTCAGATCTTTCCGCGGCCCATCGGGTTGGTCATCGGCCTCGAACTCAGCGGCAACCCGTTCATCCTCTACCCCAGCTACCGCGAGCTGGCCCACCTGCCCCTCGCCGAGCGCGTCGCGGAGATGCGCAAACCAGAAGTGCGCGAGCGCATTCTGGCCGACAAGCCGGCGGCCGACGGTCATCCGCTGATGTTCGCCGCCCAAGCCTGGGAGTGGATGTTCCCGCTCGGCGAGCCGCCCAACTACGAACCCGCCCGGTCGGAGAGCATCGCGTCGCGGGCTCGGGCCCGCGGCGTCAGCCCGCTGGAGGAGGCCTATGAGCGCGTGCTGGACGACGACGGGCACGCCATGCTGCTCATCACCCTTGCCAACTTCCGGGACGGCTCACTGGATACGGTGGCCGGGCTGATCCGTCGCGACGACGTCGTCCTCGGCCTCGGCGACGGCGGCGCACACTACGGAATGATCTGCGACGCAAGTTTTCCCACGTACATGCTGGCGCACTGGGCGCGCGATCGCGCATCGGGCCGACTCTCGGTGGCCGAGGCGGTCCGTGAGCTGACGTCGGCGCCGGCCCGGGTCGCGGGCCTGTCCGACCGTGGCCGCATCGCGGTCGGCTACAAGGCGGATCTCAACGTCATCGACCACGCCGCGCTGACGCTGCACAAACCCGTCATCGTCCACGATCTGCCCGCAGGCGGTCGACGGCTGGACCAGACCGCCGACGGCTACGTCGCGACGGTGGTCGCCGGCGAGGTGATCGCCGAACATGGAATACCGACCTCGGCGCGACCAGGCAGGCTGATCCGCGGCCGTCAAGCCGCACCGGCGTGACGCGGGTTTCCCCGCTGGCCACGCCGTAGAGCGAGGCGGACACCGCGCATCCCGCACTGGCGGCCACACCGAGCACGGCACCTGGAAGGCGTTGGACGACAAACTCGATGACTAGCAGCGAATGGAACTCCTCATCGCCGTCGGCTGGTACCGCACCATCTGCACGCTGTGCAACGGGGTGAACCTGCAGGTCGAGGGCAAGATGCGGGCCTGGCCGTCGTCAGCTTCCTGAACGTAGGGCCGGGTGTTGCTTGGCAAGCAGCGGCAACAGCACGCGCTTCGGGATGAGCCCGAACAGTCGAGTGCTGACCTGGCTCGGCAGCCCGGCGATGACGGTGCCGCGGTCGTGTTCGAGTGCTTCCACGCCGATGCGCGCGACGTCGCGTGACGGCATCCACATGAACTTCGGGAACGCCTCGGCGAACATCCGCTCGTCCATACCTGCGCTCTTGAGGAACTCGGTACGGACGGGGCCCGGGTTCAGTGTCGCGACGGTGACACCGGTGCCCGCGAGTTCGGCATGGAGCGCCTCGGTGTAGCTGATCACGAAGGCCTTGGTCGCGGCGTAGCCCGCCTGCCCGGGGAACGGCTGGAACCCGGCGGCGGAGCCCACGTTGAGGATGGCACCGCGACCACGGGGCACCATCTGCTGCACCGCACGCGTGGTCAGGTCGATGACGGCCTCCACGTTGACTCGCACCTGGGCGATCTCGCCGTCGACCTTGGCGTGCGCGACCGCACCGAGAGTGCCGATGCCCGCATTGTTCACCAGGACGTCTACGGTCAGCCCGCGGCGCTGGACTTCGTCGAACAGTGTGGCGCGGGCGTCGGGATCGGCGACGTCGCACGCGATCACCTCGACCCGGACCGCGTCGCCGAGTTCGTCGGCCAACGCACGCAGCTTCTCCTCTCGGCGGGCCACCAGCGTGACTCCGTGGCCGCGAGATGCCAGCTCACGCGCGATGTCGGCGCCGATACCCGAGGAGGCGCCGGTGACGACGGAGGTGGTGCTGGACGACGGAGTGGGTAGCGGCATGGGTCGAACCTACAAGCCCGCCGAGCGTGGGCCTCGCGGACGTCGGGCCGTCGCATTTCGTCCGCAGCACCCACGCTCGACAGTTAGACCGGACAACCTGCCCCCCGCAGCTTGGCGCGCACGCGCTCGACGATCACGTTGGGGCGGCCGAGCATCGCGGCGCTCACCCTGACCACGACCCAACCAGCTGCCTCCAACAGCGCGATTCGCTCGATGTCCCAGGCCCGCTGGCGGCCGTCACTCCAGTGCTGAACTCCGTCGTATTCGACCGCAACCTTCCATTCGCGCCAACCCATGTCGACCCGTACGCGCAGGTCGCGAAATTCGATCTGCGTCTCTGGCTTCGGTAGCCCGGCGGCCACCAACAGCAGGCGCACCCGCGTCTCTTGAGGAGATTCGGCGCCGCCGTCGACGAGGTGGAGCGTGCGACGCAGCCGCTCGACACCGCGGGTTCCCGCCCGCGTATCGGCTAGTGCCAGCACGGCGTCACGTCGCAGCCGCGTCGCGTTCAACAACGCATCCATGATCGGGATCGCTTCGCCACGCGGCAGGGTCCTGCCGATGTCGAATGCCGTTCGCGCAGGCGTGGTTACGTGCATGTGCTCGACCAAACACACGTCGCCGGGCGAGAGCGCCCAGGAATGCACGACGAGCCCACGTTGTCCATGTCGGTCGGCTCGAACGATCACTGCCGGTCTCTCCGCATCTAGCCAACGGGTGCCCAGTACCGCTGCGGCCGACAAGCCCGCCAACGTCGCGCCCGTCGCCAACCAGGCAGCCCGTGCCTTCGTGACGGCCGTGACCTCGACGTCGTTGGCGACATACACGTCGCGAAAGATCGCGCGATGCCGTCGACGCAGATCCTGGCGCGTCACAGCGCCCCGCCCGAGTGCGTCGCTTCCCCGAAATAGCATGTCGTCCATGACTGCATCGTCGGTCGCCCCGGCGACGGGGACACCCGCTGACCGTCCCTCGACCGTGTGCCCTGTGGACAAAAATCCGACTGTGCATGTACCCAGGGCCCACTCTCGGGGTGTGGGGTACGAAAAAGCCCGGCCTGCTGACGCAGACCGGGCCCTTCCGTGTAGTACGCCGGACTTAGAAGTCCATGCCGCCCATGCCACCGGTCGGGTCGCCCGCAGGAGCGGACGCCTTCTCCGGCTTGTCGGCGACGACGGCCTCGGTGGTGAGGAACAGCGCCGCGATGGACGCGGCGTTCTGCAGCGCCGAACGCGTGACCTTGACCGGATCGGCGACGCCGGCCTTGAGCAGGTCCTCGTACACGTTGGTCGCGGCGTTGAGGCCGTGACCCGCGGGCAGGTTTGTCACCTTCTCGGCGACGAAACCCGGCTCCAGGCCACCGTTGAAGGCGATCTGCTTCAGCGGAGCCGACAGCGCCACGCGGACGATGTTGGCACCCGTGGCCTCGTCACCCTCGAGCTTCAGCTCGTCCAGTGACGGGGCGGCCTGCAGCAGCGCCACGCCGCCACCGGCGACGATGCCCTCTTCGATGGCCGCCTTGGCGTTGCGGACGGCGTCCTCGATGCGGTGCTTGCGCTCCTTGAGCTCCACCTCGGTGGCAGCTCCGGCCTTGATCACCGCAACACCGCCGGCCAGCTTGGCCAAGCGCTCCTGGAGCTTCTCGCGGTCGTAGTCGGAATCGCTGTTCTCGATCTCGGCACGGATCTGCGAGACCCGGCCCGCGATCGCGTCGGCATCGCCTGCGCCACCGACGAGGGTGGTCTCGTCCTTGGTGATGACGACCTTGTCGGCCTTGCCGAGCAGCGCGACGTCGGCGGTCTCGAGGGAGAGGCCGACCTCTTCGCTGACGACCTGACCACCGGTGAGGATGGCCATGTCCTGCAGCATCGCCTTGCGTCGGTCACCGAAGCCGGGGGCCTTGACGGCCACCGAGCGGAAGGTGCCGCGGATATTGTTGACGACCAGGGTCGCGAGCGCCTCGCCCTCGATGTCCTCGCCGATGATCAGGAGCGGCTTGCCGCGCTGCGCGATCTTCTCGAGCACCGGGAGCAGGT
>JBBRTH010000099.1:0-10081 GCA_038244615.1 Mycobacteriales bacterium | reverse complement strand
CCAGGCGAGATCAGACACCGTCGCCTTGCTTCCAGGCAGGACGACGACGTCGGCGTCGGCGAGGTCGGCGGCGTCGCTCACCCATCGGACGAGCACGCCCGGTTCGCATGCCAGTGCCTCGACGTCGGTGGAGTTGGAGATGCGTGGCAGGCGGACTGCGGCGACCCGCAGCGAGTCCGCACCTCGTGCGTGCCCCGGGACACCCACCATCCGGTGCGCTTGGACCGACAGCGAGTCCTCCGCGTCGAGCCACAGTCCGTCGTCGTAGGGGATGACGCCGTATGTGGGCCGCCCGGTGAGCCGTTCGAGCTGGTCGAGACCGGGCGCGAGCAGCGCCGGGTCGCCGCGGAACTTGTTTACCACGAAGCCTGCGATGAGCTTCTGGTCGTCGGGTTCGAGCACGGCCACGGTCCCGAAGAGGTGCGCCAGTAGACCGCCGCGGTCGATGTCCCCGACCAGGATCACGGGAAGATCGGCGGACCGCGCCAGGCCCATGTTGGCCAGGTCGGTGGCGCGCAGGTTGATCTCGGCGGGCGAGCCCGCCCCCTCGCAGATGACGGCATCGAATTCGCCTCTCAGCGAGTCGAGTTCAGCGTTGACCACCTCGGCGAGCATGGCGCGGTGCTGGAAGTAGTCGCCCGCCGCGACCGTGCCCGCGACCTGGCCCATCACCACCAACTGGGAGGTCCGATCACCGCCGGGCTTGAGCAGAACGGGATTGAACCGCAGGCTTGGCTCGAGACCCGCCGCCCGTGCCTGCATCGCCTGGGCTCGCCCGATTTCGCCGCCTTCGATCGTGACGGCCGAGTTGTTCGACATGTTCTGCGCCTTGAACGGCGCGACGCGGATACCCGTGCGCGCCAGCAGGCGACAGAGACCGGCGACCATCATCGACTTGCCTGCGTCGGAGGTGGTGCCTGCGACCAGCAGCGCGCCGCTCACGTTCTGCCCGCGAGCAGACGCAAATGGTCCCGTTTACCCGGCGTGTCAGGCACCTTTGCGTCTGGTCGCGCAAGGACGTCCATGCCCGGTCGGCTCACTCTGCGAGCGTGAGGATCTCGGCGCCGTCGTCGGTGACCACCAGTGTGTGCTCGGACTGCGCGGTCCACCTCTTGTCCGTGGTGGCGACCGTCCAGCCGTCGTTCCAGATCTCGTAGTCCAGCGCACCGAGGTTGATCATCGGCTCGATCGTGAACGTCATGCCCGGCTCGAGCACGGTGTCGATGGCGGGCTGGTCGTAGTGCAGGACCACCAAACCGTTGTGGAACGTGGTGCCGATACCGTGACCGGTGAAGTCACGAACGACCTTGTAGCCGAACCGATTCGCATAGGCCTCGATGACACGGCCGACGACGGACAGGTGGCGGCCCGGCTTCACGGCCTTGATTGCACGCATCGTCGCCTCATGGGTGCGCTCGACGAGCAGTCGGTGCTCCTCGGCGACGTCACCTGCCAGGAAGGTGGCGTTGGTGTCGCCGTGCACCCCGTCGAAGAAGGCGGTCACGTCGATGTTGACGATGTCGCCGTCCTGCACGACGGTCGAGTCGGGGATGCCGTGGCAGATGACCTCGTTGAGCGAGGTGCAGCACGACTTGGGAAAGCCCTTGTAACCCAGGGTCGACGGGTAGGCGCCGTGATCGACCATGTAGTCGTGGGCGATCCCGTCCAATTCGTCGGTCGTGACGCCTGGCGCCACCGCCTTGCCCGCTTCGGCGAGCGCGTTGGCCGCGATGCGTCCGGCGACGCGCATCCTCTCGATGACCTCGGGAGTCTGCACCCACGGTTCGGTGCCCTCCTTCACGGATGACTTCCAGACGTACTCAGGGCGCGGTATCGACTTGGGCACCGGCAGCGTCGGGGACAGCTCGCCGGGTCGAAGTGCGGTGCGAACGGGCATCATGCCAGCGTAACCGCTATCGCGCGGTGATCGAAGTCTGCGCGCTCTTGAACTGCGGTAATGGTGTTACCGTCAGGCGGTGACCGAACAGGAACACCTGCTGCGCCAAGTGGGCATGCGGGACGTCGAAGAGTCCGCCGAGCGCATGGTCATCGAGATGGACAACCGACCGAACCTGGTCAACATCCGGGGTGCGCTGCAGGGCGGACTGGTGGCCACCCTGATCGACATCGCAGCGGGGCGGTTGGCGAGTAACGTCGTCGGCCCGGATCAGGACGTCAGCACCGCAGACATGAACGTCCACTTTCTGGCGCCGATCATCAAGGGCCCAGCGCGGTCCGAGGCCACCATCGTGCGGGCGGGTCGGATGAGCGCTCGCGCGAAGAGCAGACCGACCCGCTAGCCGCGGCCGAACAACGACTTGCGCGGCCCACGGATGTCGATCGAACCGCACACGCTGCGGCCGGTCAGGATGACGTGCGGCGAACCCTCCGCGGGAGCGTCCTTGCGATGGTCGCGAGCGCTGCCGACGACCACCTCGACGTCGTCGATCGACGCACTCGCGCCATCGGGCAGCCGGATGTCCACCGACCCGAACTTCACGTCGAGTTCGATCACCACGATCGGCCCGGCGAACCGTGCCCGGGTGAGGTCGAGATCAATCGAACCCACCCGCCGCAACAACGACAGTCGGGTGGGCACGATCCATTCGCCCTGACGCTTGAGCGAGCCCAGTACGCCACGCAGCTCCACCCGATCGGTAGCCGTTGTGACGATCGCACCCGGACCGGGCAGATCCTCGACGAGCGCGGCGAGTTCGGAGTGCAGGCGGGCCTGCGACACCGCGGCCGAGCGCTCCTCGAACTCGTCGATGTCGATGAGCCCAAGCGCCACCGCGTTGTGCAGGCGTCGCAACGTGCCGTTGCGGTCGGCGTCGGAAATGCGAAGCACGAGGGCTTCTCCGCCCGTGTCAGAGCCGATACCCGAGTTGATGCTGGTCTTGATGGTTGTCACAGCTGCCCGTCCCTTCTCAGGACCAGGCTACTCAGGCCAGGTAATCCGGGGGCAGTCCGCTGAGCATGTCCCTGCACATCCGGACGGCGTACTCCGAGCTGCCGCCGCCGACGATCAGGGCCGCGAAGGCGAGGTCACCGCGGTAGCCGGCAAACCAAGCGTGTGAGCCACCCTCGAACTCGGCCTCACCCGTCTTGCCGCGGACGTCACCGCTGCCGTTGAGGTCCTTGGCCGTCCCGTTCGTCACGACCAGCTGCATCATCGGTCGCAAACCGTCGATCATCTTCGGCGTGATGGTCGGGGTGTCGCCCGACACCTCGGTGTGCCTGCCCTCGATCAGCTGCGGCACCGGCGTCTTCCCGGCGGCGACGGTCGCGGCGGCCAGCGCCATGCCGAACGGGCTGACCAGGACCCGACCCTGACCGAAGCCGTCCTCGGTCCGCTCGGTCAGGTTCACCGTCGGGGGCACCGACCCGGTTACCGTCGTAATGCCGTCGACGACGTAGTCCGTCCCGATGCCGTACTGCGCAGCGGCCGTCGTCAGACCTCGTGGCGGCATGCGACTCGCCAACTCGGCGAACGTCGTGTTGCACGAGTTCGCGAACGCGCGCGACATGGGCACGGTGCCGAGGTCGAACCCACCGTAATTGGGGATCGTCCGCTGCCCGATGTCGATGTGACCGGGGCAGGCGAGAAGCGTGTTGGGCGTGGCCATGTCGCGATCGATCGCCGCACCCGCGGTGATGATCTTGAACGTCGAGCCGGGCGGGTAGAGACCCGTGGTGGCCGCCGGTCCGTCCGCGTTGGCGGCCGCGTTCTGGGCGACGGCCAGGATCTCGCCGGTGGAGGGCTTAATCGCCACGATCATGGCCTTGCGGCCGACCATGTCGACCGCATCCTGTGCAGCGTTCTGTACGGCGCGATCGAGGCTGATGGTCACCGAAGGCGCAGGCGCACCGGGGGTTTCGTCGAGCACATCGACGTCGGCACCGTTCTGGTTGACGCTGACGACGCGCCAACCCGCTTGTCCGTCGAGCTCGTCGACGACCGACTTCTTGACCTGGTTGATGATGTCGGGCGCGAAGCGGTCGTCGGTGGGCAGCAGTTCAGCGTGCGGGGTGATGACGACGCCGGGCAGGCTGCCGATCGCGGGCGCCACCGCATCGCGGTCGGCTTGGCGCAGCGTGATGAGGTCGAGCGGCTTCGCCGACGAACTTGCCGTCTCGGCGAGCCGCTGGGCATTCATGGTCGGGTCGAAGCGCCGCAGGGTATCGGCGACGGCGGTGGCCGTGGGCATGAGGTCGCCGCCTGCGGCCTTCGCGTCGAGCGCGTAGCTGTACAGGAAGCCGGGTCGCAGCACGTCGCTGCCACCGCGTTCGTTCACCGATGCGCGGGGCGGAGCGTCGGCACGCAACGCAAACCTCTGATTTTCGCCGAGGTTCGGGTTCAATCCCGTTGCGCTCCAACGGACTTCCCAGCGTCCCTCCTCGCGGACCATGTTGAGCTGACCGTCGTAGGTCCAGGTGCGGTGCTTGGGCAGGTGCCACGTGTAGCGGTAGGCGATGCTGCCGGTGTCCTCGGCGTACTTCGACCCGAGGATCTGCGCGTCGAGCTTGGTCGCCTGCAGACCCGCCCACGCCTCGTTGAGAGCCGCTCTCGCGACGGTGGGCTTGTCACTGAGGTCGGCGGCGGCGCCGGTGTCTCCCTTGGCGAGCGCGGTGAAGAACGCCGTCGCCACCGGCTCGGGACCATCGGGCTTGGGAGTACAAGCGCTGAGCCCGCCGACGGCCGCGACCACGGCGAGGACCGTCAGGACCCCAGTGACTCGTGATGCGGACGAGGTTTTTGATGCCATTGGGACTGATGTTAGAAGCGTCGAGACCGCAACGCGCGGAGGCGCACCGAGGCACCGAGATCAGATCCGGCGCTGGGGGTCCCCCCGCTTGCGGGGGAGAGCGAAGCGACCGGGGATGTGCCGTGATCAGTCGAGGAGCACGGTCGCGAAGGTGCCCACCTCGGTGAACCCGATCCGTGCATAGGTCGCGCGCGCGACGGAGTTGTAGCCATTCACGTAGAGACTCGCGGTGCGGCCACTGCGAACCACCGCACGGGCGAGAGCTGCGGTGCCTGCGGCGCCGAGTCCCCTGCCCCGCCACTCGGGATGCACCCAGACGCCCTGAATCTGGCCGACCGCGGGCGACTGCGACCCGACCTCCGCCTTGAACACCACCTGGCCGTGCTCGAAACGCGCCCAGGCGCGGCCCGCGGCGATCAGACCCGCGACACGACGTCGGTAGCCGCGGCCGCCATCCCCGATTCGAGGATCGACGCCCACCTCCCCGATGAACATGTCCACGGCCGCCACCAGATAGGCGTCGAGTTCTTCGATCCGCACCGGGCGCACGTCCGGATCGATCGGACATTGCGGCGCACTGGCGAGCGCCATCAACGGCTGCTGATCCCGCACGTCACGTGCCGGACCCCAGGCCGTTTCGAGGCGTTGCCACATGGGCATGACCAATTCGGCGCGGCCGACCAACGACGAACACCGACGAACGGTACTCATCGCCTTGTCCGCGAAGGCCGTCAGATCGCCGACCTCGCCGCGCAACGGGATCAGATTCGCGCCAGCAAAGCACAGCGAATCACTGGGGCGGCGTCGAGTCCACATCTCGCCGCCGATCGCCGTCGGGTCGACACCGTGATCGGCCACCCTCGACGACACCATGCAGGAACCCACGGGATCCTCGTCGAGGACGCGACGGACCATGGCGGCATCACGCACCACCGTGACGCGTCGCTCGTCGGCGAGACGAAACAGTGGAGGAGCGGACATCGGCGTTCTTTCTACAACCACGCGGCGGTGACCCCGCTCACGGAGTCATGCTCAGCTTACGGTCACAACCGGCGCACCGCTGGCATCATTCGAGCCGCGCTCGGATTCCATTTGGCTGGCGATCTTCATCGCCTCTTCGATGAGCGTCTCGACGATCATCTGCTCCGGCACCGTCTTGATCACTTCTCCGCGCACGAAGATCTGTCCCTTGCCATTGCCCGAGGCGACGCCGAGGTCGGCTTCGCGGGCCTCGCCCGGACCGTTGACGACACACCCCATGACCGCGACGCGAAGCGGCACGTCGAGCCCCTCGAGCCCCGCGGAGACCTCGTTGGCGAGCGTGTAGACGTCGACCTGCGCCCGCCCGCAGGACGGGCACGACACGATCTCCAGCCCGCGCGGACGTAGATTGAGCGACTCCAAGATCTGATTGCCGACCTTGATCTCCTCGACCGGCGGCGCCGACAGCGAAACCCGAATGGTGTCGCCGATACCCTTCGACAACAACGCTCCGAAGGCGACCGCCGACTTGATGGTGCCCTGGAACGCCGGACCGGCTTCGGTGACGCCGAGGTGCAGCGGGTAGTCGCACTGGGCAGCGAGCTGCTCGTAGGCGGCGACCATGATCACCGGGTCGTTGTGCTTCACGCTGATCTTGATGTCGCCGAAGCCGTGTTCCTCGAACAGCGAGGCTTCCCACAGTGCCGACTCGACCAATGCCTCGGGCGTGGCCTTGCCGTACTTCTTCATCATCCGCGCGTCGAGCGATCCTGCGTTGACGCCGATGCGGATCGGGATGCCCGCATCACCAGCCGCCTTCGCGACCTCCTTGACGCGGCCGTCGAACTCCTTGATGTTGCCCGGGTTGACACGCACGGCGGCACATCCCGCGTCGATGGCGGCGAAGATGTACTTCGGCTGGAAGTGGATGTCGGCGATCACGGGGATCTGACTCTTCCTGGCGATCACGGCCAGCGCGTCGGCGTCCTCCGGCCGGGGACAGGCGACCCGCACGATGTCGCAGCCCGACGCGGTCAGCTCGGCGATCTGCTGCAGCGTCGAGTCGATGTCGTGAGTCTTGGTAGTGCACATCGACTGCACGGAGATCGGGTAATCGCTCCCGACGCCGACGTCGCGGACCATGAGCTGGCGCGTCTTGCGACGCCGGGCGAGCGTCGGCGGGGGCGGTGCCGGCAAACCCAAACCGACGGTCATGGTGACTTCTTTCCTGGTTCTTGCTGGAGATCTATTGGAACAACCTGATCGGGTTGACCAGGTCAGCGGTGACGGTCAACAGCATGTAGCCGCCGACCACGACGAGCACGACGTAGGTCGCAGGCATCAGCTTGAGGTAGTTCACCGGGGCACCGGCGACCTTGCCGCGCGCCGAACGAATCATATTGCGGATCTTCTCGTACACGGCAATCGCGATGTGGCCGCCGTCGAAGGGAAGCAGTGGCAGCAGGTTCACCGCACCCAGCACGAAGTTCAGCTGAGCCAGGAAGAACCAGAATGCCACCCACAGTCCGGCGTCGACCGTGTCGCCACCGATGATGCTGGCGCCGACGACACTGATCGGCGTCTCCGGATCGCGTTCGCCGCCACCGATCGAATTCCACAAAGCACCGATCTTGGTGGGGATCTTCGCCAGCGACTTGCCGAGTTCGACCACCAGGTCACCGCTGAAGGCGAACGTGGCAGGCACCGCTGAGAGCGGGTTGTACTGCGTCGGACCGAACTGCGCGGCGGCGATCCCGACGGCACCGACACCGGTGGGGGCTCCATTGCCGTCCTTGGTCCAGCGCTGGGTCTGGGTGACGTCGACGGTGGTGGTGAACTCGGTGGTCCTGCCATTCTCGGTGCGCTCGACGACGAAGGGCGTCGGGGCGTTGAGCTTGCGAACCGCGGCGACCATCTGGTCGAAGTTCGCCACGTCGGTATTCCCGACCTTCACGACCGTGTCGCCCGCCTTGATGCCCGCCAGCGCGGCCGGCCCTGGACCGGTGCAGTCGCCGAGCTTGCCCTTGGTGACTTCTGGTGACACACAATCTGTTTCGCCGACGATGGCGGTGGTCGGTGGATGCAGGTTGGGCAGCCCCCACACGACCGCGATGCCGTAGAGGAGGACCAGACCGATGATGAAGTTCATGCCGGGGCCTGCGAAGAGCACCGCGACGCGCTTCCACACCTGCTGGCGATACATGGCATACGGGCGGTCGTCGGGGGCGAGTTCCTCGACCGAGGTCATGCCCGCGATGTCGCAGAAACCGCCCAGCGGGACGGCCTTGACGCCGTACTCGGTGTAGCCGAGCTTATTGGGGCGCATGGTCGACCACAGCGTGGGTCCGAACCCGACGAAGTAGCGACGCACCTTCATCCCCGTGGCGCGCGCGATCCACATGTGCCCACATTCGTGCAGCGCCACCGACACCAGAATGGCCAGCGCGAACAGCACAATGCCCAGTACGAACATCATCTGGTTTCTACGACCTCCCGTGTTGCCCTCTTCACGGCAGCGCCGGCCCTGTCTCTGGCCCAGTCCTGCGCGTCGATTACGTCGTCCACGGTAGCCGGTTCTCCCGACCACTGGTCGGCACCGCGCAGCACCTCGGCGACGATTCGGACGATTGCAGGGAAACGGATCCGCCCGTCGATGAATGCCTCGGCTGCCTCCTCGTTGGCGGCGTTGTAGACCGCGGTCAGGCAGCCACCCCGGCTGCCCGCCTCACGGGCCAGCGCCACGGCCGGGAAGACCTCGTCGTCCAGGGGCTCGAAGTCCCAGGTGGAGGCCGTCGTGAAATCGCAGGGCAGCGCCGCGCCGGGCACGCGCGCCGGCCAACCGAGCGCCAGTGCGATGGGGAGTCGCATGTCGGGCGGACTGGCCTGGGCGATCGTGGACCCGTCGAAGAAGGTCACCATCGAGTGCACGATCGACTGCGGGTGGACGACGACGTCGATCCGGTCGTAGCCAATGCCGAAGAGGAGGTGCGTCTCGATCAGCTCGAGGCCCTTGTTGACCAGCGACGCCGAGTTCAGCGTGTTCATGGGGCCCATCGACCACGTGGGATGAGCGCCTGCCTGCTCAGGGGTGACGTCCTCCAGGTCGGCGGCCGTCCACCCGCGGAACGGGCCACCCGATGCCGTCAGTACCAAACGGGCCACCTCGTCGGCGGCGCCGCCACGCAGGCATTGCGCCAGTGCGGAGTGCTCGGAGTCCACGGGCACGATTTGACCCGGCTCGGCCGCCTTGAGCACCAGCGGGCCACCGGCGATCAGCGATTCCTTGTTGGCCAGGGCGAGCCGGGCACCCGATTCGAGAGCGGCGAGCGTGGGTCGCAGTCCCAGCGCTCCGACCAGGGCGTTGAGCACGACGTCGGCTTCGGTGTTCTCGACCAGGTGGGTGGCGGCATCGGGACCGACGTAGGTGACGTCGCCAATTTGCTCGGCGGCGGCGGCCGACGCCACGGCGACGTTGGCGACGCCGGTCTGCGCGCGTTGGCGGGTCAGCAGATCGGGATCTCCGCCGCCCGCGGCCAGGCCGACGACCTCGAACCTGTCGGGGTTGGCCGCGATGACCTCGAGCGCCTGGGTCCCGATGGAACCGGTGCTGCCCAGTACGAGGACACGCCGACGATCAGAGGTCACCGAACCATTGTGCCGCTTGTTGCCGGCGAAGACGAAGGGTCGCCACCGCAAAGATTGGAATGTGACGCGAATATTACGTACCGCTTCTCAGGCAATCCATGACCGCCATCACCGCGAATGAACCCACGAGGACGGCGGCACGCGCCGTCTCATACACATTGGAGTGATGACGTCATGAATTCAGCTCACCGCAAGGCGTTTGCGGCGGCAGGCCTGACCGCAGTCGCCATTCTGGGCACCGCCGCGTGTTCGAGTGGTACCTCCACGGAGGCCTCGACCTCCAGCAGTGCCTCGTCGAGTGCGACGGCCACCGCGTCGAGCGCGCCCGCCACGACCGCGGCCGCCGATCCGGCCGCCGACCTCGTCGGCACGGGCTGCGCCGGATATGCCGAGAAGGTGCCAACAGGAGCCGGCTCGGTGGCGGGCATGGCGATGGACCCGGTCGCGACCGCGGCATCCAACAACCCGCTCCTCACCACCCTGACCGCCGCCGTCTCCGGCAAGCTCAACCCCGGCGTGAACCTGGTGGACACCCTCAACGGCGGCGAGTTCACCGTGATCGCACCGACTGACGACGCGTTCGCGAAGATCGACGCGGCCACGCTCGAAAAGCTCAAGACCGACGCCCCGTTGCTGACCAGCATCCTGACCTACCACGTCATTCCCGGCCAGCTGAGCCCGTCGGAGAT
>JBBRTH010000098.1:0-11048 GCA_038244615.1 Mycobacteriales bacterium | reverse complement strand
GCGCCTGCCATGCCGGCGGCCACGCTGGAGGCGAATCGCTCCCGCGCGACGATGTCGCGCTGCGCCGCGCGGACGAGCGCGACGATCGCCAATCCCTGCGTCTGAGCCAGCTGCCAACTCGCGGACAGCCGTTCCCAATATCCCGGTACCGTCGAATGCCCAGCCACCGAACGCAGTCCAGCGGCGACGTCGGCGCCCAGCCGCGCTCGCGCCGCAACCGCGCGCAGTGAGTGCGCAACGGTCCCGTCGACCTCGTCGGCGGCGGATTCGAAGGCGACGACGGGATGCGCCCCAATCCGCAGTTCGCCCACCAGAACGGTCAGCGCTCCCTGCAGCGCCGCTGACTCCTCGGTGCGTCGGGTCCTCCTTCGTGAACCGCGGCGGCGCAGTGCGATCGTTGCCGCGACCACCGCGCCGGCCGCGCTCGCGGTCACCGGGGCGAGCACCGCGATCGCGACCGCGCCCGCGATAAAAGCCACGAGCGCCGGTGCCCGTCGCGCCCGGGTGGGCGGTCGAGAGCCGAACCGGTCCCTCGACTGCCCGGGAGCGACGATCAGCGCCAGGGCCAAGGCCAAGGCCGCCCCCGTCATGCCCGCCACCGCGCCGTCAGCAGGCTCGTCAACCGCTCCATGCCACTGTCGAATCCACGATCGGCGTGCCACGCGGTCGCCGCCGATACCAAGCCGTCGTCGCCCCGGCACAGCACGGCGACCTCCTCGAGACGCCGGACACCGACACGGTCCCTGCCGACGTGCAAGACGACGCGGACGGCAGCGGCGAGCTGACTGTGCAGCGCGGAGCGACCCAGCCCGCCTACGGCCGCCAGCGCCTCGAGGCGCGCGGGCACCTCTGCCGGGCTGTTGGCATGGACCGTTCCAGCGCCACCGTCGTGGCCGGTGTTGAGTGCCGCGAGGAGGTCGACGACTTCGCCGCCACGCACCTCACCCACCACGATCCGGTCGGGACGCATCCGCAAGGCCTGTCGGACCAGGTCTCGCACCGTCACTTCGCCCACGCCCTCGACGTTGGCGTATCGGGCGACCAGGCTGACCAGGTGGGGATGGCGAGGAGCGAGCTCGGGGGCGTCCTCCACGCAGACGATGCGTTCGTCGCCCGCGACGGCGCCCAACATCGCCGACAGCAAGGTCGTCTTACCTGCGCCCGTCCCGCCCGAGACGAGGAAGGCCACCCGGGCCGCGATCACGTCGCCCACGACGGCGACGGCCTCGGAGGAGATCGCACCCTCGAGGACGAGTGCCGCCAGATCCTGCGCGGCGGGCCGTAACACACGCAATGACAGGCAGGTGCCCGCCGGCGCGATGGGAGGTAGGACGGCGTGGAGTCGCACGGTGAATCCGCTTGCCCCCAATCCCACGAGCTGGCCGTCGACCCACGGCTGCGCCTCGTCCAGTCGGCGCCCCGCGGCCAACGCAAGGCGCTGAGCCAACCTGCGTACCGCCGCCTCATCGTCGAAGCGGATGGCGGTGCGACGCAGGCCGCTGCCGTCGTCCACCCACACCGAGTCGGGTGCCGACACCAGAACGTCGGTCGTGCCCTCGGCACGCAGCAGCGGTTCGAGGATGCCGGCGCCGGTCAGCTCCGTCTGGAGCAGTCGGAGGTTGCTCAACACGTCGACGTCACCGAGCATGCCGGAGGATTCCGCACGGATCGCTTCAGCGACGACGTTCGGTCGCAGCGGACCCGACTCCGTTGCCAGCCGTTCCCTGACCCGCTCGATCAGCGATGCGCTCATGCGACCATCTGCTCGTCGGTCGTGCCTGGTTGCCGACGCAGTACCTCGAGCACCCGCCGGGCACCGGACATCAACGACGAGCGGCGCCGCGGTCTCATCCCGTCGTGCTCGAGCTCGGCCGCAAGCCCCGGCTGTGGCCGCATGGCTGCCAGCAGGGGCAAACCCGTAATGCGGGCCACGTCCGCTGAGCGCAGCCCGCCGGGGGCCGGTCCTCTCACGACCAGGCCCACGTTAGGGTTCATCTCGGCCAGCCACTGCCCCACCGACGCGGCGGCGGCGCATGACCGCACGTCGGCGGGGGTTATGAGGACGACGAGATCTGCCGCGTCAAGTGCGGCGCCGACTGCGGAGGTGGCGCGACGCGGAAGATCGCAGATGACCGTGGCGGCCCCGCGGCAGCCGCAGTCGATCACTGCGGCAAGCGCGGCAGCGTCAATCTCGTGACCCGTTTGACCTGCTGACAGCACCGCGATGCCGTGGCGCGAGGGCAGCGCCGCGGTCAGCGCCGGATAGCCGACTCGGCCGCTGCCGAGCGCGAGGTCAGGCCAGCGCAGGCCGGCTTCTCGCTCACTGCCTAGAGTCAGGTCGATTCCGCCGCTCCACGGGTCGACGTCCACGAGTAGGGCGCGTGGCGCAGTATGGGCGAGCGCCGTCGCGAACACCGTGGCGCCTGCCCCGCCGCACCCTCCGATGACCGCCAACACCGCCCCTCGTCGGCCTTCGTCCCTCACCGACTCAGCTGCCTCAGACAGCTCCGACACCAGTGCCGCCTCGTCCGCGGGTAGGGACAGGACGCGTTGTGCGCCAACGGAAACCGCGATCTGCCAATGCTCGGGAATCGGCTCGACGTGACCGATCACCAGCACGCGGTCGCGTCGCGGCAACCCGAGTTCGGCGCAACGTCGGGCGCCGGCGACGTCCAGGACGATGGCCGACGCCGCCGTCCACACCTTGAGACTGGACGGCTCGCCAGCGTGAACCACCCGCACCCCCGCGGCGGCGGCGATGCGGTCGACGTCAGGACGCAGTGCCTGATCGACGACGAGACACAAGATGCCACTGTTCGCACTCATGGCCCCACTGTGCGGCCGCGGTCCGACGCTCCGCCATGCTCAAGAGTCGAATTGTGGACGAAGTCACGTCTGTGGATAGCGTCGACTGCCGAATCTCGCAAACATCGAGGGTGGCATCGGCCGTCGTAGAGGGTCATTGACGTACTTGCCGCTAAAAAGGGACGACCCCCGCCAGGGGGGAGGAGGCGGAGGTCGTCGTGTATCAGCCCCGGGGGGTCGGGCTGATGCACACCCGGCATAAGCCGAGTCATGCTCACTATACACACGTAAATGTGGGGCAGCGCAAGTGATCGCCACCCTGAGAATTCGCCATGAAATCGCGCGGTGACCTGGAAAGTTACAGCGAAGGACAGGTGGCTGACGCTGCCACTTCGTGAAGCTCGACGACTCCACCGACACGCCCGCCGGATATGCTGGAAACCGTGACCGCTTTCGGCGCCGCCCCGGCGGACGCGATAGACCCGCGATCGATGCCCGCCACGGACCCGCCGGTCCGTACCGCAGCGTTCTTTGATCTTGACAAGACGATCATTGCCAAGTCAAGCACTCTCGCTTTCAGCAAACCCTTCTTCGATCAGGGGCTGATCAACCGCCAGGCCGTGCTGAAATCCACCTACGCGCAGTTCCTGTTCCTGATGTCGGGCGCCGACCACGAACAGATGGATCGCATGCGGTCGTACCTCACCACCATGTGCACGGGATGGAACGTCGAGCAGGTGAAGTCGATCGTCGGAGAGACGATGCACGACATCGTCGATCCGCTGGTCTTCGCCGAAGCCGCCAATCTCATCGCCGACCACAAGCTGTGCGGCCGGGACGTCGTCGTGGTCTCCGCGTCCGGTGAGGAGATCGTCGCACCGATCGCCCGCGCGTTGGGCGCCACGCATGCGATGGCCACCCGAATGGTCGTCGAGGACGGCAAGTACACCGGTGAGGTGGCCTTCTACTGCTACGGGGAGGGCAAGGTCGAGGCCATTCACGAACTCGCCGCCCGCGAGTGCTACGCCCTCGAGCATTGTTACGCGTACTCCGACTCGATCACCGACCTGCCGATGCTCGAGTCGGTCGGTCACCCCACCGTGGTCAACCCCGACCGGGCGCTGCGCAAGGAGGCCGCGGGCCGTAACTGGCCCGTCTTGACGTTCTCCCGACCGGTGTCGCTGCGGGACCGCATCGGCGCTCCGTCGAGCGCCGCCGTCGCGACATCGGTCGCCGTCGGCGTCAGCGCGCTGGCGGCCGGCGCTCTGAGCTATTCGTTGCTGCGCCGGTTCTTGTTCTGACGGTACAACGCGTGCGTGGGCCGCGGTTGCTGAAGTTCTCGAATAACGATATGGCGACTCGGCGGAATTGGCCCTTGATGTGACCGCGGTCACGGAGTACAAAGGAGTCACGGAAGCCGGGCGAGGCCAAGGGCGAATCAGAAGAGAAGGTTCGTCCTCCTGAGTCAGGCATCCCAGCACGGATCCCGGAACCCACGCGGAGCACAAGCCGCGATAATGGCTGAAGTGTTGCGGGCCTGCGCAATTGCGAACAGCGGACGCCAAGCGACGACCCCTTGGGTGGGGTCAGCAGCGGTAGCGCAACGCAAGAACGCCGAGGCCACCCACGCAGCCCACCTAGCACGCCTGGTAACCGGAGCTCCGTGCTAGCGGGCGACGAGCCGAATGAGATTCGGAACGTCGCCCGCTTCATGTTGCTTACCGTCATCTTCCTGCCGCTTCGGCGATCGAGATTGCCTCCCGCGCACCTGCCCTCAACGCGTGGCTGCTGTTGACGAGCCATGCGGCGAGCCCCTCCCGCGTCCCCGACTCGAACCCGCGTGCAGCCGCGCGGTAATCGCCGGGCTTCTGCATCCAGAACTGCTCCGGCACGCCGAGACCGTGCGTGTCCAACCCGCTGGCGATGGTGGCCAACCTCGAGACGCCGCGCGCCACCACACCATCAGCCACGCCGAAGGGCTCGAGCACGAGCAGCTCGCCGTGCACCACCGCCGCCAACACCGGAGCGGGAACACGCGTTCCCGTCACGACGTCGGCGAGCATTTCGAGACGACGGCCCACCCCCGGGTTCGCTCGGGGCCGACCTAGTCGGTCGTCGTCGGTCAGGTCCGCGGCGGCCAGGGCATGCAGCCGAGCGATCGCCTGTAGCGGCGCGCGCTGCCACACCCCCACCAGTGACGTCGCTCCACCTTCGAGTGCCTCGGCGACGCGTAGCGCTCCGGAGAGTACCGGGTCGGGGTCGTCGTCCAGACTGATCACCAGCGACCCGCCGTCGAGTACGGACGATGCACGGGCGGCCCGCATCGCCGACTCGGCCGCCGTCGCGGGCCACCCCCGCCGGTTCGTCTTGTGCCGATGGGCCAGGGCCAGCGCCTCGCGGGCCTCTTCGCCGGCCTCCGCCACCCCTGGCAGTTCCGCCAGCGGGGCGAGGGGATCGGGAGCGGCCACGAGGACACGCTAACGCCTCCCGGCGGTGATTCGGCGCTGGGTGCGCCGACCGTTGGACCCGCCCATACGCGCGCTCGTCGCGCGACGAGCGCCTTCTACAGCCGCTGATGTGAGACGGACCGTCGGTCGCACTTCTCGTGACTACGCTCACGTCCATGCCCGAGATCGAGACCGAGGTTCAGTCCACCTATCCGCCGTCCGCCGCGTTCGCCGAAGAAGCGAATGCCACGGCCGCGTTGTACGACGAGGCCGAACGGGACCGGTTGGCGTTCTGGGGAGAGCAGGCCGGACGGCTGTCGTGGGAGACACCGTTCACCGACGTCCTGGACTGGTCGGAGGCGCCCTTCGCCAAGTGGTTCGTGGGCGGGCGATTGAACGTGGCCTACAACTGCGTCGATCGGCACGTCGAGGCGGGCAACGGAGATCGCGTCGCCATCCACTGGGTGGGTGAACCCGTCGACGACGAACGCACCATTACCTATGCGGAACTCAAGGACGAGGTGTGCAAGGCCGCCAACGCCCTGACGGAACTGGGGCTGGTCGCCGGGGACCGGGTCGCCATCTACATGCCGATGGTGCCCGAGGCGATCGTGGCCATGTTGGCCTGCGCGCGGCTCGGCGCCATGCATTCCGTGGTGTTCGCCGGCTACTCGGCGTCGGCGTTGAGGGCTCGCATCGAGGATGCCGAGGCCAAGCTGGTCATCACCACGGACGGACAGTACCGCCGCGGCCAGGCCGCCTCGCTCAAGGAAGCGGTCGACGAGGCAGTACGAGAGGCCAGCCCTACCCAAGAAAGCACCGTCGAGCACGTTCTGGTGGTCCGCCGCACCGGGATCGACGTCGAGTGGACCGACGGCCGCGACCTGTGGTGGCATCAGGTGGTGGACAGCGCGTCGACCATCCACACGCCGGAAGCATTCGACGCCGAACACCCGCTGTTCCTGCTATACACCTCGGGAACGACGGGCAAGCCCAAGGGCATCATGCACACCACGGGCGGCTACCTCACCCAGTCGTCGTACACCCACTACAACGTCTTCGACGTCAAACCGGAGACCGACGTGTTCTGGTGCACCGCCGACATCGGCTGGATCACCGGCCACACCTACATCGTGTACGGGCCGCTGTCGAACGGCGTGACGCAGGTGGTCTACGAGGGCACGCCGGCGTCGCCTGACGAACACCGTCACTTCCAGGTGATCGAGAAGTACGGCGTCACGATTTACTACACCGCGCCGACCCTGGTCCGCACGTTCATGAAATGGGGCAGGCAACTCCCTGCCGAGCACGACTTGTCCAGTCTGCGACTGCTCGGCTCGGTGGGCGAGCCGATCAACCCGGAGGCGTGGCGCTGGTACCGCATGGCTTTCGGTTCGGACGAAACGCCGATCGTCGACACGTGGTGGCAGACCGAGACGGGCTCGGCGATGATCTCGCCGCTGCCGGGAGTGACGACGTGCAAGCCGGGTTCGGCCATGCGACCGCTGCCGGGGATCTCCGCCAAGATCGTCGACGACGACGGCAACCAACTCGAGCCTGGCACCGACCACGGCGAACAAGCCAACGGCTACCTGGTCCTGGACAAGCCCTGGCCGTCGATGCTGCGCGGTATCTGGGGCGACCCGGAGCGATTCAAGGAGACCTACTGGTCACGGTTCGCCGAACAAGGCTGGTACTTCGCCGGTGACGGCGCCCGGTACGGCAAGGACGGCGAGATCTGGGTCCTGGGCCGCATCGACGACGTGATGAACATCTCGGGGCACCGCATCTCCACTGCCGAAGTGGAATCCGCGCTCGTCGGGCACTCGGGCGTTGCCGAGGCCGCGGTGGTCGGAGCGACCGACTCCCACACCGGTCAGGCCATCTGCGCGTTCGTCATCCTCAAGGCCCATCACGCCGACACCCCCCAGGAACAGATGATCGACGAGCTCCGCAAGCAGGTCGCCACCGAGATCTCCCCCATCGCGCGACCCCGCGAGATCCACGTCGTCCCGGAACTGCCGAAGACCCGCAGCGGCAAGATCATGCGCCGTCTCCTGCGCGACGTCGCCGAAGGCCGCGAACTGGGCGACACCTCTACCCTCCTCGACCCCGGCGTGTTCGAAGCCATCCGCGCCAGTAAATAGTTCGGTGAGCACGGCCGCGGGGTGAAATGACGCGGACGAAAGTCCACGTCCGCGGCCCGTTGAGTTGGACCATCGTGGCTGCCACGTGCGGCATCGACGCGCGTCGCGAGGAGCGTGATCGACCGTCGGGACATCCAGGACGTCGGGCAGCGGGGGTTCGGCCCTCGTCCCGTCGGCCAAGGTGCGCGCGGTTCACGAACTCTTCGTCGCCGGTGACGTCGACGCCACCTATCTGGACTCGACTCCGTTGCGGCGGGTGGTCGCCGAGAGCTGGCAGCGCAGCCTTGCTAGGGGCGTGGACCCCGACCGCGGCGGTGCCCGGTCCTCAGACCTGGCGCAGAGCGTTGCTCGCATGCGGGCGGCGCACCCGTTGGCCTCGGCACTGCCGGTCAATCGCAAGCTGCTCGTCGAGGATGCGACGTCCTCCGGCGTCATGGTCGCCATCAGCGCGGCGGACGGCACGCTGCTGTGGGTCGAAGGAGACTCCTCGGCCTGCCGCAAGGCCGAGGCGATGAACTTCGTCCCGGGCGCCGACTGGAGTGAACGCGGTGCGGGGACCAATGCGCCGGGCACCGCACTGGCCCTGGACGCCGAGGTGCAGATCCGCGGCAGCGAACACTTCTCCCGAATCGTGCAGCCGTGGAGTTGCACGGCTGTCCCGGTGCATGACCCCACGACGGGAGCGCTGATCGGCGCGATCGACCTCACGGGGGGAGACGAGGTGTCGTCGTCACAGACGCTGGCGCTGGTTCGCGCCACCGTCGTCGCCGTCGAGAACCATCTGGCCCTACTGCGATACACCGAATCTCCCCGCACCGAACCACGCGTCGGACCCCCTCACCTGACGGCACTCGGCGCCGACCGACCCCACTGGGAGAGCACCGACGCACAGGGGCACCTGCACCGCACCGGGCTCACCGGTAGGCACGCAGACATCCTGGTCCTCTTGAGCAGACACCCCGAAGGCCTCAGCGCCGATCACCTCGCCATGATGTTGGACGACAAGCACCTCGACGTCGTCACCATTCGCGCGGAGATGTCTCGGCTGCGCAAGGTAGTCGGAGCCGAGTTGCTCTCCTCGCGGCTCTACCGTTTCACTGCCCCCATTTCGAGCGATCTCGCCGACGTGTTCGATGCCCTTTCCGCGGGTGACCTGACATCGGCCCTCGACGGGTACGCCGGGTCGCTGCTCGGTCAGTCGGTGTCCCCGTCCATCGGTCGGCTGCGAACCGAACTGAGCATGAGCCTGCGCGGCGCGGTACTGGCGACCGGAAGTGTCGCGCTGCTCCGGCGCTGGCTCCACCTCCCCGAGGGCCGCGACGATCGCGATGGATGGCGACTGCTGCATGACAGTGCACGCGCCAAACCCGTCGTTCGGGCTCAAGCCAGGGGACACCTCGCCGGGCTGGACTTAGAGTTGGGCTAGCCGCCAGTCGAGCGTCGCGCGTGTGCGTGCAACCGTGATGCAACCCCTTCAGGACTACCTTTAGTGACGACCGACATACTTCAATCACCAGAAGCGGATGTCGACCGGATGCAGAAGAGGAAGCCCATGACTGTTTACGCGCGGCCCGGTACCGAAGGCTCGTTGATGACCTTCGAGTCCCGTTATGACAACTACCTCGGCGGCGAGTGGGTAGCCCCCACGGCAGGCCGTTACTTCGAGAACCCGACGCCGGTGACCGGCAAGACGTTCTGCGAGGTCGCCCGATCCGACGAGTCCGACATCGAGAAGGCGTTGGACGCCGCCCACGCCGCGGCGCCCGCGTGGGGCAAGACGTCACCCGCCGAGCGTTCGGTCATCCTGAACAAGATCGCCGACCGCATCGAGGAGAACCTCGAATCGATCGCCCTTGCGGAGTCCTGGGACAACGGCAAGCCGATCCGCGAGACCCTCAACGCCGACATCCCGTTGGCCGTCGACCACTTCCGCTACTTCGCCGGAGCCATTCGCGCACAGGAGGGTTCGCTGTCGCAGATCGACGACGACACCGTCGCCTATCACTTCCACGAACCGCTCGGCGTGGTCGGGCAGATCATCCCCTGGAACTTCCCGATCCTGATGGCGGTGTGGAAGCTCGCCCCCGCGCTGGCCGCGGGTAACTGCATCGTGCTCAAGCCCGCCGAGCAGACGCCCGCCTCGATCCTCTACCTGATGTCGGTGATCGGGGATCTGCTTCCGGCCGGTGTCCTCAACGTGATCAACGGCTTTGGCGTCGAGGCGGGTAAGCCGCTGGCCTCCAGTAACCGGATCGCCAAGATCGCGTTCACTGGTGAGACCACGACCGGGCGCCTGATCATGCAGTACGCGAGCCAGAACCTGATCCCGGTCACCCTGGAGTTGGGCGGCAAGAGCCCCAACATCTTCTTCTCCGACGTCATGGCCAGCCTGGACGACTACCAGGACAAGGCACTCGAGGGCTTCACGATGTTCGCCCTCAACCAGGGCGAGGTCTGCACCTGCCCGTCGCGCAGCCTGATTCAGGCCGACATCTACGACGAGTTCCTCACCCAGGCCGCGATCCGCACGAAGGCCGTCCGCCAGGGCGACCCGCTGGACACCGAGACGATGATCGGCGCCCAGGCGTCCAACGATCAGCTCGAGAAGATCCTGTCCTACATCGAGATCGGTAAGGACGAAGGCGCGAAGGTCATCACGGGCGGCGAACGCGCGGAGCTCGGAGGCGACCTGTCGGGCGGGTACTACGTGACGCCGACGATCTTCACCGGTCACAACAAGATGAGGATCTTCCAGGAGGAGATCTTCGGGCCCGTCGTCGCCGTCACTTCGTTCACCGATTACGACGACGCCATGTCGATCGCCAACGACACGCTCTACGGGCTCGGAGCCGGAGTGTGGAGCCGCGACGGCAACACCGCCTACCGCGCCGGCCGCGACATCAAGGCCGGTCGGGTGTGGACCAACTGCTACCACGCATACCCGGCCCACGCCGCGTTCGGTGGCTACAAGCAGTCTGGCATCGGCCGCGAGAACCACAAGATGATGCTCGACCACTACCAGCAGACCAAGAACCTTCTGGTGTCGTACTCGAACAAGGCCCAAGGCTTCTTCTAAGTCCTGCAAGGAGTTTCGCGACGCGGCGGCGGTGCATCGACGATGCGCCGCCGCCGCGGCCGTGCCGGTCACCTCAACGATTGGATGGACAAGTAGCAGGCCCACCTTTGCGCCGAGATCGACGAAATGGCGGCCCGCTCTCGCACTTCTTCGCCCAAATGTTCGATTGGGCGAAGAAGGAGGTGGGGTTAGGCGCCGATCGGGACGAAGCCCGAGCCGGGGCGGTTCTTCGCGGTGATGTCAGCGAGGATCGCGTTGATCGACATGGTGACGGCGGGCGTATGCAGCGGAACGAATTTCACGACGCACGTCGGCAGGTCTTCGCTGAATGCGCCGTGGATCATGCCGACCAACTGGTTGTCGACGGTGACGGGAGCGCCCGAATCGCCGGGCTGTCCACACACCTGGTTCACGATGGTTCCTGGCTTGTCCCCCGGACCCCACGTGACGCCGCAGGAAGCACCCGTCGTACGGCCGAGCTTGCACGCTACGGCGCCGAAGGTCGGGTCGGGAGCGATGCCGTCGATCTCGAAGCCGTTGACGGAGTTGACCGGCGTCACCTTCGCCGGGTCG
>JBBRTH010000097.1:0-11208 GCA_038244615.1 Mycobacteriales bacterium | reverse complement strand
TCGGGTTCGGGCGTCTGGCCCACGCGGGCGCGCGCTCGGGGAGCGGCCCGATGGCCACGGCGTATCCGGCCACGGTGCGCAGGAACGGGACCCGGTTGACGAAGCGAACCCCGAGTGGCGCGGCACCTGCGTCCTGACCGGTCACCGCCGCGGCGATGACCCGGGCGTGGATCGTCCTCTGCACGCCCTGGATGAGTGCGGTCGGAACCCAGCGTCTGGCCTGAATCCGGGCCAGGTCGCGGGTGGGCACCCGGCCCGACCGCAGTGGGCCGGCCAGAATTCGTGCCGAGGCCACCGCGTCCGCCACCGCCAGGTTGATGCCGACGCCGCCGACCGGCGACATCGCGTGCGCCGCATCTCCGATCAAAAGCAGACCGTCGGTGTACCAGCGATGCAGTCTGTTCAGCTGGACGTCGAGCAGCTTGACGTCGTCGAACGAGGTCAGCCCGCTGACCCGGTAGACCAATCGCGGCACCAGCGATGCGACGGTGCGCTGCAGCGACTCAATGCCCTCGGCTCGCAATCGAGAATCGGTGCCCTTGGGAATGATGTAGGCGCATTGGTAGTAGTCACCGCGATCGATGACGATCATCGCGTGGCCCGAGGTGAGGACGCCCTCCAACCCCGGCGGGTCCTGTTCCTCTCGCGGCAGCCGGAACCACCACACGTCCATCGGGGTTCCGAAGTTCTTGGGCTGCAAATTCATTGCCGTCCGCAGCGTCGAACCGCGACCGTCACAGGCCACGGTCAGCTCGGCCCGCATCTCGCCGGTGTGACCGTCCGGGCCTCGGTACCGGACGCCGACGACTCTGTCGCCGCCCTCGCGGAGGGGCTCGAGCACCTCGGTGCTTCGCAGCAACCGGAACGACGGCTCCTTCTCCGCGGCGGTCGCAAGCAGCTCGAGGAAGTCCCACTGGGGGACCAGGGCGATGTGCTTGTGCGGACCGGGGATCCGGCGCAGGTCGATGTCGACCGGAATGCCCTGGAACTGCATGCCGATGGTCTCGATCACGCGGTGGGTGAGTCCGTCGAAGTCGCGGCCGAGCCCGAGGTCGTCCAGCAGACGCAACGTGCTCGCGTGCACGGTGTCGCCGCGGAAGTCACACAGGAAGTCCGCGTGCTTCTCCATCACGGTGACGTCCACCCCGCCCCGGGCGAGGAGAAGGCCCAGCATCATGCCGGCCGGGCCGCCACCCGCGATGAGGCATGTCGTGGACTCCGCCGGCCTGTTCATCCGTTGATCGTAGGGTGGATACGATGAGCAGCATCCTGAGTTGGTGGGACGGCGTGGAACTATGGCTGTCCGGTCTCGGGTTCGTCGCCCAGACGGTCGTGGTGATGCCCGTCGTGCTGCTGCTGGCCTACGCCGTCGCCGTGGTGCTCGACGGAGCCCTGGGCAACGGCATCCGGTTGATTCAGCGGGCCTGGCACGGCGACGAGGATCCGTCGTGACCGGCATGCCGCGCTCGCGGGTGACATTGGTGCTGGTGGCACTGCTCGCACTCGTCATCGTGATGTGGCTTTTCGCCCGCTGAAGACGCGTCGGTTGCATTCCCCGGTCGCTGCGCTCCTGCCCGCCGGATCACCTCTGTTACGATTCGCGCCATGCTTGCAGCGTCCGGCACAATCGATGGCCATGTTCTGGCCCTCATTGCCGTGGGTACGTGCGCTGTTGCAGACGTCCACTGTTGTCGCTGATCCAAACCCGCCGCGCGGTTTGGTGTCGGTAGCAGCTACTGGCGCCCGAGTTCTAGTACGCCACCTTGCCGTCGTGACGGGTCTTCGAAGCCCCGAAGTCACCCTCAAGGAAGGCCACCAATGCCAGTCTCGACGTTCGGATCGATCACGTCTTGGACCACCGCCGGCGCTCTCGCCGTCGCGGCGAGCCTTCTCGCTGGCTGCGGTGGCGGTGCCAGCGACGTCGCAGGGGGCGGGGACCAGCCCAAGGCCGACACCACCCTGACCCTCGTGGCGTACGCCGTGCCGGAACCCGGGTGGAGCAAGATCATCCCGGCCTTCGCCGCCACGCCCGAGGGCAGGGGCGTCGCCGTCACGGCGTCGTACGGTGCCTCTGGTGACCAGTCCCGCGGTGTTGTCGACGGCAAGCCCGCCGACATCGTCAGCTTCTCCGTCGAACCGGACGTCACGCGCTTGGTCAAGGCCGACAAGGTGGCGAAGGACTGGAACGCCGACGCCACCAAGGGCATTCCGTTCGGCTCCGTGGTGACCTTCCTCGTCCGCAAGGGCAACCCGAAGAACATCAAGGACTGGAACGACCTGCTGAAGCCAGGTGTCGAGGTCGTCACCCCCAGCCCGCTGAGCTCTGGGTCGGCCAAGTGGAACCTGTTGGCCCCCTATGCATATGCCAGCAACGGCGGTCAAAACCCGCAGGCCGGTCTCGACTTCGTCGACAAGCTCGTGACGGAGCACGTGAAGGCCCGTCCCGGCTCTGGCCGCGAGGCCACCGACCTCTTCATCCAGGGCAGTGGCGACGTGCTGCTGGCCTACGAGGACGAGGCCATCAACGTCGAGCGCCAGGGCAAGCCCGTCGAGCACGTCACCGCGCCGCAGACCTTCAAGATCGAGAACCCGGTCGCGGTCGTCACCAGCAGCGCCCACCTCGAGCAGGCGACGGCCCTGAAGAACTTCCTCTACACCCCCGAGGCTCAGAAGTTGTGGGCGCAGGCCGGTTTCCGTCCGGTCGATCCCGCGGTCGCCGTGGAATTCGCCGCTGACTTCCCGGCGCCCGAGAAGCTGTGGACCATCGCCGATCTCGGTGGCTGGGGCGAGGTCGATCCTGCGCTGTTCGACAAGGACAACGGCACCATCACGAAGATCTACAAGCAGGCCACCGGATGACCTCTGCGGTACTTCCACTACCCGGACCCGCGCAGCGCCGGTCGAGGCGGGGCCATGGCACGACGTCGCTGCGCGTGGGCGCGGCGACGCTGTGGCTCAGTGTCATCGTGCTGCTGCCGCTGGCCGCCATCCTGTGGCAGGCGGCAGGCGGCGGCTGGACCGCGTTCTGGAATGCGGTGACCTCCAACGCTGCGCTTGAGTCGTACAAGGTGACGCTCACCGTATCGATCAGCGTGACGGTGGTGAACCTGGTCTTCGGCCTGCTCGTCGCATGGGTGTTGACCCGCGACGACTTTCCCGGCAAGCGGTTGGTTGACGCCGTCATCGACCTGCCGTTCGCGCTGCCGACCATCGTCGCGAGCCTGGTGATGCTCGCCCTCTACGGCCCGAACAGCCCTATCGGACTGCATCTTCAACAGACCAGGTGGGGCATCGGCATCGCTCTGCTATTCGTCACCCTGCCGTTCGTCGTGCGTTCGGTACAGCCGGTGCTGCTGGAACTCGACCGGGAGGTCGAGGAGGCCGCTGCCTCACTCGGCGCCAACAACTGGACGATATTCACCCGCGTGGTCCTTCCTGCGCTCCTGCCGTCGCTGCTGTCGGGTGCCGGTCTGGCGTTCTCGCGCGCCATCGGCGAGTTCGGCTCGGTGGTGCTGATCGGTGGTGCGATTCCGGGGGAGACCGAGGTGTCCTCGCAGTGGATCCGGACGCTGATCGAGAACGACGATCGCACCGGCGCCGCGGCGATCTCGATCGTGTTGCTCGTCGCGTCGTTCCTGGTGCTGTTCGTCCTGCGGGCAGTCGGCAGTCGCGCCGCGAAGCGGGAGGAGTTGGCCCGATGACTCTGTCGCGATCGGTGCGTTATCTCCTCCGTTGCGTCGCGCTGGCGTACATCCTGGTCCTGGTCGTCGTTCCGGTCGGACTCATCCTCTGGCGTACGTTCACGCCGGGAATTGGAACGTTCTTCGCGTCGATTACCACGCCCGCCGCGATATCGGCGCTGCAGCTGTCCCTGCTCGTCGTGGCCATCGTGGTGCCGCTCAACGTCGTCTTCGGTGTGCCGACGGCTCTTGTATTGGCGCGCAAAAGATTCCGTGGCAAGAGCGCGCTTCAGGCCGTCATCGACCTGCCCTTCGCCGTGTCGCCCGTGGTCGTCGGCGTTGCACTGATCCTGCTGTGGGGTACGGCGGGTGCGCTCGGCTTCGTCGAGAACGATCTCGGCTTCAAGATCATCTTCGGGTTGCCGGGAATCGTGCTGGCGAGCATCTTCGTGACTCTGCCGTTCGTCATCCGCGAGGTCGAACCCCTGCTGCACGAACTCGGCACCGACCAGGAGGAAGCCGCGTCGACCCTGGGCTCACAGTGGTGGCAGACGTTCTGGCGGATCACCCTTCCGTCGATCAGATGGGGCCTCACCTACGGAATCGTGCTGACCATCGCCAGAACCCTCGGCGAATACGGCGCGGTGATCATGGTGTCGTCCAACCTCCCCGGCACCTCGCAGACCCTGACCCTGCTCGTCTCCGACCGCTACAGCCGCGGTCAGGAGTACGGCGCATACGCCGTGTCGACGCTGTTGATGACCGTCGCGGTGCTCGTGCTGGTCGTGCAAGTGATCCTCGACGCCCGGCGTGCCCGGGCGGCAAAATAGGCTTCGACGAGAAGGACTCCCTGACATGACTTCTAATGCGATCACCGTGCGTGGCGCGAACAAGCGCTACGGGGACTTCGTAGCCCTGGACAACATCGACTTCGACGTCCCCGAGGGATCCTTGACCGCCCTGCTGGGTCCAAGTGGCTCCGGAAAGTCGACTCTGTTACGCGCCATCGCCGGGCTCGACCAACCGGACACGGGCACCATCACCATCAAGGGCGAGGACGTAACGGGAATCCCGCCGCAGCGGCGAGGCATCGGTTTCGTGTTCCAGCACTACGCCGCATTCAAGCATCTCACCGTTCGTGACAACGTGGCGTTCGGACCGAAGATCCGCAAGATGCCCAAGTCGGAGATCAAGGACAAGGTGGACAATCTCCTCGAGATCGTCGGGCTCGCCGGGTTTCAGAATCGCTACCCCAGTCAGCTCTCAGGTGGCCAGCGGCAGCGCATGGCGCTCGCCCGTGCCCTGGCGGTCGACCCCCAGGTGCTGCTACTCGACGAACCCTTCGGGGCGCTGGACGCCAAGGTCCGCGAGGACCTACGGGCGTGGTTGCGCAGGCTGCACGACGAGGTGCACGTCACCACCGTGCTGGTGACGCACGACCAGGCCGAGGCGCTCGACGTGGCCGATCGAATCGCCGTGCTCAACAAAGGGCACATCGAGCAGATCGGCACTCCCACAGAGGTTTACGACAGCCCCGTCAACGGTTTCGTGATGTCGTTCCTCGGCGCCGTCTCATCGCTCAACGGATCGTTGGTGCGCCCCCACGACATTCGCGTAGGCCGCAATCCAGACATGGCCCTCGCACAGACCGACGGCAACGTGTCGGCGACGGGTGTCGTCCGCGCCGTGATCGACCGAATCGTGGTGCTCGGCTTCGAGGTTCGCGTCGAGCTGACCAGCGCGGCGGACAATTCTTCGTTCACCGCGCAGATCACCCGAGGCGACGCCGAGGCGCTCGGTCTCCGCGAGGGGGACACGGTCTACGTCCGCGCGACCCGAGTGCCGTCGATCCCGGGGGATACCGAGGTACCCGCAGTCGACGGAGCCGACGTCCTGACGAAGGCTTGACACCTGTCAGCGAGGTGGGTCTCCACGCCAGCTGAAGCTGTTGACGTACTTCGCCATGTCCAGCGCCAGGAAGAAGTTGGCTCCCGAGGGGTGACCCGAGCCGAAGTCCGGACTGAACTCGCGGAACGGTCCGGCCGCCGCGGCGACCAACGCGTAGTCGTTCTTCACCGCGACCATGATCATGACGCGGTTTCGGCCGTCGTCCCCGATGGCGTTGGCCGGATAGTCGTCGGCGACCTCGCCGTACCCGAGTTGGTAGCCCACGAAGGCGTTGGGAATCTCGTAGGCGAACGTCGCGTCCGGGTAATGCTCCTTGAGTAGGGCGTCCGCGACCTGCTTCGGCGTCTGACCGTTCGCGGGTTGGCCGAACAGTCGCAGCGTGCCGCCGTCCCCAGCGGCAAGGTCCAGCACCACACCGTTCGGTTCGAAGGTGGCGTCGTAGGCCGTTTGTGGACCGGGGTAGGCGACCGAGAACTCGCCCCCGCCGGGCGTGAAGCGGGGATTGGTCGCAATGGGCTTGCTGATGGGCGGGCGGCCGCAGTCGGGCGGGCAGACGACCAGTGCCTTGGGCGGACTCAGCCACGACGACAGCGCGACCGAGGCGGCCATCACCAGGGCTGCGCAGGTACCGACGATCAGGAGCAACCGCACTGGAGACGACGTGTGCACCCCAGATGCCGAGGACCGCCGCGCGACGCCGCACCTTGGGCAGAACGGAAGATCCGCAACGACCTGTTCGCACTCCCGGCACGTGACCGATTCGTCGGTGGGGACGTGGTCGGGCTCCTCGTGGAGCAACGTTGAGTGCAAAACGATGCGCACGACATAGAGGGCCACCAGCGTGAGAAGGACGAAGATGCCCGTCTCGACGTTATTCGGAGGCGGGAAGAAGTCGAGCAGGCCCAATCCGAGGTAGACGGCCACCCCGAAGGTGACCGCCGGGGCGGGGGAGGTCAGCGCGTACCACCGCGGCTTGCGTCGGGAATCGGCCCGAGGGATGAACCAGAGGGTGGCGCCGATCGCGCCGCCTACCGCCGCCGCCGTCAGCGGGATCGCCACACCCTGGACGACGCCCGCGACCACGAGATGAGCCGGCGAACGGCCATCGTCGTCCATCGGGCCGTTGGCGAACACGGGCGCCAACCGAGTCAGGGTGCCCGCGCTCACGAAGCAGAGCGCTCCGAACGATCCAATCATGAACCCGTTCAACGACTCTCGAACCCCTGGGCGCCATACCCGGGTCAGCACCATCGGTGCGATCAGGAGGACCAGGAAACTCAGCGGGATGGCGAACCCGACGATGAGGATCTTCGTCGGGCTGACCGGCAGACCCAGTGCATCATCCTCGGTCCCCGCGACGGCGGCGTCCGTCGCAAGCCCCCAGCCGACTCCGAACGCGATGCCCAGCACGGCGGTGGTCAACAGCATGCCGACCGACAGGTCGGTAAAGGCGTCGGTCTCCTTGAGGTAGGCCAGGAAAAGCAACGGCAACCCGAAGCCGACCAGTCCGATCAACGCCGCCAGCCACGTCGGTAGTGCGATGCCCACCATCAGCGCGACGAGGAGGAGGAGTGCGACCCCAAACGCCGTCCGTGACCGCCTGGGCAGGGAGGGGAAGAGCGTGCTGGTCACGCGCGGGCTCAGGACGCGCTCGCCCGGTGCCGCCGCATACGCCGACAGGCGAAGCCACGGAGGCCCGTCGCCACGTCGAGGGGACGCGGTAGCGCCGCAATTCCCGCAGAACTCGCCGCGCGGGACGATGCCGTCGCAGATGCGACATGTCATGTCCTCGGTTGTCACCGAGGCGCCGTGCCCCTCTGAATGTCGAGGAAGTCGCGGGCAAGTTGTTCGACGTTGGGGCTGCCAAGTCCGGTCGCCAGGTCGTAGCCGGGCATCGCGACGTCGACGGCGTTCCCGCCGAGGGTCACGTCACGAAACCCGGGTGAGTTCGCGCCCGCGGCCACCCGGTAGAGCAACGGGTTGATGTCACCCAACCGCTGTCCGCCGTTCGCCAGCAGGTACTGATTCATCACTGCCGTCAGCCCAGCCCAGATCGGTGCTGCCTGCGATGTGCCCGCGCCCACCAAATCCTGCTGGTCGAACCTGATCTTGACGCCCGTGAACGGATCGGCGAGGGCGGAGACGTCAGGCGTCAGCCGTCGCTGTCGTTTCCCGTCGTCCCGGTCGATCGACAACCTGCGCTGCCAGACCGGCCGGGGAAAGAGTTTGGACACTCCACCGCTGGTGCCCTGTGACAACGGCGAGTCGATCCAGGCCTGCTCCGCTAGCCACTGTCCGTCTTCGTCAGTGGACAGCGTGGTGCCGCCCACGGTGGTCATGCCGGGCAGTGACGAGATGGCATCCAGCCCGATGTCGTCGGGACCGGGGGGCGACGACCAGTCGGGACCGCCCTTGCACTCCAGACCCCCGGTGTCGCCGCTGGCGTCGAAGGCGGACGTCCCGTTCGCATGCGCGCGTTCCAAGGCCGACTGCACGGGTTTGAGGTCCGTCGCGGTGATCAGCGCGTCACAGCCCCAGCCGATGGACAGACTCCACACCGCACCGGGGAACTGTTCGGTCGCCGAGTCGAACATCTCCGCGATCCGCTCGTAGGTACGTCCGCCCTCCAGGGTGGGACGGGCGTTGATCACCACCATCCGAGCGTCGGGCGCGATCGCGTGCGCGACTTCGAGGTCCATCACGGTCTCGGCGCGCGACTCGCTGGGTTGTCCGCCGACGAGGATCGGTTTCAACGGGGGCAGACCAGACATCTCGGCGAAGTCGTCGAGGTCACCCTGGTCGTAGCCACTGAACGCGAAGAAGACGATCGTCTGCCCCTTGCCCGTGATGCCCGCTGCCGCAAGTGGACTCGCGTTGTAGGCAGTCAGCAGGGCGTTCGGCGTCAGGCCTGCGCGTGGTACATCGAGGGGGATGAAGTCGGGGCGAGCCTCACGGTGCGGGGTATATCCGAGGATGCGGCCGAGGTCGCTCACCGTGCTACGGAGGGCTACTGGAACCTCGGGCTGTTGGGCGGAGGCGTAGAACACCTGCCCCTGCATTCCGCGGTAGTCGTGCACGGGAACGTCGAAGGCCTCGCCGACGGCGGGTGGCGCTCCCTCGACGATGGCCCACTCCTCGCCGGGTTTCCACCGCACGGCGAGGCTCTTGCTGGCCGCCCACTGCAGAAGCCGCTCGGGACGTGCCGAAGAACGAAGGCCAACGGTGAGCTGTGCGTGGTCGAATCGGGACTGACCGAGATCAGTCGAGCTGGCCAGGAGATTCGCGTACGGACCGCCGATGGTCGCCGCCTGTTCGGAGGCGACCTCGACACGATGTTCGCGCACATGGTCGCGCACGATGATCGACGCCGCCGCCACGAGGGACAGTGTCAGACAGCAACCGAGCAGGCGGGCCGAGGCGCGCCTCGACCCATTCCGAGCGGACATCATTGCCCTCCAAGTCGTTCGCAGGGACACCACCGGAGTGGCGTCCCTGCGAACGAACTCCGTGCGTTGACCGGTTGGCTTACGACCCGCCGCCGTTGCGGTGGGTTCCCGGCTCTCCCGTGGGCGCCGGTGGTGCCTTCACGGGCGGCGAGAAGCTGTTGGGCCCACCGGGGGTAAGGCTCTTCTCCGTCGGAGTCGGGGAGACCGACGTCGTCGTTGTCGTGGTGCTGGACGGGCTCGGTGATTCACTGCCGCCGCAGCCAGCGGTCAACGTGGCCATCGCAATGACCGCGCTGCCGCCGGCAAGCAATGCCAGTCGACGACCCAAACGACCTGACTTCATGATTCTGTCCAATCCAATCCCCGTATTGATGTGATTTCCGATTCCGGATGTCAGACGCCCAAACGTCGACGTCAACATCATGCCACACAGTGAGCAAACAGTCGCGGAAATTGCGGCGGTGTTGATTTGCCAGTGACGACATCGGCAAAATACCGCCCAAGCTTGACGACCCTGGCGTGACCGCCTGTTCGAGATGTTGGCTGGCAGCCGTGCCAGTTAACGTCAGGCGGCGAGCAGAGCCGAACGGCTCTCGTCGAATCGGTCGAGCAGGGCGGCCGCCACCAAGTTGTGGGCCCCAAGAGGCTCGACCATCGGGATGCCGAGGTCGGCAGCGGTTGCCGCCAGCCGGTCGGTGATGCGGCCGTGGGCCAGGAACCACGGAGCGATGACCAGGCGGCGCGCTCCGCGACTCCGAAGTCGGACCGCCGCCTCGGCGACCGTCGGGTGAGGTCCGGTCGCGTAGGCCACGTCGACGCCTGCCCATCGCGTTCTGGCCGCGAGTGCCGGGGCCAACGCGGCCGTGCGGGCGTTCGCCGCCTCGCTCGAGGAGCCCACCGCCACGACGATGACTCCTACGTCTCGCCGATCGGCCGACACCCCGACGTTCGCGAGGCGTTGGCCGAGCAACGTGACGAGCGCGGGGTCCTCGCCGAGAACCTCGGCCTGCTGGACCACGGCGCCAGAGCGCTCGATCACTGCAGGCAGATCGACTCTGGCGTGATAGGCGTCCGCCAACAGCATCGGCACCACCACTGCCGAGTCACGGCGAAGGGAGACGTCCGCGAGCACATCGCCCACGTACGGTGCCGACTTCTCCAGAAATGCAGCGCGTACGTCGAGTCCGGGCCGCAGTCGGCGGATCCTTCCGGCCAGCGCCTGTGCGACTGCCGACGAACGGGGATCAACGCTGCCGTGAGCCGTGAGGATCATGACGGTCACGAGGCGTGGAGCCCGCATTCCGTCTTCGTCTGGCCGGCCCAACGGCCGCTGCGTGGATCGGCACCCTCGACCGGCTTCGCCGTGCACGGCGCGCAGCCGATCGACGGGTAACCCTCGAACACCAGGGGATTGACGAGGATGTCGTTGGCGTCGATGTAGGCCTGCATGTCGTCGTCGGTCCATGTCGCGATCGGGTTGATCTTCACCAGGCCGAACGCCTTGTCGAAGCTGACCAGCGGTGCGTTCGCGCGCGTCGGCGCCTCGGCCCGACGGATGCCTGTCACCCATGCCGAGTAGCCCTTCAGCGCCTTGCCGAGTGGTTCGACCTTGCGCATCCGGCAGCATGCCGCCGGGTCGCTCGCGAACAGGTCCTTGCCCAGCAGTTCATCCTGCTTGGCGACGCTGTTGTCCGGCGTCACGTTGACCACGTTGACGCCGTAGACGGCCTCGACGGCGTCACGGGTGCCGATGGTCTCCGCGAAGTGGTAGCCGGTGTCGAGGAACAGCACGTCCACACCGGGACGCACCTTGGCGGCCATGGCCACCAGGACCGCGTCCTGCATGTTGGAGGCCACCACGTATCCAGATGTCGCCGGCTGCCCGGCTCCGGCCTCACCACCGAAGTGCTCGTCGGTCCAACGCAGCAGTTCCTCCGCGTCGGCGCCCTCCAGTTCGGCCGCCCCGCGCTCCGCCAGTTCGATCAGATCGCGCTCGGTAGTCGTCACGTCAGTCACCCTTCACTCCGCTCGTCGCGCAAGCGCTCATCCGGCACATGCTCTTCACGCAAGCGCTCATCCGGCACATGCTCTTCGCGCAAGCGCTCATCCGGCACATGCTCTTCGCGCAAGCGCTCATCCGGCACATGCTCTTCGCGCAAGCGCTCATCCGGCAC
>JBBRTH010000096.1:0-11568 GCA_038244615.1 Mycobacteriales bacterium | reverse complement strand
TCGTACGTCGACTTCACCATCACCTTCGAGGGTGACGACGGTCAGAAGATCGAAGACGTCAACAGCGGCGTGGAGGCCATCAACGGTGGACTCGGGATCGCCGTCACCAAGAGTTGGGGCATGGTCGACAACCGCACGATCTCCGCCGTCACCCCGGTCGACGAATTCACCTCAGACGTCCGGTTCATGGTCTACATCGGGCGCGTCTCGGGCCGTACGGACGAGCGTGCCGAGACGAAGGCTCGGGCGTTCGGCGAAGAAGTCATCCGGCAATTCAGCCAGGACGTCCACATCTGGGCCCACCAGCGCTACTCCGATCCACCGGCCCTGGCGAACTCCGAGCGGGAGGGATTCACCGCAATCCGCAAGTGGGCCAAGAAGTTCTATCCCGACGGCAAGGGCGGCAGTGCCACCGAGCTGGCCGCCGTCGCACAGTCCTGACCCCACCCGACGACCACGACGTTCCGAGAAAGGCGATCGCATGACCACACCCGCCACCCTGCCGATCAAGGTCTTCCAGGTTGCCACCGGCAACGTGGGCAGCGAGATGATCAAGCGCATCCAGACCCAGCCCGATCTGGAGTTGATTGGGGTGCACTGCTATTCAGCCGACAAGGTCGGCAGGGACGTCGGGGAGCTGGTCGGCATCGGACCCGTCGGCGTCACGGCCACCGGCAGTATCGAAGAGATCATCGCCGCCAAGCCGGACGTGCTGACCTTTCACGGGGTGTTCCCTGACGAGGATCTCTACGTGAAGGTCCTCGAGGCAGGGATCGACATCGTCACGACCGCCGACTGGATCACCGGCTGGCACCGGGACAGGAATCATCCCCACCCGTCGGGCAAGCCGGTGTCGCAACTCCTGGCCGAGGCGTGCGAGAAGGGCGGCTCGACCTTTTATGGCACCGGAATGAACCCGGGCGTGAATCAGATTCTGGGCGTGGCGTGTTCGGCCGACGTCGCCGACATCGAGAACGTCACGACCATCGAGTCGGTCGACGTGTCATGCCACCATTCGAAGGACACCTGGATCGAGGTCGGCTACGGGTTGCCGGTTGACGATCCGAGCATCCCGGGCAAGCTGGAGAAGTACACCCGGGTGTTCGCCGACAGTGTGCTGATGATGGCCGATTGCTTCAACTTGGAGCTCGATGAGGTCAAGTTCACGAACGAACTCGGCGCATGCACCAAGGACGTCGACCTGGGTTGGTACACCCTGCCGAAGGGATCGCTGGGCGGCAACTACATCAAGTATCAGGGCATGGTCGGCGGGGTACCGAGAGTGGAAACCCACTTGGAGTGGCAGATGACGCCGCACACCGATCCGAGCTGGGACATCAAGGGCTGCTACATCACTCAGATCAAGGGCGATCCCTGCATCTACAACAAGCACATGATCCTTCCCAGGCCCGGCGTCGACCTGTCCAACCCGGACAACTTCGCGTCGATCGGGATGACCGTCACCGGCATGCCCGCCCTCAACTCGATCGCGTCGGTCGTCCAAGCACCGCCAGGGCTGCTCACCAGTGCCGACCTCCCGCTGCGCGGATTCGCCGGACGCTTCAAGCTCTAGTCGGGACGAGTGGCCCGACTGGCCTGGTCGTCGTGGCATGCACCAGGGAGGGCGCGATGGTGGCCGTACACGAACACGCACCGCACGAGTGGCAGATCTATTCGTCGCTGATGGCGATGGCTTGCCGCGGACACTGGCGCACGGCCTCGCGGACCGGCCCTTCGTTTTCTGCGGTCACTTGCTCTTGCAGGACGTGCAGGTAGTCCTGATCGTCGAGATCGAAGACCTCGGGGATGATTCCCATGCACACCCCGTTGCTCTCACACAGGCCGAAGTCGACCACGATCTTCTGAGTCACTCACGTACTCTTCTCTTCGCGCACGCGCTCAACGCGTAACCTTCACGGGCACGTGGCTGAAGCCCGCGACGTTCTGCATGTTCACCCGTCGCAACCCGTTGAAGTCGACTTCGTAGCGCGGCATGAAGTCGAGCAGATGCTCCAGCGCGAAGGCAGTTTCCATGCGCGCGAGTGCGGCGCCGAGGCAGCTGTGGATGCCGTAGCCGAGCCCGAGGTTGTGCGCCTGCAACCGGTCGCGGTCGATGTCGAACGTCTCACCGTCGGTGAAGGCGCGCGGATCCCGGTTGGCCGCCGCGCCCATCAGGAACACGGGTTTGCCCGCGGGGATGGTGCCGCTGGGAACGTCGACCTCCTTCAGGCTGTAGCGAACGTTGTACTGAACCGGGCCGACGTAGCGCAGGAGTTCTTCGACCGCGGCGGGAATCTTGCTGCGATCATCGAGGAGCTTCTGCCACTGGTCGGGATGTTCGGCGAAGACGACCATCGCACTGCCGACCAGTTTGGTGACCGTCTCGGCGCCCGCTCCGCCGAGAAGCGTGGTGAAGCCGGTGATCTCGATGTCGTCGAGGCTGCGCGTCTCGCCGTTCTCGCACGGGATCTGTGCGGCGATCAGTCGGCTGATCATGTCGTCCTGCGGGTTCTCGCGACGCTCCTGCACCAGACCGTAGTAGTAGATCCCCGAGTCGATGTTGGCCTGCATGTTGTCGTCGTCCAGGTCGAGCTGTCCCGGCTTGCGATGCAAGCTGGTGTCGATCCAGTGCCGGACCTGCTGGCGGAAGTCCTCGGGCACGCCGGCCATCCGCGTGATGACCTCCACGGGGAAGGGGCCGGAGAAGTCCTGCACGACGTCGAAGTTGTCCGGATCGGCCTTACCCAGATAGTGCTGGATCAACGCGACGACCGTGTCCTTCTGCTCCTGGACGGCTCGTGGCGTGAAGGCCTTGTCACCAGGCTTCGCATGAGGCGATGGTCGGGTGGGTCCATGAAGATGATCGACTTCTGGGGGACCTCGCCGGTGCGGACCATGCTCAGATCGCAGCCGCGAGCAGACGAGAAGGATTCGTGGTCCTTGAACGCCGCCGCCACGTCCTCGTGCCGGGTCAGGGCATAGAAGTCCTCGTCCGCGTCGAAGTAGAGGGGTGCTTCTTCACGCATCCGCCGATACACCGCATACGGATCGTCGAAGAACTCCTGCGAAACGGGGCTGAACACCAATCTTGGCTTGGTCACTTGCATCCTCCTCGGCGCCCGATCTCAGGGTCGGAAACATTACGGAAGCCTGTGGAACTGTAACGAAGACAGTATGCGTCACATGTGACGCTGACAACAGGCAATCGCCGTTTCGTAGCCCGACTAATCGCTAGTGATGTGTGGCGTGCCCGCGTCGACGGCGGCATCGAGTATCCCCAGCTCGCCGCCGAGTTCCGCGACGGTCCGACGGACGACGGCGACGTCTTTGCCGATGAACTCCCCGACGGCGGCGATGAAGGCCTGCGCCAACCCGCCGACGCGATCATGCTCAGCACCTGACTCTGCGAACTGCCGTGCGTCAATGCGTTGAGCAGCTCAGTTTCGTCGAGGCCGACCTGGGTGCCGAGGCGGGTTCCCTCGGCGACGAGGCCGATCTGCGCGGCGAACAACGTGTTGTTGACGAGCTTCACCAATTGCCCGGCCCCCGTGGCGCCGGCGCGCACGATCAGGTCGGCGTACGCGCCGAGCACCGGTTGGACACCGGCCACCGTGCTGTCGTCACCGCCGACGAACAGGGTCACCGTGCCCGCAGCGATCTCGTGGGCCCCGCCGCTGACCGGTGCGTCGACCACGCTGACGCCGTTTGCCTTCGCGACGAGATCCCTTGCCGTGTTCGGACTGCCCGTGGTATGCAGAATCAACGTCGAGCCCGGCGCCATCGCGGCCAGCAGCCCGTCCTCCAGACACACCCGTCTCACGTGTTCGTCGGTGAACACGCAGACGACGATGGCTTCGGCGCCGTCGGCGACCGCCGTGAGGTCGGTGACCGGGTGCGCGCCCAAATCGGTGATCGACGAGCGCTTCTCGTCGGTCCGGCCGAGGACGCATACCTCGTGCCCCGCCTCAACGAGGCGGCGTACCATCGGAAGCCCCATGCGTCCCGCGCCGACGAACCCGACGCGCATCACGCCATCCTGGTCTTCGCGCAAGCGCTCATCAGCGGGGGTGGTTCATGCGCTCGAGGGCAGTGTCGGCCACGGTGAAGACGGTGCCCTGTGGGGCGGCGGCGCTGTCGGCGAGGTTCGCGGCGTGCCGGACGTCCTTCTGAAGCAGGGCACCGGCGATGGGCGCAAGCGATGCCAGGGTGCCGCCGAACATGGAGATGCTGCTGACCGCCTTGCTAGTGGCAGATCCGCGGGCTAGTACCGCGCATAGTCGGTCCCTGTGCACGCCAAGCGATTCGCCGAGTTCCAGTGTGCTGATGGCGCTTCCGAGGTTTGCGCTGAAGAGCAGGTTGTTGAGGATCTTGGTGACCTGGCCGGCGCCCAGCGGGCCGAGATGGACGACGGGATCGGCGTAGGTCTCGAACACCGGACGAGCCTTTGCGACGGCATCGTCATCCCCACCGACCATGACCAGGAGGGTGCCCTCGGAGGCTGCGGGTGCGCCGCCGCTCACCGGCGCGTCGATGACCGAGACGCCCTGTGCTGCTGCCGCTTCGGCGATCTCACGGCAGGTGTCGGGATGTACCGTGCTGTGAATCGCGATGATGCCGCCGGGTTTCAGGCCGGCCAGCACGCCGGTGTTGCCGTCGAGCACCTCCCGCACGTCTTCGTCGCCCACCACGCACAGGCAGACCAAGTCACTCGCCGCGGCCAGCGCGGAAGGAGTCTCGGCGATCTTCGCCGCGGTGTCGGCGTAGGGCTCCAAGGATGCGGCTCTGCGCGCCCACAGGATGAGCTCGTATCCGCCCTCGACGATCCGCCGCGCCATCGGCGCGCCCTGACTACCCAGTCCGATGAACCCGACGCGCATCACAGTGCTCTCCTCTTCGCGCAAGCGCTCATCAACCCGCCTCCATTTCGAGATTCCGGTTCACGAGGCACTCGTCGACGAACGACAGCACCCGCTGGTGATAGGTCTCGGCCGTCAGGCCGACGCTGAGATTGTGCCCACTGTCGGCCATTTCGTTCACCGTCACGCGCGCTGCCGAGGTGAACGCCGCCGCGATGTCGGCCACCGACGCAGCCGTGGACTCCCAGACGCCTTCGTGGTCGGCGATGCTGAACTGGACCGGAACCTTCACGCGCGCCGCGATGGCGGGGAAGTCCCGCCGCGCCCAATGCGCGGTCGCCTCGGCCTCGTACGCCGCGCCCTGCGCCGAAAGGGTTCCGGTCAGAACCTCGGCGGGGTAGAGATCGGTGGGCTGCCAGAGTAGATCGCGCAGACCGGCCGGTCGCGACGTCGTCGTGGCCTGGCTGATGACAGCCTTGGCCTCGGGGTGGTAGCGCAGGCCGGTGCCCGCCACCTCGACGCCGAGCACGTCGTGACGGCGCTCGTCGACCGCCATCCGAAGGCCGAGTTCGCAGCCCGCCGAATGCGCCATGACGAAAACGCCTGCGCCACGGTCGACGCCGACGATCTTGTCGACCACGCCGAACGCCAGCTCGACCCGGCGGTCGGGGTCCGACATCTCGTCCTGGTACAGCGCGGAGGCGCCGTAGCCGGGCCGATCGAGGGCCATCGCCGTATACCCCTGCGATGCGGCCATGCGCAGCAACGAAAGTCGCGGCTGACCGGGGCAGTCGAAGTAGCGTGATGACGTTGCGCCGCCGTGGATCGCCACGATGACGGCGCGCGGTTCCGGCACCTCGGCGACGAGCGCCGACATCGGCACGGCGCCGACCATGACGACGCGGGGGCGAGGGTCGTTGGTCATGGCTCGGCTCCCGCTCGCTTCGGTCCTCGCTCATGCCTCGCTGCGATACACCCGAGCGTTTCCCGCGTGGTGCCGTACCTCTGAGAGTGGCGTTGGGCGTTGAGCGCCAACGTATGTGCTGTGGATGTCGCACCGAAGGGCAGCTGCCAGCTGGTGGTGCGGGCGCCCCCCGGCGGGGACATCTTGCCCTCCTTCATCAGCTGGCCGAAGGTCGCCTCCCAGAGGGTGCGGAAGCACAGCACGTGGCGCGCCATCCCGGTGGCGACGGCCATCATCAGTGCGATCACCGAGCCGCCGGGGCCGGAGGTGTCCATGCCACCGTTGATCCACGTCGGCTTGAGGCCCAGTGCACCCTCGAGCGCGCTTACCCCGCCCTCGCCCATGCCCGCGATGTTGAGACCCGGATAGGTGGACATTCCGTCGGTGTCGTCCAAGGTCAGACCCGCGTCGGCGACTGCGGCCTCGCACGCCTCGATCGTCAGTGACAGCAGCGGCACCATCAACCGGCGGCCGAGGCGGGAGGCGCCGATCCCGGTGATCGCGGAGTGGTCCTCGAACTTCTCCCGCGTGAGCATCGGCCGGACGTGCTTGCCGAAGTCCCGCGGCGCAATCTCGTCCACCGGTTGCGGCAGCGGCGTCGCATCGGCGGACGGTCGGAACGGGGGCAGCCATACGTCGGCGAGTTGCTCGAAGGCGACCTCGACGGTCTGCCCGAGTTCGAGATCGTCTGGGGTGCAGTCGATGATGTTGGTGGTCAACCGAACCCGCGGATCCTCGGCGACGGCGACCTGCGCGACCACATAGGGCGGCGCCAGGTCGGGGAAACCGAAGCGATGGTTCACGGTGAAGGCGGAGAGCGTGGCCTTGCCCGACACCGCGCGCACGCCCAGGTCGTGACTGCGACAGTATCGGCAGACGGGCGCGGGAGGGTGGATCAGCGCGTGGCAGCCACGGCATTCCTGCAGGCGCAGTTGACCGTCCGCGCCCGAGGTCCCGAAGTACTCGTTGTCAAGGGTGATCTGCGGCAATGGGCGCCCGGGGACGTCCACCACCTCAGCTTCCCGCCCTGGCCGTGTCGTCTGCAGTCGCACCGTCGGCGCCTCGCTCCGACTCGGGGGCCATCTCGATGATCGCGTGCACGGGGCAATCCCAGAGCGCCCTCTGCACCTCGTCGTGATCCGCTTCGGGCACGGTGCCGTTGCCGATCAGCGTCGCGTAACCCCAGTCGTCCAGCGAGAAGTACCCCGGTGCGTGCTTGGCGCAGATGCCGAAACCGTCGCACATCGTCCGGTCCAGGCGGATCCTCATCGGCTTGCTCACCACACCGCCTCCACTTCGTAGGGCCGCAGCACGCTGTTGGTGTCCTTCTGGCAGGCGTCGCAGTCACCGTCGAGGTGGTGGGCCACCGCCTGGGGGAACTTGAGCAGCAGGCTGGCCGCAATGTTGGTGGCCGCGTCCAACGTCGCGCACGCACCGCGGCCGCGCAGTACCGTCGACCACCGCGTCAGGCGGGCCAGGTCCTCCGAGGTCGCCACCCCTTCGCGCAGCGCCTGGGTGACCGCCGACATCGCCGCGGTGCCGTTGAAGCAGGAGCCGCACTGACCCGCGTTCTCCCGGTCGAAGTACGCCATCACCAGCGCCGCCACGGCCACCGGGCAATCGTCCGTGAAGATCGCGACGGCGCCGCAGCCGAGGCCACTGCCCAGTCGGCGCATGGTCTCGTGGTCCAGCGTGGCGCCCAGCACCTCGCGGTTCACCATCCCGGCGAAGTAGCCGCCCATCAGCGCGCCCGTGAGGTGATCCGGCGAAACACCATGCAGTGCAAGCAGATCGACTACCAACGCGCCGTGCGGGATCTCGTAGAGGGCGGCGGGGCGCCCCGCTCCGGTGATGGTGGCGAGGAAGGTACCCGGCGAGGCCGACGTCCCCTCGGCGCGGTAGGCGTCGGCGCCGTGCCGCAGCACGTACGGCAGATTTGCCAGGGTCTCGACGTTGCTCACCAACGTCGGGTTGCCGTCGACGCCCTGCTCGAACGGGCGGGGCGGTTTGTCGGTCGGCTTCGCAGGGCCACCATTGATTGCCCGGACGGCGGCGGTCTCCTCGCCCGCGACGTAGCCCGGCTTGACGGTGAAGACCTCGATCGAGGGGATGTCGCGGCCGGCGGCGACAAGCGCATCGATTGCCTCCTCCACGGCCCGCGCGGCCGGCGCGTCGGACACGTACACGACTCCCCTTGCGGCACCGACGATCCGAGCGGCGAGGCGCACTCCGTCGAGCACCAGATGCGGACGGTTGCGCAGGAGCCACTTGTCCTTGACCGACGCCGGTTCGCCCTCTTCGCCGTTGGCGACCACGACGGTGTCACGGCCCGACCGGCCTGCGTGGCGGACCGCGCGCAGCTTGACCGCCAGGGGGAACGCCGCCCCACCGCGGCCGAGAAGGCCGCTGCGATCGACCGCGTCGAGCAGAGCGTCCGGGTCGGCCACGGTCTGGTAACCACCGGCGGCCAGGTAGGCGGCGTAGTCCTCGCGGACGTCGGTCAGGCGCAGCAGGCGGGGCGTCGTGCCTGGCCATGCTGCGACGGTCAGTTCGTTCGCAAGCCCGTTGGGTGCAGTAGTCAAGTCCGCTCCTCAGTTGCCCGCGGATAGGCTGGCGGGCCTGAGAACTGCGGTGGTGCGCGTCGACGTCGACCCCTCGGCGGAGCTCGATCCGGCGCGGCTAGCCGAGGGCATGACCACGCTCTCCCAGCTCGCGGCGGCCACGGGTGTCGGGGTGGTCGACGCGAATCTGGCCGCCATGCCCGCCGGTCGACGGCAAATCGAGATCCTCGTGGCGGGCGACGACGCCGACGAGCTCGTGCGGACGGCGGTCAAGTTGTGCGCCAACGCGTTCGGGACGATTCCCATGGCCGGGGTGATGACCTACATTAGTCGGGGCACCGACGACGACGCCCACGGCGTGCTTGCGGGCATGGGGCTGAGCGGCGAGGTCATCAGGCTTGCGGGTGACCAGGGTTGGGACGTGATCACGGTGACGCTGCGTAAGGACGACCTCGAACGGGTGCCCGAGAGTCGCGTGCACACCGCGCTCGAAGCCTCGCTGAACTGCGAGGTCGTCATCGTCACCGTGTGAGCGCGGAGGCGGCATCAAGGGCCAACGAACTCGAGGATCGCGGGCGCCGCCTGGACCCAGGTGTCGAAGAGGCAGAAGTTCTTTCCGCCGCTGGCGGCGAACTTCTCGCCCGCGCGCTCCCAGGCGTCCTCCGGCCATGGCGGGTCGATGAGCTCGGAGTCCTTGATCAGGCAGCTCACCTCGAGCGAGGTGCGCTTCGGGTGGTCCCAGTCGTTCTCACCCCCACGGATGATCAGCGTCGGAACCTTGATGTCGTCGAAGAGTCCGTCCTCGACACCGGGGATGGTCTGACCGGGCTTGGGGACGAAGGCGTTCAGCCAGCGCAGCATCACCTTGAGGAACTCGTCGGCGTCGAGTCCGCGTATCCGATCCAGATTCGCTGGGCTTTCTTCGATGCGTTCCTTCCACTCGCCGACGTGCAGCAGACCTCCGATACCGGCACCTCGGACCGCGAGAATGCTCGGCACGATGTAGTGCCCGCCGAGCACGAACGATCCGTAGACGCCGCCGACGATGTTCCACACCACCAGCTTCGTCACCAGTTCGGGGTAGAGGATCGTCGTCAGAATCGAATCGCGGGCTCCGCCCGAGCCGCCCGCGATGATGCACGGCCCGATGTCCAGCTTCGTGATCAACTGCATGAGAGTCTCGGCACGCATGTGGGATTCGCTGTAGCCGTAGAACTGCACGTCCGACGCCCCGCAGTTGGGGCGGTCCCACAGCAGCACCCGGTAGCCGCCCGCCACCAGCGCCTCGGCCAGCGGCCGCAGGCCCGGAATGTCCTTGCTGAACCTGCCACCCGGTGTCAGGGCGATGAATTCGCCCGTTTCGCCGAGGATTTCGTATACGACGTTTCCACCGTTGATCTCGATCTTCTCGGACGGCATCGGTCTCCGGTTCGTCAGGCCTGGACCAGGACGTCGTCGCCGACGACCCGGACCGGGTAAGTGCGGATGCTCCACTCCGGCTTGACCGCAGTGGTCCCGGTGGCGATCTCGAAGCCCCACTGGTGCCATGGGCAGAAGATGAACTCCAGGTCACGCACCATCACGGCATCCCCGGGAACGTTGTCGTCCACCACGTTGCGCCCGCGCGCTCGCCCCGAACACAATGGGCCGCCCTCGTGCGGGCAGTAGTTGGCGATGGCGTAAAACGTGCCGTTGACGTTGTAGACGCCGACCCCGTGCCGTCCGATGGGGACCAGTTTGTGTGTCCCCGGGGGGATTTCGTCGACCGTGGCGACGGCGTGTTCCAGCCCCTGCGCCAGCCGGGGCGTCTCATCGAGCGACAATTCAGAACACCCGCACCTGACCCTCAAGCGCCGGCACGGTATCCGGAAGCTTGTAGGTGGCAAGGCCGTTGCGGAACATCACGTTCTCGCGCGAATGCTCGGGCAGGTGCTTGACCAGCCAGCGTGGATCGTCGAACGTCCAGTGTGGATAGTCCGACGAGTACAGCAGGATCTTGTCGCACTCCATCCACTCGAATGCCCTGAACAGTTCCGTCTTGTCCTCGGGGTAATCCAGCGGCTGAGTGGTGAACTTGATGTGATCCTTGATGATTTCGGACGGCTTGCGCTTGATGTCCATCCACTGCTTCCGTTTCTGGTAGATGGCATCCATCCGCCACATCAGCGGAAGGATCCAGGTGAAGGCGTGCTCGACGAACACGATGCGCAGGTTCGGGAAGCGGTCGAAGACCCCGTCGAACACCAGGCTCATGACCTGGTTCACGGCGAGCAGCGAATAGGTGACCATGAAGTCATGGTTGTAGCTGGGCAGCCCGACCGGCGGGATGGGCAGTTCGTCGAAACTTCCGCGAGACAGGTGGCAGCTCACGGTGATGTCGTGTTTGGACGCCGCCGCCCAGATCGGGTCGTACTTCGGGTCGCCCCACGCCGGACGCCGCTCGGCCTTGATCAGGATCTGCGCCATGTACGGATGTCCCGCCCAGCGTTCGATCTCACGGGCGGACAGCTCTGGCTCCTCGATGGCGAGGCAGATCGACCCACGCCACCGTTCGTGCCAATTGTTGTGACTGTCCAGCCAGTGATGTTCCTGCCAGTCGTTCAAGGCGCATGACATGACGTGGTTCAGCTCGGCTACCCGGCTCGAGTAGACGCCGGGTTCGAGGATTGCGATGTCCGCGCCGGCTTCCATGATCAACTGCTTGAACGCCAGATCCGGATCGCTGCCTGCGAACTCGCCGTCCGCCGGGAAGGTGTCGACCCGCATGGCATACGAATGTGCGTAGTCGGGAGCGTCGTAGTAAATCTGCTCGCCCACCGCGTGTGTTCCGAACTTGCTGCGCCACTCGTCCGGGATGAACGCCCCCAGCTCACCGCTGCGCGGTGTCGGATGGACGTCGGAGTCGACGCACCGAACGGCGATCCGCTCGGCCGCCGGTACTCGTGGATTGGCTGTAACTGTCACGATGCCTCCCTTGCCATCCCTCTACTGTGTCGCAGTCATGGACGGAATGACTGCACTTTCGATGCCATAGAGCTCCGCAGCGTTTCGCCACGCGAGCTTGTCGCGTTGGTCGGCGGTGTAACTGGCCGGCACCGTCAGCTCATTGCACTGAAAGTGCGGGTAACTCGAGCCGAACATCGTCATGTCGTCCTTGCCCGTGAAGCCGAACCACTCGCCCGCGAAC
>JBBRTH010000095.1:0-11856 GCA_038244615.1 Mycobacteriales bacterium | reverse complement strand
TCTGGGCAACCGACTCGTCGGCATCCTCCACGGCTGCGTGCGCCATCACACCAACTACAGCGAACAAATCGCCTGGGCGCATCGTCAAACCAACCCGACCACCCACGCCGCTTGACAAGTTACGACCCTGGGATGTCTACAAGCAGCTGCGTTCAGTGCGCCATGTTCGTGAACCGCGACAAATGCAACTGGTGCGCAACGGTAATCGTCTTAGTGGGGCCCGCACGGTGCTTGGCGATGATCAGGTCCGCCTCGCCGCCCCGCGGATCGTCGCGCTCGAACGCGTCTGGCCGGTGCAGAAGGATGACCATGTCCGCATCTTGCTCTATCGAACCGCTTTCGCGAAGGTCAGACAGCAGTGGCTTCTTGTCGGTGCGCTGTTCGGGACCGCGGTTCAGCTGGCTCATCGCCACGACGGGAACCTCGAGCTCCTTGGCCAAAAGCTTGATCTGCCTTGAGAACTCGGACACTTCCTGCTGGCGAGACTCGACCTTCTTGCCCGAGGTCATCAGCTGCAGGTAGTCAACGACGATGAGTCGAAGGTCGGCCTTCTGGTGCAGACGTCGAGCCTTCGCACGGATCTCCATCATCGTCAGGTTCGGTGAGTCGTCGATGTAGAGCGGCGCTTCGCTTATCTCACTCATCCGCCGCGCCAGACGCGTCCAGTCGTCGTCGCTCATACGTCCCGACCGCATGTCGGCGAGCTTGATCTTCGCCTCGGCCGACAGCAGTCGCATGACGATCTCGGACTTGCTCATCTCCAGCGAGAAGATGACGCTCGACATCCGGTGCTTGATCGAGCACGACCGCAGAAAATCCAGTCCGAGGGTGGAGTTGTGCGTAGGCACCCTGCCGCGCCCCGCAAGGTAGACGTGGCTCTCGTTGTCGACTTCCACGCATCGCACCTGGACGCTGTCGATCGGCCGTACGGCGTCGATTTGGAAGGGCCGCAGCAACACTGCCGTCGCGCCGGGGCCACCAACTGGGTTAGCCGACGGTGCAATCCCATCGCGGCCTGGGGACAGCCGGGCCGTCGTCAAGATCCCGCGTTCAGTGGGCCACTGGTGCTCCTCGTCGGCGACGATGACCGTGCCGTCCGAGAACTCGACTTCGTAGCAGGGACGTCCGGTCATCACCTCAGTCGCCGCCACGACAAGTGTGGGCAAACCATCTGGGCCGATGAGCTGATCCCCGACCGCGACCTCGCCCATCGTCGTCCACCCCGTGGGCGTGGGCAGCGGAGTATCGAGGGCAAGCGCCTTCCCGACACCAGGCCTGGCCGCCACGACGATCATCTGACCGGGGTGCAGACCATTGGTCACCTCGTCGAGCTCCGTGAAGCCCGTCGGCACACCACGCGCTAGGCCGCCCTGCGAGGCGATCGCGTCGATCTCGTCCATCGTCGGCTGCAGCAGCTGTTCGAGGACCACGAAGTCCTCGGTGGCGCGTCTCTCGGTGACGTCGTAGATCTCAGCCTGGGCCCGGTCCACGACGTCGGCGACGTCGGCTCCGTCGGCGCCGGCGTACCCATACTGCACGACGCGCGTGCCGGCCTCCACGAGGCGACGCAGGAGCGACTTCTCCGCGACGATGCCCGCGTAGTAGCCGGCGTTGGCCGCGGTCGGCACGGTCGAGATCAGGGTGTGCAAATACGGCGCCCCACCGATGCGCTTGAGCAGACCGCGGCGGTCGAGCTCGGCGGAGACGGTGATGGCATCTGCGGGTTCGCCGCGCCCGTACAGGTCGAGGATCGCGTCGTAGACGCTCTGGTGTGCCGGGCGATAGAAGTCGCCCGGCCGCAGACGCTCGAGCACGTCGGCGATGGCGTCCTTCGAGAGCAACATCCCGCCGAGCACGGATTGTTCAGCGGCCATGTCCTGCGGAGGCTGGCGGCCGTACTCCTCGGCTGGCGGACCGTCCTCATCGGATCGGCCTCCGGAATGACCAGGCCTCCCCAGGTCATCGACGACAGCCACGAAGCGTCCCACCTCCCCTTCGTGCTCCTGGTTCAGCGTCGAACATGCATTCGACATCATCCTCTGAGACTGTAAGTCAGCCCCCCGACGAACCGTGGCCCCGACGGCATCGGAATCATCTGCTTCGGTTCCATGTCGCCGCCGGGGCGACTCCGACGGCTCACGCTAGACGTTGCTGGAAAGAGCGCAAGCGGATGTTGTTAGCGAACTCGTGGATGGCGTGTGGATAGACGCGGTCGGCCATGTTGAACCCTTGGGGACAACCTGTGCACAACTGCGCGATTTTCTGGCATCTGCGCTGATAAGGGCATCACAGAGGGCGTGTGGATCTGTGGATGCGAATTCGTTCGGCGTGTCGGCCGGGGTTGCGATGTCGGGCGTGTTGTATTGCGCCTTCGGACCGAACAGGTTAACAGCTGGTTAGCTTCGCTGTGTCGCAAACATCAAGCGATGTTCGCCAGAGAACGCAGCAACGCCCGGGTGAAGATTGATCTTGGCTTCACCCGGGCGTATTGACGCTGTCGTTACTGCTCGGCGATCACATTCAGCGACACCGCGACGCTCACCTCGGGGTGCAAGTGCACCGCGACGGCGTAGGTACCGGTCGCCTTGATGTGGGCCTTGGGCAGGTAGACGGTCCTCTTGTCGAGGTTCGGTCCGCCGGCCTTCTTCATGGCGGCCACGACGTCGGCGGGCGAGACGGAACCGAACAGCTTTCCGGCCCCGGCGGTGCGCACCGGCAACGCCACCGGGCCAAGCGCCTCGATGGCGGTCTTCAGTTCCTTGGCGTGGTCCAGGTCGCGAACGGTCTTGGTCTCGCGGGCCCGGCGGATCTCGTCGGCCTGGCGCTCGGCGCCACGCGACGCGACGATCGCCATGCCGCGGGGCAGCAGGAAGTTACGGCCGTAGCCGTCCTTCACCTCGACGGTCTCGCCGGCCGAACCCAGGTGGTCGACCTCAGCGGTCAAAATCAGTTTCATGTGAGTGTGTTTCCGTTCCGGTCTAGCGCGTCGCCGCGCTGAACGGCAGCAGAGCCACCTCGCGGGCGTTCTTGACCGCGATCGCGATGTCGCGCTGGTGCTGCACGCAGTTGCCGGTGACCCGGCGGGCACGGATCTTGCCGCGCTCGCTGATGTAGGTCCGCAGCAACGCGGTGTCCTTGTAGTCGATGATCTGGTTCTTGCCCTTCTTCGAGCAGAACGAACACTTGCGGGTCTTGATCGGCTTCTCAGGAGCCGGACGCCTCTTCGTGGAGGAGGACTTGGCCATGTCTATCTCTTTCTCAGTGCTTGGAAATCAGTTGAATCAGAAGGGAGGTTCTTCGTCGGCGCCGCTGAACGAGCCCGATGCCGGGGCGCTGCCCCACGGGTCGTCCTTCGGGCCATCGCTGGGACCACTGTTGGCTGCGGGACGGGAACCGCCACCGCCACCTCCACCAAAGCCGCCTCCGCCACCGCCGCTGCGGCTGGCCTTGTTGACCTTGGCCGTCGCGTACTTCAAGGAGGGGCCGATCTCGTCGACCTCGAGCTCGACGACGGTGCGCTTCTCGCCCTCGCGGGTTTCGTAGGACCGCTGCTTGAGGCGACCGGTCACGATCACCCGCGAACCGCGGGTGAGGCTCTCGGCTACGTTCTCGGCAGCCTCGCGCCAGATGCTGCACCGCATGAACAGCGGGTCGCCGTCTTTCCACTCGTTGGTATGACGGTCCATCATCCTAGGCGTGGACGCCACCGTGAAGTTGGCGACGGCGGCCCCGGACGGCGTGAAGCGCAGTTCGGGGTCGGCGGTCAGATTTCCGACGATGGTGAGGTTGGTGTCACCAGCAGCCACGGGTCCTCCTGTAGTGGACGGTGTAGGTCGCAAGCGAGCCTACGGAAGCGCTCCGACGTGCACGGCCTGTTGGGGGCCTAGTGCTTGTCGGTCCGCATCACCTTGGTCCGCAGCACGGACTCGTTCAGGCTGAGCTGGCGATCCAACTCCGACACCGTGGCCGGCTCGGCCTTCACGTCGATGACGGCGTAGATGCCCTCGGGGTGCTTGAGGATCTCGTACGCCAACCGGCGACGGCCCCAGATGTCGATCTTCTCGACCGTGCCACCGTCCTTGCGGATGACGTTCAGGAACGTCTCCAGCGACGGAGCGACAGTCCGCTCGTCGAGCGTGGGGTCGAGGATGACCATGATTTCGTATGGACGCATATGAACCCATCACCTCCTATGGTCGTGTGCGGCCACGGAGTGTCCGTGGCAGGAGGGTCGCCTGCGTCGGCAACCCGGCAAGGTTACAGCAGGACCGCCTGAGCAGCGAAATCGCGTCGCTGGGCGGGAACTCACCGCGCGTCGGTCAGCCGCCCTCGACGGTGCGCTTGATGGCCGCCAGCGTCAGAGGGATGCCTTCCTTGGCCGCCCTCGTCCGGATGACGATCTGCTCGTCCGCGTGCCCCCCGAACCGTCCGTGGAAGCCCCGAATGCCATCGGGCAGGAAAGCCCATGACTCGGTGAGCCGCGTCGCACCTTCGGGGTCCTCCAAGGGTTGGAGGGTGAATCCCCAACGCACCCAACCCTCGTTGACCACCCAGGAGAACTCGCGACCGGGTTCGGCGGCCACGACGCGGCTCCGTGTCTCCCACGTCCGTTGCCCGTCGTCGTTGCCTCCGGTGAAGTACGCACCGACCGTCGGGCCGTCGCCCTCGTCCCACCAACACGCGCGACATTGCGGACTCCACTCACCCATCCGGGTGACGTCGGCGACCAGTGCGTAGAGCCGGTCGGCGTCGACGTCCACTACGACGGAGTCGCTGAATTCGAGATCGGTCATGTTCGCATCAGCTCCCGGTCGGGTTCTACGGTTGGCTCCGGCAATGGTGGCCGCAATCTAGTGGCCAGCCACCTCGGCGGAGCGTCGGGCGCATGCTCGAACACCCCGCCCGACGGATCGTCGACACGGCCGCCATGGCGGACCAGGTCCAGCTCTGGGCGATAGATCTGGCGGATCACCAAGGCGCACAGTGTCATCACCGCGACGTCGCGCAACAGCACCGTCGTGGTGAACCACTGCTGCGGCAAGCCCATCTTCTGCTCACCGAAGAGGTACAGCATCCGCGGCACCCACACCAGCGCATCAATCGTCATCCACACCAACAGAATTCGACGTTGCGGCAACGCCAGCACCGCCAGCGGCACCAACCACAGCGAATACTGCGGGCTCCACACCTTGTTCGTCAGCAGGAAGGCCGCGACGACCAGGAACGCCAGCTGAGCCACTCGCGGACGCTGCTTGGCGGTCAGGCCTACATAGGCGATGCCGCACAGGCACGCCGCGAACAACACCGCCGTCACCCCATTGGTCACCGACGGCGGCTCCCAGAAACCCAGGTTCGGGTCGAAGCCCCGCCAGCCCGTGAACGACTTCACGACGTTGTAGATCGAGTCCATGTCATCGCCACGCCGGGTGTTGAGGCGGAAGAACTCCGACCACCCCCGCGGGAACATCACCATGATCGGCAGGTTGACCACCAACCACGTCGCCACGGCGGCGGCGGCCGTCTTACCCACCTCACGCATCCGGCCGGTGCGCAGCCCCAGTATGACCAGGGGCACGAGCAGCAGCAGGGGATAGAGCTTGAGCGCCACCCCGATTCCGATCAGGGCACCCGCCGACACCGTTCTTCGCCGGGCCCACGCCAGCATCGCGCCTGCCGCGCACGCGGTCGCCAACGCGTCGAAGTTGGTGAAGATCTGGAAGATCAGCAACGGTGAGGCCGCGACGAGTGCCGCATCCCACACCCTGCGGCCCGCCAATCGCGCCGTTGCCCACACGGTGGCCAGCCACGCCAGCGCCAGGCCGAGCGCGGCGATGTTGAAGAACATCACCACCTCCGCGGCGACCGGGATGGAGACGAGCTTCGTCAACGCCGTGTACGTCTTCGCCAGCGCCATCGACACGTACTGGTAGAGCCCCGTCAGAACCGGATACTCCATGTACCGAATTGCCGGGGTGCCGTCGTAGGGCTTCTGCGGCGCGCCCGCGGCGTCCTTCTCGATCCAGGACGACTTGTACGGAAACTTGCCCTGGCTCAACAGTTCCGCGGTGTACAGCGGGACCGTGTCCGAGTAGCAGAGCTCGTAGTACGCGCGCTGGTTCTCCCACACCGCGACCCGCTGATCGGCGGTGCCGTTACCCGTCGACTGCAGGCACGCCGCCTTCGTCGAATAACCGAGTGCGAGAAAGACCAGGGCGATGATCAGCATGACGCGCAGCGGAGTCATGAAACGGGCCCTGCCGATCAGTGCATGCCTGCCGACCGGGCCACCGATCGCGCCCGCCAGCGCCGAGCCGATGGTGTCCGTCCGGCTGGGCAGGTCGCGGTCGTCGTCGCTGCGCAGATCATCGGCCAGCGGCTGGGGGGACACCGTCGACCGACTCGGCTCGTCGGCGCCCCGGCGGCGACATCCAACCTGGCCCTTCACGGCGGAGGCGGCGGCGCGGTGATCGTCAGGGTTGGCGATGCCGCAGGATCGCCGGGCGGCGGCGGCGGCCCCGGCGGCGGCAGCGTGACCGTCGTCGGCGGACCGAACGGGATCGTGATGCCCGGGCCCAACTCGATCGTCGGCTGAATCACCGTCTCGGATGGGGGCGGCGGAGGGGGAGGTGGGGGCGGAGGAGCGACGGGCGGACCCGCGTACCCGCCGATCTCCGTCGGCTTCGGGAACGACTCGTTGTCGGTGCCCTCGAGGGCGCCGTCCATCGTGGCCTTCCAGATGTCCGACGGGAGGCCCGACCCGTAGACGGATCCACCCGACTTGTTCTCCAGCGGCTTGGTGCCGTCGGTGGTGCCCACCCAGACCGCCGTCGACAGGGACGGCGTGTAGCCGACCATCCAGGCATCACGGTTGGCGTCGGTGTCACCGAGCTGGTTGGTCCCGGTCTTGGCCGCGGACTGTCGACCGTCGGCCAGGTTGTGGCCTCGGGAATAGCCCGCGATGGGCCGCATCGCGGAGGTGACGTTGTCGGCGACGGCCTTGTCGATCTTCTGCTCGCCGGGGTCGTCCTGCTGCGCCGCGTCGAAGAGCACCTGGCCGTCGGAACGCACGACCTTCTGGATGAAGTGCGGCCGGTGGTACACGCCCGAGTTCGCGAGCGTGGCGTAGGCCGAGGCCATGTCGATCACGCGAGACTGGTACTGGCCGAGCACGACGCCGTTGTTCGGCGGCCCGCCCTTGCCGTCCTCGGACAGGGTGCGCTCGACGCCGGGGAAGCTCTCGGCGACACCCGCCGCGTGCGCGGCGTCGGCGACGTCCTGCGGACCGTTCTTCAACTTCAGCATCAGCCGGTAGTAGCTGGTGTTGAGCGACTGCTTGAGCGCCTCGGCGATGTTGCACGTGCCGCAACCCTCGCCCTCGACGTTGGTGATCTTGACGCCGTTGACCTCGACCGGCGAACTGTCCACCTGATAGCCCAGTCCGATGCCCTGCTTCAGCGCGGCGACGAGGGCGAAGACCTTGAACGACGATCCCGTCGGCAGGCCGGCCTGCGCGAAGTCGAAACCGTTGGCGTCGGAGCCGCCGTAGTACGCCCGCACCCCACCGGTCTTCGGATCGACGGAGGCGACCGCAGTCCGCATGTCCGGATCCTGGCCGGCCATGTACTCGGCCACCGCGTCCTCGGCGGACTTCTGCGCCTTGGGGTCGATGGTCGTGGTGACCTGCAGGCCCTCTGTGTTCAACGTCTGTTCGTCGATGTTGAACAGGTCCATCAATTCCTTGGTGACCTGCCGCTCGATCAGCCCGTTGGGTCCGGTGGTCTGGTTCTGCGCACCGGCCTGATCCGGCGGCACCGTCGGGGGAAACACCTGTTCGGCGCGGTCGCTGGGTGACAGGGCGCCCATCGTCACCATGCCGTCGAGCACCCAGTTCCACCGTTCCTCCGAACCTTCGGGGTCGACGGCCGGATCCAGCGCCGACGGCTGCTGGATCAACGCCGCGAGCAGCGCACCCTCGGCGACGTTCAGCTGCTCCACGGGCTTGCCGAAGTAGGCCTGGGACGCCGCGCCGATGCCGTACGCGCCGCGACCGAAGTAGATGATGTTCAGGTACGACTGCAACACCTGGTCCTTGGACCACTCGCCCGACATCTTGGTCGAGATGACGAGCTCCTTGGCTTTTCGGACAAGACCGCCCACGCCCGAGCGCGCGTCGCCGACGAGCGCGTTCTTGACGTACTGCTGGGTGATCGTCGACCCACCCTGCAGATCGCCGCCGAAGATGTTGTTCTTGAACGCGCGCAGGAAGCCGGTGAAGGAGAACCCGGGATTGGTATAGAAGTCACGGTCCTCGGCCGCCATCACGGCATTGCGTACCTGCACCGGGATCTGCTCGATGTCGACGTCGACCCGGTTGCCCTCCGGCGGCACGATCTTCGCGAGCTCGCTGCCGTCGCTGGCCAGGATCGTCGACACCTGATTGGTGCGGATGTCTCCGGGCCTGGGGATGTCGACGATCATGTAGGCCATCGCGAACGTCACGATCGGCAGCAGGATGGCGAGCACTAATGCGACGTACGTTCCGCGGCGCAACCACTTCCAGTTGACGTGAAACTGGCGCCCGGGTCCCTTACCGCCAGGCGGGCCGCCGCCGGTGGGAGGTCCGGGCGGTGGCAACTTCGGCGGCGGGGTGCCGTCCAGCGCAGCCTTGACGGCGTCGATGGGATCGCGATATTGCGGAGGGGCGTCCCGAACCGCAGGGATGACGATCGTCTGGCGATCGTCGTGTCGTGACGTTTCACGCGCCTGCGGGATTGCCCGCGTCGGGCCGTCCGATGGCGAAGGAGCCGAATGTCTTGGGCGCGCGTCCGGACTGCCAGCCGAGGACTCCTTGCGGACGTCGTCGGCTGACTGTTCTTGTCGCCCTTCGCTATTCACTGGCCGTGCGCGGTGGGCGAGCGCGCCGTTCGGGTGTTGCGCACCTTCGGGGGACGAGGTGCGCCGAGCACGTATGACGTGACCAGGTGGTTCCAACTGCACGTTCGGCATACCTCCACCACGTGCACCGCGAACTCATCGAACTTGGCTGCCAGCATCACCAACTCCTCCGTGGTGCGGGCAGATCCGGACACGGCACCGAGGTGATCGCCGAACACCCACGACACCAACGTGAGCTGTTCCTTGCGACATATCGGACACATCACCTGACTGGTCTTGCCGTGAAATTTGGCGGCGCGCAGCAGGTACGGGTTGGCGTCACAGACCTCCGAAACGCCGGTGCGTCCCGAGTACACCTCGGCCAGCAGGGACCGTCGCTTGAGCGCGTAGTCCACCACCTGTCGCTGCAATCGCACGGTGACCAGAGTACGTCGGCCCTGCCTCGGCGCAGCTTCGACGGTGCCCCACGTTGGTCACGACCCGGCCCGGTTTGGCATCTGGTCTGCACCGATGGCACGCCAACTCCTACGATCTTGTTCGTGGCAGCAAGCTCTGGGCGGCAGACGGCAGGGACACGGGCCAAGGACAGCGACCGCAACAACACCTGCCAGGTACTCGACAGCGCGCTCAGCGACGGGCAGCTGTCGATGGAGGAGCACCGCTCACGGGTGGCCACCGCGACGACCGCCGCGACGCTTGGCGACCTGCAACACCTGGTGGACGACCTCCAGACCGAGAACGCCCCGGTCAAGATGCCCGACCTGAGGAAGCCCTCGCGGCTGGCCAACGCCTCGGGGACCGTGGGCGGCGGGTGGGGCATGCGCGCCGCGATCGCCGGTGTGCTGGTACTGCTCGGCGTCGCCATCGGCTGGGGGCTGTACGGAAACACCAGTTCGCCGCTGAGCTTCACCTCCGATCCCGGCGCCAAGTCCGACGGCATCCCCGCGAAGGTGCTGACCCCACCGAAGCAGCTGCAGTCCCTTGGCGGGTTGAACGGGCTGCTCGAGCAGATGCGCCAGCGCTTTGGCGACACCATGGGATACGGCCTCACCATCTACCCGGAGTACGCCGTCCTGACCCGACCCGATCCGTCCGACGACCGGCGCACGCTGAGTTACACCTACCGCGGCGGATTCGACAACCCGTCCACGTCGGCGAAGCGCGATGACGACGTGGTAGTCGACCTGGCTGCGTTCAACGTCGAGACCGCCGTCGGCATTCTGCGCGGCGCCGCCGAAACGGTGGGTCTTCAACAAAAGGACGTTTCCGCCGACAGCACCTACCTGAGCATCGACCCGGGCCGTGATCCGCTGACCCCCGGCGCACTGGAGCTGCGAGTCAGCGTGTCCAGCGACTTCGGGAGCGGTGCGGTGACGTTCGCCGGCGACGGCACCATCAAGCGCATCGACAGCTCCGCCGGCTGACCTGCAGCGATCCTCCCGAGTGGAGCGATCGGCGGTGCCGATGTAGCCTTGTATATATCGGCGCGATACAATTTACCGACGTGTTGAGACGTCGTAGCGACCGCACAAAGGGGGTGATTCGATGTTGGAGCTCGCCATTCTGGGACTTCTCCTCGAGTCGCCCATGCACGGTTACGAGCTACGCAAGCGATTGACGGGCCTCCTAGGAGCCTTTCGTGCGTTCTCGTACGGTTCGCTGTACCCGGCGCTGCGCCGGATGCAGGCCGACGGGCTCATCGTCGAGGAAGCCGCACCGGTGGGAACCGTCAAGGTTCGCCGGGCGCGACGCGTCTACGTGCTCGCCGACGCAGGCAAGAAGCGTTTCACCGAGCTCGTCGCCGACACCGGCCCGCAGAACTACACCGACGACGGGTTCGGCGTCCACCTTGCCTTCTTCAACCGCACCCCGGCCGAGGCCAGGATGCGCATTCTGGAAGGTCGCCGCCGCCAGGTGGAGGAACGCCGCGAGGGCCTGCGCGAAGCCATCGCGCGCGCGACCAACTCGCTCGACCGCTACACCCGCCAGCTACACCAACTCGGGCTCGAGTCCAGCGAGCGCGAAGTCAAGTGGCTCAACGATCTGATCGCGGCTGAACGCGTGGCCGCGCCGGGGCGCTCTGAACCGAACCCAGAGCAGCAGCCCTAAACCGTCCGCAGTGCAGTTACCAAAGTTTTTGGTAGGAGAAGGAGAACACGTCCCATGTCCGAAAGCCCGTCGAATGAAGTCCGGGTCGCGATCGTCGGCGTCGGCAACTGCGCCTCCTCCTTGGTACAGGGTGTGCAGTACTACCTCGACGCCGACGAGAACTCAACCGTCCCCGGCCTGATGCACGTGAAGTTCGGTAAGTACCACGTCCGCGACGTGAAGTTCGTCACCGCGTTCGACGTGGACGCCAAGAAGGTCGGCTTCGACCTGTCCGAGGCGATCTTCGCGTCGGAGAACAACACCATCAAGATCGCCGACGTCCCGCCGGCCAACGTCACCGTGCAGCGCGGCCCGACGCTCGACGGCATCGGCAAGTACTACTCCGAGACCATCGAGATCTCCGACCTCGAGGCCGTCGACGTGGTCAAGGCGCTCAAGGACGCCAAGGTCGACGTGATGGTGTCCTACCTGCCCGTCGGCTCCGAAGAGGCCGACAAGTTCTACGCACAGTGCGCCATCGATGCCGGTGTGGCGTTCGTCAACGCGCTGCCCGTGTTCATCGCCAGCGACCCGGTGTGGGCCAAGAAGTTCGGAGACGCCGGCGTGCCGATCATCGGCGACGACATCAAGAGCCAGGTCGGCGCCACCATCACCCACCGCGTGATGGCCAAGCTGTTCGAGGACCGCGGCGTGCAGCTCGACCGCACCATGCAGCTCAACGTCGGCGGCAACATGGACTTCCTCAACATGCTCGAGCGTTCGCGCCTGGAGTCCAAGAAGATCTCCAAGACCCAGGCCGTCACCTCCAACCTGCAGCGTGAGTTCAACGCCAAGGACGTCCACATCGGTCCG
>JBBRTH010000094.1:0-12505 GCA_038244615.1 Mycobacteriales bacterium | reverse complement strand
TCCGGCGGCGACCCACCGCGGTCAATGCAGCGGTCACCCCGATCAGCACCCCAAGCGACGTGGCTACCGCGGCGATTGCGACCGAGAGGCCGGCAGACGTGGCAATGTCCCCGGCGTTGACGCGGTAGGCGTTCAGCGTCACCGTCGGCGCTCCGACGAGCGGCATCAGGCCGAGGCTCTGCGCCAGCGCCGAGCCGAGACCGGCAAGCAAGACCGTGACGACGGGCACCACCGCGGGCAGTACCCAGACCACGGAGCGCCACGACACCGCCGGCGGACCCTCGGCAGACCTCGACCTCCCCGAAGTCGGCCGAGGGTTCGGCTCATCCGCCCGCGAGGACATTGCGGCGCCAGCCCTCGTCGAGCGGCGACACCCAGTCGGCGGCGAGTTCGGGGTGCGCGTTGCGGGCGAGCACTTCGTACTGGGGGACGACAGGTGACACCGGGAGCGCGTCGAACCCGGCGCGGTCTGGCGCGGTGAGCCGGTTCAGGTCCAGGACGGTGAACTGACCCCACACCTCGGGCCTGGCCTTGGCGAGTTGCTGTTGCGGCGACAACGCCAGGTTCGCGACGACCCGCGCGCCAGCGGAGCTCCTGGAGGTTGACGGGATCGCCAGGAAACTGGCATTTCCGACCGTCCCGTCGGTGAGGGTCAGCACCTTCGTCGCCGCGGGATAGGTTCCCTTGGCGACGAGTTCGGTCAGGGTCGCCGGACCGTAGGTCATCGTCATGTCGATCTGACCGCCGGCGTAGAGGTCGTTGAGCTCTGAGGAGGTCTGCGGATAGGTGACCCCGCTGCGCCACAGGCTCGGTTTCAGCGCATTGAGCCTCTCGAACAGCGCAGGCGTGAGCCGATCGTAATCCTGCTGGCCGAATCGCGGCGGGACGTTCGGTGCGCCGCCAGAGACAGCGGTCAGCGCTTCACGGATGAACACCGATCCGGTGAAGTCGGGCGGTGCCGGGTAGGTGAAGCGGCCCGGGTGTTCCTGGGCCCAGTCGAGAACTCCGAGGAAGTCGGCCGGCGGCTCGGGAATCTTCTCGGCGTTGTAGACGACCGTGAATTGCGCCTTGTGCCAAGGGGCTTCGCAACCGTCGACGGGAGTCCCGAAGTCGGCGCTCAGCAGCAGGTCGGCCGGATCGGTCAGCGCCATGTTGGGCAGCGTCTCCGTCCAGCCGCATAGCCAGGCGCCGGCCTGCTTGCCGGTCCCGAAGTTGTCGCCGTTGACCCACACCAGGTCGACGTCTCCGTCTGTGACACCGGCCTGCCGCTCGGCGAGGATGCGGGAGATGGCATCGCCGGTCTCGGCGATCGGCACCCGGCGCAACGTCACCCCGGCCTGCCGGGCCGCAGGAACGAGGACGTCGTCGACATATCTGTTGCCCTGCTCGTCACCGCCGTACATCCACAACGACACCGTCTGGCCCTGCGCCTGCTCCTGGATCTGGACCCACGAGGCCGGTGCCGCCTGCACTGGCTCGGGGTTCGGGGCAGCGCACGCCGTCAGCGCGGACACCGCGGTCAGGAGCGACGCTCCCGCGGCACGCTCGAGCGACCCGCTCATGCGATGTGCAAGCCGGTGACGCACTCAAGCCTCCTACAGTCGGTAGCGGCAACACGTGGACGAGGCGAGCGGTGTGCGGCCGGTAGTGGGTACACAGCAATCCTCCCCTACGGGAACACGGTGCGACTCTCGAAGACTTCCCATGGTGAAGGCCGACGATGAATGGAGCCCGATGCAGCGACCCGAGCCACCCGAATCCACATCGAGGAGGCGCGTCGACTACCGATTGAGGGCTGCGATCCTCGTCCTTCTCATCGGGGTCGGCATCGCGGTGGCGGTCACCACCGATCTGCCCGATCCAGCCGAGCTGCGCGACCGGGTGGCCGCCTTGGGGCCGTGGGGGGTGCTGGCGTTCGTCGGCGTCTACGCTGCACTGACTCTGACGCCGTTTCCGGCGAGCGCCCTAACCATCGCCAGCGGGCTTCTCTTCGGTCTGGCCGCAGGCGCCGCGATCGTGGTGTTCGCCGCGACGCTCGGCGCCTGGCTGGCGTTCCTGCTGGCCCGGTCGTTGGGCCGCGACGGGGTGTCGCGCATCCAGTGGGCGCGCGTGGCGTCGATCGACGCCATGCTCGAACGCCGAGGCTTGATCTCCGTGCTCCTCGTGCGCCTGGTGCCGCTATTCCCGTTCATGGCGGTGAACTACGCGGCGGGCCTGAGCGCGGTCCGGCAACGTGACTACGTTCTGGGCACCGCAGTGGGAATCATTCCGGCGACGGTCGGCTACACCGCACTCGGCGCGTATGGCACCTCCCCGCTGTCCTGGCCGTTCGCCGCCGCGGTACTCGCGGTCGTGATCGTGACCGCGACTGCCGGATACGCTGCTCGACGGCTCAAGAACTCCACCGTGACGGACAACGGCCGCCAAAATGGGTCCGGCGACGACTCAGAAGGCGACGCAGGCGATGTTCGACGACTACCTGCGTAGGCGCCTGGAACGACCGCTAGCCAGGGTGGCGGCGTCGATGGACAGACCAGGGATCACCGCGGACCGGCTCACGGGCGCCGGTTTGATCCTGGGAATCGGCAGCGCCGCCGCGGCCGCAGGTACCTGGTGGTGGCTGTCGCTGTCGCTGTGGCTCGTCTCCCGACTCGCCGATGGACTCGATGGACCGTTGGCGCGGTTACGACGGGCTCGTGATCCAGACCGCTCCGATGCCGGGGCGGGCGGATTCTTCGACATCACCGCCGATTTCGTCGTCTACGGCAGCACCGTGGTGGGCGTCGCGTCCGGCGCCACCACCGCATACGGGGCGCCGTGGTGGCCGTTTCTCCTCGTGCTCCTGACCTACTACGTCAACGGAACGGCATTTCTGGCCTTCTCGTCCATCGCCGAACGTTCAGGCCGCGCGCTCGACGACGGCCGGTCGCTGTCGTTCCTCGGCGGCCTCGCCGAAGGAGCGGAAACCATTCTCGTACACAGCCTATGGCTGATCTTCTCTGCCCAGGCCTGGCAGATCGCACTGGTGTGGGCCGCCGTGGTGTTCATCAGCTCCGCACAGCGAATGGTTGCCGGCTACCGGGCCCTGCGCTAAGGACCTGCAGCCCTACCCCAGAGTCTCCGAACGGGCGCCGGGATCACCTACCGTCGTCACCATTGAGCGCGCCGATCAACGTCGCCTTCACCAGCGTCGGAATGCGCCGAACCTCCCTGACGTGGTCGACGAGCAACAGCACCAGTCGGTTGTAGACGACGCCAAGGGTCGTTCAAAGAGAAATGACGTATACGAGCCGCGACGGTCGCTCATTAGGCTGAGGCACGCCGAGAATGTTCCAAGAATTCGCCCAGAACCAGGGGCGACTCTATGGGTGTCACCAACACCAACACCCAAGGAGTTCCAGCTCATGAACCGCATCCACACCCTGATCGTCACCGCCGCCAGAGCCGACGTGTGCTGGGATCTCGCCACCGACGGAACCACCGACTACTACTACTGCTGACTACTGTTGACTGATGGGGGACTCGTCTGCGCAGCGTGCGGGCAATGAACGGCATTCCGCATCGCGGCGCGACGTCCTCAAACATCTTCTCGCCGCGCCCGCCCTCGCGAGCCTTGGCACGTTGGCTGCGACGCATGCCGGCCCGCGCGCGTCGGCCGCCACACCGCAGCTGATCGATTTCGCGGAACATCTGGTCCCGCCGGAACAGATCAGTGCCGCGGGCTACGTCGGAGCAGTCGTCTTCGTATCCGAGTCTCGGCCGGGCGCGAATTTCGACTTCAAGCCAGCCACTCGCGGATACGCGGACGCGCTACGCGCGGCCGGCCTTCACGTCGTCAGCAACTACCAGTACGGCAAACCCGGTTGGCCGACGCCCTCGGACTACACCCGTGGGTACGACGGCGGCGTCGCGGACGGACAGACGGCCGTGAGTTTGCACGCCGCAGCCGGAGGGCCCGATTCGGCGCCGATCTTCTTCAGCGTCGACGAGGACGTAGACCGCGACACCTGGGAAACCCTTGGGGTCGAATGGTTTCGAGGAATCAATTCGGTGGTGGGCGTCCGACGTACCGGCATCTACGGGCATTCCCGGGCATGCGCCTGGGCGGGCGACGACGGCGTCATCGGAAACTCGAGCACGCCGGGACGTCGATGGGCATGGCAGACCAGGGCGTGGTCTCACGGCGAGCGCGAGCCCACAGCCGTCCTCTACCAGACCTCGATCTTCACCGCGTCAGATCCCGCTGTCCTGTTGGGAGGCGTCCACGTCGACGCGGACGACGTCCTCGCAGCCGATTTCGGCCAGTGGGATCTCGGCCGATGAGCTACGGGATGACCTGCGGAGTGATGAGGAACTTCTCGCCGGTCGCTCGCTTGACGTAGGCATTGAACGCGTCCGGGCTCAGCATTCCGGCGAGTGACACCTCTCGGGTGTAAGTACTCGCGAACGTCGTGGTGAGCTCCGCGGCCACGCGCGCCCGAAGTCGTCCAACGGTCTCGGCGCCGGCGCTCTGCAGGAACGGGGTGAGCAGCCACCCTCCGATACCCCACGCCATGCCGAAGTTTCTGGTGAGCGTCGTCGGACCGGTGTCGAGTCCGCCGTAGATGTACACCTGCTTGTGGACGGTCGACCCGTAGCGGGAGTACTCCGATGCGGTCGACTTCGCCGCTTCCTCCATGCCGTTGAGAATCTGACTTGCGAGCGTGCCTCCACCCGTGGCGTCGAACGCCAACGTCGCGGACGTCGCCTTGAGGGCCTCGACGAGGTCGTTGGTGAACGACGGCGACGTCGAGTTGCAGACGTGAACTGCGCCCAGCGATGTGAGCAACTCCTCTTGGTCGGGCTTGCGGACGACGTTGATCAGCGGTATCCCGTCCGCCTTGCAGATCTTGACGAGCATCTGGCCCAGGTTGGATGCCGCAGCGGTGTGTACCAGCCCCGAATGCCCTTCGCGCCGCATGGTTTCCACCATGCCAACAGCCGTCAGGGGATTGACGAATGACGATGCCCCGTCCTTCGGGGTGGTCCCGTCGGGCAACACGAGACACGCGGCGGCATCGACCACTCGGTACTGCGAGTACATCGCGCCTCCGGCCATCCCCACGGTGGTTCCGAGAAGGACCTGCGCCGCGGCCGACGACCCCGCGGCCACGACGGTGCCCGCGCCCTCATTGCCGACGGGAAGCGATTCGCCGAGTCGCGCTGACAGCGCGTCGAGGGTCCCGACACTCAACGATGCGGTGACGATGGGACGCTCGGGCGTGCCCGTGACGGTCGCGGTGGTCATGTCCGCGGTGGCGACGAGCAGACCTAGGTCCGATGGGTTGATCGGGGACGCTTCCACGCGGACCAACACCTCGTTGTCGGCGGGGGTGGGAACGGGGACGTCGTGCAGGGACAGCTCCAGCGTGCCGTGTGACGTCACCAACGAACGTAGTTCTAGTGCGGTGTCGGGCAAGTCTGCGGTCATGGGTGTGCCTCATTCCTGGGGTGGAGTGCCCTCCACCATAGGAACCGCCGTCGTGGTCAGATGTCTTCCCGCCTGGACCTCGCGCTCAACAGTCGAGTTGCGCGATTGCCGCCGGGATGATGGCATAGGCCGCGGCCACCGTCACCTGTAGGTCCTGCATCACCATGGGGATCGCATCGGCCGAGGGTCTCCCGACGCTGAGGTACCGGCACACCTTGTAGCCCTCCGTCAGCAACTGGTCGCTGGTGAGGTTGGCAAACCTGGGCTGCAGCTGGTTGAGGTAGTCGCTCTCCTCAGCTGCCGCGGTCGGCGCGGCACCGATCGCGATGCCGACGGCGAGGGTACCTGCGAGCAATGCCTTCATTGTCTGCCTCCTATTGCGCGTCAGCGTAGTGCACTTTCCATAGTTTGCTGGACGTTTGGCATAACCAATGCCCAAGTTTCGCTGTGGTGACGCCCGACGTCACCCCTGCGCTGCTGACGATTCCCACCACCACGTCGGGTCCACACGCCAGGCCCCGCGGCGGCGCAGACCTTCGCATCCGCTCTGGCGAGCGTGGCAACGCTCTTGCGAGTGCAGATCAGCCTGTCCTACGTCTCAGCAGTTGGTTTTTCGTGACACCTAGACGGCCACATGCACGGCGCGCCCAAAGCCCGAAAGGCGTGGTCTGCGACCGTCAATGGCTAGTGAGGTTAGCCGTCTGCAAGGCTTCTATCAGCCCGTCCATCCGCCGCTACGGAGCGCGTGGGGCACGGGCCTGCAGGCGGTCGAAGAGTTCAGCGATGGGGTCGGGCTGGGGGGCGAATCGTCGGCGCAGCGCCAGGGACACGTACACCAACGCGACGAGGACGGGAACTTCGATCAGTGGGCCGACGACACCGGCGAGGGCTTGCCCGGAGGTCGCGCCGTACGTGGCGATGGCGACGGCGATGGCCAATTCGAAGTTGTTGCCGGCGGCGGTGAAGGCCAACGTGGTGGTGCGCTGGTACCCCAAGCCGAGGGAGGCGCCGAGCAGGTATCCCCCGCCCCACATGATGGCGAAGTAGGCCAGCAACGGCAGGGCGATGCGTGCGACATCCACTGGGCGGCTGGTGATCTGATCGCCCTGCAGCGCGAAGAGGATGATGATGGTGAACAACAGGCCGTACAGCGCCCACGGCCCGATCCGAGGCAGGAACTTCGACTCGTACCAGGTTCGGCCCTTGGCCTTCTCGCCGATCCGGCGGGACAGGTAGCCGGCCAGCAGGGGGATGCCGAGGAAGATGAGCACGGACTTGGCGATCTGCCATGGCGATGTCGAGATGGTGGTCTGTTGCAGTCCGAGCCACCCCGGCAGCACCGACAGATAGAACCAGCCGAGCACGGCGAACATGACGACCTGAAAAACCGAGTTGAGGGCGACGAGGACGGCGGCAGCTTCGCGGTCACCGCAGGCCAGGTCGTTCCAGATGATCACCATCGCGATGCAGCGGGCCAGGCCGACGATGATCAGACCGGTTCGGTACTCGGGTAGGTCGGACAGCAGCAGCCAGGCCAAGGCGAACATCAGTGCGGGGCCGAGTACCCAGTTCAGCACCAGGGAGCTGATCAGCAGCCTGCGGTCGCCGGTGACGGCGTCGAGTCGGTCGTAGCGAACCTTCGCCAGCACCGGGTACATCATGATCAGCAGTCCGAGTGCGATGGGCAGGGAGATGCCGTCGACCTGGACCTTGTCGAGTGCGGTGTTCAAACCCGGAATCAGCCGACCCAGCAGCAAGCCGGCGGCCATCGCGATGGCGATCCACACCGGCAGGAACCGATCCAGCAGCGAGAGCTTCTCGACCACGCCGGGATGACTCTCGGCTTCGACGGGAGCGTTCATGCGAGGCTCAGCAGCAAGCGTTGGTCGTGGCCACCTGATCGGCACAGGTGCCCCCGCAGCAGACGCCACCCTCGGTATCGTTCTCCCCCAAGAGGTTCGGACTGGCGCCGAAGGTGTCGGAGTCGGCGAGCACGGTGTAGACCTCCCACTTCTCCCCGGCTGGCCCGGTGACCCAGACCTTGTCCTGCGTCGCGAAGCAGCAGGTGGTGCCGATCTCCTCCTCGGTGAACAGTCCCTCGCCGGTGAGTCGAGCGATCTCGGCGTGCACGGTGTCGGTGGACTCCACCTCGACGCCGAGGTGGTTGATGGTGCCGCCCTTGCCGGGGTTTTCCAGCAGGACGAGCTTCAATGGCGGCTCGGTGATCGCGAAGTTCGCATAGCCCGCTTTGAGTTTGGCAGGCGTGGTGTTGAACAGCTTGGAGTAGAAGGCGACGGCTTCGTCGAGGTCATCGACATTGAGGGCGAGTTGAGCGCGGGACATGGACGGCCTCCATACGTATGAGACTTATGTCGAACTTGCGGACGACACCGATCATGCCACCTCTTCGACGTATGTCAATGTCTGTGGCAGGATGGGCCGCATGCCCAAGACGCTGCCGACGGTCGACATCTCCGCCCCGGTGTGCTGCTCGCCGGTTGCCGCCGGCCCCCTCGACGACGCTGCAGCGCTGGAGATCGCCTTGCGCCTCAAGGCATTGGCCGACCCGATGCGCGTGAAACTCGTTTCACTGCTGTTCAGTTCGGACGAAGGCGAAGTCTGCAGTTGCGATTTGGCAGCGGCGGTCGGGCTGAGTGAATCGACCGTGAGTCATCACGTCTCGCAGTTGCGGCGGGCGGGCCTGGTCGAGTCGGAGCGACGGGGGATGAACGTCTACCACCGGCCGCGCCGGGAATCCTTGGTCGCGCTCTGCGCGGTGCTCGATCCGAACTGCTGCCGCTGAGCTGGCTTGGCGGGAAGGATCGACATGCCCACCGAGTTCTCGGCCGCCCTGCGCCGTGCAGCACTGCGGAGGCGGCAGTCCGGTGAATCGATCTCGCCGGTTGCCGCGGTCACCGGATCAGCCGCACGACCCTGTCGCGCTGGCGTGGGCAAGCACAGCCCCCGAGTGCGGCGGTGGCGCTCCCAGCCGCTGAACCCGATGGCAAGATGGCCGACATCACCGGCCCCGGGATCAGCGATCGCTGGGGAGTGACCGCCACCGACCTCGGCGCGTCGGTCATCGCCCCGAACGGGAAGTAGGTCTCCGTGTTCGGAGACACGTTCTCGGGCAACCGGGTTGGCGAAGGCAGGTGGCGCTCTCCGGTGGTCCTCATCGGCACCGGCGACCGACCTCACCAGCCGATCACCTGGGAGCGTGCCGGCGGGCCCAACCCGGACGTCGCGGAACAACGCGATGGTGAATCGCGGCTTCCCCGAGGTCATCTGGACCGAGATTTGGCGATCCGACGACAGCGGGACGTCCTGGCAGCACATGGGCGAGAAGGCGAAGTTCCCGGCGGCCCCGCCCAACTCTATGGCAGGTACGTCCTGCCGGGCTCTCGACTCGACGTCGCAGGCGGCGTCGGCGTGGTCGACTCGCAATGGAAGACCGACGACGGCTGGCCGTACCGTGCGACGCTGCGGGACACCCGCGGAGCGGGGCGGAGTCCGGCGGATCCGATCAACCTATAGCGGTCACCGCAGAGGCCGCCCTCTGTTCCGGCCGCTCCACCGCCGCGGCGCGACGCGCATGCCGATCGTCGATGTGGGTGCAGAGTAGGTGGAATGCTGCACCCATGAACTGGTCCGCCGCCGCCCCTGGTCTGGCCCAGTTCCGCGGGTATGAACGGGCCTGGCTGCGCGGCGACGTGGTGGCCGGTCTGACCGTGGCGGCCTACCTGGTGCCACAGGTGATGGCGTATGCGACCGTCGCGGGCCTGTCACCGGTGGTGGGCCTCTGGGCAGCGCTGGCGCCCTTGGCCGTGTACGCCCTGCTGGGATCGTCCCGGCAGCTCTCGGCGGGACCGGAGTCGACGACCGCGTTGATGACCGCGGCCGCTCTCGCGCCGCTTGCCGTCGGCGATCCCGGTCGTTATGCGGCGCTGGCCGCCGTCCTAGCACTGTTCGTCGGGACGTTGTGCTTTCTTGCGGGCCTGGTCCGGCTGGGCTTTCTCGCCGACCTACTCTCACGCCCGGTGCTGGTCGGCTACATGGCCGGTGTGGCGATCATCCTGATCGCCAGCCAACTCGGCAAGCTCAGCGGCGTAGCGGTCAAGGGCGACGAATTCGTCGCCCAGATAGGCTCTTTCGTAGGCAACCTGCACCATGTGCACTGGCCGACGGTCGCGCTCTCAGCGGTCGTGCTGCTGGCGCTGGTGCTGCTCGCGTGGCGGATGCCGCGAGCCCCGGGTTCGCTGATCGTGATGCTCGCCGCGACGGCCACAGTGAGCGTATTCTCGTTGGACCACAGCGGTATTCGCGTGGTCGGCCAGGTCCCTGGTGGTCTACCCATACCGGGTGTCACCGGTATTCCGCTGACCGACGTCGTGGCGCTGCTCGTTCCGGCCGGCGGCATCGCGATCGTCGCGTTCTCCGACAACGTGTTGACGGCCCGGACGTTCGCGGCACGAAAGGGCGAGTACATCGACGCCAATGCAGAGTTGCGGGCGCTCGGTGTCTGCAATTTGGGCGCCGGTGTGGTCCACGGTTTTCCGGTCAGTTGCAGCGGCAGCCGAACGGCGGTTGGCGACGCGGTGGGCAGCCGCACCCAGCTCTACTCGTTAGTCACCCTCGTGTTCCTGGTGATCGTCATGCTCACTTCCCGTGGGTTGTTGGCGATGTTTCCGACCGCCGCGCTGGGAGCGCTGGTGGTGTACGCCGCGGCACGGCTGATCGACGTGCGGGAGTTCCTCCGGCTAGCGCATTTTCGACGCAGCGAGCTGATTCTGGCGCTGGGCACCGGGGCGGCGGTTCTGGGGCTGGGCGTGCTGTACGGCGTGCTCGCCGCCATCGGGCTGTCCATCGCCGACCTGCTGCGCCGGGTTGCCCGACCACACGACAGCGTGCTGGGCTTCGTGCCCGGTCTGGCCGGAATGCACGACATCGAGGACTACCCCGAAGCGCGACTGGAACCCGGCCTGTTGGTGTACCGCTACGACGCACCGCTGTTCTTCGCCAATGCCGAGGACTTCCGCACCCGAGCGATGGCCGCCATCGAGGAAAACCCCTATCCCGTCGAGTGGTTCATACTCAATGCCGAAGCCAATGTGGAAGTCGACCTCACCGCCCTGGACGCCGTCGACCAACTCCGCAAGGACCTCGACCGCCGCGGCATCGTCTTCGGGATGGCCCGGGTGACATGGCATCTGCGCGAGGCGCTCGACGCGGCAGGGCTGCTCGACAAGATCGGCGCGGACCACCTATTCATGACGCTGCCCACCGCGGTCGAGGCCTACCATCAGCGCAGTGCGTAGCCCGCGGGCTCCGACGGCCAGCACGCCGTCCGACGACCAGATTCGCGTTGAATCGTGACCTTGGTCCCTATAGAACAGCAGTGGGCCGCCGATGCTGGACCGATGACCGCACACGATTCGTCTGGCATTGCCTGGCGACCACGGCCTCGGTGGCGTGCGGCCAGGATCGTCCGTGGGCGATTGCATCCGGTGCCTGCACGGCGGTGTTCACACAGCGAGGGCGACGATTCTGCGCTCCTGCCGAGTAGCGACCAGTAATGCGGTGAACGCCTCACCTCGGCTCGGATCGCCAGGCCTCCCGACAAGGACTCCCCCACCCGGCGCTCATCTTGGTAACCAGACGGCCACCCGCGCCGAGGACCCGGTCCGGTCCGTTGAAGTCGGCGCGCTGCTGGCAATTGCGTGCGTCGCGTACTCGATGTGGCTCCTTGAGTTCGTCCTGCCCACGGGCTTGTCACCGTTGCAGAGTTTCGACAGCGAGCACTACGTAGTCTCGGAGCCCTACCAAGCGCTCTTCCGAGGGTTCGACGTCATGGCGGGGACCGCCTACGTGGTCGCTTCGGTCCGCCTGAGGCGCCTGCTACCCCCTGAGCCCCCGGGTGCGATCGTCGCGATCGGACTGGGGGTGTTTGGGTTGACCACCGTCGCCGACGCACTGTTCGTGCCCGACTGCATCGCGACCATGGATCCCGTGTGCGAACGCCTCGAGTTCACCGGTCACGTGTCGTGGCACCATCTGCTGCATCTGGGCTCCAGCGTTGTGTCTCAGCTTGCGTTCATCGCGGTTGCGTTCGGGATCCAACGCCTGGCCACCCTGCGCGGAACGGCCAGGGAGCGCATCCTGACCCGGTTGCTGTTGGTGCTCCTACTTCTCGCCGGGCTGGCCTGCGTCACGTGCTACGCGGTCGACTGGGTCGGAATACCTCAGCGGATCCAGCTGATCGTCATCGCCGCCGGCACGATGGGTGCCGCTGTGTGGCTCTTCGGTCGACGCGTCCCCGACGGTTGGGATGTCATGCTGCGGCGGTGGGCCAACCCGACCACCGGTGGGACTCCGAGAGAGTCGTGCCCATCACGGGGAGGCCTGGGATCACCGAGGCGGCAAGCAGTTTTGTCCGGGTGGTGAAAACTCACGACACTGACACCGGCCCGGGAGGTCAAGGGATGCCGCCGAAGGGCGTCTAGAGCTGCACGTTCCTAGAACTATCGGAGCCGGGGACCTAAGGACAACGCGGGCAAAAGATGTGCTGCGTACAGCAAGAACGGTGACCGGTGTAAGCGGCAGGCTCTACGTGGTGCGTGGCGTTTGGCGCCTTCTACGACACGATCTTCCGCCCGGCGCTGGAGGTCGGCGGCCTACCGGCGAGCCGCCCCGCGTCCACCGGCCCGCGTGGCGAGCCGATTCCGGCACCACTTAGGGTTCGCTCTGCACGACTTGTGCCGTATGTTCGCGGTGTTATAGCTCAGCGGCGGAACGCATTTCATGCAGATGAGCAAGTGGCTCGGCCACGGGACCTACGCCCTGACGTTGGACGTCTAGGGCGACTTTGTCCCCGAGCAGGACGGTGGAAGCTCAACCGAGGTTGTCCCGGGCGTCGTAGAACTTGAGGTGGCGGTCCCCCGCTCGAGACCTGCCGTGTGGTAGGTGTCGGGCGTTCCGCCAAAGAACTCCGAGAGCAGGGGACCACCATGAAGAAGAGTAACCAGAATCTGCCCGTGG
>JBBRTH010000093.1:0-14870 GCA_038244615.1 Mycobacteriales bacterium | reverse complement strand
TGGTCATGGGTCATCGCGTGGTCCTTTGGTCGAGTCACTTGGTAGGTAACTCGCTCATCACTACGCGATGGCCCACCCACAAACCCGGAACGACACGCCCGAGCTGCGGCTGCGCTGCCTCACCAAATTCACACCATCCCAAGGGACTTACCCTGAACAGCGCGCGGCAGCCCTGGTCAGGGCCGCGGAGGCGCGTCGAGCACGAGCCGACCTCAAGGACCGGCTTAAGCGTGGCGACACCAACCTCGCGCAGGTCCTCACCGACGCCCAGGCCGACGAGGTCGTGGGCAAGACGAAGGTGTCCGCGGTTCTTGGAGGCGTTGCCGAAGGTCGGCAAGGTCAAGGCGCGCGACATCGTGAGCGAGCTCGAAGATCGCCCCGACCCGCCGGTTGCGCGGCTTGGGGGATCGCCAGCGAACGGCACTGCTGGAAACGTTCGAGATCGCGTTGGAGCACGCTCCCCTCAAACTGTTAGTCGGACGGTTCCTGGTCTATGTGGGGGTCGTGGCGGATGATCCTGACGTGGGAGTGCGGCGCGGCGGCCCAGAACGGAGCAGTGGGTGACCGCTAAGGATCACGACCAGGCCTCCGAGGACGTCGCGAGGGGGAGATGACCTCGGTCTTCCGGGCTAACTTCGTCGAAAAGCCCGACACGTGGATTCCGACTCCGTCGCAGGGCCCGCCACCGGGCTCGGCGGCCCTGCTCGTAGTCAAACGCGGCCCCAATGCGGGATCACGGCTCGCCCTCGACAAGGCCATCACCTCAACCGGGCGCCATCCGGACAGCGACCTCTTCCTCGACGACGTCACCGTCAGTCGCCGGCACGCCGAATTCCGGGTCAAGGAGAACAACGACGTCCAGGTCGTCGACGTCGGCAGCCTCGACGGCACGTATGTCAACCGCGTGCCGGTGAACTCGGCGACGTTGGCCGACGGCGACGAGGTGCAGCTCGGCAAGTTCCGCTTGGTATTTCTGACTGGGGGACCCGCCGCTAACTGACCGCCGGAACGGGGCGACCGGGCAGCCACCATGGCTCTAGCACGACACCCAATGATCGGCGCTCACAGGACCACGGATCTGAACCATCGATCGTGACGGCCGGTAAGCCCGAGGAGTCCCATAAACGAAGGTTTTGGAACACCGGTCAGAGGTCGCTCGTCGCGCCTACCCAGCGAGCTCACCCATGCCATCCAAACGCTAATCGGTCCCGTTCGAGTGAATCCCGGAACAATGTGCGGGATTGACGGATCTGGTGCCAGTGCTGCGCTAGCTTGGTTCGGTGACTGACCGCACCCGCCTGCCGATCGCGCCTGAGCAGAAGGTCGGCAAGATCGGGCCGACCGTGGAGGGCTCCGATCGGATCGAGTGGCCCCGGGAGGTGGCGGCCCCCGAGGGCGCGCCCAACGTGCTGCTCATCATGACCGACGACGTCGGCTTCGGGGCCACTGAGGTGTTCGGCGGCCCGGTGCCCACTCCGACGTACGCGCGTTTGGCCAACAACGGCCTGCGGTACAACCGCTTTCACACCACTGCGTTGTGCTCACCGACGCGCGCGGCCCTATTGACCGGACGCAACCACCATGTGGCGTCGACCGGGATCATCATGGAATTCTCCACACCGTTCCCCGGCTATCACAGCATCCTGTCCAAGAGCGTGGGCACCCTCGGTGAGGTTCTGATCGGAAACGGTTACGGCACTGCCTGGTTCGGCAAGAACCACAACGTGCCCGACTGGCTGACATCACCGGCCGGCCCGTTCACCCTGTGGCCGTCGGGTCTGGGATTCGAGTACTTCTACGGGTTCCTCGGCGGCGACGCGCATCAGTTCCGTCCCGCGGTATACGAGAACACCGTGCCGGTCGATCCATATCTGGGGCGCGAGGACACCTATCACTTGGACGCCGACTTGGCGGACAAGGCAATCGGCTGGATCCGGACGCAGACGGCGGTCAAACCCGACAAGCCGTTTCTGGCCTACTACACCCCGGGCACCGCGCACGCCCCACATCACGCCCCGCCGGACTGGATCGACCAGTTCAACGGCAAGTTCGACCACGGCTGGGACCGCCAGCGGGAGATGACCTATGCGCGGCAAAAGGAGATCGGGGTGATCCCACCCGATGCCGCACTCAACCCGACCCCCAGCGACTACAAGCGTTGGGACGACCTGTCGCCGGACATGAAACGGGTGTGCGCCCGACAGATGGAGTGCTACGCAGCCGCCTTGGCGCATTGTGATCATCAGATCGGGCGGGTAGTCGATGCGATCGAGGAACTCGGCGAACTCGACAACACCCTGATCATCTACATCCAGGGCGACAACGGCTCCAGCGCCGAGGACGCGTCCGGGCGCGGCATGACCAGCGAGATCGTCACCATGGGCAACGGCATCGACGACCGCGAGGACTTCATGATCGAAAACATCGACGAATTCGGCGGCCGGTGGTTTCAGAACCTCTATTCCCATGGCTGGGCGCACGCGATGAACTCGCCATACCAATGGGACAAGAAGATCGCCTCGCATCTGGGCGGCACCCGCACCTCGATGGTGGCATCCTGGCCGGCGCGCATCAAAGACCCCGGCGGGTTGCGTTACCAGTTCACCCACGTCACCGATATCGTCCCGACCATCTTGGCGGCGGCGAACCTGCCGATGCCCTCTGTCATCGACGGTGTCGAGCAGGTGCCCCTCAACGGGACGAGCCTGATCCCGTCATTCGACGACGCCGGCGCCGCCGAACACCATCGGACCCAGTACTTCGAGATGATCGCCAACCAGGGCATCTACCACGACGGCTGGATGGCCAACACCGCGCCGAAACGACTGCCCTGGGTGGGCATCGGTGAGGCCACCGAAGACCCGTTCAACGAGTACGAGTGGCAGCTCTACAACCTCGACGAGGACTACTCGCAATCCAAGAACCTCGCCGACGACAACCCGGATAAGCTCGAAGAACTGCGGCAGGTGTTCCTCGAGGAGGCGACGAAGAATCAGGTGCTTCCGCTCGACGACAGCTACATCGAGCGGGTGCGCCCGGAGAATCGCCCGCAACACAATGCCGGTCGCTCCGTGTACACGTACTTCCACCCCGGACCCACCCGCATCACCGAGGGGATGGCGCCGAACATGAAGAACACGTCATACTCGATCACCGGGAGTGTCACGGTTCCAGACGAGGGCGCCGAGGGCATGATCGTCACGCAGGGCGGGTGGTTCGGTGGAAACGCCCTCTATCTTCTCGAAGGCAAACCCGTGTTCGCATACGCCGCCTCGCATTACCCGGAACACAAGTTCAAAGTCGAAGCGCCACAGGCATTGTCCCCGGGACAACATGAGATCCGGGTAGACTTCGCTTATGACGGCGGTAAGTCCGGCAGCGGTGGCACGGCCACCATCGTCGTCGATGATGCCCAGGTCGCCACTGGACGCATCGGTCGGACGATTCCGGTTCGGGTCTCCGCCGACGAGACCTTCGATGTCGGCGAAGACAGCGGCACCCCCGTCAACCGGGACTACGACGTGCCCTTCCGGTTCACCGGCGATCTGCACAAGGTCGTCGTCGAACTAAAACTTGCGAAGCTCTAAGCACGAAATACTCTGGGTCACAAACGGTTGCGTCCAGCAGAGTGAACGAATCGGACCTGATTAGTACCTTGATCGGTGACACGGTCAACGTCGCGGCTCGCGTCGAGCAACTCACCATGAAAGTCAGCCGCCGTGCGGCGTGGTAACCGTGTCGGGTCCCCGGTTTCCAGGCGGGGGCCTGCGCTGCGAGCGCTGCCGACATCTTCACCGGGTCCGCGAGGTCGCGCAGCGTCAGGGGCGCGTCGATGGCGGGCAGTCCCGCTTGATGAGAAAGCAACTGCCGGACCGTGATCGACCCTTTGGACGCTTGCGCGAACTCCGGCCAGTAATCAGCCACCCTGGCGTCATAGGAGATGAATCCCCGAGCGACCGCGACCGCGATCGCAAGCGAGGCGACACCTTTCGTGGTCGAGAACATGTTGACGAGGGTGTCTTCCTCCCACCGCGTCTTGGTTATCCCATTGCGAAATCCTCCCCACAGATCGACCACCTTGACGCCGTCGCGGTAGACGGCGACAGCCGCGCCAACCTCGTCACCGCTGACCATGTTGCGGCGAAAAGCGTCGGCAACCTTCCCGTAACCCTCGTCGACGTCCCCGCCGATGAGACCGGGTGACACAGTGACCCTGATAACCACGTTGCTCCTTACTGACTCGAGCTGACCGGATCCGGTGGTGGCCTATCCGATGATGTCCTTGCGAGCCGCGAGCCAACGTCCGAGTGCCGGCACGAACCGCCTCACGTGGTACGCCAGGTGGGCTTCCGGCGTCACCGGCACGATCGACTTCTTCTTCGCCACTGCCGCCACGATGCGTTCGGCCACCCTGTCGGGTGTGTAGTGCCGCTTCTCATACAGCCGATCGAATTTCTGTTGCTTATCAGCTTCGGTTCCCGCGCTGACACCGGAGAATTCAGTGGTCGCCACGATGTTGGTGTGCACGATCCCGGGACAAACAGTGCTTACGCCGATCCCGGAACTGGCCAACTCGGCGCGCAGGCAGTCGGAGAACATGAACACCGCCGCCTTGCTCGTCGAATATGCGCTGAAACTCTGCTGCGGCGTGTACGCGGCCATGGAGGCCAGAGTCACGATGTGGCCGCCTGAACCGCGCTCGACCATCTTCGCTCCGAACGCGCGACAGCCGTTGACCACGCCGTAGAAATTGATGTCCATCACGCGGCTGAACGACTTCGACGGGGTTTCCAGGAAGAGTCCGGCCTGTCCGATGCCGGCGTTGTTGATGAGGATGTCTGGTACACCGTGCCTTTCGGCGACGTCAGCGGCATGACTGTGCATCGCGGACTCATCGGCAACGTCGAGTTGATAGGCGTGTGCGGTGCCGCCCGCCCGGTCGATCATCACCGCGGTGTGTTTCGCGGCATCGAGGTTGACATCGGAAAGGACGATCTCGGCGCCACGGCGCGCGAAAGCGAGCGCCGTTTCTCGTCCGATGCCACTTCCGCCGCCGGTGATCACCACCAGCTGGCCCTGAAAAGTGGGCGAATTCTTGGTCATTCGAATCCTCCATGGTCTTCGCGGTCGAGGTCCTGGCGCTGTTGACCGGGGACTGAGCGGTCGCGCGTCAGACCCCGGCCTCCTTATGGGCGAGAACGCACTGGAAGATCTTCTGGCGCCGGATCATCCAGAGCGACGGTGGTCAGGCAGTGAACGGGTTGTGTGCCGGCAGTGGCTTGATGAGCGGATCGAGCAACTTGGCGGACTGCTCGACGGTGAGGACATCGATCGGGTCGAGGGGGATGAATTCGCGCACCGACTCGTCGTACTCCCAGACGTCTTCACCGATCAACCGGCCCTGGTCATCGTAGGGCCAGATCATGTGCTCGACGGCCTTCAACAAGTAGGTTGTGTCGGGGTCGACGGGCACGCCTTCCGCCGCGAGGATGCTCCCCGGGGTCTGCTGGTAGAGCGTCGCCAGAGGAAACGACCATGTCGTAGCTGACGGCAAGCTTTTCGTCGCCGTCGGTGTAGAAGACGCATTGACCCGTGCGGGTCCACTCGCGATACACCTCCTTGACCGCCTCGGCCCCGTTGAGCGTGGTGTTGATCCCGATCGCGTGGAAGTGGTAGACGGGCTTCTCGACGGTCATGTCGGGAGTGAAGATCTCCTCGAAGCGGCTGGCCATTTCCAGGTAGCGGTGCCGGTTGTAGGCGTGAAGCAGATAGAGGTGGCGCGGGTTCTCCGTGGTCTCTATCAATCGCTCCACGGCGGCGTTGGTCTGCGTGATGTCGAACCGGTTCATTTTCGTTCCTTACTGTTGGGTTTGTTGTGATGTGGACGGGGTCAGGCTGACGTGAACTGGTCGCGCAGCACTGTCTTCTTGAACTTGCCGGTGGCCGTGCAGGGGATGGCCGCCACGAACTCGAAGCGGTCCGGCAGTTGCCACTTGGCGAACTCCCGCGCGAGGTGCTCACGCAGCTCGTTCGGTGAGACCTCCGCGCCGGGGCGCAGTGACACCACCGCGAGTGGGCGCTCGCCCCAGCGGTCGTCAGGTACGGCGATGACGGCGGCCTGCGCGACGGCGGGATGCGCCATGAGTTGGTTCTCCAGATCAACCGAGGAGATCCACTCGCCGCCGGACTTCACGAGATCCTTTGAGCGGTCGCAGATCCGGATGCAGCCGCGCGCATCGATGCGCACCACGTCCCCGGTCTTGAACCAGCCGTCGGCAGTGAAGCTGTCTGCACCTCGGCCACGGTGGTAGCTGGCTGCGACCCACGGGCCGCGGACTTCCAGTTCACCCGTGGCCGCGTCGTCCCACGCGATGAACTGCCCCTCGTCATCCCGCGCACGCGTCTCGAACAGCGGGCTGGCGACGCCCTGCCGGCTGCGGTAGCTGTATTGCTCGTTGGCGTCGCTCTCGTCGAGGCTGGCCGGCAACCGGCTAACCGAGCCCAGCGGGGCAGTCTCGGTCATACCCCAGGCTTGGACGACGGTCAGGCCGTGGCGGTCGAACCCCTCGAACATCGACCGCGGCACCGCGGCGCCACCGACAACCAACCGATCCAGTGCCGACAGGTCCCATCGAGTGGGTTCGGCCTCGATCGCCGCCAGCATGGCCATCCACACGGTGGGCACACCCGCCGTCATCGTTACGCGCTCGGTGGCGCACAGGTCCAGCACGCTCTCGGCGTCCAGGCGTGGACCCGGTAGGACGAGACCCGCTCCGGCGAGCGCCGCGGCATACGGCAGTCCCCAGGCGTTTGCGTGGAACATTGGGACAACCGGAAGGATTGTGTCCCTTGCCGATACGGTCAGCTGATCGGGAAGGGCGGCAACCAACGAGTGCAGCACGAGGGCGCGGTGCGAGTAGACGACGCCCTTGGGTCGGCCGGTCGTGCCCGAGGTGTAGCACATCGCCGCCCCGCGACGTTCGTCGAGCGTGGGCCACTCGATGGGTTCACCGCTAGCGACGAGCAACTCGTAGTCCAGCATCCCGGCCGGGGACTGGCCTGTGTGAGTGACGACGATGACGTGCGCGAAATCGCCCGCAGCCCGGAATGTTTCGAAGACCTCCAGCAGTGACTCGTCGACGACGATCACTTTGTCCTGCGCATCGTCGACGATGTAGGCGAGTTCGTCGGGGAACAGGCGGGGGTTCAGCGTGTGGATGACTGCACCCATCGCGGGTATGGCGAAGTACAGCTCGAGGTGCTCGCTCTGGTTCCACAGCAGGGTGGCGACCGGGTCGCCCTCGCGTACGCCAAGTTCGGCCAGCGCACCGGCGAGCCGCCGGGCGCGACGGGCGCAGGACCCGAGTGTTGTGCGACTGATCGCTCCAGACGGCCTCCGGGATACCACCTCTCGATCGGAGTGGAAGCGCTCCGCGCGCTCGACGATGCTGGTCAGGGTGAGCGGGTAGTCGTCCATGCTGCCCCCGATGTGAAGGTGTCCGGTCATGAACTCGCCTTGCGGAGGGTCGAAGCCTTCGGACTGATCGAGGTGACGGGTACGTGCGATGCGTGAACTTTCGCGAGGTCACGGAGTTCCTCCAGCCCCACCCGCAGCGCATCGATGAGGGGCCACGGGTCATCCAGCTGTTCGCGATCGACGACGATTCCGAACTCGAGGGAATCCTGGTAGCTGATCACGGTGATGTTCAGGCCGATCCCATCGAGCACCCCGGAGATCGGGAACTGGGCTCGCTGGCGTGCGCCGCCGAGGTACAGCGGCACCGAGGGACCGGGAACGTTCGAGATCGCAACGTTGACAGGCTGATTGATTCCGCGCACTCCCGCCAACCGGGACGTCGCCCGGGCGGCCTGGGCCAGCAGAGCCGGCGGTATGAAGTGGTTGGCATCCTGAAGCAGTGATGCCGGCAGCGCGCGATGGCGTTCCTTGGCGGCTTTCATCGTCTCGTTGATTCGGCGTAGGCGCTGCACCGGGTCAGCCATGTCGGTCGGTAGCTCGGCGATGGCGACTCGACCCTTGCTGGACCTCGGCGCCGGCTATGTGAAGCGATCAATCGACCAACTCCCGCGCCAGGGCGACACAGCACCGTGGCAGATGTCGATGAACTATCGCTCGGACCTCAAGGTGCTGCGCGAGGGCTCCGTCGAGGACGCCAATCTGCGGTTCATTACCAGCACCGTGGGCATGGTGCACCGCGAAACGCCCAGCCGCGCAACCTGCCTGGCATGAGCGGTGGCGACCACCTCGGGTGATCACAGTCGCGCGTACGGCTACGCGGTTCAGGTGTAGGCGACGTGGACCCGGTCGATGTGGCCTTCGAAGGGGAAGGGGGCGCTGTCGTAGTAGTCCAGGGATACCGGTGAGCCGAGGCAGACCCCGATGTCGAGGCAGTCGTTCCCGGTGAAGGCCAGCGGTGCACTCATCGGGACCTGGCCCTGCCCGACGATGTCTCCGCCTACGCGCAGGGTGATGTCCAGGGGACCGGCTGGTCGCATCTGGGCGTACGTCGTGTCGACGGTGATGGTCGTCGCTCCGGCGGGGAGCTTCGCCGCCGACCGGATCTTGGTGCGGGACAGGATGAACAGGTTGTACTCGTAGCACAGGTAGCCGTTGTCGAGGTAGCAGGTGAGTCCACCGGCGACACCGCCGAGGGCGTAGAGCACCCCGTTGGCGTTCGCCGGCAGGTCGGCCTCGATGGTGACGGTGTTGTTCTTGTTGCCCAGCGCGGGGGCGCAGAACTCCGGCATGCGGGTCAGGTCGCCGGGGAACTCCCACTCCCGATACGGCGGGGCGATCCGAAGTTCGGGGTGGTAGACGGGTACCCACAGCCCGGCTCCCACGGGCAGCACCTCGTTGCGGGCGGCCTCGATGGCGAACAGTTCGCGCATCTGCGCCAACTTCTCCGGCATCTCGGCGGCCAGATCGTGGGCTTGTGACCAGTCGTCGTCGAGGTGGTAGAGCTCCCAGCGGTCGTCGTCTGGCGTCCACGTCTCGAAACCGGCGGGCAGCCCGGGCAGCCACGGCGTCCGTGGGCCGAACGCGGAGGCCATCCAACCGTCGAAGTAGATCGCCCGGCTGCCCATGATCTCGAAGTACTGCGTCTTCTTCCCGCCGGGTGCTGAGCGGTCGGTGAGGGTGCGCGCAAAACTGGCCCCGGCCAGCGGGATCTGCGGTACCCCGTTCACGACGAGCGGTGCGTCGATGCCCAGGATCTCGTAGAGGGTGGGCACGACGTCGTTGCAGTGCAGGAACTGATCGCGAGGCACCGGATCCGGCGTGACCTTCTTCGGCCACCGGATCGCCATCGGGTTGCGGGTGCCGCCGAGGTGGCTGGCGAGCAGCTTCATGCCTTTGTACGGGGTAACCCCGGCCCACGCCCAACCCGCGTGGTACTGGTTGTCGACCTTCGGTGAACCGAGCACGTCGAGTCCGCCGAGTTCCTCCAGGGCGTCGATGTGCTGGCGGATGGTGGTCGGAATGCCGTTCTGCGCCAACAGTTCCGCGATGGTCCCATTCTGTCCCTCGCCCGAGGATCCGTTGTCACCCCAGATGTAGAGGAACAGCGTGTTCTCGGCGTAGCCGAGCCGATCCAACTCATCAGCGAGGCGACCGACCTGGACGTCGACGTGTTCGGCGTAACCGGCGGCCACCTCCATCAGCCGACGCTGAAAGGGCTTCTCGTCCTCGGGAATGCTCTCCCACGACGCCAATGTCTCGTCGCGCTCGGTGAGTTCGCAGTCCCGGGGGATCCACCCCTTGTCCTTGGCCCGGTCGAACACCCGCTCCCGGTAGGCGTCCCACCCGTCGTCGAACTTGCCCGCATACTTGTCCGCCCAGGCCTTCATGATGTGATGCGGACCGTGCAGGCAGCCGCTGGCCCAGTAAAGGAAGAACGGCTTGTCGGCTTGGAGCGCCTTGTGGTTGCGCAGCCAGCCGATCGCGTCGTCGGCCAGATCCTCCGAGAGGTGGTAACCCTCCTCCGGTGTCTTCGGCGGCAACACGACGGTGGTGTTGCGCACGAGATTCGGCTCGTACTGAGAGGCCTCACCGGCGAGGAACCCGTAGAAGTACTCGAATCCCAATCCAGTGGGCCAGTTCTCGAAGGGACCGGCGACAGTGGTCTCCTCCGCCGGGGTGTTGTGCCACTTCCCGAACGCCGCCGTGCTGTACCCGTAGTCCTTGAGCACCTCGGCGGCGAGTGCGCTGCTGGGTGGGATGTGTCCGGAGTAGCCGTCCCAATCGTTGGCCAGTTCGGCGATCTGCCCGTTGCCGATCTCGTGATGATTGCGCCCGGTCAATAGCGACGCCCGCGTCGGTGAACACATCGCGGTGGTATGGAACCGGTTATAGGAGACGCCTTCGGCGCAGATCCGGTCCATCGTCTCGGTGCGGACTTCGCCACCGAACGTCGTCGGCAGCCCAGGCCCGGCATCGTCGATCAGGACGATCACGATGTTGGGTGGATCATGGTGCAGGCGGGCTGGTGTCACCCGTTGCGCGTACGTCGATTCCTGCAGCGTGCGGCCCGCGGTGCTCGCCGACGGCGTTGGCGGAAACGGCAGCGTCGCACCATCGGGCAGCCTCGGGGCCACCACGCCTTCCGTGCCGTCGCTGCTGTCATTACCTGAGGCCGCACCAGTCATTTTGCGCTCCACTCCTCAAGACCGCATGAGCCGCCGCCGACGCGACCACCCCCGAGCCAAGACGCCGAACGTACCCCGATCCACGCCAGAGTTAAGGCATACGCGCAAACCTGCACATCGAGGCGCACACACGCAATTGGGCGCGTTCGGCAACCTGGGCGCCCGAGCAGCGGCGAGGTTAGGGGCAGGGCAGGGGTCCGTGCCAGGGGTGTAATCAGCCCACCGTGCAAACATGGAATCCACTGTGACACAGCCTATTACGTTACTGTGACGAAAGCATGCTAGGCCGCCTGGGCCCCCCGGAGGCCGCTCGAACGGGAGCAGAGGCGCACCCACCGGTCTTTCGACGCCGACCGGCACAGCCGTGTACGTCGCATTCATTAGCCGAATGAAACTGCAATCCATGCAGGTACATCGGATGCCTACAGTGGTGGCCCGTCCTGGCGGCGCAGCCGGGAACCGGCGAACGCCCAGGTCAGGCCGAAAATGTACGATCCGGAACATCTTGAGAGTGAGTAGGGCCTGTGACCGGGGAGCTTGCAATTAGACGCGGACGAAGCTTGGTCGGGCCGTCCCGAAAGACGTGCGAGCGGCGGCGGAAATCTAGGAAGACCTGGGAGTGCCGGGGCCGATGCGCCGTCCTTGGTGTGTGAGCGCCGCCAGTGCCGGATGGTGACGCCGTCCTGGTCGTAGCAGATTCTGTTGTCGTCGCGGTAGTCGAATTCGGTGACGTCGACCTCGTAGCCGTCCCCGATCGGGCTGGAGTTGAAGCTGTCGGTGTGCCAATGCAGCGTCTTCTGGCATTTGTTCGAGCATGTAGCTCGTTCCGTCCTCGGGCGTACGGCCTGAGGGGCCGGTCACCCGTAGCGGCTTCCACCGCGCAGCCCATGGTGCGAAGCAGTACAGGTAGGGCAGTTCACCGAAGTGGTCGACGTGCAGGTGGGTGATGAAGATGTCATTGATCATCTGCAGAGGTACCTGCATGGCGATGATGTTGCGCAGACAACCGGGCCCGAAGTCGAAGAAGAACCGCTTGCCGTTGCCCAGTTCGACCATGATGCAGGTCGCGGCCTGATCGGCCCGGGGTGGGAACGGGCAGCTACCGACGAATGAGATGCGCATCTCGTCGGCACCGAGCTCTTCAGCGGTCGGGAAGTAGGTCGTTGCGCTCTTCATCGACGGCGTGGGTTTGTAGTACGGCGGGAGTGTGATGCCCCCGCCAGGTACCCCGCCGTAGGGGTTGGCCGGCGGATTCTCATTGGTGACCATGTCTAACCTCCGTTGTCATAATGGTGAAATGCGAGGTTCATGCGCGGGCCGCGATACAGCGGTTAAAGATGTCGCGCAGGACTGCGTCGTCCATGGCGCCGTAGGCACCAATGCAAACGATCCGGGTACGCGGCGTCTGGTCGCCCCAATCGCGCTCGTAGGCAAGGTCGATGCGCTTGCCGACGACCTGAAGTAGCGAACGCCGCCCGGGTGCGTCACTGCTGTGGAGAATGCCCTTGCACCGGTAGACGTTTGCAGGCAGCTTCCGCGCCGATTCCCGCAACGCCACCAGCGACAGCCGCTCGTCGGTTTCGTAGCTCCAGGTGCTGAAGGTCGTCTCGTGACCGCAGTCGGGGCCGTCGGCGCAGCCACCGTGAGCGTGATCGAGGTTGACGCCGTTCCGGGGGGGATCGGTGTGGTCTGCCGAAAGCAGGATCTGCAAACGGCACCTGTCCGCGCACCGATTCGACGAGGCGGTAGCGCCAGAAGTGCTCGTCGAGCCACGCCCGGATTGCGCTGATCTCGGCGCCGCTGACGAGGTCCGTCTTGTTCAGAATCAGCATGTCCGCGAAGGCGATCTGACGCAGCTTGAGGTCCATGAACTCCGGGACGCTGAAGATCTCCGCGGCGTCCATCACGCAACTGATGCCGTCGAGCCGATGCGGTCCCGCAGCCCGGCATCTCCGAAGGTCGCGACGATGCCGGACGGTTCGGCAACGCCACTGGCTTCCAGGATGATGTACTCGGGCCGGTACGGTCCCTCGATGAGCTGTTGGACGGCGGCAAGGAGATCGTCGGTCGGTCGATTCGACCCGTCCCGAGCAAGCGTGAGCCGCCACCAGGTGGACGGGCAATGTCCGCATGCAGCATCTACCGGTGCAAAGGCTTGATCTACGCAGCGGCCGAACCCGAGCGGCAGATAGTGCTTCAAGGAGTCGGCCGGCGGGTGGACTTCTCCACCTCCGGAATGTGGGACAAACGTGTCCCACGCACGCAGATCGTGCTGATCGGTGCGGCCGTCGGCATCGACGCTGACCTCATGGAGCAGCGATTCACCGCGTGTATCTCCACTGGCGGTGATGCCGAGCAGTTCGTCTCGGGGGGCGATTCCGCGCTGGCAACCGGGGCGTGTTAGTCGAAGGGGCGCACCACGACGTGGCCGAGCACGGTGTCGAACTGTCGTCCCGTTAGCCGACGACGTGGCTCCACGGGGTTGCGGTATCAGAAGCGGACCTATTCGCCCTTCACGCGAATAACCAACTAGTTGATGGATAATGAAGACTATCCATGATGAGAACTCAAAGATGCTGCGTTGTCTATCATTTCAACTGATCCGATCCCAGGCGCATACTGCGAAAGTATCGTCACTGTGACGAATTGAACGGCTGAGCAAGGGCTTTCCAGTTTGCGGCTGTCCGGCGCTGTCAGATAGTTCCGGATCGTCCGGACGGTCTCAGTCCGGCGCTCTCAGGTAGTCGCAGACTCGGGCCCGCAGCATGGCTTCGCCGGCCGAATGTGCGCAGGTGGATGGGTGCAGACCGCGGGCGGGCGACACCGTCAGATGATCCTGGAAAGGCGGCGGGGGATCGGGCAGGTCTCAGGTTTCCCCGGATTACTCTCAGCTATTTCCGGATCGGACAGAAGGGCATTTAGTCGAGACTATTCGGCTGGTAACGGCCACGATGGAAAAGTGCCGATAAGCAACATTATGTCAAGTAAATTTTCCGCATATTGCATCAGATGAATCAAACCGGCCCGCTCCCCGTCTCACTGGAGATGGCGTTTGTCGCACAGTAGATGGCGGCGTTGGCGCCGACAGCGGGTACCCAGACCTGGAGTGGCCTGAGGTTACGCTCTCGCATCCGTCGTCGGTCCTCGCCGATTCACTCCCTCACCGCCATGGTGCCATGTTACATGTAACGCTGGGTTCGAGGCTGCTTGATAGCTAGGCAGGCGCGCCACCAAATAGGACGGTAAACGCGATTGACCTTCATCAATGCCAATCGGGGCGGCGCCAAGCAGTAGCCAGCTGCCGCGAGCCAGCCACCTCACGAATCGTCGGGGTCAGAATCCCCCGATTGAATACGGCCGAATCGAATACGGCGGAATCATTCGGCCCCGCAGGCGACGACGCGTGGCACCGGACACTCGCCTTCTTCGACGAGCACCTGCGGTGACGGGCAGCGCAACACAAGCCTCTCGGTGCGCTCAGTTCTTGCGCCGCCGCGGCTCGGAACGCCGCTTCCGTCCTCCGACCTCCTCGGGTGAATCTGCCTCTGCCGTGCCCGAGTCATGGGAGAGTCCAGTAATGCGCCCGATTGTGCCCACCCCAGGGATATCGCGGACAGCTCGGAAGGCTTGATCACCCCGCGCCACCAGGGCCTCCAGATTCGGCAGCAGCCGATCGACGGCTTCAAGGGTCGGATCAGCGAGCGCCATGTACCTTTCGAGCCTGTCGAGGTTGGTATTGAGGCGCTCGGTCGCCGCTGCCAAGTTCTCGATCAGGTCAGGCAGTTGCGCGACGATGTGAGCAGACGCCATGGGGACACGGAGCGCCCCGCTTGTTAAGTCCTGTGCCGCTTGGGCGGCTGCTTGCGCAACGGCCCGGATGTCGCCTTGCTGCGAACTTCTTGAGTCAGGCATGCGACCGACTCTGCTGCACGCTCAGGCACTTCTGTCTAGGTTTTGGCAGATCGGCGTCGTGCAATCTGACGTCAGAGCAGATTCGCCTTGCCGTGCCACGACTCGTTCAACGACGCCAGGTTCGCGAAGCTCATCTCCAATCTGTGCACCAGGGTTGTCAATGGACATCTGAAACTGCCCACAGGCGGACATTGGAACTGCCCGTAGGTGGCCAATAAGAACTGCCCAGTGGCGGACACGGATCTGCCCATGAGGGTGTGTCCGCCACCGGGTCGGGGCCGGGTGTGTCAGGTCAG
>JBBRTH010000092.1:0-15579 GCA_038244615.1 Mycobacteriales bacterium | reverse complement strand
GCCAGCGCCACTTCCGCGACGTGTCCGGCCTCCGCGAGTCCGCCCGCCGCGTCGACGAGCCTGCTCGACTCCGGACCGACGCCGATGACGCACGCCGAGACGCCGTCCACATGGACCGCGGCGCGACGGATCGACGAGGCCCAACTGCTGACCAACACCTCGGTCAAGGCGATCTCCTTCGTCGGCTCCACGCCCATCGCGCAGTACGTCTACGCGACCGGCACGTTGCACGGCAAGCGGGTGCAAGCGCTCGGCGGCGCCAAGAACCACGCGATCGTGCTGCCCGACGCCGACCTCGACCTGGCCGCCGACGCGATGGTCAACGCCGGTTTCGGTTCCGCAGGCGAGCGCTGCATGGCGATCTCCGCCTGCGTCGCGGTCGGCCCGATCGCCGACGAGCTGGTCGCCAAGATCGCCCAACGGACGACGGGGCTGAAGACGGGTGACGGCACTCGGGACTCCGACATGGGGCCGCTGGTCACCAAGGCGCACCGCGACCGGGTGGCCTCCTACGTCGACGCCGGCGAGTCCGACGGCGCTACCATCGTCGTCGATGGGCGCACGATCAGCGCAGGCGGCGACCTCAGAGATCAAGAGGGCTTCTGGCTCGGGCCCACGCTGATCGACCACGTCACCCCCGAGATGAGCGTCTACACCGACGAGATCTTCGGCCCGGTGCTGGCGGTCGTCCGGGTGAACTCCTACGACGAGGCTCTCGACCTCATCAACTCGAACCCGTACGGCAACGGCACCGCGATCTTCACCAACGACGGCGGCGCGGCCCGACGCTTCCAGAACGAGGTCGAGGTCGGCATGATCGGCATCAACGTGCCCATCCCCGTGCCGACCGCCTACTACAGTTTCGGTGGTTGGAAGAGCTCGCTGTTCGGTGATACCCACGCCCACGGCACGGAGGGCGTGCACTTCTTCACCCGTGGCAAGGTCGTCACCACACGCTGGCTGGATCCCCGTGCGCGTAGCGCACAATTGGGCGGAAGCCACGGTGGGATCAATCTCGGGTTCCCGCAGAACAGCTGAAGTCAAGGCAGACAAGGAAGACTGGTGAACATGACGACTTTCGACACCGCCCTACCCAGCGGCCAGGACCTCGCAACCGCGAAGGCCGAGGGCGCCCACGCGTACGAGCTCGACCGCAAGCACGTCTTCCACTCGTGGTCCGCGCAGGAGCAGATCACGCCGATGACCATCGTGGCGTCGGAGGGCTCCTACGTGTGGGACGGCGACGGCAACAAGCTGCTCGACTTCTCGTCCCAGTTGGTCTTCACCAACATCGGGCATCAGCACCCGAAAGTCCTTGCGGCCATTGCCGAACAGGCGGCCAAACTGTGTACGGTCGCACCGCAGCACGCCAACGCCGCACGCTCCGAAGCGGCCCGACTCATCGCCGAGCGCACCCCGGGTGATCTCAACCGGGTGTTCTTCACCAACGGCGGCGCCGACGCCGTCGAGCACGCAGTCCGGATGGCACGGCTGCACACCGGTCGATACAAGGTGTTGTCGCGCTACCGCTCGTACCACGGTGGCACCGACACCGCGATCAATCTGAGCGGCGACCCGCGCCGTTATCCCAACGACTACGCCAGCAGTGGTGTCGTGCACTTCAACGGCCCGTTCCTGTACCGCTCGTCCTTCCACTCGGAGAACGAGCAGCAGGAATCCGAGCGCGCGCTCGAGTACCTGGAGCGGCTGATCCAACACGAGGGCGCGACGTCGTTCGCGGCGATCATCCTCGAGTCGGTGCCCGGCACCGCGGGCATCATGGTGCCGCCGCCCGGATACCTGGCGGGTGTGCGGGAGATCTGCGACAAGTACGGCATCATGTTCATCGCCGACGAGGTGATGGCCGGCTTCGGGCGGACCGGAAAGTGGTTCGCCATCGACCATTTCGACGTCACCCCTGATCTGATGACCTTCGCCAAGGGGGTCACCTCCGGCTACGTGCCGCTCGGTGGCGTGGCGATCAGCGACGCGATCTACTCGACGTTCACGGACCGCGCGTACCCGGGCGGTCTGACCTACTCCGGTCACCCGCTGGCCTGTGCGGCCGCCGTCGCGACCATCAACGCGATGGAGGACGAGGGCATGGTGGCCAATGCCGCGCGCATCGGATCCGAGGTCCTCGGCCCGGGCCTGGCTGACCTCGCGGCACGGCACCCGTCCGTCGGCGAGGTACGTGGGCTCGGCGTGTTCCAGGCGATCGAGCTGGTCTCCAACCCGAAGACCCGTGAACCGATGGCCCCCTACGGTGGTTCCAGCCCGGCGATGAACGCGGTGATCGCGGCCTGCAAGTCCGGCGGCCTGCTGCCGTTCGCCAACTTCAACCGAATCCACGCGGTGCCCGCGTGCAACATCACCGACGCCGAGGTCGCCGAGGGACTCACGATCCTCGACGGGGCGCTGACGGTGGCCGACAGGTACGTGGTCTAAGGCCGATCGGTCGACTGTGTGGCTTGTCGTCGAGAAAGCTCGAGATTCTCGACGACAACGCCCACAGTCGGCGCGTTCCGAAAAAAGTGTGCGATCTCTGGGGGTTCGTCTCCCCTAGCTGGTGAACGCGGCCCAAAAGGGGCGGCGACCACCTCAGGAGATCGACATGACCACCATCCAGACCACATCCATCCAGACCACATCGCGTGGCCGCCTCATTGCTGCTGCCCTGCTCCTCAGCGCCGGTGCCGGGTTCGCCGCGATGGCCGGCCAGCCCACGGCGGGCGCGTCGCCGACGACGGTGCCCGCACCCCCGCCGGCGTCGGATCGGTACGTCGCGATCGCGTACGGGCCAAGCATCCAGTTCACGGGCCTGTCGATCAACACGACCAAGCAAGCCGCGTCCAACGAGGCGGTGTATCGCTGCAGCAGCAAGGCTCGCGACTGCCAGGTCGTCGTCGTCGCGAAGAACAGCTGCGCTGCGTTGGCGGTCGACGGCACCCGCTTCTTCGGTGGCATCGGACCCAGCTACGCCGCAGCCAACAGCGACGCCAGGCTCGGGCTCTTCAACTCGGGCACGATTAAGGCGAACCAGTGCGCCGTGCGCTGATCCGGACGACGACGATGACGAGATCGTGCAGATGGCCGAGCACGTCAGTTTCCCCAGCAGCACCGGACCGATCCTGCGGGTGTCGTCGACCTTCCGGTACGTGAGACGCGCCGGTGGGGTGTCTTCGCCCACGGCTTCACCCTCGGCAAGGACTGTCCGGCGGCGAGCCGGATGTGCAAGCAACCGGCCAGCGAGGGCGTCGGGATGGTGCGCTTCGACAACCCCGGCTTGGGCGGTTCCGAGGGAGACTGGTCGCCATGCTGCCCGAGAACGATTCGACCCACCACCTCATCGACGCCGCATTCCTGGGCCGGCTGCGCGACGGCGCGATCGTCGTCAACGCCGGCCGCGGCGGTGCCGTGGACACCGACGCGCTCGTGTCGGAGCTGACGTCCGGTCGGCTCCGCGCGGCGCTCGACGTCACCGACCCCGAACCGCTTCCGGTGGGCCATCCGTTGTGGTCAGCCCCCGGGCTCCTACTGACCCCGCACGTCCCCGGGAGCACCGAGGGCGCCTGGGTGCGAGCGTGGCGGATCGCCCTCCGCCAGATCGAAGTCTTCGCCGACGGCGGCCGCCCACCGAACCTGGTGGCCGGCCCCGACTAACTTGGGATCATGTCGCCCCGTGTCGCAGTCGTCGGTGCCGGCCTCTCCGGGGCGTCGTGTGCGGAGGCGCTGCGCGAACACGGGATCGCGGTCGACGTGATCGAACGGGGCCGTGCTCCCGGCGGGCGAATGGCCTCGCCGGTGCTGCACGGTCGAAGGGTCGACATCGGTGCCGCCTACTTCACGGCCAAGGAACCCGAATTCATCCCGATCGTCGAGGCGTGGACGGCGCAGGGGTTGGTTCGGGACTGGACCGACACCTTCGACGTGTTCTCGGCTGACGGCCATCGCCGCACGTCGGGCCCGATGCGCTATGCCACGCCCGAGGGGCTGCGGTCGCTCGTCCGGGCGGCCCTGCCCGACGAGATTCAGGCCGACGGCGTGGTGGACTCCCTCGGGGACGTGGACCACGACGCGGTCGTGTTGGCGATGCCCGATCCCCAGGCCGCCCGGCTCGCCCCCGACGCGCTCGACTGGGTCGCCTACGAACCGGTGGTCACCGTCGTGGCGGGGTGGGCGCAGCGGTGCTGGCCCATCTCGGACGCCGCGTTCGTCAACGACGACGCCGACCTCACCACGGTCGCCGACGACGGATCACGCCGCGGCGATGGCGCGGCCGTGCTCGTCGTCCACACGACGGCGCAACGAGCCCGTGTCCACCTCGAGGCGCCGGATGGCGCGGTGCGCCCCGTTCTCGACGCGCTCCGGCGCGTCCTGAATGTCACCGCGGACCCCGAGTGGACGCATGCCCACCGCTGGACGTACGCAAAACCCGTTGCCACCCATGGTGACGAGCCCTTTGGACTGACCACCCAAGGCGGCCGTCCGCTGGGACTGTGCGGTGACTCCTGGTGCCCGTCGGGCGCACCGCGGATCGAGTCGGCGTGGTTGTCGGGGCACCGACTCGGGACTGCGCTCGCCACCCTGCTGGGATCCTGAGCTACCACCAACTCCTCCCGCGGCAGCCAATGTGTTCCGTCACGCTGAGGCCAGGGTGCTGACCTCGTCATCAATGGTCGAAACCGAAGAGACCGCATTTCGTTGAACACGCCGCACGCGCGCAATCGATCATTCAACCGGAATTGTGGAATTCGAGTAGCGCACTACTCACGCCAGTAATCCACGGCTGCGACAGTGTTTTCAACTACCCAGAACTGCCTCCAACCGTTGAACGGCCAACGGGGGCAACACCGAACGCCGCCACGAAAGTTGAGGGTCGACACCGCCATGAAAAGGACCAGTGATCTTTCCCCGTTCAAAGAAGTACTCCCCTACTCCAGCGAATTATTCGGCGTTTACCAGCCCATGCTGGGGTGGCGCGCCAAACGCATGACGCGCCGTTGGGAAAGGGGTTTCGCCGTAGACCAGTCCCGCGTTTTCGAGTCGCTGTACAAGAAATTCAAGGGTGAGTTCGAATTCAAGGTCGACGAGCGCCAGTCCTTGGTCGGCATCGCCACGCTCGAACCCGCGGCCTTGACCGCCTCGGAGACCCGCTTCGGAGGCAGCTTCGTCATGGAGAGCATCGCCCAACTGCTGCCCCCCATCGACCAATACGATCCGTCATTGTGGGAGCAGGCCATTCAGGCGCCACGAATTCAGGAGACCCTTCAGAAGGTCGTCGTACCCGAAACTCTGAAGTGGCACAAAGCGGCCCTCACTCGCGGGACCCAGGGGCGTGAAACCGATCGTCGGCCCACGGCCATCATCGACATGGTCGCGAGTCAGCTGAACCGCGAATCAGCCGTCGCAGGCTTCGTGATGCACCTCAAGTCGAATCAGCAATTCGACGAACTCAAGAAGCTCTTCTACCAGCCGAACAAGAGTCTCGCGCCACTGTTGGAGCTGCTCAAATTCCACGATCCGCTCGAATACATCGACCCGTTCAAGGATCTCGATCGGGTGAGCCTGTCACCACTGGGCATCGTCCACCTCTTCCGTCAGTACTTCTTCGAGTTCGACACGTTTCTCGGCCCGCCAGTCGGCCACGTCTGGATGAGCCCAGGCGCGACGGTCGAACTGGTCGAGGTCAGCACGCGCAAGACTCTCGTCGAGCGCATGACGGAAAGCTCCATCGAAGCCGTCGTCAAGTCCGAGAAGTCGACCACCGAGCAGGACGAACTCTCCGATGCCGTCAAGGAGGACAACAAGTCCGACACGAAGTTCGGTGTCAACACCACTGCCAACCAAAGTTGGATCGGTGGCAGCGCCAGCGCATCCGCCAACATCGACATCGGCAAGACCCAGGCCAAGGCCCGGGAAGTCACGCACAAGCGCATGCGGGAGCAGACCGAAAAGTTGTCCACCGAAATCCGGAAGAATTACAAGACCACCTTTCGCACCGTCACCGAGACGACCGACACCTCCAGCCGGCGTTACGTTCTGAGCAACACCACCCAAGAACTCATCAATTACGAGCTGCGCCGCAAGATGCGCCAGGTCGGCGTACAGGTCCAGGACATCGGCACGTACCTGTGCTGGCAGACCTACGTCGACGATCCTGGTCGCCAGCTCGGCATCGCCAAGCTGGTGCACCTGGCGAAGGGGCCGGAGGTGGGCAGTATCCCTGCGCCGGAGGCCATCCCGATGCCGAAGCCGATCGTAACCGAGTATCCAATCGACATCCCGTTCGTGCCGATGACCGAGGACACCATCCCCGAGGACGACATGGACGAAGCGTACCGGGACGGCAAGGAGGTCAACCTCGACGCCAACGAAGGAACCCCGGAGAAGATCCAGGCCAATTTCGGCGGCTTCATCGCGACCTGCGACCAGCCTGGCTACGAGTTCGGCGCAGACGGCGCCGTCCAGAGCGGCATCATCCAGTTCGACTACGGCGGCAACGACATCGACATCTCGATCCGCGACGTCGTCGAAGACAGCCCGGGCAAGATCTCGTTCGGAATCCACCTCGCGCACGTCAACTTCCGCAACGTGTCGCCTTTGCGCGTGACCGCGAAGATCACCTGGCAGCCGACGAAGGCCACCCGAGACGACGTCACCGCCAAGAACACGGCAGCGACCGACAAGTTCACCGAGCAGACCCGGCACGAGTACGAGAAGGCGTTCGTCGAGGCCGCCCGCGACCGGATCAACAAGGCCAGCAACATCGAGCCCCGCCCGTTCGAAGACCTGCGCGAAGAGGAGCGGATCGTGGTGTACCGCAACCTGATTCAGGACATGTTGACCAAGGATCTACCGATGCCCGACGACCGCACGCGGCACGTCGTCGCCGAGCTGCTCAACACCATCTTCGACGTCGACAAGATGTTGTACTTCGTGGCACCGGAATGGTGGCGGCCACGCTTGCACCACAGTCACCAGTCGCTGGGCGGGCTGCGGAAGCCATCCGACGTCTCCACTTCGCCGGGGTCCGTTGGCACGGCGGTTGCAGGCTCCATCTACGGCGAACTGAAGTCCGAGGCCGTGAAGAACGTCGTCACCAGTGCCGCCACGGCGAAGCAGAGCACCGAGATCGCCGGCATGGACACCGTGACCTGTGGAGGTGCCGACAATCGGGTCGACGACTACTACATCACCGAAGAATCGCGGCCAGCCAAGCTGGGCTCGTCACTGGGCTGGCTGCTTCAGCTCGACGGCGACAACCTGCGCAACGCCTTCCTCAATGCGCCGTGGGTGAAGGCGGTGATCCCGATCCGCCCCGGCAAGGAGCACGCGGCGATGAACTGGCTGCAGAGACTCCACGTCGAGGGCACCGATGGGCTGGATGACGAGTACGTCGCGCTTGGGGCCGAACTGGCCCAGATCCCGCATACCGGGCCGACCGTCACGGTGCGCGATGCGATCAACCACCTGTGCGACGTCGTGGCCGAAAAGCACGCTGCCTCCCTGAAAGTGGATCGCTACCCGACGGACGAGATCGATGACGACAACCGCGTCTCGGCCACACCTGTCGACAAAGTCTACGAGCACGGCTTCTATCCACTCCAGGGCGGTTTCCGGGCGACGCCGGGCACCGACGACTTCGCGGTGTTCGACCAATGGATCGAGGTACTGCCCACCGACCAGGTCGTCCCGGTAGAAGTGGCCTACGACCCCAAGACGGGGCGGCAGCTGTGACTGACTGGTTCCTTCCGCCCGGGGGTCCCGGCTCTCCCGACGAGTGGTGCTTCCAGACGCTGCCGACCACGGACATCCGCCTGCACGTCAGTCAACACGCTTACTACGAGCGGCTCGCTGGACTGATTTCGCAGGCCAAGACGAACGACGAGATCTTCCTGATCGGTTGGTCTTTCAGTCTCGAGATGATCTTCACGGAAACATTCGGCGGTCCCCAGCAGATCTACACGTTCCTGGAGGCGGCGCGCGGGCGTGGAGCCCGCGTACGCGTGCTCGCGACTCCACAAAACGACGGCGCCCAACAAGTCGCCCTGGCGAAGGAGAAGGGGGTAGACGCCGTGGTCGACGACCAGCTTCGCGCCGGGGCGTCGCATCACCAGAAGGCGGTCTTCATCAAGCTCGAATCGAGCTCGCACCTGTTCGTCGGGGGTATGGACGTCACGATGGGGAGAAGAGGCTGGTTCGACGTCGAGGCCGAGATCATCGGTCTGGGCGCGAGCCTTGGGCGCAAGACACTCGAAGAACGATGGGAGTCGGTCAAGCCGCCGCTGGGCGGCCTCAGCGCAACGCAGAAGACCCTGCCGCCGGCCGGGGGGGACGCCCATCAGGTGCAGTTCGTGCGCACCTACGCTCCGTTCCCCACGGACACGACGAACTGGAAACGTACCTACGCCAAGGATGGTGAGCACACCTACTACTCTCTGCTGTCCCGGGCCATCGCCGGCGCCAGGAAGACGATCTATGTCGAAGAGCAGTTCTTCCAGACGATGGGGCCGGCCCCTGCCAGGGTCAACCCGGCCGGCGGATCCTCGCCGCGGCAGCGCTCCGACGTGCCAGACGTGCCCGACACGATCGAACGCCTGCTGACGGAGGCCATCGGCAACGGCGTGAAGCTGGTCGTCGTCGCCGCGATCAACTCGGGGGCGATGCGCCCTCCCGATCCCGCGGCGCGGGACACCCTGGTGAGGACGCTGGCAAGTTCGGCCAACCCTCCGGTGCTGCTGCAAACCGTGGCTAAGCGACAGGATTTCTTCCAGGACGGAATCTTGATGGCTACCCACTTCAACAACTTCGTGCACTCGAAGTCATGGATCTTCGACGACGAATTCGTTCTCATCGGGTCGGGAAACCTCTGGCCACCGTCGCTCCTCAGCGTGCAGGCGCCCGCAGAGTCCGAGTTCGGGGTCGCGTTCACCAGCAAGGTCGATGGGACTTCGCTCGGCTTTCCGAAGGCATCCTTCGCTCGGGCTTTGCGGATCAGAATGTGGGAGCGGCTCCGGCAGGGCGTGGACCCGAATTACACCTTTCCCCGCAATGCGTCGACGTCCTTCCAGGACGAGGCCAAGGAACTGCAAACGCCGATCGGCGGTGTCAGTCCCTTCGTGCCGATGTGAGTTGATTCGCCACGACCGAGTGCCGCCTCACCCGCGATGTCACGGGGTCATCCGGCGGGACCGTGTAGATGCGCGCGTCCCAGCCGGCCAAACGGACGGACGTCGACGCCAGCACGGCCGGCGTGTCGGGCAGGTTGGCGAGCAGGAGGCGAGCCGAGATCCATTCCGCGCCGACGTCCACGGTCCGGGCGTCCCGTCCGCAGTTGGCGATCACGAGGAGTCTGCCGTCGGGGCTGCTTCTGGCGTAGGCCCAGATCTGCGGATCCTCGGCCATCAGCGGTGTGACGTCGCCCTCCGTCAGAATGGGTAGGTCATGGCGTAGCCGAATGAGTGCCCGGTAGTGCGCGAACACCGAGTCCGCGTCCCCCGTCTGGGCTTCGGCGTTCAACCGCTCGTAGTTGGGGTTGAGCGGCAGCCATGGTTCGCCGGTGGTGAAGCCGGCGTACGGCCCGGCGTTCCATTGCATGGGCGTGCGGGCGTTGTCGCGGCTGACCTTGGCGAGGCCGGCCAGTGCCGCTCCCTGGTCGCTGCCGCGCTCGAGCACCTCTCTGACGTAGTTGACGGCCTCGACGTCCCGGTGATCCTGCGGAGATCGGAACGGGTAGTTGGTCATTCCGATCTCTTCGCCCTGGTAGACGTAGGGAGTGCCACGCATGCCGTGCAGGACGGTGGCCAGTGCCTTCGCCGAAGCGGACCAGCGGTCCGGGTCGTCGTCGCCGAACCGGGACACGACGCGTGGCTGGTCGTGATTGTTCCAGTACAGGCTGTTCCAACCGATGTCCGCCAGCTCGGCCTGCCACCGAAACAGCGACGTCTTCAGGGCGAGCAGATCGTGGCCGAGGTAGTCGAACTTGTTGGTCGGGCTCTGATCGAGGCCCACGTGCTCGAACTGGAAGACCATGTTCAGTTCGCCCCGCGAGGGATCGGTGTAGAGCCGGGCGTGTTCGGGCGTCACCCCCGGCATCTCTCCGACGGTGATGAATTCGCCGTCGCGGCCGGCGAAGACCTCGCGGGTCATCTCGGCCAGGTACTCGTGCACGTGCGGTCCGTCGGCGAAGCCGTCGTAGGCGATGACGAACCGCTGCGCCGGGATCGGCGGTACAGCGGGAAGCCCTTCGACCTTGGAGATGAAGTTGATGACGTCCATGCGGAACCCGTCCACGCCGCGGTCCAGCCACCACCGCATGATGTCGTGGATGGCGCTGCGCACCTGAGGGTTCCGCCAGTTCAGATCCGGTTGCTTGCGGTCGAAGAGGTGCAGGTAGTACTGGTCGGTGGTGTCGTCCCACTGCCACGCCGTGCCTCCGAAGAACGAGCCCCAGTTGTTCGGCGCGGCGCCGTCGTGAGCGTCGCGCCAGATGTACCAGTCCCGCTTCGGACTGTCCCGTGAGGAGCGCGAGTCGACGAACCACGGGTGCTCATCGGAGGTGTGGTTGACCACCAGGTCCATCATCACCTTCATGCCGCGTGCGTGGACCTGCGCCAGCAGTTCGTCGAAGTCCGCCAGCGTGCCGAACATCGGATCGATGTCGCGATAATCGCTGATGTCGTAGCCATTGTCGGCCTGCGGTGAGCGGTAGATCGGTGACAGCCAGATCACGTCGACCCCGAGCACGTGAAGATAGTCGAGCCGCTCGATGATGCCGGCCAGATCACCGAACCCGTCGCCGTTCGAGTCGGCGAAGCTGCGCGGATAGATCTGGTAGACGACGGCGGATTTCCACCAATCATGTTGCAGCGCATTCATTTCCGGGCAGCAATCACATAGCGGTAGACCTCGACGTACTTGTCGATCATGGCGGTGACGGTGAAACGTTCCGCGGCGAGCTTGGCGACGTCGACCCTGTCGAGCTCGCCGGCCGCAGCGACCGCGGTCACCGCCGCATCGATGTCATCGACCAGATAGCCGGTGACGCCGTGCTCGATCAACTCGCCCATCGAACCTCGGGCGTTGGCGATGACCGGCGTGCCACAGGCCATCGCCTCGACGACGCTGTAACCAAACGGTTCGTCGAAGTCGATCAGGTGCAGTAGTGCGTGCGCACCTCCCAGTACCTCGGCCCGCTCCGAGGCGTCGACGGCACCGAGATAGCGCACGTGCTCGCCGTCGATGTGTGGGGCGACCTCGTCGCGAAAGTACCTCTCGTCCTGAATGATTCCGGCAATGTCGAGCCTGCGCCCGCAGCGGCGAGCGACCTCGATCGCGTGGGCGGTGCCCTTGTCGGGGTGGATCCGTCCGAAGAACAGCAGATGCTCGCCGGGACTGGAGTGGACCGCGAACTGGTCCACGTCGATGCCGTGGTGGATCGTCGCGGCGTAGTGCAGCCTGGGGTGGCGATCGGCGTCGCTGATCGACACGTAAACGGAGGTGCCGTCATAGCGCTCGTAGACGGGCACGATCCGCTCGGAGGAGAACCCGTGGATGGTGGTCACCACCGGGGTGGCCACCAGGCCGCCGTACGTAAGAGGCAGGAAGTCGAACCCGTTGTGGATGACGTCGAACTCGTCGGCCCGCTCGAACACCGAGGCGATGTGTAGGCACTCGGCGACCTTGGCGTCGACGGTCAGGTCCTCCGACCATCCTCGCGGCGCGGTCGAGCGCAGCCTCGCCGTGGTGATCGAGTCAGCCGTCGCGAACAGCGTCACGTCATGGCCTGCCGCCACGAGTCCTTCGGTGAGCAGGGACGCGAACTGCTCCCACGGGCCGTAGTGGCGAGGCGGCGTGCGCCACGCGATCGGCGCCAAGACGGCAACTCGGATCGGGCCGTGCTCGGCGACGTCGCGCCCAGGGATGTGGATGTGCTCACCCTAATGGGAACACCAGCGTGCGGTGACGGCGAAGTGCCCTGGTGATGTAGTGCCGTTGCGTCAGGCATGCTGTCCGGCGACGCCTCGATCAACGCGGGGGGGGTGCAGCCGACGATTGTCGGCTGAGATATCAGCTCGACGTGGCCGACGCCGACGGACGGCGCTACCGGCTAACTGTCGACCTGCCGCCCAACTTCACCCGGTGTGGAGGGTCCGAGTTCGTTCGTCTCATCAGCCACGAGTGGCGTCGGCGCTGAAGCGTCGCAGACGTTCCGAGCCGCCAGGCTGGTGCCTTGCCTTCCGGGCAGCGGGCAGGAAGGCTCACGAGAAATGCCGACGAGTAAGCGCCACACTTCGACGCCGTCCCGATCGCGGCGGGCACGGGCCACCGCACTGGTGTTCGCACGCACGCCGGGGTCCCGGCCTGCGGCGGTCGCGGGGCTGATCAACGGGGTGGCGATCGGAACCCCCCTCCTCGTCGGCATCGCGGTCGCCGATCCGGCCGCCGGTGCAGTCGCCTGCCTCGGCGCCTACGTTGCGGCGTTCACCAACAAAGGTGGCCGGCGAGTGCCTCGCACACTGGGCTTGATGGTGGCTGCCGGGATCAACACGGTCGCCTTCGGCGCGGGTGTGCTGACCGTGAAGCTGTTCCCGGTGGACCTGGTGATCCTGGCCGTTCTGGTTTTCGCCGCGACGATGGGCCCCACGTTCGGCCGCACCAGTGCCCGGTGCGGAACGATGCCGGCGACCGCGTTTCTCGCCGGAGCGGCAACGACTTTCGTTGGCGGGGTGGGCACCGAAGTGCTGCTCGTCGCAGCTGGTGGGATGTGGTACGCGGCCGCCACGATGGTGGTGACGCCCGCTCCTCGGCTGGGACGAATATTGGCTGTGGTCGGCGCACTCTACCGCCAGATCGCGGAGCTGGTGCCGATACAGGGCGAACACCCACCCGCAAACCATGCCGACGCCGTCGCCGCGTTACGGCGCGCCGAGGAAGCCGGTGCGGTGCTTGCCGGGCCCGGCGGGGATGAGGTTCTGGCCGAACAGGTACGGGTGCTGGTCGCCACCGCCGCACACCTGCTGGACTCGATCGCCGCGCTGGAGACGATCGGCAAGCCTGACGGTGCGGTGGCCCGCGAGTACGCGGCGCTCGCCGCCGAGCTGCGGGTCCGGCTCGACGCGGTGGGGATCACCCTGAGCCACCGGTTGCCCCCGCACCGACGTAACTCCGAGACCGACGCCGCGTTGGCCGACTTCGCAAGCGCGACCGAGCGCTTGCGCGCGGGCGTCGTCGCCGGGTCAGTGCCCTATCAGCGATCCGCTCGCAGCGCACAGCAGTACCGGCGATTCATCGCGATCAGCCAGAGCGTGGATAGCCCGGCGCACCAGGCGGCGCACCTCGGGTTGCGTCCGAACACCCGCATCCCGGAGCCCGGCTCCGCGGTCGTTGCGCCGGTCACCGCCCAACGCGTGCGTGCCGCACTCACGCTGACGTCGAGCACCTATCGGCACGCGCTACGCGCGACGTCCATCACCGCTGCTTTGTTTGCGATGGCGGCAATCACGCAGCTGCCCCACGGCGAATGGGCCGCGCTCGCGGCGCTGCGGGTGCTGCGCCCGCAATACGGCGCGACGGCGCAACGCGCCTTCCAACGGGTGATCGGCAATCTCGTCGGCGGCACCTGTGCGGCCGTCACGATCGCCTTGATTCCCTCCCCGACGGTGCTGGCCGCGTTATTGTTCGCAATCATCACCGCGGGATTCGCGGTCAGGCCGGTCAACTACGCATTCTGGGTGATATTCGGCACCCCGCTCATCCTGCTGATCGGCGATCTCGCCAGCCCGGGCGACTGGGACGCCGCCCTTGGACGCATTGCGATGACGCTGGTCGGCAGCGCGGCAGCGTTGATCGGCAGCTATCTGATTCTTCCTGATTCCGACATCAGCAAGCTCCCGGCCCAACTCGACCAGTCGGTCGCGGCGAGCGCCGTCTATCTCGACGCCGGCCTCGCGCGGTTGGTGGAACCCAATCCGAGCAGCTACGTCGACGTCGAATCTTCCCGCCGGGTCGCCGAGAACGGGCTCGCAACCGCATCGGAAACCCTTCAGCTCGCCCGCCGCGAACCCCGGCATCGTGAAATGTATTCCGCCGCAGCAATGATCGGCGTACTGCACGAGCTCAATTCCCGACTCGCAGCGCTCACGACATTACCTGCGGGAAGCGGTACTCAGATCCCGGACCTGCCCGACTATCGACGGCACGCGGTAACGCTGCTGCGAAACAGCAGTACTGGGCCGGTCGGCCAGACCCCTGGCGTCGCCCACGCTGACGCGCCGCTCGAGGCGGTCGTCGATCGAATGCGGGAATACCTCAACGCACTTCACGTGCGACGACTAAGTGAACTCCGCGCGCAACCCGACGGCGAGACCCTCCTGCGCGCCGCCATCCGCGCGGAACAACCCATCGTCGATCAACTTACACAGATCGCCGACACCGTCATCACCCTCGCCGACACGGTTGATGCCCAAGCGAATTAACCACTCAGCACCTTAGTGGGTGACGCGTGGCGGCCGGGCTAGTTCGCGTACGGGTCGGCCTCGTCGCCAACGAGGATCTCGGCGCCGGAAGCCTCGTCGGCCGGCAGCAGCGGCGGAATGCCGTACGCCCAGCGCAGTTCCTCAAGGTCGCGGCTGACGACGTCGAAGAAGTCCCAGTCTTTCGACAACACGTCGGTTGTCGTCGCCTCGCCGCGCTGCCAGCTGATCAGGAATTTGATCGGATCCAGCGCACCTTCTTGCTTGCCGATGCCGTTGACCTCCTGACCGACATGCCATTGGAAGATCACCGGCAGAATGTGCGCGCGCAGCATGTCGCGGCGGTGCATGGCGCCGGTAAAAGTGCTGATCAACAATTCGCCCTGAATAGACGTGCTGTATCCCGACAGGACGTGCAGACCGTCATGCGGGACGGCGAAAAAGCCGGTGAAGGCGTTCTTTTGGCCGGGGAACTCGAACCCGTGCTTGCGGAAATGCACCCAGAACTGGTGGCCGTAGGTGGTTTTCGGCAGCCCCTCGAGTTCGAGGAACCGCGCCGCCATCCGCTTGTCGTCGTCGGTTTGCGCCGCGTACGGCATCATCGGTTTGAGCGTGTCGTCGGGATTGGCCCAGCCGGGGAAGGTAGCGACATTGCGCCGGGTCATGTCGGCCATCGCCCAGGCGAGATGCCCGCGCGCCACCTGGAGAAGATCCCGCACCCAGCCGTCGTGCACATGCATGGCGTGGGCGTACTCGACGACCCGGCGCAATCGGTCCGGGTCGGCCCGCCCGTCGGCAAGGCTCGCGCAGGCGATTAGCGCCGCGGCGTGCGCGGCCAACTCGCGGTTACCGCCCACCGCTTTGGCCAAGTCCTGCGGCTCAACGCGACCCAACTGGGCCGGGTCGACGTCGACGGCCGGGGTGAACAGCAGCCGTCCCGCCGCGATCACGACACCGTCGCCGCGGCCCGATCGTGTGTCGCTGGGCTCCAACACCGTTTGCACAACCTGGTGCGCGGCGGCGAGCACCAACCGCGCCTGATCCTGGGTAGCTCCCTCGAACATGCGCCACCAATACCACGGAACAGCGCGCCGCGCGGCCG
>JBBRTH010000091.1:0-16481 GCA_038244615.1 Mycobacteriales bacterium | reverse complement strand
CGGAACGCTCTCCGACGACGGAGTCGCGTTCGCGAAGAACATGGGTTGGCCGCTGGCATGATCGTCAGCCGAAGGTGAAGTCGCTCGGATCGGGCGTCCGCGTCCACGTCCAGTAGTCGACCAGTCGCCACGGACTCAGCGAGTACACCTCGCCATGGGCGTTCTTGTAGAACGAGTGCACGATCGACGGCTGCGACCACACCATCGTGCGCATCTCCTCCTGGCTGCGCCGCACCCAGTCGTCCGTCGTGTCCTGCCGCGGCTCCATGTGGCGATGCCCGCCGGCAATGAGGTGATCCAAACACCTTGAGATGTAACGCATTTGGCACTCGGAGTGAAAGATGAGACTGCCACCGCTGGCAAGGTTCGTGCCGGGTCCGTACATGCAGAAGAAGTTCGGGTAGCCGGGCACCGTGATGCCGAGGTAGGCCGCTGGCCGTTCCCCCCAGCGAGCGCGGAGATCGTGACCGCCGCGACCGGTGATCGTCATGGGCCACAGCATCTCGGTGGCCTGAAAGCCGGTGGCGAAGACGATCACGTCCGCTGGATGGCGGACGCCGTCGGTGGTGACGACGCCGTCGGCCTCGATGTGGTCGATCGGCGTGCGGACCAACTCGACGTCGTCCCGAGTCAGCGTCCGCAGCCAACTGCCGTTGTCCTGCAACGTGCGCTTGCCCGTCGCCGGGTAGTCGGGCACGACCTTGGCGGCCAACTCGGGATCATCGCCGATCTGGCTCTTGATCCACTCGGTGAACACGAGCCTGGTGATCGCGTTGATTTCACTGACGGCGCGCTGCTGGTCTGGATAGCCAGGATCCACCCGCGCCGCCTCCAAGCCCTTGTCGCAACCCGGCCAGAACAGCAGGAACCGGTACCACCTGCCGTAGAAGGGCAGGTGCCGAAGTGCCCATTGCACGCCGGGTCCGACGGCTTCGTGGTAGTTCGGGTTGGGAAACATCCACTGCGCGGTGCGCTGGAAGACGGTGAGTTGCGCGACATCGTCGGCGATCGTCGGCGCGATCTGGAAACCGCTGGCGCCAGCCCCGATCATCGCCACGCGCTGGTCGTGCAGGTCCACGGAATGGTCCCACTCGGCGGAGTGGAAAGCCCTACCGGAGAACTGATCTCGCCCCGGAATGGCGGGCAGGTAGGGCCGGTCCAGCTGCCCGACGGCACTGATGACCGCGCGTGCCTCGCGTGCGGACACCGCGCCGTCGAGGTCGCGCGCCCGCACGGTCCACGTTGCCGTCACGTCATCCCAGATGGCGTCGGTGACCTCCGTCTCCCACCGCACGTGTGGTCCGACGTCGTACTTGTCCATCACGCGCTGGAAGTAGGCCTGCAGTTCGGGTTGCTCGGCGAAGAAGTGGGTCCACTGATCAGTCGGTTCGAAGCTGTAGCAGTAGAAGTGATTTCCGACGTCGACCCGTGCGCCCGGATACGTGTTCTGGTACCAGGTCCCCCCGGGTCCGGCGTTCTTCTCGATGATCGTGAAGGGGATGCCCGCTTCCTTGAGACGGATGCCCGCAAGCAGGCCCGACTCTCCGCAGCCGATGACGATGACGGGGAACGCGTCGCGGGCGGCCACGGTCGAGGTGTGCACCGCCCGAGCGTCGGTGCCGTCGAGTTCCATCTCCTCGAGCAGCATCGGGATGTACTCGTCGGGCACCGGTTCGCAGACGATCCACTCCATCATCTCCTTGAGGAGTTCACCGCTGATCGGTTCGGGCTCGGGGCAGCCGCGGTCGCGGTAGTCGCTGATGACCTGTAGCGCGATCGAGCGTGCCGCGGCCTTGTCCTCCTCGGACATGAAACCCTGCACCTCGTTGAGGAACAGACCCGCCGGTTTCAGCGCGCCGCGGATCAGCGCGGGGTCACCCGCCATGTGGACCAGCGACAGCATCAAGGTCGGGATGCTGACGTCGCGCAGCGCGTCGGCGATCTCCTCGTCCGAGGTCGTAAACGGTTGCCCTGCATGTGGGTTGCGCACTAGTCGGTGCTATCACGGACGGGCGGGCACGCGCAGGTCATCGGCTGAACGGGACGCCCGTTTGGGCATGGTGCCGGGAGGGGTATAACCCGGTGATGACCCAGAACGACGACTCCGACGGCTGCCTGGGCCGACGACCCGCCGGCGTGGACGACGACACCATCGCGGCTGTCGGGAAGGTGTCCGAGGCCCTGGAGTGCGTCGAGCGTGCTCGCGGGCATCTCTATTCGTTCCATCAGCTGACGGGACACGCCGACCTGACGCTGGGCGAGGCCTGCGACGAGCTGCGCGAGGCAGGACACGGCGGGATGGCGGACCGACTGGAGACGGAGTTGGTCGGTCGCAACGTGCTATCCGGGCGCTGGACGTTTCAGGTCGTCGAAGAGTTCGACGACGGCTACTGGACGCAGTTTCGTGAACACGAGCGCCACCTACGCGACGAACTCGTCGCAGGTGAAAGGCATGTCTTCGAGGCCAAGATGAAAGAGGAGCGGCGCACCCACGGCAGACTGGGGCACGAAGCTCGGCCCTGACGCTACGCTCGGCGGCATCGCGTTCTCGACGGTGAGGTGAGGTGGCGTGGTTATCTCGACACGGGTGAATGGGGCGCCGCCGCCCGAGGTCCCGATCTCCGACATCAATCTGGGCTCGTGGGACTTCTGGGCGCTCGACGACGAGGTGCGCGACGGTGCGTTCGCGACGCTTCGTCGCGAGGCGCCCGTGTCGCTGCACCCGGAGTTCGTTCAGGACGGCTTCGAGCAGGGCCGGGGCCACTGGGCGGTGACTCGCTACGAAGACGTGTTCCAGGCCAGCCGCCATCCGGAGATCTTCAGCTCGGCGCAGGGAATCGTCATCGGAGACCAGTCGCCCGAGTTGGCCGAGTACTTCGGTTCGATGATCGCGATGGACGATCCGCGGCACGCCCGGCTGCGCAACATCGTTAGAAGTGCGTTCACGCCACGGGTGCTGGCCCGCATCGAGGACTCGGTGCGGCACCGCGCCAAGCGCCTGGTCGAGGCGATGATCGCGGAAAACCCCGACGGCACCGCCGAACTGGTCGCCGCGTTGGCCGGTCCCCTCCCGCTACAGATCATCTGCGACATGATGGGCATCCCCGAGGAGGACCATCAGAACGTCTTCCACTGGACGAACGTGATCCTGGGCTTCGGTGACCCGGAGATCACGGCGGACTTCGAGGAGTTCGTCAAGGTGGCCATGGACATCGGGGCCTACGCGGCCGCGTTGGCAGACGACCGCCGCGCCCACCCCGGGGAAGACCTCACCACCAGCCTGGTGCAGGCCGAACTCGACGGCGAGCGACTGACCTCCAGCGAGGTCGCGTCGTTCTTCATTCTGCTGGTGGTCGCAGGAAATGAAACGACCCGCAACGCCATCAGTCATGGTGTGCTCGCGCTGAGCCGTCACCCCGAACAGCGCGACGCCTGGTGGAACGACTACGACACCGTGGCCCCGACCGCCGTCGAGGAGGTGGTGCGCTGGGCATCCCCGGTTGCGTACATGCGCCGTACGGTTACTCGGGACACCGAGCTGAGCGGTGTGAAACTCGCTGCGGGCGAAAAGGTCTCGCTATGGTACGGCTCGGCCAACCGGGACGACGCCAAGTTCGAGGACCCTTGGTCGTTCGACGTGGGTCGCCATCCGAACCCGCACGTCGGCTTCGGTGGCGGCGGTGCCCACTTCTGTCTTGGTGCGAACCTGGCGCGACGGGAGATCACCGTAGCCTTCGAGGAGCTGCACCGAAGAATCCCCGACATCGCGGCCACCGAGGAACCTGCCCGGCTGCAGTCGGCCTTCATCCACGGCATCAAGCGACTGCCCGTCGCGTGGACCCCGCCGCGCTAGGCGGCACCCACCCGACGGTTGTCGCAAAGTTCGGCCAGTTCGGTCCTAGTCGGGCCGTCGGGTACGGCGGGGCGCCAACCCTCGACGAATATCTCTCTTGCCCTCGGTTCCACGGCGTCGAGGCTGGCGGGTAGCGCGTCCATTCGAGCGTAGGGTTCGACGACCGCGCGCAAGGTGTCGTCGGCCGCGGCCGCAGCCACGATGAGGTCCGACGGTAGGCGTCGTGTGGTGTCCACCTCGCCGCCGGACCAGCGGCGGATCCGGTCGGCGTCGGTGCGGCGATGATCGTCGAACCAAGGTCGGATGTTGTCGGTGCACCACTGGTCGAAATGCATTGTGGCGGAGTCGGTGTCGTTGCGATGTTCATCGATGAATGCGATCAGTGCGCGGGCCTGGGCAAGGGCCAGTGTCACGCCTCGGCCTGCGAGCGGCGTGGTCGTGCAGACCGCATCTCCGACGGAGATCAGGCCTGGGGCTACCGGACGTCCGGTTTCGTCGAGTTGGCCGCGGTAGGCGTTGTACAACTTGCCACCAGGCAGTACCTGGGTAATCGGTGTGGCCCGGGACGGCTCATTCCACTCCGAGAGGCCCGGGATGGCACTGACGGCAGCCTCGAATGTCTCGCCGAATCGGAGTCCGCGCAAGCGGTGATCGGACCCGTCGTGGGCGAAGGTGATCGAGAAGGTTCGGTCGTCGTGCAGAAATGCGATGGCGAAGTGGCCGGGGAAGTTCAGCGACAGACCGATGGGTGAATTCGTCGGCGCAGGCGGCGCTCCGTCTCGGAAGCGGTACTGGCGGTCGATGTACACGGCTCCGCAGTCACCGCCCTCGACGGGCACGCGGACGTCCCCGGTGAATCTACTGGCCCGCCCCGATGCGTCGATCACGGTGTCGGCCAAGAACGTCCTGCCGAAGATCGTCACTCCCCGGATGCGTCCGCGTTCGCGAAGCAGCCCGTCGACGTGGCCGGTGTGAAACGTGATGCCCGGTTCGAGGCTGGCCCGGTGACGCAGTACGGCATCGAAGGTGGCGCGCCTGCACAACAAGGCGGCGGGGCGCCCGTCGGATCCGTTGGCAACCACGGCACCGGCAGCCTCCAAAGATTCGAGGACATCTGGCATTTCGTGGCGCAGTGCCTCCACGACGGGTCCGCGGAAGGTGTGTGCGTGGTGGAACTGCATGACCCCCTTGCGATGCCAAGGGCCGCCGTGGTCGGGCGGGCCAGAGTTCCGGTCGACGAGCAGCACGCTTCCGCCCCGGCGAGCAAAGGCAATGGCGGTGAAGAGTCCTGTCGGTCCTGCGCCGACGATGATGGTTCGCACGTGCCCCCTGTCGAGGTGACTTATAGTGTAATGAATACACTGAGGGTGGCGTGAATGAATGAACCTGTCAAGCGGGACTACCGCTCGGACCTGCGCGCCACCCAGGCTGCGGGCACCCGAAGGGCGATCGTGTCGGCGGCGGCGCGGCTGTTCGTCGATGCGGGCTACGGCGCGACGACGATCGATGCGGTGGCCGAGGCCGCGGGGGTCAGTCGCAAGACCGTGTTCACCGCGGTCGGCGGCAAGGTCGACCTCTTGAAGACGGCACTCGACTGGGCGGTCGCGGGTGATGACGTGCCTCTCGCGGTGGTCGATCGCCTCGCGATGCGCGAGCTACTTGCCGGCGGCGAGCCGATCGAACTGCTGGCCGGTTGGGTCCACGTCTTAGCCACGATCGATTCGCGGGTGGCGGCACTGTTCCGGGCACTCGAGATAGCGGCCGACTCCGACGACGAGGCGCGGCAGGTGCTCGAGGTATCTCGGGATCAACGCCTCGCAGGCGCGCGACTGGTCGTCGACAGAGTCATCCAGCTCAACGCGTTGAACGGTGCGCTGTCGCGGGCCGCTGCCGTCGACGTGGCGTGGTTGGCAACCGATCCCGTGCTATTCGACCGGCTGGTGCGAGTCAGGGGTTGGACGACAAAGGCCTTCGAGGCTTGGCTGCGAAGGTCCTTGACCGCTCAGTTACTCGATGGCGTTAGTTGACGACCCGGTGCTGGGGGTCGTGCTCGGTGTGTTCGTCCATCTTGATGCGGTCCTTCTCGGCAGCGGCGTACGCGTCGTCGACGTCGTCGTTCCGGCGCGGGTCCAATGAGTCGGCGTGTTGCCATTTCGAGTCGAGGTCCTCGCGCGACGATGCGGCCTCGTCACGATGAGTAGCGGCCCTGTCGCTCAAGCGGGCGGCTTCGGCGGCCTTGGCCTCGGCTTCCGCCGCTGCGGCACGGGCCTTGGCCTCGGTCTCTGCGGCGATCGCCTCCCGCTTCTCCAGTCGGCCGCTCTCCTCGCGCGCTTCGTCGCGGATGCGATCCGCCTCGGCCCGGCGCTTATTGTCGCGCGCGCTTCGAGCTACGAAGGCGAAGCCGAGGATCAACAGCAGGACAACCACGACTCCCACGACGATCAAGACGACGGTGTTGGTACTCATGTCCGGCTCCTTCGACATTTGGTGCGCACTCATTGACGCGCTCAGTGCAGCGGGGATGCCCGGGATCGTCGTCGTTCAAACCGATCGGCACGAAGGTGGGCTCACTTGACGATCAACGTGCCCTTCATGTTTGAGTGGTACTTGCAGACGAACGGGTACTCGCCCGGCTGCGTCGGTGCGGTGAAGGTCTTCTGCGCGCCTCCGTCGACGTCGGTGTCGAACCCCGTCTCCGGCTTCGACGTGACCGAGTGCTCCACGGAGTCGTCGTTCACGATGGTGATCGTCGCCCCTGGCGAGACCGTGATCGGATCGCCGAAGGCCATGCCCGAGATGGTGATCGTCGATCCGGCAGGGGCGGGAGTCGAACTCCCCCCTGGGCTGCCGGTCATTGCGGCGGATGTGGCGCTCGCGCCATAGTTGGTGCTGGGGGCTTGCGTGCTCCCGCACGCGGTGGTGATGGCGCCGATCAACAGCAGCGCCCCGATTGCCGAACCGATCTTGGTCATGTGTTCTCCTTCGTTGGCTGCCTTCGCCTATGGACACGTTCCGCGGTCGGGTTTGGTTCGATTCGGTTCGGGGACGAGGTTGATCAGCGCAGCACGCGCTCATCGACGATGAACACGACGAGGCGCACGCTGCCCTTCGGCGAAGCCGTCGTAGCCGGACTCGACGAACCGCATCAGATTTCCGGTCGTTGCGACGGGGAGGTATGCGAGGTCGCCGACGTTGCGGAACAGTCCCATCTGAAGAGCCGCGAGGAAGGCGATCGGCACGGTGACGTAGCTGTGCGCCACGGTGACCGGAACGAAGCCGATCGCGACGAGGGCCACCACTTGCACCGTCATCGTCCAGCGCAGCGGATGGGGCACGATGCGCTCGACTCGGCCCGACTTGATGTGGGCGGCAAGGAGAACGCCGACCAAGAACGCGAGAATGGGCCAGACGTGCGCGATGCCCGCCGCCAGCTTGCGTTCGGAGACTTTGATGGCGAAGAAGATCACGTTGCCGGTCTCGACGTTGGCGAAGATGCCGCCGCGGGCGCGGTCGAAGTCATTCGGGCCAGGTGTCTGAGCACCCATGCGGACAACCTAGCGGTCGAACCGTCCGCCGGGTGGCTCGTCGGCGCCGAGGGCGCGGAGCATTCCCGCGGCCGACGTCGGCCAGGAGAACTGCTCCGCCCGAAGACGGGCACTTGTGCGTCGTGACGATTCCGGCCGGCCGATGACCGTCGTCACCGCCGCCGCGATCGAATCGGGATCGTTGTCGGCGGCCAAGCCGCTCTCGGCGGTGAGGATCTCGGCGAGCGCCGATGTTCTCGAGACGACGGCAGGCGTGCCGCAGGCCAGTGCCTCGAGGGCAGCCAGCCCGAAGGTCTCGTGTGGACCAGGTGCCAACGCCACGTCGGCGGAGGCGAGGATCGACGCCACCGTGTCGCGACACCCCACGAATCCAGTGAAGTCGACCGGCAGTCGGGCGGCTTGGCGCTCCAGTCGGGCCCGCAACGGCCCCTCCCCGACGACGACGAGACGCGCGTCGATGCCCGAATCGCGAAGTGCTGCGACGGTGTCGATACTACGGTGGGCGTGCTTCTCGACTGAAAGCCGTCCGCAATGCACCAGGAGCGTCTGTGTCGGAGTGGCCCAGCGGCTGCGGACGTCCGCAGAGCGCCTGCGCGGATGGAACTGCTCGAGGTCGACACCGAGCGGGACGGTCACGACGTTGGGCGCGTCGATGCGGTCGAACTCCTCGCGCGCGAAGGCCGTCGTGCAGACCACCGCGTTGTAGTTGGCGGCGGTCCTGCGGTTGGCGAAGTCGGCGATGGCGCGGGCGGCTCGCCCCGGTAGGAATTGCCCGGCAAGACGATCCAACCTCTCGTGGGAGATCATCACGGTGGCCACGTCGTGCCGCCGCCCCCACGGCCCCAGCGAACGCAGGGTCAGTCGGTCGGAGACTTCCAGAGCGTCGGGTCGCAGTTCTGCCAGCAGTGCGGTGATCGGCCGCGGCAGCACGGCGCGGTAGCCGCCGGTGAAGGGGATCTGCATCGCGGGCAGAGATATTCGCCGGACGCCGGAGTCCAGACGCTGATGTGCGGCTCGCCGGTTCGCGGGGCCTGGCACCACCAGGTAGACCTGATGGCCGGCAGCGCAGTACTCGGCGCCCAGTCGGTCCACCGCCGTGCGCAGGCCTCCGGAGCGCGGGCCGTAGAAGTTCGCCACCTGGACAACCCGCATGCTTCATCAGAACGGGGTTGCGTGTGCGTTCGGAGAACGCTAGGTAAAGGGTCACCTGAACGCCGCGTGAATACCGGTCGCCACCGGTATCGCAGCTAGGCGACGTACTTGGTGAACCAGTCCTGCACGCGCTGCCAGGCGTCGGCGGCCGCCGTCGGGTCGTAGCGCTCACCGGTGTCGTTGAAGAACGCGTGATCCGCATCTTGTTCGACGACGAGTTGATTGACGAGACCGGCCTTGTCGAGTGCTTGCTGAGCGGCGTCCTTGGTCCCGGTGACGCGTGCATCCTTGGAGCCGTAGAACCCCAGCACCGCGACGTCCTTGGAGCCGCTGAAGTCGGCGCCGTCGGGAAGGGGGCCGTAGAACGGCACCGCCGCCGCGAGCTGCGGTTCGCCGGATGCCAACAGTTGCCACACCAGGCCGCCGCCCATGCAGAATCCGACGGCCGCCACCTTCACCCCGGGCGTGCGACGCTGCAACTCCTCGATCCCCGACTTCATGTCGGCCACGAAGTCCTGAGGCGAGATCTTGCTCAGTGCCGCCGTGGCTTCGGCCGGGTCCGTGAACTTCGCGGTGCCTCCCTCGCCCGACAGCAGGTCGATGGCGAGACTCGAGTAGCCGATCCCGGCGAACCGGCCCGCCACCGTGCGGGCCCAGTCGGTCAGCCCCTTGTTCTCGTGGATGACCAGGACGGCGCCCTTGGGCGTCTCGGCAGGCGCCCACGCCGCCTGCAGCTCGCCGCGCGGGCCTGCCCAGGTGATGGGCGTTGTCTCGAGTGCGTTCTCGATCCCTGGTGGAGTGGCCTTCTCGGTCGCCGTCGCGCTGGAGGTCACCGGCGGGCTCGCGGTCGGCGTGCTGCTTGCGGGCTTCTCGGCGTCGCTGCACGCGGCGATCAACGCGGAGGCGGCGGTGGCGCCGACACCGATGAGGGCCAGCCTGCGGATGGCCTCACGTCTGGACATCAGTCCGTCGACGTGGTCGGTCGCGATCTCTTCGGCGATGTAGCGCTGCAGTGGAGTCACCCAAGCGAGTATGCCTGGGGATTCCGAAGTTGCGGTGGGAGACGCCTCTGACAGGAAATACTCAACGTCATGTCACCGCCTGCCGGCCCCCCTGCTCTCGCCGGCCGCCTCGCCGTGGTCGCCGGGGCCACCCGCGGTGCGGGTCGTGGGATCGCGGCAGCGCTGGGCGAAGCGGGTGCGACCGTCGTGTGCACGGGGCGCACCAGCTCCGTCGTCGATCTCCGTTCCGACTACGACCGCCCCGAAACCATCGAGGAGACAGCGCAACTCGTCAGCGAACTCGGCGGAGTTGGCGTCGCCGTCCCGACCGACCACCTGGACATCGGGCAGGTGCGCGCGTTGGCGGACCGCCTCCGAAGCGACTACGGCACAATCGACGTCCTCGTCAACGACATCTGGGGAGCCGAGATCCTCAAGGGGCCGCCGTCGACGTGGGATCGGCCGTTGTGGGAGCACGACCTCGACGACGGCCTTCGCATCCTGCGGCTCGGGGTCGAGACCCACCTGATCACGTCGCATTGCCTGCTGCCACTCCTGATCACCCGGCCGGGCGGACTGCTGGTCGAGGTGACCGACGGCACGGCCGAGTTCAATGCGCACCATTACCGGCTCTCTGCCTTCTACGACCTCGCCAAGGTGTCGGTGAACAGGATCGCGTTCAGTCAAGGTCACGACCTGGCACCGTTCGGTGGCACCGCCATGGCGGTCACTCCTGGCTGGCTGCGCTCGGAGATGATGCTCGAGAACTACGGCGTGAGCGCGACGAGCTGGCGCGACGCGCTGAACCCGGCGCGCGCCGACGGAGGCTCGACCGCCCCGGCCGCCTTCACCGAATCCGAGACGCCGCGCTTCGTCGGCCGCGGGGTGGCGGCCATCGCGGCAGATCCCGATCGGGCACGCTGGAATCAGCGCTCGGTGAATTCGGTGGAGCTGTCCCGCGAATACGGGTTCACCGACGTCGACGGTCGTCAACCCGATGCGTGGGCCGAAAAGTAGACATTTGTCGGAAAGTGTTCACGATTTCGTTGACACCAGTGCCTGGCGGCTGTTCTATGACGGAGTGAGCTACGACACGATCATTCGAAACGGCCGCTGGTTCGACGGCACCGGGGCGGCGTCCGCGGTGCGCAACGTCGGCATTCGCGCCTGGCGGGCCTGCGACGAGTACGTCGAGGCGCTGGAACGGCTGCCGCTCGGCCCCAACCTGGCGGCGTTCATCGGGCACTCCGACATGCGGAACCCGGCCAGCCTCGACGAACGGCTCGACGCGTACGCCGAGGATGCGGTCGCTCAGTACGGCGGGCTGTCGCGGATGGTCAATCGCAACAAGGAGACGGTCAAGGCGGTCTTCGTCGGTGGCCGCGCCGTGTTCCTCGACGGCGAGGCTACCGCGCTGGTCGGTCGCCGCCGTACGGGACGCTTCCTTCGCGCCGCGCACAAGGCCGCCGCGATTCCCGCTCAGAAGGGTGAATTGTCAAGTGTTAGTTGAGGATACGGTTCTCGGCATGTGGGCAGCACTGTCGGCGCGCGAGTGGGATTCGGTGAAGTCGTTCCTGTCCGACGACTGCATCTATCTGGACATGCCGGTGGGGCCGACGGCCGCCGCGAAGGGGCCGGAGGACATCGTCAAGCGCCTAAAGATCGGTCTCGAGCCGCTGGCCTCCTATGAGAACTTCACGGGATTGCTCGTCGCCAACGGGAGCGATGCCATGTACGAGCACCACGAGGAATGGCACTGGCGGACAGGCGAATCCGCGGCGCTCCAATTCGTCACCGTGCACCGGGTCGAGAACGGGAAGATCTCGCTCTGGAAGGACTACTGGGACATGGGTGCACTGGCGAACCACGCCCCCCCGACGTGGATGGAGGACTTCGCCAACGCCGACATGTCCTGGATCTTCGACGCGACCGACGTGGTCTGACCGTCGGAGATCACACGCTCCAGGCGAGCCGAAACTTCTCGGCGAGTTCCTCGGGTGTGAGATCGGCGTAGTGCTCGTGCTCGTAGCGTCGGACGGCCACGATCGAATCCACCGCGGCGTCACCGAGAATGCCTCGCATGAGCGAGGATTCGGCCAAGGCGTCGACGGTCGCGGCCTGGCTGTCGGACAGCAGTCCGACGCCGGCCTCGGTTCGCTCGGCGTCGGTGAGCGTCGAAGGATCGACCGTGATCTCGGGCGGCAGAGGAATCTCGCGTGCGATGCCGTCGAGGGCGAGACCGAGGATCGCCGCCGTAGCGAAGTAGGGGTTGGCCGACGGGTCGACGACCTTGACCTCGACGTTCGCGCCGTGTGGGTTACCCGGTCCGCCGCGCAGGAAGCGGACCGCGGCCTCACGATTCTCGGTGCCCCAACAAACCCTGGCGCCGGACCAGCTGCCTGGCTGCATCCGAAGCCCGGACAGGATCGAACCGCACAGCGCTCCCTGGGCTTCGGCGAGCCCGGCCAGCACCCCGGCGACAGCGGCTTCACCGGCCGGCCTCATCCCCCGCACACCATGGCCGCCAGAGAATAGTGGCACACCCCCCTGTTGTAGCGAGAAGTGTTGATGCGCACCGGAACCGACGCTGCCCGCGAAGGGCACCGGCGACAGGCTGACTCTCACACCGTACTTTCTGGCCATCCGGCCCACGATGATCCGCGTAAGCATCAACTCGTCGGCAGCGGAGACGGGCGACGTGGGTGCCAACGAGATCTCGAACTGGTTTGCGCCGTATTCGGGATGGAACTGTTCGATGGCGACCCCCGAGGTGCTGACCGCCTCGGTGACGTCGCGGACGAACCCCTCGAATTCCAGGACCCCCGCCAAGCCGTACTGCGCCCAGAGGTTCGAGGGCAGTCGTGCGCCGTCGGGTCCGACCAGTACGAACTCCATCTCGTGGCCCACCAGCGCGCTGAGACCCGCCGCGGCGAGGCGCTCCTCGATGCGGGCCAATGTGCCACGGCTGCAGAAGGGATCGGGTGAGCCGTCTTGATTCACGAACGATCCGGGTGCCCACGCCAGGCCATCGCCGAGGATGCGCACCGCATCGGGGTCGATGCGGATGCGTTGATCACCGACCACGCCGATGGCGCCGCCGACCGCGATGCCCGCCTGGTCGATGGTGAATACGTGCCACACGGGGCTGGCGCCGAGGCCGGGGTCGGCGAATGCGCGCACCCTGCTCAGCGGAACGGTCTTCGCGTGCACGAGTCCGGCCGCGTTGACCACCGTGCCGATGAGGGTGATGACTCCGTCTGACTCGAGCGTGGAGATGGCCGCTGCAACGAGCGGAGAAGCAGGCATGGCCCCCATTCTGCACTCGGGAGTGCCCGCGCGAAGGGGCGACGGGTGCGGCCCCGGGGACTACAGCGTGATCTTGCAGGACTGGCCGATGTCGAGCGTGCGCAGCATCCGGCCCATGCCCAGCCACATGGCGCACGACAGCGCGAGGTCGGTCAGCAGTTCAGGGTCCAATTGCTGGTTGCAGCGCTCCCAAAACTCCTCGTCGTCGCGCAGTCCGGTGTGGTCGTCGGCGAATCTCGCGGCGAACTCGGCGGCGATGCGCTCCTGGGGGCTGTAGCCGGGCCAGGTCTTCCACTCGGCGGCGTGGTCGTAGAGGTCTTCGTCCACCCCAGCTTCGACGCCCGCCGAGTCGCGGGTGTTCTGGCACACCACGCATTCGTTGTCGAGCGCTATCACCATGCGAGACAGTTCGCGGACGCGCATCGGCAGCCGGTTCTTGGTGTAGACCGCGTTCGTGAACGTCGCCATTGCAGTGCCGATGTCGGGCGACTTCATCACCCATGCCGCGGCGTCGTCGTCGGCGAAGGGTCCAATTCGACTCATGGCCGAATCGTACGCGCGGGAACACGCTTCTGGAACACGTTCTAGTTCTTGGAGTCAGCGCACGGCAGTGAGCTCCGCGCCTTCGTTAGTCCAGTCCCGTTGCACCAGCATGCGGTGGGCGATGCGCTCGAGTGCGGCGTCGACCTGTGCGCGGTCCGGGCGACCCTCGAAGCTCGGCGACTGGGCCAGCTTGTCGACGATCCGGCCGACGATCGCCGCGGACAACGTGTTCACCTGGCTGATGCCCGCCTGCGTGAGCCACAGCCGCCCCCCGGTGTTCAGGGCGAATCCGTTGCGCACCACGTCGTCGAAGGTCGGTTGGAGCACCTCGAACGGCACGCGGATCCGCTCCCCGATCTGCGCCAGCGTCGCTGAGCCGAACACCTGGTTCTGCCGGTAGATCTGCAGCAGCGCCCACAGTTGCGGGATGGGCAGCTCGCAACCCGGCCGGCCGGCCAGGTTGCGAAGGCGGATCTCCGGGGAGTCCCGGAACATCCGACCGACCGCCACCTCGAGGATCTTCTCCGGCGATTCGGTGCTCGGCATGCCGAAGCCCTCCCCGAGGTCGGTGGCCGAGACCGCGTCCATCTCCCGCAGTGGGACTTCCTTGAGGAACAGGGCGACGACGAAGCCGACCACCGCGACCGGTACGGCGCACAGGAACACGGTGCCGAGCGAGTCGGCGTAGGCGTCGATGATCGGCGTGGCCATCGCGGGCGCGAGCTGGTGCAGCGCAAGCGGTGACTCGGCGGCCTCGGGGGGTGCGCCGCCTGCGATCAGGGCGGGCCCGATCCGCGCCGTCAGGAAGTTCGCGAACAGCGAGCCGAAAATGGCGGCGCCGAAAGAACTTCCGATCGTCCGGAAGAAGGTGACCCCCGACGTCGCCACGCCGAGGTCGGCGAAGCTCGAGGTGTTCTGCACGACGAGGACGAGGACCTGCATGCAGAGTCCGATGCCGGTACCGAGGATGAACAGGTACACCGACTGCTGCCAGGTCGGCGTCGACTGGTCCATGCCGGACAGCAGGAAGAATCCGACGGCCATGATGGCCGTGCCTGCGACGGGAAACACCTTGTAGCGGCCGGTGCGTCCGACGATCGCGCCGCTGCTGATCGACGTGATCAGCAACCCGGCGACCATCGGCAGCGTCCGCAGACCCGATTCGGTCGCCGACACCCCGTCGACGAACTGCATGAACGTCGGCATGAAGGTCAGGGCGCCGAGCATGGCGAAGCCGACGATGAAGCCGAGGATGCAGCACACCGTGAAGACCGGGCTCGCGAAGAGCCGGATCGGCAGAATCGGCTCGACGGCATGCTGTTCCACCCAGACGAACGCGGCGAGCGAGGCCGCCGAGGCCAGGAAGAGTCCGATGATCACCGGTGACGTCCACGCGTACTCGCCGCCGCCCCAACTCGTGGCCAGCGTGAGGCCGGATGCGCCCAGGCCGACGAAGAGGATCCCCGCATAGTCGATGACCGGCTGGGCCGCCCGCGCCAGGGCGGGAATCGCGGCAGCACCGACGATCAGGACGACGATCGCCACCGGAACGTTGATCCAGAATGCCCACCGCCAGGAAAGGTTGTCGGTGAAGAAGCCGCCGAGTAGCGGCCCGATCACGGTCGTCACACCGAAGACCGCGCCGAGCGCGCCCTGGTAACGGCCGCGGTCGCGCAGCGGAATCACCTCGCCGATGACTGCCATCGACGTCACCATGATGGCACCGCCGCCGATGCCCTGAAGGGCGCGCGACGCGACGAGCATGGTCATCGAGCCGGCCAGCCCGCACAGCACGGACCCGACAAGGAAGAACACCACGGCAGCCTGGAAGACGGTCTTGCGGCCGAAGATGTCACCGAGCTTCCCGACGATCGCGGCGATGATCGTCGACGCCAAGAGGTAACTCGTCACCACCCACGACTGGTGGCCCGCGCCGCCGAGGTCGGCGACCACGGTCGGCAGCGCCGTCGCCACGATCGTCTGATCGAGTGCGGCGAGCAACATGCCCAACAGCACGCCGGTGAAGATGACGTTGCGTCGCCGCGGACTGATCAGCGCGTTGGCCGATTCAGGATCCGCGGTGGTCGTCCCCATGGGACCCGTCATGCCTGCCTCCCGAAGTGTTCAGGCGCAATGCAACACCCACGAACGTATCGATTAGATAGGCTAGAGAGTTACCGGTGCGGTCCCTACTGTGGCGGACGCGACACGCATTGCGCGGAGTAGAGCTGCTCGCCGAGCTTGTCCATCAGCTCGAGCTGCGTCTCCAGATAGTCGATGTGGCCTTCTTCGTCGGCGAGGATGCCCTCGAGCAAGCTGGCGCTGGTGGCGTCCTCCTTGGCGCGGCACATGACGACACCGGGCTTGAGCCGTGCCAGCACCTCGTACTCGATGGCGAGGTCGGCTTCGAACTGCTCGCGCAACGTCTGCCCGACGCGCAGCGAGAACAGGCGCTGGTAGTTCGGCAGGCCGTCGAGCAGCAGGATTCTGTCGGTGATGGCCTCCGCGTGGTTCATCTCCTCAAACGCTTCCTTGCGCGTATGAGTGGCGAGTTCGGTGAAGCCCCAGTTCTCCTGCATCTTCGAATGCAGGAAGTACTGGTTGATTGCGGTCAACTCACTCGTCAACTGCTCGTTGAGCAGTTTGAGGACGTCGGCATCGCCTTGCATTTCGTTGCTCCTATAACACCGCGAGGGCTGGTCAGTGTCACTATCCGGCTGCGTCCCGTCCGGCGAGGGTTCGACCCCAATCTAGTGCAACGGGCCTAGCTGAGTGACGGATCTGCCTGCGGCTTCGGCGTGTTCCTGGCCGCGGCTCAAGGGCACACACCGGCCGACGGTAGCCGAGCTACCTCACGCGCAGCGGATTGTGGACTGGCTGGCGTAACTAAGGTTAGACTGCACTAACCTGAAGGTCGCGCTCGTCGAAACCCAACGCGAGCGCGCGAATGCCCGCACCTTTCGTGGCTCCCGGAGGACGTCTGATGTTCGTGTGCCTGTGCACTGGCGTGACGAGTAAGGCAGTCACCGATCTGGTCGCATCGGGTGCATCGACGTCGAAGCAGATTGCCGAGGCGTGTGG
>JBBRTH010000090.1:0-16593 GCA_038244615.1 Mycobacteriales bacterium | reverse complement strand
GCCCGGCTCGGGGATGTTCTCGCCCTTGACGATCGCCTCGTAGACCTTGACCCGGCCGTTGACGTCGTCGGACTTGATGGTGAGCAGCTCCTGGAGCGCGTAGGCGGCGCCGTAGGCCTCCAGGGCCCACACCTCCATCTCGCCGAACCGCTGCCCGCCGAACTGGGCCTTACCACCGAGCGGCTGCTGGGTGATCATCGAGTACGGCCCGGTAGAACGAGCGTGGATCTTGTCGTCCACCAAGTGGTGCAGCTTGAGGATGTACATGTAGCCGACCGTCACCGGGTACGGGAACGGCTCGCCACTGCGGCCATCGAACAACTGCGACTTGCCCTCGGCGTTGACCATGACGTCACCATCCCGGTTGGGCAGCGTCGAGCCCAGCAGACCCTCCAGCTCACCCTCGCGGGCACCGTCGAACACGGGCGTGGAGACGATGCTGTTCGGCTCCGACGACAGCAGGTCCTCGGGCAGGTTGGCTGCCCATGAGGGGACGACGCCGGCCCCGTCCTTTTCAACGGTCCAGCCGGCCTTGGCTACCCAACCCAGGTGCGTCTCGAGAATCTGGCCGATGTTCATCCGTCGCGGCACACCGTGCGTGTTCAGGATGATGTCGACCGGCGTGCCGTCCGGCATGAACGGCATGTCCTCGATCGGCAAGATCTTGCCGATGACGCCCTTGTTGCCATGACGTCCGGCGAGCTTGTCGCCGTCGGAGATCTTGCGCTTCTGCGCCACGTAGACGCGGACCAACTCGTTGACGCCGGCGGGCAGCTCGTCGTCCTCCTCGCGGGAGAACATCCGCACGCCGATGACCTTGCCGGACTCGCCGTGGGGAACCTTCAGCGACGTGTCGCGGACCTCGCGGGCCTTCTCACCGAAGATGGCACGCAGCAGGCGCTCCTCCGGAGTCAGTTCGGTCTCGCCCTTGGGCGTGACCTTGCCGACCAGGATGTCGCCGTCGCGGACCTCGGCGCCGATGCGGATGATGCCGCGCTCGTCGAGGTCTGCCAGCACCTCATCGGAGACGTTCGGGATGTCCCGGGTGATCTCCTCGGCGCCCAGCTTGGTGTCGCGGGCATCGATCTCGTGCTCCTCGATGTGAATCGAGGTAAGCACGTCCTCCTCCACGAGCCGCTGGCTCAGGATGATCGCGTCCTCGTAGTTGTGGCCTTCCCACGGCATGATCGCCACGAGCAGGTTCTTGCCGAGGGCCATTTCACCGTTCTCGGTGCATGGTCCGTCGGCGAGCACCTGACCGGCCTCGACCCGCTGACCGCTGTCCACGATCGGGCGCTGGTTGGCGCACGTGCCGTGGTTGGAGCGAGCGAACTTGCGCATCCGGTAGGTGTGCCGGGTGCCGTCGTCCGCCATCACGGTGATGTAGTCCGCGGACACCTCTTCGATGACGCCTGCCTTGCTCGCGACGACGACGTCACCGGCGTCGATCGCGGCACGCAGCTCCATGCCGGTACCGACCAGGGGAGCCTCGCTGCGCACCAGCGGAACTGCCTGGCGCTGCATGTTGGCACCCATGAGGGCGCGGTTGGCGTCGTCGTGCTCGAGGAACGGAATCATGGCCGTCGCCACCGACACCATCTGGCGCGGTGAGACGTCCATGTAGTCCACGTCGTTCGGCGTGACGTTCTCGACCTCGCCACCCTTACGTCGGACCAGGATGCGGTCCTCGGTGAAGCGGTTGTTCTCGTCGATCGGCGAGTTGGCCTGCGCCACGACGTGGCGGTCCTCCTCGTCGGCGGTGAGGTGGTGGATCTCGTCGGTGACGACACCGTCGACGACCTTGCGGTACGGCGTCTCGATGAAGCCGAACGGGTTGACCCGCGCATACACCGACAGCGAACCGATGAGGCCGATGTTCGGGCCTTCCGGGGTCTCGATCGGACACATGCGGCCGTAGTGGCTGGAGTGCACGTCGCGGACCTCGAGGCCGGCGCGCTCACGGGACAGACCACCAGGGCCCAGCGCCGACAGGCGACGCTTGTGGGTCAGACCCGACAGTGGGTTGTTCTGGTCCATGAACTGCGACAGCTGGCTGGTGCCGAAGAACTCCTTGATCGCCGCCACGACGGGACGGATGTTGATCAGGGTCTGCGGCGTGATGGCCTCGACGTCCTGGGTCGTCATGCGCTCACGCACGACGCGCTCCATGCGCGAGAGGCCGACGCGAATCTGATTCTGGATCAGCTCGCCGACGGTACGCAGACGACGGTTGCCGAAGTGGTCGATGTCGTCCACCTCGACGGGAACCTCGACGCCACCGGGGGCGGTCATCGAGGTCTGGCCCTCGTGCAGACGCACCAGGTACTCGATGGTGGCGACGATGTCTTCTTCGTTCAGCGTCGAGGACGTGATCGGCTGGCCGACGTTGAGGCCGAGCTTCTTGTTGACCTTGTAGCGGCCCACGCGTGCCAGGTCGTAGCGCTTCTCCTTGAAGAACAGGTTCTCCAGCAGGGTCTGCGCGGACTCCTTGGTGGGCGGCTCGCCCGGGCGCAGCTTCCGGTAGATGTCCAGCAGAGCCTCGTCGGGACCGGCGGTGCTGTCCTTCTCGAGGGTCGACATCATGATCTCGGAGAAGCCGAAGCGCTCGGTGATCTTCTCGCTGGTCCAGCCGAGGGCCTTCAGCAGCACGGTGACCGGCTGACGACGCTTGCGGTCGATGCGCACGCCGACCGTGGCGCGCTTGTCGACGTCGAACTCGAGCCAGGCGCCGCGGCCCGGAATGACCTTGACGCTCGTCAGGTCGTTCTCGGTGGCCTTGTCCTTCGACTTGTCGAAGTACACGCCGGGTGACCGGACGAGCTGGGACACGACGACACGCTCGGTGCCGTTGATGATGAAGGTGCCCTTCTCGGTCATCATGGGGAAGTCGCCCATGAAGACGGTCTGACTTTTGATCTCGCCGGTGGTGTTGTTGATGAACTCGGCGGTCACGAACAGCGGCGCAGCGTAGGTCTGGTCCTTCTCCTTGCAATCGTCGACGGGTGCCTTGACCTCGTCGAAGCGCGGATCGGAGAAACTCAGCGAGAGCGTGCCCGCGAAGTCCTCGATCGGCGACAACTCAGTGAGCACCTCTTCGAGGCCGCCCACCGGGCTGACCTCGCCGCGCTCGAGAGCCTTCTCGCGCCAGCCATCGGAACCGATCAGCCATTCGAAGGAGTCCGTCTGCACGTCGAGCAGACCGGGAACCTCGAGGGGTTCGCGGAGTTTGGCAAAGGAAACTCGATTAGGTGCTCCAGGAACGGAGTTGTTGGGGTTTTCTACTGACTTGCTCTGGCGAGAGACTGCCAAGATGCATCCTTCCAGCACCGGATGCGACTTTCGGAGACCGGCCTGGACCGGACCCTTGGCCGCGTTATCTGCGTTAGGTTCGGCTGGCGTTCTCAAGCCTGATCTCGGCCTCGAGGCACACGACTAGTTCACTGAGCAGGGCTCAGGCTAGGACCACGGTGTCAAGAGGCGGGTGAGGGAGGGCAGGATGCAGCCAGCGCAACGTCCAACGATAGCGCAGACCGGCGCATTCCTCAACAGTCGCATACGGCGCCAGAGCGCCCACAGGATCGGCGCTGGCTGGCGTCCTCTACCCGTGCACACATGCTGACCAATAGATTGGTCCGTTTTCGTGGTTACGTCAAGACTTCACATGCGGTTTGGGAGGAAAACTCGCCCGGTGGCCGCTAGACCGCGATCGTGCTCTGGGCCGCGGCGGGCTGGCGGGTCGGGATGATCCATCGCTTGACGCCCTTCACCGACGCCCGGCCTAGCAGCTCCTGGTACAGCTCGCTCGGGACGGTACGGGTGCGACTGAGCAGGAACCCCGTGAGGCCGTTCGGGTCGCTGACGATGGCCCAGCTGTAGTCGGGGGCCAGGTCGACGATCCAGTAGTTCCCGGGCGGGCTGGCCGACGGCGGCCCAAAGAAGGTCACGTTCAACTTGTTGTTGGCGGCATCGATCGGCACCGCGGTACCAAAGATGCGGGACTCTGGCCCGTTGTTGAAGAAGTAGTTGCCGGAGTTCTCGACGCCGATCGTTCCGTCGCCGTTGTCGGTGTATACGGCCGTGGTGTTGACCAGCCCGATCGAGAAGAACTGCCGCACGCTGCCCACCTCATACCAGGTGCCGAGGTACTGCTCGACGTCTACGACGGGCGGAGGCCCGAGCACGACCGCCGCCGCCTTCCCCAGGACGATGTACTCAGACGGGTCGCCATAGATCCCGTAAAAGGGGTCGTTCGTCGGCCCGCGGCCGGCGTACATGTCATTGATCCAGCCGTCCGCCAGCGTGTAGACGGCCTGCGTGTTGCCCGGAGGGGAACGCTTGATCACCAACTGGCTGACGAAGTCGATCAGCGGAACCCCGCCGATCAGCGAGTCGACGTGCGAACCGTTGACCAGCACGGCACCGACGAACTGGTTCGGGCGCAACGCCACCAGTTGATTGGTGGTCTGACCGTTGGCGTTCCACTGCTGCGGCGGCGCCGCGATCTGATACACCGGGATGCCCCGCGTGCCCAGGAGGTCCACCGCGTCCTTGAACGTGCCGTTCGACGAGACACCGTCGAACATGACGACGCCGAGCAGATCGTTGTCCTCTGCTGCGACGGCGGCCGTGTAGAAGCCACCCGCAGCCGTGGCCAGCCCCCCGCCCGCCGAGTGACCGGTCAGGACGAACTTCTCTGGCAGTACCCCGTGATAGCCCGCGGCCAGGGCGCTGGCGTTCAGCGACGCCCGGTCGGGATCGACGAACAAGGCGGCCACGCCCTGCTGCATCGCGACTGCGCTGAGAGTGCAACCGCTGCAAGTGAAGAAGGGGAAGGACGGGATGTTGGGCACCACGACGATGCTGTTGGTCCGCTGAGCCAGGTCTTGGGCCTGGGCTGCATACCATGACTTGGAGCCCAGGAAACCGTGCTGCAGCAGGATCACGCCCTGCGCCTGCACCGTGCCGTCGGCCTGGGTCGGGAAGTACCAGTCGGCCGGGGCGGTATACGTCCCGGCGCCGACCGGGATCGTCACGCTCGAGCTGCCGACCTTGACGCCGGTCACCCCGTTGATCAGCGAGGTTCCCGGATCGGGCTCAGCCGGTACGCCCACGACGTACACCGGGGCCGGCGGAACGGGCGGCATCAAGCCGAAGGCGGACAGCACGCTGATCACCACGGTCGCTATCGGTCCAGGGGTGAAACGTGGGGGCGCGGCGAAGGCGGTGGGTGCGGCGAGGCTGCGGAGGGCGGCGGCCCGCGTGGCGACCTCGGCGACGGGCGCGGGGTCGGCGACGGGCGCGGGGTCGGCGACCGGAGCCGCGACATGCGGCTGCGCCGCGATGACCGGGTCTGCCTCGTCTGGCAGAGCCGCAGCCTGAGGCGTGGGTGCGACCGATGTCTCGACCTCCTTCACGGCCACCGGCTCGGGTGTGACGGCTTCGGTCTGGACGGTCGGGGGTACGACCTGAGTCGCCGGCTCCGAGTGCTTGGTGGACGTCACCGCGGCCGGCTTCACCTGCTCGACGGGCTCGGTCGTCTCGGTGTCGTCCCGGCGGACCGTCACGGTGGAGGCACTCACGGTGCTCGTCGGCTTGTCGACGCCAGCGGGGCCGTCGCCCGAAACCTGGTTTTTGTCAGTATCTCTCGCGACGGTCGGGGCCTCAACCGTGGCGGGCTGCGCAGTCTGGGACGACTCGGCCGTCGACGGTCCCGGTCCTGCGTTGGTCGTGTCCGACTCGGCGGCGGCAACCCCGCTGCCGACCCCGAGCGCGATGCCGGCTCCCGCAGCCATGATCCATAATCCGCGCAGCATCTTCGTCGACGTCACCGCCGGACTCTAACCCCACTCGTCGACGAGGCGGGATCCAATTGTCGCCGACGTCAGAAATTCGACATCAAGTCCCGGTGGCAGCCCTGCGCCCGCAAACGATCTGCGAGGCTCCCGTCACATTGCTGGTCACGTCCACCAGGCCGGCCTCCCGCATCGCGCCCGTGACCTGTTCGACATCGAACAGTCGCAGCGGGCGCCAGTCGCGACGCGAACACCTGGGCCGCGTCGGACCCCGCCAGAGTCGCTCGTAGATCTTGGGGAGCACCGTCGAGCCCATGACGCGTCGGCCGGTGGTCTTCTGCACCCGGGGCGTCACCCATGACGTCGAGGTATCAGTCCACGACCGTGGCGGGACGGTTGAGTAGAGGGCGGGTTGGCCAGTCAGATCGACCGGGGCACGTCACTCCTTGACGAGCGGAATGGACGCCGTCGGGGCTTCGTCCGTAGCGTTGCGATGCCGCGCCGTGGCGTCCTCGTTGTTGCCGTTGCCGTTGGCCATGCTCGATGTCGGGTGCTGGTTGTGGCCATCGAGATCCTTGCGGATGGCTTCCTGCGCGGCGGGCGGCAGGGTGTGCATGATCTCGCGCACCCGCGCCTGACGGCGATCGACGGCTTGGCGGTGCGGCATGCCGGGCGTGGCGTTGACCTGCGGCGGCACACCTTCGACCTCCTCGGTGCCACCGTCGTGGTGTCCAGCGTCGATGAGGGCCTGCTCCTCGGCCATCGTCGACTCGTCCTTCTCCTCGGACATGCCGATCGGCCCGATGCGGCGGCCGTTGAGGAATTGCTTGACGACGGGCTCTTCACTGGTCAGCAGAACCTCGCGCGGACCGAACATGACGAGGTGCTTGCGGAACAGCATGCCCATGTTGTCGGGCACGGTGCGGGCGATGTTGATGTTGTGCGTGACGATCAGAATGGTGCAGTCGATCTGAGCGTTGATGTCGATCAGCAGCTGCGACAGATACGCCGTACGCACGGGGTCCAGACCGGAGTCCGGCTCGTCGCAGAGGATGATCTGGGGGTCGAGCACAAGCGAGCGGGCCAGGCCGGCACGCTTGCGCATACCGCCGGAGATCTCGCCGGGGAACTTGGTCTCGTCACCGGTGAGCCCGACCAGGTCGAGCTTCTCCATCACGATCTGACGGATCTCGGACTCCTTCTTCTTCGTGTGCTCACGAAGGGGGAACGCGGTGTTGTCATACAGGCTCATCGAGCCGAACAACGCACCATCCTGGAACATCACGCCGAACAGGGTGCGGATCTCGTAGAGCTCCTTGGCGGAGCACTCGATGATGTTGGTGCCGTCGACAATGATCTTGCCGCGCTCAGGACGCAGCAGCCCGATCAACGACTTCAGGAACACGGATTTACCGGTACCGGAGGGCCCGAGCAGAACGCTGACCTCACCTGCCGGGATTTCGAACGTGACGTCCTCCCAGATTCGCTGGGGCCCGAAGGACTTGGTCAGTCCCTCAACCTGAATACCGATGCCCACGCGCGATCCTTCCGCCAGTGCTTTTGCCCGCCAACCAGACGCCCGCCTGTGGCTTGAGTCACTGTAGCGCACTCAACAATGAGGACTCTCCCCTTTGGCGCATTCAGCCAGCCGATGCGGGCGGTGAAAGTTGTTTGCTCCAGTCGCACACTGCTGCTTGGTCACTCGCGTCCTTCTCCCCGGCTGCAGATATGAAGAACCGCCCGGGCTCGCAATGATCCCGGGCGGCTCTGTGCAGAACTATTACTTGACGGTGACCTTCGCGCCGGCGGCCTCGAGCTTGGCCTTGGCATCTTCGGCGGCGTCCTTGTTGACCTTCTCGAGCAGCGGCTTGGGGGCGCTGTCGACGAGATCCTTGGCCTCCTTCAGGCCCAGGCCGGAGACGATCTCACGGACGACCTTGATGACGCCGATCTTCTTCTCGCCGGCACCTTCGAGGATGACGTCGAACTCGGACTGCTCCTCGGCGGCCTCGACGGGGGCGGCTGCACCCGGGGCGGCTGCGGCGGCAACCGGGGCGGCTGCGGTGACGTCGAAGGTCTCCTCGAAGGCCTTGACGAACTCCGAGAGCTCCAACAGGGTCAGTTCCTTGAACGCGTCGAGCAGGTCTTCAGTGCTGAGCTTGGCCATGGTGTGGTCCTTCCACTATTTCTTGTTTGGGTCTTCTGGGGTGTTCGGGGGTGGTCTACTCGGCGTCGGCCGGGGCTTCAGCCGCGGCGTCCGTCGGTGCTTCTACTTCTACTTCTGCTTCGTCCGCGACTTCAGCGACAGGAGCAGCGGCGGCACCCTCGGCAGCCTCCCTCTTCTCCTGCAGGGCGAAGATGAGCCGGGCGACCTGCGACGCCGGGGCGACGAAGAGCGCCGCGGCCTGGCTGGTCTTGGCCTTCATCGCGCCGGCCAGCTTGGCCAGCAGCACCTCGCGCGACTCGAGGTCCGCGATGCGGTTGACCTCGTCCACGGACAGCGCCTTGCCATCCATGTAGCCGCCCTTGATGATCAGGGCCTTGTTGTCCTTGGCGAACGTCTTGATTGCCTTGGCGGCATCGACGGGCTCACCCTTGATGAACGCGATAGCGGTCGGACCGGTGAACAGTTCGTCGAGACCCGTCACACCTGCCTCGGACGCAGCACGCTTTACCAGGGTGTTCTTGGCAACCGAGTAGGTCGCGGTGCTTCCGAGGGACTTGCGCAGATCGGCAAGGTTGGCCACGGTGAGCCCGCGATACTCGGTGACGACCGTGGCGGTCGACTCCTTGAACTGCTCGGCGATGTCGGCAACGGCGGTGGCCTTGTCAGCGCTGGCCATGCATGCCTCCTATCTTAGGATTGGGTCCGTCGGTCAACCCCGGAAACGACAGAACGCCCCGGCGCAGAGCGGCCGGGGCGTGAAGATCCGCTGGCGCGTGCCAGTGGTGATGCCTCGTCCTCCTGCGTGGGCCGCCCGGGCAATCCAGGACTTTCAACCGATTTCTCGGTGACCGACGGTCTTCGGTGGAACGACCAAACAATAGCGCGCTACGCGCCGATCAGCCAAAACGCGGCCGAGTCCGCCCTCCCCCGTGCGACTTGGGCGCGCTAACCGTCGCCTGGCGAACGTTAGCGCGCCGAAACCGCGAGGGGGGCGAGCCAGGCCGCCGCATCCGGCGCAAGGTGAGTCGTGGTGCCCGGCACCGACGCCAACACGACCCGGGCATCAGCCGGCAGCGCCGCCGGCACCTCACCTGTGTTGGCCCAGCACTGTGCGCTGCCGCGCCGGAACGCGGCCACTGCGGGGGGCGTCGCGATCCATTCGAGGTCGCCCGAACACACCCAGAGCGATGAGCGCGCGGACAACGCCGCGCGATAGAGGTTGAGCATCGAATCCGGATCGGCGTCCTGGGCCTCGACGGTGTGCGATGACCAGTGCGGCGGCTGCGGCAACCACGTCAGCACGTCGGCGTTGGGCGAGAAGCCATAGGGCGCAACGTCACCCGACCAGGGCAGCGGAACCCGGCAGCCGTCGCGGCCGACGTCGGTGCGGCCCGACTGCTCCCAGATCGGATCTTGACGGACCTCGTCCGGCAGATCCTCGACCTCCTCCAGGCCGAGCTCCTCGCCCTGATACACGTAGGCCGTTCCCGGCAGCGCCAACTGCATCAGCGCGGCCGCTCTTGCTCGACGCAGGCCCAACGCGTAGTCGGCTGGCTCCGTGGCCCAGCGGGCGCGCTCCCAGTCGGTTTCGATGAGGTGGTCCGGCTGCGATCGGGAGTAACGGGTGACCGTGCGGGTGACGTCGTGATTGGACAGAACCCAGGTCGGCGGGGCGCCGACGGTAGCCGCAACGTTGATCGCGTCGTCGACGACCGTACGCAGAATCTTCGCACGCCATGGCGCGCGCAGGAAGTCGAACTGGAAGGCGGTGTGCAGCTCGTCGAAACGCAGGTACCTGGCCAGCCGCTCGTTGCTGGGAACCCAGGCCTCCGCGATGAAGATCCGTTCCGGTGCATAGCGATTCGCCACCTCGCGCCAACCGCGGTAGACGTCGTGCACCCCGTCCTGGTCCCACGCGGGATGAGAGGCGTTGTGCTGGACTAGCGTCGGCGCGGCGTCGTCACCGGTGCCGCCATCCGGTAGCCCGTCGGCCTTGACCAATCCGTGCGCGACGTCGATGCGGAACCCATCGACGCCCCTGTCGAACCAGAAGGCCAACACGTCCTCGAACTCGGCGCAGACCTCCGGATTCTCCCAGTTGAAGTCGGGCTGACCGGGAGCGAAGAGGTGCAGGTACCACTCGCCGTCGGCGACCCTGGTCCAGGCCGGCCCACCGAAGACGCTCTGCCAGTCGTTGGGGGGCAGTTCCCCGTTGGCGCCCAGGCCGGGCCGGAAGTGGTAGCGCTGCCGCGCCTTCGGCTCGCCCGCGAGAGCCGCGACGAACCAGGCGTGGTGGTCGGAGCTGTGGTTCGGCACGATGTCGAGCAGTACCCGAAGCCCCGCCTCGTGCGCCTCGGCGATCAGCTTGTCGGCCTCGGCCAGGGTGCCGAAGACCGGCTCGATGTCCCGATAGTCGGACACGTCGTAGCCGGCGTCGGCCATCGGCGACGGATACCAGGGGTTGATCCAGATGGCGTCGACACCGAGGCGCGCAAGGTACGGCAGCCGTTCGCGCAAGCCGGCCACGTCACCGATGCCGTCGCCGTTGCCATCGGCGAAACTGCGGATGTAGACCTGGTAGACGACGGCGGTCTGCCACCAGGATTCGACGGGGGTCACGGCTCTCCTCGTATCGGTTCTTGCACGACTACGCCAAAAGCGTACGCAAATGCCCGGGCGTCTGTTACTGCGCCAAGCACCGGTGAACGGGAATCGCGCTTCGGCAGCAGGTTTCGGTTATCGAGGTCGACATGCGTTGCAGGACGGCGATTTCGGCGCAACGCCCAGGAATTGCCCGACGGGAAGCTCGACGGAGCCCACGTCACGATGACCGAGCATCCGCAGACGCTGCCTGGCCACCAGAAGGGTCCCCACGTCGTCGAACAAGATCAACCTCCATCGCACCGGGACTGCCTCCAACAGGTTTCAGCATAAGCAAGTCACCCAACCCATCTGTGAGATGTGCCACACTCGTGCTCAGGTCGAAATGGCTGCTCGTCACTCTCGGCCGCTCACTGATCGACGGCCGAGGGACGCATGAAACGAAATGAGTTCGCCCGTTCGCGGTGGCGACGGGCAATCGCGCTGGCCAGCGCGCCACTCGTGGCCGCCACCTTGTTGACCGGCTGCAGCAGCGACGGCGGTCCACCGACACTGACCTGGTACGCGATGCCGGACAACGGCGGCGCCGCCACCCGGGGTCAGCAGTGCGCAGACGCGTCGGGCGGCGCCTACCGGGTGAACATCGAGACGCTCCCGGCGAATGCCACCGGGCAACGGGAGCAGATGGTGCGCCGGCTCGCGGCTCACGACTCCTCGATCGACGTCGTGAGCGTCGACGTGGTCTTCACCGCGGAGTTCGCGAACGCCGGGTTCCTGCGGCCGTTCACGCCCGAGGAGAAGAGCCGGCTCACCGCCGGCATGCTGCCCGCTCCAGTCAAGACCGGAATGTGGGACGACAGCCTCTACGCGGCGCCGTTCAAGTCCAACGCCCAGTTGCTGTGGTACCGCAAGTCCGTCGCGGCGGCGGCCGCCGTCGACCCCACGAGTGCGAACTTCACATGGGACGAGATGCTCAAAGCCGCTGTCAGCCAAGGCAAGCAGATCGGCGAGCAGGGCGCCCGCTACGAGGGCTACATGGTATGGATCAACGCGCTGGTGCTCTCTGCTGGCGGCGAGGTACTGCAGGACGCCGAGGCCGGTCGCAACGCCAAGCCGTCGCTCAACAGCCCCGCGGGCCTCAAGGCGGCGGAGATCATCGGCAACCTGGCGCGGTCGACCGCCGCGGCGCCCGACCTGTCCAACGCGCAGGAGGAGACCGCCCGCGCCAGTTTCCAGACCGACAAGGGCGGGTTCATGCTCAACTGGCCCTACGTGTTGGCCGCCGCCCGCACCGCTGCCGAGGAGGGCACGCTCGACCAATCCGTCGTCGATGACATCGGCTGGGCGCGCTACCCGCGGGTGTTCCCGGACCGTCCCAGTGCACCGCCGCTCGGTGGCGCCAACCTCGGGGTCGGCGCATACTCGCGTCACCAGGATCTCGCCGCCAAACTCATCGAGTGCGTGAACGCCCTGCCGAAGGCGACGCAATACATGATCGACGAGGGCGAACCCTCGCCTTACGCCGCGTCCTACGACGATCCGAAGGTCCGCGAGAAGTACGACAACGCCGACCTGATCCGGGAGTCGATCGCCGAGGGTGGACCACGGCCGCTGAGTCCGTTCTACGTCGACGTCGCGGGTGCGATCACCCAGAGCTGGCATCCGCCGGCGTCCGTCACGGCCGAAACCCCCGAGAGGACAGACCAATTCATGGCTGACGTGTTGGCCGGACGGCGGCTGCTGTGACGGCCCTCGAGAGTCGGCCCGCTCCGCAGTCCGCAGCAAAGCCGACGATCAGTGAGCGCGTCCGCGGGGAACGCCGATTGGGCATGTACCTGACGTTGCCGTCGTACCTGGTGATGATTCTGGTCACCGCGTACCCGCTGGGTTACGCACTAGTGTTGTCGCTGTACAACTTCCGGCTCACCGACCCGAACGGGCGCAGCTTCGTCGGCCTCAGCAACTACGGGGTGATCCTGACCGACCCGGTCTGGTGGAACGACTTCGTGACCACGCTGGCGATCACGGTCGTCACCGTCGCCGTCGAACTGGTCGTTGGTTTCGGGTTCGCGTTCGTGATGCTGCGCATCGTGCGCGGCCGCGGCCCGTTGCGCACCGCGATCCTGATCCCCTACGGCATCGTGACGGTTGTCTCGGCGTTCATCTGGCGCTACGCGTTCGCGATCGACGCGGGCTTCGTCAACCAGTGGCTGCACCTGGGCGCGTTCGACTGGTTCGGCGACCGATGGTCGGCGATCTTCGTGATCTGCCTGTCGGAGATCTGGAAGACCACTCCGTTCATCTCGCTACTCCTGCTGGCCGGGTTGGTCCAGGTGCCCGAGGACATGCAGGAGGCGGCGAAGGTCGACGGGGCGACGGCGTGGCAGCGACTGTGGAAGATCACGCTGCCGAACATGAAGGCCGCGATCATGGTGGCTCTGCTGTTCCGCACGCTGGACGCCTGGCGCATCTTCGACAACCCCTACGTCATGACCAATGGCGCCAACAACACCGAGACCATCTCGTTCCTGGCCTACCGCCAGAACGTCACGCTGGTGAATCTCGGTATGGGGTCCGCGGTCTCGGTAGTCCTGTTCTTCACCGTCGTAGTGATCGCATGGGTGTTCGTCAAGGTCTTCAAGACCGATCTGTCACAAGTCAGGGGCGACTAGTGAACTCCACCAAGGCCGACCGCCGATGGACCATCGCCGGTCTCGTCATCGTCTTCTACAGCTTCTTCCCGCTGCTGTGGATGATCAGCCTGGCCTTCAAACCGCCGTCGGACATCGTTTCGGGCACACCGCAGTTCCTGCCGACCACCTTCACGTTGGACAACTTCGCGCAGATCTTCAGCAATCCGCTGTTCACGAATGCGCTGATCAACTCGATCGGCATCGCGATCGTCGCGACGCTCATCTCGGTCGTCATCGCGATGTTCGCGGCGTATGCCATTGCGCGCCTGGAGTTCCGGGGCAAGAAGGTCCTGCTGTCATTGGCGCTGGGCATCGCGATGTTCCCGCAGGCGGCGCTGGTCGGCCCACTGTTCGACATGTGGCGCGGACTGGGTATCTACGACACCTGGCTCGGGTTGATCATCCCCTACCTGACGTTCGCGCTGCCCCTGTCGATCTGGACCATGTCGGCCTTCTTCCGGCAGATTCCGTGGGAGATGGAACACGCCGCGCAGGTTGACGGCGCGACGGCGTGGCAGGCGTTTCGCAAGGTGATCGTGCCGTTGGCCGCTCCCGGGGTGTTCACCACCGCGATCCTGACGTTCTTCTTCTGCTGGAACGACTTCCTGTTCGCCATCTCGTTGACGTCCACCGACAGTGCCCGCACCGTCCCGGCGGCCCTGGCGTTCTTCCAGGGCGCCTCCTACTTCGAGTCCCCGGTGCCCTACATCATGGCGGCGTCGGTGATCGTCACCATTCCGGTCGTCATCCTCGTTCTCGTCTTCCAACGTCGCATCGTCGCCGGACTCACCTCCGGCGCAGTGAAGGGATAACCATGGCAGCAATCACCATGCGCAACATCGTCAAGAAGTACGGTGACGGCTTCCCCGCCGTCAACGACGTGAGCATCGACGTCGCCGACGGCGAGTTCATGATCCTGGTCGGCCCGTCGGGTTGCGGGAAGTCCACCCTGCTGCGGATGATCGTCGGACTGGAGGACATCACGTCCGGCGACATGATCATCGGCGACACCCGGGTCAACGACAAGCCCCCTCGCGACCGCAACCTGGCGATGGTATTCCAGAACTACGCGCTTTACCCGCACCTGACCGTGTTCGAGAACATCGCCTTTCCACTTCGGTTGTCCGGCAAGTACTCCGACGACGAGATCCGCAAACTGGTCACGGACGCCGCCACGACGCTCGAACTGACCGAGCACCTGGACCGCAAGCCTGCCAACCTCTCCGGCGGTCAACGTCAGCGGGTGGCGATGGGCCGGGCGATCGTGCGGCAGGCCGACGCGTTCCTTTTCGACGAACCGTTGAGCAACCTCGACGCGAAGCTGCGCGGTCAGATGCGCACCGAGATCCTGCGACTGCATCGCCGCCTTGGGGTCACCACGGTGTACGTCACGCACGACCAGACCGAGGCAATGATACTCGGCGACCGGGTCGCGGTGCTGAAGAAGGGCGTGCTGCAACAGATTGCGAGTCCGCGAGAACTCTACGACCAGCCGGTCAATCTCTTCGTCGCCGGATTCATCGGGTCCCCTCCGATGAACTTCGTGCCCGCCCGCGTGACCGGCGACGACATCGAGCTGCCGTTCGTCACCATCCCGCTGCGCGATGAATGGCGCGAATCGATCCAAGACGGCAAGGTCTACATCGCCGGCATCCGGCCCGGGGCCTTCGAGGACGCCGAGTTCGTGGACGCGAGCAAGAAGTCCCGCGGCGTCACCTTCGACGTCACGATCGACGTGATGGAGTGGCTGGGCAACGAGCAGTACGCGTTCGTGCCGTACGAGTCGTCGTCGGAGATCGGCGGCCATCTGGCCGAACTGGCCAAGGACCTCGACCTCGAGCAGCTGCGCCCGCAGCTGTGCGTGGAGCTGGATCCACTGAGCAAGGTGCGTACGGGCGACAAGGCCACGCTGTGGCTGGATGCCGAGCGTCTACACCTGTTCGATCCGCAGTCCGGCGACAACCTCACGCGGGTCAGCGACACGTCCGGGCGGCACGCCGCCTCCGCCGCAGGCTAGCCAGAGATCCGCCGACGTGGCCGCACCGGAACTGCGGCTGCGGGCGCCCTCTCCCGGACTGCTGTCCCTGCCCTGGGAGCAGCCGCTCCCGGACTGGCTAGTACCCGACGTTCCGTTGCGGGACATGGCCGTCGGGCCCAGCAGGCACCTGGTGAAGTTCGTCGAGTGCGACGGAGCACTGTGGGCGCTCAAGGAGCTGCCGCCACGCATCGCGGTGCGGGAGTACGACGTGCTCGGTTGGCTCGAGCAGATGCATCTCAACGCGGTGCGGCCGGCAGGCCTGGTGCAGCAGCCGGACTTCGACACCGCGATCCTCGTGACCCGCTACCTCGTCGGGTCGTGGCAGTACCGACGACTGTTCCTGCGGCTGCCTCCCGATGCGCCCAAACAGCGCGCCCGGTTGCTCGACGGGATGACGTCACTGTTGGTCGAATTGCACCGGCGCGGCGTGTTTTGGGGAGACTGCTCGCTGGCCAACACCCTGTTTTCCCGTGACGGTCAGGTGTTGCAGGCATCCCTGGTCGACGCCGAGACCAGCGAGGTGCACCCGCACCTCTCAGACGGTCAGCGGGAACTCGACGTCGACGTCATGGTCGAGAACGTCGGCGCGGGGCTGATGGACATCGCGGCCCGCATCGACGGCGGAACCGCGTTGCGCGACCAGTTGATCGGTGAGGCGCTCAGCCTTCGAACGCGTTACGAGGGGCTCTGGGAACTGCTGCACGCCGAGCCGGTATTCGGGTACGCCGACCGGTACCGGGTGGAACGCCGGATCCGCAAGCTCAACGAGTTGGGTTTCGCCGTCGACGAGGTGTCGCTGAAACCGACTGACGCCAGCGCCGACCAACTCCGCCTGAGCGTCGCCGTCGGTGACCGCCGCTTCCACGCTGCCCGGCTGCGCGAACTTGCCGGTCTGGACGTCGGCGAGGGGCAGGCCACGAATCTCCTCGGCGACCTGCACACCTACCAGGCCCAGCTGTGTCGCGAAGCCGGCCACGACGTCGACGAGCGCACCGCCGCCCAGCTGTGGGTGATGGAGCTGGTCAGGCCGACGATGCACCGTGCCCACGCAGCGGTCGGGCACACCGGCACCGCGATCCAGGCCTACTGCGATCTGCTGGAAGTGCGCTGGTTGCTGTCGGAGCAGTCGGGTCGGGACGTCGGCACCGAACGAGCGCTGACGGCGTTGGCGCGCAGGGTCGTACCCACGGATTCCGCCGCCCAGTTGATGGTGGTCGAGACGCCGACCGAGCCGTTCTCGGTCCTCGACGACGTGGACTGAGGGTCTACGCGTTGAAGAGGGCTGCCGCGCCCACCAGGCCG
>JBBRTH010000089.1:0-16686 GCA_038244615.1 Mycobacteriales bacterium | reverse complement strand
TTCGTCGATGAAGGAGTACGCCGTGCTGCTGCGCGACGACCCCGACTACGCCGAACGCGCCGTCGCCTTCAGCGCCAAGGTCCGCGACATCTCCGAGCTGCTCGCCGAGCTCGGACCGGTCGCACCGCGCCACCCCATCCCAGCCCGCGTCGCATACCACGATGCCTGCCACCTGGCTCACGCCCAAGGGATCCGGGCGCAGCCGCGCGCGGTCCTGCGCGCCATCCCGCAGCTCACCGTCACCGACATCCCCGAACCCGACATCTGCTGCGGCTCGGCCGGCATCTACAACCTCGTGCAGCCCGACGCCGCCGAGCGGCTCGGGCAACGCAAGGTCGAGCAGATCGTGACCACCGCGCCCGATGCTGTCGTCACCTCCAACGCGGGATGCCTGCTGCAGATCCGACGCTACCTCGACGCCGGCGTGCCGTTGTTCCATCCCGTCCAGCTCGTCGACGCCTCCATCCGCGGTGTCAACCCCATCCCGTCGAGAGGTTCCGACCATGTATGAGCAGATCTTCGATCCCGTCGGCGACTCACTGGGTCTGTCCACGTTGTTCGCCGTGCTGCCGCTGCTGACGATCTTCGTCCTGCTCGGCCTGCTGCGCATGAAGGCGCAGTGGGCCGCGTTGATCGCTTTGGCCGTGTCCCTCGTCGTCGCGGTCGCCGTTTACGGTATGCCCGTCGGGCAAGCCTTCAGCACCGCGGCCGAGGGCGCCACCTTCGGGATCTTCCCGATCATGTGGATCGTCGTCACGGCAATCTGGATCTACAACATGACGGTGGTGACCGGACACTTCGGCGTGTTGCGCCGCTCATTCGGCACCGTGTCGAACGACCAGCGTATCCAGGCCATCATCATCGCCTTCTGCTTCGGTGGGCTGCTGGAGGCGCTGGCCGGCTTCGGCACCCCGGTAGCCATCAGCGCGGTCATGCTCATCGCGCTGGGCTTCTCACCGATGAAGGCCGCAACCGTGGCGCTGGTAGCGAACACCGCCCCCGTCGCGTTCGGCGCGATCGCGGTCCCCATCACGACGTTGGCCAAAGTGACCGGGCTGGACGTCAACGAGCTGTCCTCGACCGTGGGGCGGCAGACCCCGATTCTTGCCCTCTTCGTACCGCTGGTGCTCGTTCTGCTGGTCGACGGCCGCCGCGGGGTGCGGCAATGCTGGCTGCCCGCCATCGTCGCCGGCGTGGTGTTCGCGGTCGGGCAGTTCGTCTCGTCGAACTTCCTGTCGGTGGAGCTCACCGACATCATCGCATCGCTGGTCGCCGCGGGCGCACTGGTCGTCCTGATGCGGTTCTGGCATCCGGCCGAGGAGCTCACGGTAGAGCGGCTGAGCGAGGTTGAGATGAAGGATCGGATCGACACCGCCACGGCGTCCGCGCACGCGGTGGAGACGGGTGGTCGCGGTCGCGCCCCCACCAAGGTGACCACCGGATCCGGCGAAGGACCCGACGATGTCGAGCCGCACCCCGACTCCGGCCGCGAGGTATTCAAGGCCTACGCGCCCTACCTGATCATCATCGCGGTGTTCTCGGTGGCACAGATCGGCGTGGTCAAGACCCTGCTCGCCAAGGGCTCCGAGAAATTTTCCTGGCCGGGACTGGACATCGTCACCCCCAAAGGCGAGTCGCCGTCGGCCGCGACGTTTGTCTTCAACTGGCTGCCCTCGGCCGGTACGCTGCTGCTGATCTCGGGCCTGATCACGATGGCCGTGCTCGGGCTGGCGCCGGCAGCGGCGCTCAAGGCGTTCGGCGCAACCCTGAACCAGCTCAAGTGGGCGATCCTCACCGTGGCCGCCGTTCTCGCCCTGGCCTACGTGATGAACTTCTCCGGCCAGACGATCACCATCGGCAAGTGGATGGCCGGTACCGGCAGCTTCTTCGCGTTCCTGTCACCGGTGCTCGGTTGGCTCGGCGTCGCCGTGACGGGTTCGGACACCTCGTCGAACGCGCTGTTCGGGACGTTGCAGGTCGCCGCTGCCCAGCAGGCCGGGCTCAGTGAGGTGCTGCTCGCCTCGGCCAACACCTCGGGCGGTGTGCTCGGCAAGATGATCTCGCCGCAGAACCTCGCGATCGCCGCGGCCGCCACCGGGTTGGCCGGTAAGGAGGGCGATCTGTTCCGCAGGGTCGTCGGGTGGTCGCTGGGCTTCCTACTGCTGATGTGCATCCTGGTGTACCTGCAGTCCACGCCAGTGCTGGCCTGGATGCTGCCGTGACCCCTGCCCGGCCGCGGATCGTGGTGGCGCCCGACAAGTTCAAAGGCAGCCTGACCGCCACGCAGGCGGCCGAGGCCATCGGCAGCGGCTTGGCGCGCGGCTGCCCCGGGGCGGAGATCGTGTTGCTGCCCGTCGCGGACGGCGGCGACGGCACCGTCGACGCCGCGGTCGCCGCCGGCTACCAACGGCACGACGTGGTCGTCGAAGGCCCCACCGGCGAACCCGTGCAAGCGTGCTTCGCCATCCGCGGGGTCGACGCCGTGATCGAGATGGCCGAGGCGTCTGGTCTGCGGCAGCTGCCCGGGGGGCGTCCGGCGCCCTTGACCGCGTCCACCAGGGGGACCGGCCAGCTCCTGTCCGCCGCCCTGGACGCGGGCGCCCGGCACCTCGTCCTGGGAGTCGGGGGCAGCGCGACCACCGACGGCGGGGCAGGGATGGTCCAAGCCCTGGGCGCCCGAATGCTCAGCGCCGCCGGGGAGGACCTGTCCGCCGGCGGTGCCGTGCTCCTCGACCTCGCCGCGATCGACGCGACGGGGTTGGACCCGCGATTGTTGACCGCCGACGTCGTCGTGGCGACCGACGTGAACAACCCCCTCGTCGGACCGGACGGGGCGGCGGCCGTATTCGCGCCCCAGAAGGGAGCGACCGCGTCGCAGGTAGCGCTGCTCGATGCGGCCTTGACGCACTATGCCGACGTGGTGCACCGCGACCTGCAGGTGGAGGTGGCCGGGATGGCAGGCGCCGGGGCGGCGGGAGGGACCGCTGCCGGCGCGGTGGCCTTACTCGGGGCGCGCATCACCTCCGGCGTTGCCCTGGTTCTGGACCTCGTTGGGTTCGGCGCTGCGTTGCACGGCGCCGATCTCGTCATCACCGGGGAAGGCTCGCTGGACGTACAGAGCCTGTCCGGTAAGGCCCCCATCGGAGTAGCGCGCGCTGCGGCTGCGGCGGGCGTTCCGGTGGTGGCACTGGTCGGGCGTCTGAGTGTCGATTCAGAACACCTGCGCGCGGTCGGCATCTCCTACGCGAGAGCCCTGCTGGACATCGAACCCGACCCAGACAGGGCACACCGCCGAGCAAGTTCGCTGCTGGCCGAACTCGCCGAACGAATCGGTGTGGACCTCCACGCCACACTGCCATCGGCTTGAGACCCTCCGCCCGACTCGACGCACCCCAGCGTTCACGTACGGAGCATCGGGGTTGATCGCGTTGCTGCTAGGACAACCCGCACTTCAAGACGGACAACTCGATGAGTTGGTCGCCAAGATCATGACTGCTCGCGGGCTGCATTCGCCGGCGACGTGAACCGCGGACGTCATCCACTGCATATGGAGCCCAAAGCAATTCGATCCTCACGTCGATAGCGGGAAGTGGCAGTATGACCAACGAGGAGGCAGCGTGAACGCGCACTTCTCGCACGCCGTGACATCGGAGACGATCGCGCACGCTGGCAGAGATCGGCTGGTCCTCACCCTCGACCCGGGCGCCACCGCGCGACGCCGCGTGATCGTCTCGCTGCACGGCAGCGGCTTCACCTCTCGAAGCCACAGTTCGATGGTCGACGCAGACGACCTTTCCCGCGGCGGCGCGCTTGTTCTCACCCCTCAGGCATTGCTTCCCTTTCGGTACAGCGCGGCCTTCCCGGAGGGATTCGGTTGGAATGTGCCGGGTTCGCCGTTGCCCGGAGAGAACTCGGTTCGGGACGAGCCCGACGACGTTGGCTTCATCCAAACCCTCCTGGAGGTGACACGGACTCGCCATCCCGACCTTCGCATTCACCTGCTTGGTTACTCAGGCGGCGCGCGACTGGCCTCTCACGTACTGGCCGTCGACCGAACTCCGACGTCCGCGGGCCTCGTCGCGGGGGCTCTGTTCCCCCCGACCGCCGCGTCTGCTTTCGCAGCGGTGCTGGCGATCCACGGCAGACACGACGATGTGAATCCCTACGAAGGTGGCGACAGTGCCCGCTGGCCCATGGGTGTTCGACAGACGATGCAATCATGGGCCACTCGATCAGGTGATGGCGGCGCTCATGGTCTCCGCGAACTCGAGCCCGGGGTGCTCGAGCAGCGCTTCGCCAGCTCCGATACCCCCTACGGCCCCGTTCGCCTCATCAGCCTCGACCACGTGGGACACGCCTGGCCGGGCACACGTGATAGGCGATGCCTGCGAGAGTTCGGTCCAGCCGGTACTTGGTCGGCGACAAGCCATCTGGGCCGGTTCTTCGCCGAGTTCGATGCGCAGGCATCTGCCGCCGACTCTTGAGGCTGACTGGGAGGCCGTCGTCGCGAACCGGACGACTCGCGGACAGGGCCGCAGCTAGAGTCGTCTTCCAATACACCTGCATGACCGCGTCGAATACGCGGTCTTCGATGCGCCGCGTTGCGGTGTCGTCACCGACGCAGATCAGCAGCCCGTCGCCGAAGTGGCGCCGTAACCGCGCGAACCCGACACCGAATCGGCGGATGGACTGTGCCGCACCCGGTGGTGGCCGAAACTCGTGTCTCTGCGAATTGCGAAGGCAGCTAACGCGAAACGCTCACTTCGCCCTCGTCGGCCCGTACACGATGTTACGACGATGTCAGCCGAGGTTGCGGTGGGTCCGACGGATACCCCCCGCATGCTAGGAATCGACGGCGGTCGGCGCCGAGATGATCGCGAAGACCTTCCGGACCGTCTCGTCGACCTCCCAGCGTCCGCGCCACCCATCGGGAAACCATCGGACGGCCCCCGGCGTGATCTCCCAGCTGCCTTCGTCATCGATGATCCAGCCATGCCCGCTGACGAAGTGCATCAGCTCACCGACACCCTCCTTGGCCGATGTCCATGATCCCGGAGTGCACTGCCACAGGCCGACCTTGCTGATTGCGTCGTCCTGCAGCATGACGCCGTACTCGTGGGGGCTACCGGCAGTCGCATCCGCCTTGGGTCCCCAGTCCTCCAACACCGCGTCAACCGCGATCAATGGATCGAGACCAGTCACGATGACGGGTCGACATCGTCGGCATCTGACGTCATCGGTGAGCCACCTACGTCGCTCTGAGCCGGGCTGCCCGATCCAGTGGTGATCGGCGAGTTGATGACCGACGACACATGGGCCCCTTCGTCATTGCATCCGATGTCGACGCGCACGCCGCTGGCTGGCTCGACCGTGCGTGGCTGTCACAACACGTTACTTCACCCAGCTGCACACACAGCTCACATTGGCGGCTTCCTGTCCCGGGTTCACCCGTCCGCTGACGACGCCGCTGCTCCCCGTGAGAAGAGCCCGGCGCTCGTCGGATGACAGCGCACGATCTGCCGATGTCCGCGAGGGTCGTGGGAAACGGCCACCCGCGCCCCTCCACCCCACTTCGGCGACGAGTCGTGGCCCTATTGTGGTACCTCGATCGACATGAGACGACAACGCTGCCGAGCGCGTGGCGAACATGAGAAGCTCACGCGGACATGGCCCGGCGAAGCCTATCGGCTTCTGTTGCCGCGGCGTCCGCGCGCTAGTGTGCTTCGGTCGGCCTCAGCGAACAGGCCGATAGAACAGTTGAGCACTTTCATGACCGCAGGAGCACACACGTCGGCGCTCGAATCGCGGGTCGGCCACTACTACCAGGTCGACGAGCCCTACCTGGTCGGCCGCGAGAAAGTGCGCGAGTTCGCCCGTGCCGTGCAGAACTATCACCCCGCGCACTGGAATGTCGCCGCCGCCGCGGAGCTGGGGTATTCGGACCTGGTGGCGCCGCTGACGTTCACGTCGGCCCCGGCCATGGCAGCCAATCGGCACCTGTTCGAATCGGTGGTCATCGGTTACGACATGTACCTCCAAACCGAGGAAGTCTTCGAGCAGCACCGGCCGATCGTGGCCGGCGACGAACTGCATACGGACGTCGAATTGTCGTCGGTCCGCAGGATCGCCGGCAGGGACCTGATGACCGTGACCAACACCTTCACCGACGCGGCCGGCGAGCGGGTGCACACCCTGCACACCACCGTCGTCGGCGTCACCGCCGAGGATGTCGACCCGGCGATCAGGACGGCCGTCCAGAAGGTGATGATGCACGATGTGAACCTCCTCGGAGTCGACGAATCCGAGGCGGCCTACCAGAAGACGGTGCGCCCCGCGGGTGAGGTTCGGATCGCCCAGGGAGGTGCGACCCGCACCCCGGGGACGGCGTCCTTCGATGAGGCAAGTGTCGGCGACGAGTTACCGGTGCACCACGCCCGACTCTCCCGCGGCGACCTGGTGAATTACGCCGGCGTAGCCGGCGACGCCAACCCCCTTCACTGGGACGAGAACATCGCCAAGCTGGCAGGGCAGCCCGATGTGATCGCCCACGGAATGCTCACCATGGGATTGGGTGCCGGATTCGCCTCCGCATGGTCGGGCGACCCCGGTGCGGTTACCCGCTACGCGGTGCGGCTGTCTCAGCCCGCGATCGTGTCGGCCACCGACGGCGCAGACATCGAGTACAGCGGCCGGATCAAGTCGCTGGACCCGGCGACCCGCACCGGTGTCATCATCGTCGCCGCTAAGTCAGTTGGCCGGAAGATCTTTGGCCTGGCGACGTTGAATGTCCGCTTCCGCTGACCTGGCGGCCGTCGTGACGGGCACACTCGATCCCCCCTGACGACGAGAGGGTGACGGGTGAATCTCGGTCAGATTGAGATGTGGTGTCACTTGGTCAGTGTTTGGGCAGACCATGTCAACATCGGACGGGTGGCACCGCAAGCAGAGACGCAGACCGACAGTCGGCTGGCTGCTCGTCTCGCGGCGACCGCTTCACTCGGCGCAGCGGTCATCCACTTCGCCGTAGTACCGACGCACTGGCAAGAGTGGATGCCGTCAGGGCTGTTCTTCGTCGCAGTCGGACTGTGCCAATTGATTTGGGCGCGAGCTGTTCTGGTTCGACCGAGTACGGCGGTGCTGGCCGCGGGGATCCTGGGCAATGTGACTGCCGCCGCACTCTGGGCGATGTCTCGGACCGCCGGAGCGCCGTTCGGCCCACACGCCGGAGCACCCGAGTTGGTACGAGCCGCCGACCTCTGTGTACTGCTGCTCGAGGTCTACGTCGTGATGGGAGCTGGCTGGGTGTGGCACCGCGGCCGCCAAGCAGGGCCGATACCGGCCTTCGCGAACGCGATCGTGCTCCTCGGCGCCGGCGCCGTGATCGCTGCCGCGGCAACGGTGGGAGTGGCTTCCGGTCTGCAGCACGGCCACCATTCGCCTGCTGCCGCAGGACCCGAACACCACGGGCCGAGCATCGGACATGAAGATGGTCACCGCGACCACCCGGGGCTGCCCGCTACGCCAACTGCCCAGGTAGTCCGCCCACCCGCGGGGACGGCTCCCGTCGAAGCACCGCCTCCCGTGACGAGTCCGTCACACGAACTGCACGGCGATCACGATCACGGGGAGTGACACCCCTCTGCTGATGATTCCGCCGGCACACGTGGGCGGCACGCTGGTTCACACCGACGATGAAGTCTCGTGGTGGTTCGGCTGAATCACCGACATCCACCTTGTCCGGCGTGAGGAGTACCGATGTTCACCGCGCCAGGGCGGCGATTAGGTCGGGTGGGATGGGCATCGGTGTCGTGAGTCCGGCGGCGACGACGATCCGCACGACCAGGCCGAGCGCTTCTGCCGATCATGCTGGCGCAGAGCCAAAGCGAGCATCGCGACGTGGTTGCAGGTGTGCAGCCAGGGGTGCGGCTGGGAAACGATGTGCGCTCGTTCGAGGTGACTCCACCGCGCGTCTGGTGAGTCAGCGGCCTCCGCGGCTATCATCTCTTGCCGGTAGACGGTGCGGGCCTGTTCGGTGATGCGCGTCATGGCAGGTCCCTTGCGTTAGTCGTCGCGGCAGTCGCAGTTGTGCTCGGCTGCAGCGGTTGCGGTGGTGACCGGTGTCGAGCAACAGGGGTCACCCTTCCAGGCGTTGATACCTTCCTTCACCGCAATCACGGCGATCACCATCGCCGCGATCGGGTCCGCCCAGGACCAGCCGAAGAGGCTGTTGAGCAGCAGGCCAACGAGCAGGACGGCCGACAGGTAGGTGCAGAGCAGAGTCTGCTTCGAGTCAGCGACCGCCGAGAGCGAACCGAGTTCACGACCGGCACGGCGTTGCGCCCAGGACAGCACGGGCATCACCGCCAGGCTGACGGCGGCCAGCATTATGCCGACAATCGAATGCTGGGCCTCCCCGATCCCGACGAGCGATCGGATCGCGTCGATGATGACGTAGAGGGCGAGGCCGAAGAACGAGAATGCGATTATCTTCAGCGCGATCTTCTCGCGGGCTTCGGGGTCTTTGCCGGCGAACTGCCAGGCCACCGCGACCGCGGAGGACACCTCGATGACCGAATCCAGGCCGAAGCCGATCAACGCGGTCGAGGAAACTCTGGTGCCCTCGGTGAGCGCGATGATGGCTTCGAGCACGTTGTAGCTGATGGTGGCCGCAACGAATAGCCGGATACGACGGGACAACAGCTGGCGCCGTTCTCCGGTCGGTGCGGGAAGTCCAATGTTGAAGGCCGTCAACAGCAACCGCATCCGTGACCGTCGGCGTCCACGCATGAGCAATCCGGGTCGACGGCGAGGACGAGGCCCATCAGGTCGCCAAGGGCGTGCCCGATGCGTGGGTCGGCTAGTTCGTAACGGGTGCGACGTCCCTCGGGAATCGCCACGACCAACCCACAGCCGCGCAGGCAGGTGAGGTGATTGGACAGTATCTGGCGTGAGACGCCGATCAGCTCGGCCAGCTCGGAGGGGTAGCCGGGTGCTCTGTTCAGACGCAACAGAATCTGTGTTCGGGTGGTGTCGGAAAGCGCAAGACCGAAGCGCGCCAGCGCACCGGCATGCGTCAACGTCTCCACGGATCGAAACAGTACATCAGATTCTGTATCCAGCACGCAGATTTCTGGACAACCTCCCGTCAACATCGGCAATCCGGCCGCTGATCTCTGCTAGCGTCCCGCTGGTGTCACCCTCGGGGGAGAACCGCGCTGATCGTGATGTCACCTGCGTGCAGAGTCGCTCATGACACCAGGGGGCCAGCCGACCACGGCGGATGTGCTGGTGATCTTCGGGATCACCGGAGACCTCGCGCGGAAGATGACGTTCCGCTCGCTCTACCGGCTCGAACAGCGGAGACTGCTGAACTGCCCGATCGTCGGGGTCGCAGCCGACGAGCTGTCGACTAACGAACTGATCAGCCGCGCGCATGACGCGATCGGTGCAGGCGGCGGCAGAGTCGACGACGCGGTGTTCACACGGTTCGCCGCCCGGTTGTCCTATCTGCACGGAGACGTCAACGACCCGGATCTCTATCACCGGTTGTCGGACAAGGTCGACAGTTACCAACAGCCCCTGTACTACCTAGAGATGCCACCGTCGCTGTTCGGTCCGATCGTCGAACACCTCGGCGAGGCGAAACTTCTCGCGACGGCGCGGGTCGCCATCGAGAAGCCGTTCGGCCACGACCTCGCCTCGGCGCGCGAACTCAATACGCGACTGCATCGCGTGCTGCGTGAGGAGCAGATTCTGCGGGTCGACCACTTCCTGGGAAAGGAGCCGGTCATCGAGCTGCAGTACCTGCGCTTCGCCAACGTGCTGCTCGCCCAGGTGTGGGACCGCACCACTGTCTCGTGCATCCAGATCACGATGGCCGAGGACTTCGGCGTCGAGGACCGCGGCAGTTTCTACGATGCGGTGGGTGCGCTGCGCGACGTAGTACAAAACCATCTGCTGCAGGTGCTCGCGCTGGTCGCGATGGAGCCGCTTTCGGGCGGCGTCGGCGATGAGTTGCGCACCAAGAAGGCCGAAGTGCTCCGGGCGATACTGCCGGCCGACCCCGCGCACTGTGTCCGCGGCCAGTACGACGGGTACGCCGACGTGCCCGGCGTCGCTACGAGCTCGAGCACCGAGACGTTCGTCGCGCTGCGCCTGAAAATCGACAACTGGCGGTGGGCCGGGGTGCCGATTTTCCTTCGAGCCGGAAAAGCGCTCCCGGAAAGGGTCACCGAGGTCCGGTTGATCCTGCGCAGCACACCGCGCCTGCCGTTCCTGTCCACACCCACCCGCGTCGCGGCGAATCAGGTCGTTCTTCGCATCGATCCCGACCCGGGGTTGCGGCTGCAGATCGCGGCGCACGGTGAGGACGACTGGCGGACTGTGCATTTGGAGACCCTGTTCGGCGACGACTTCGGCGAACCGCCGACACCGTACGAGCTGCTGCTGCACGCGGCACTGACCGGCGACCATCAGTACTTCGCCCGCGAGGATGCGATCGAGGAAACCTGGCGGATCGTGCAACCGCTGCTCACCGACCCTCCACCGATCCACACCTACCAACGCGGGTCGTGGGGACCAATCCAGGCACAGTCGCTGACCGCGGGAGATCACCGCTGGCAGCACCCCTGGCTAAACGACTGACCGAACCGAGAGGGAGCACGCCCATGCAGTTGGGGATGATCGGGTTGGGGCGGATGGGATCGAACCTCGTGCGCCGCTTGATGCGCGACGGTCACGAATGCGTTGTGTACGACCACAATCCGGCGGCGGTTACCGCTCTCGCCGGAGAGGGCGCCACCGGGGCGGCGTCCCTGGCGGAGCTGGCGGACAAACTCACCGCCCCCCGCGCGGTGTGGGTGATGGTTCCAGCGGGCGAGATCACCACATCGGTGATCGACGACCTGGCCAAGCAGTTGGCCGCCGGCGACACCGTGATAGACGGCGGGAACTCCTACTACCGGGATGACCTCCAGCACGCCAAGACGCTGGCTGAGCACGGCATCCGGCTGCTTGACTGCGGCACCAGCGGTGGGGTGTGGGGATTGGAACGCGGATATTCGTTGATGATCGGAGGTGACGACGACGCCTTCGCCCAGGTCGAACCCGTCTTCGCCTCGATCGCCCCGGGCGTGGAAGCCGCCGAACGCACCCCTGGCCGCCATGGTGAGGTCGCGCCAGCCGAGAAGGGCTACCTGCACTGCGGGGCCAACGGCGCCGGGCACTTCGTCAAGATGGTCCACAACGGCATCGAGTACGGCATGATGGCCGCGATCGCCGAGGGCCTCAACATCTTGCACAACGCCGACATCGGCACCCGCACGCAGCACGTCGACGCGGAGACCGCCCCGTTGGAGAATCCCCAGTTCTACCTCTACGACCTCAACACCACCGACATCGCCGAGGTCTGGCGCCGCGGCAGTGTGATCGGCTCGTGGCTCGTCGACCTGACCGCTGCTGCGCTACAGCAGTCACCGGATCTCGCCGACTTCACCGGCCGGGTCTCGGACTCCGGTGAGGGCCGCTGGACCTCCATCGCCGCGATCGACGAGGGCGTGCCCGCGCCGGTGTTGACAGCCGCTCTGTACTCGCGCTTCAGCTCGCGCGGCCTCGACGACTATGCCGACAAGGCTCTCTCGGCGATGCGTAAACAGTTCGGCGGACACGACGAGAAACCGGCAGGCTGACTAACCCGGTCGACGATGCGGGTCAGCCCAGGCAGATGTGCTGGGCGCTCTCCGGGTCGGGCGCCGGATCAGATGGGGGCATGCCGTAGCACTCATTGTCTTCGTTGAATCCGCCTTCGCCGGAACCGAGGTCTTTGAAGGTTGCGGCGAACTCGACCACTTCCAGCCACGTGACCTGTCTGAAGCCGAGCTCAGCACCGACTCTGGCACTCTTGCTCAGATGGATGGGTGTTCGGAACCGGGTCTCAATGATCCGTTCGAAGACGCAATCGACGACGCGCTGAGCTCCTTGCCGGCCGATCTCCTCGCGGCGATGAGCAACATCGAGATCCTGGTCGAGGACGAGCCTCCCGACGGCCAGCCGCTGCTCGGCCGGTATAGCGGCGTACCGCTGCCGCGAAGGACCAGTACCTACAGCGGAGTGCTTCCAGACAGAATCAGCATCTTCCGCGCGCCGATCACGCGACTCGCTGCCGGCGACGCCGCTCGTCTACGCCGCGAGGTCAGGCACGTCGTACTCCACGAGATCGCACATCACTTCGGGATCAGCGACGAGCGGTTGATCGAGCTCGATCGCTACTGACCTCTGGCACGCTGCTGAAAACGTGGTCCTTCAACCGAATTGGGTGAGATACGCGAGGCAGCAGGCGTACGAGCGGCGATGGGGGCACGAACGTGTTTGACGGGTATGTCTCAGGTGTCCCTGCACTTCCTCGATAGTGGGTCGATGAACTCCTGCTCGCTACCAATCGTTATGCAGCCCATCGGTTCTGTGGCTATCTGCGTGTGCCGTCATCCGGTCGCGCCATGAGGAGGCCCGGCCTGATCATGAGATGCTGCCTCGGGGGACGACCCAGGCGTGCGGCTGTCCGGTGGTGGCGGCGATGTGCTCGAAGTCGGAGTCGTAGTGCAGGACGATGGCGCCGTGGTGCTCGGCGATCGCGGCGGTGAGCAGGTCCACCACCCCGGCCGCGCGGTGCTGACCGCGCGCAGCCATCCGAACCTGCACATCGCGCGCTCGCTCAGCGATGACCTCGGTGAAGAGCAGGACGCGGTAGTAGGCACGGCGCCGCTGCGCGATGAACCGGACGTCGTTCTCGTTGCGCCCGGAGTAGCCGGCTTCGAGGTCGACGGTCACGCAGGTCGCGGCGTCGTGGTCGGCGACGAGCCCGGCGATCACCTCGCGCACCGGGCGCAGATCGATGCGGGCGAACGCCGAGGTGTCGACGAGGTAGAGCTGGCCAGGCGGAAAGCCTGCAGTCACCGACGGGCACCATCCATGACGCCGGGATCGGTGATGTCGGGCCCTGTGCCCAGCGCGTGGGGATGATCGAGCAGGGTGTCGATCCGGCGCCGGCGTTCAGCCACGAATGTCAGCGCGGCGTTCACCGTGTCCTTCTTACTGGTGGTGCCGAGTTCCTTCGCTGCCCGAGCCAGAGCCTCGTCGTCGATTTCGCACCGCGCCAGGGCGGGCTCGTCGGCGAACCCGTTCAGTTCGGCCCATGCCACTAGATCGATTGCCGTCATGACGATTTCGAGCCAGGCGGTGTTCACGTCGAACGAGTTTGAGCGGGAGATTGCGCAGCCCGGTGGCCTTGGCCTCACGGATCCCGTCCTCCGCCCGAACGTGTTGACGGTGGCGCAGTTCCAGGCCGGCGAGTTGGCCGGGCAAGACCTCGGCGGCGGTGTCGGTGATGAACCCGGTGACCCGGTGCCCGCCGGCGTCGGTGAACCGCAGCTGCGCACCCGGATTCGGGGCGTCCCTTGCGCAGGTTCAGCCGGGTCCCCTCCGGCCATGCCAAAAGGTCTACTAGACGGTGATTTCGGCGACCCACGCGCCGTCGCGGGTCGCGGCGTCGGCGTCGGCGTCGGCGTCGATCGGCGTTTACCACGCCGCACCGGTGTTGAGTATCTCCACGGTGTCGCGGATTCGGACGTGACGAAGGAGAACCCGACACCGGATGCGCGGCAAGCGGCGAAGCCGCGGGTGGCGCCGGCAGAGTCGCAGCGCATCAGGACATTCGGTGCATCCGGGTTCTTGGGGCTTGGACGGTACAGGGGCGGCAACGATTCCAGCGCGCAGCCGAGCACGGTGATGTGATCGGCGGTGTTGCTGCCCGCATTCCCAGGACGCAGTAGCCCCGCGAGGGCTTCCCTGACGGCGGTGTCTGGCCGGTCCAGGAGCACGAGCTGCGGGTGGAAGCCGAACGTGCGCTTCCAGGTCGCGGCGGCGTTCTCCTTGCTTTCGGAGTGATCGATGGTGATGGTGGCGTCGGTGTCCCGACGCGACCTGCCCGAACACGTGGGACCGGTCACCCAACAGCTTCCCGACCCCGTCGACGCAGTCCGCGCGTTCGGCCACCGCCGCCGCCAGATCGGCGAATACCTCCCCGGGCGCATGTGTTCTGCCCACGATAGGTATCGGCCAACGCCCTGGTGACCTGCGACGACAGCCCAGTCAGGTCGGCGCGTTCCGGCAATGTGCCGACCCCGGCATGCGACACCACACCACGCCCGTCCGCACCGATAGCGAAGCTAGGTCGTGCTGCGCTCCCCTTCACCTGAAAAGTGCCTTCCCGATCGGAATCACGAACCCTGAAGAAGTCCGATCATTCCCTGCAGGACAGTCACTTTCGCCAATTCAAGACCGGGCTGTCCCCTATCAGCAGGATTGAGATTGGTCACCCCATTGGATTTCCCTGAGAACGTTGACGGCCACTCAGAGCGGGAACCCACTGCCAGGCAACTTTTTTCAGGCGCAAGGCGATTGAACGCTATCCTTCTACGATGATCAACGAAGCGCTGCGCGCCGTGCCCCACGGCCTGATCGACGTCACCGCACCGGTGGTCGTGGACGGACTGAGCTACATCGAAGCCGAAGACCCAGCCATGCAGATGTACAAGATCCTCGCGAACCTGCGCAAACCGGTTGCTCTGCGGGACTTGATGATTGCCCCGGTTCGGACCGGCTATATCGGCGATGGTCAACCGGTGGCTGACCCTGCGTTGATTCCGCCAACAGGAGAGCGAGCAGTTCCCGAGGTCGACGTCGAGCAGATCTATGTCCCGGTCAGCGACGGGGTGGCGCGATGCCAGCTCTACCGCCCTCGGGCCGCAACGGCAGGTGAGCGCCTACCGGTCATCGTTTACTACCACGGTGGTGGGTTCACGATCGGTGTTTCCGAGGACTGTGACTTCCTTTCTCGCAACTTGGCGTTCACCAACAACGCTCTCGTGGTGTCCGCGAACTACCGCCTCGCTCCGGAGTTTCCGTTTCCAACGCCGTTCGACGACGCGTTCGACGTCTACCAGTGGGTCAGTACCCACAGCGCTGATCTGGGCGGCGACGGCTCTCGCCTCGCGGTGGCCGGGGATTCGGCGGGAAGCACCTTCGCCGCCGCGATCCCGCTGCGCGCCCGCGATGAATCGGGGCGAGTGCCCGACGCCGTCGTCTTGCTGGGCGCATTCACGGACTTCCAGTATGAGAGGTGGGCGTCGTTCGAGAAGCTGGCGCCGCGCGGCATCGTCTACGACACCGCCTTCATGGGTTTCATCCGCGGCGCCTACCTACCGACCACTGCCTGGAGTCATCCCTGGGCCAGCCCAATCGAAGGCGATCTGACGGATTACCCGCTGGCCGTGGTGATCGCCGGCACCCACGACCCGCTAGTTGACTCTGCCCAGGCTTTCGCGACCAGAGTGCGTGATGCCGGCGGCCGGCCCATCGACTACCACCCGCCCGGAATGCCACACGGCTTCTACTTCTTTCCCGGCGTGTTCGCCGAGGAGAAGGTGGCCTACCAGATCATCGCGACCGCATTGGCCGAACCGTTTCAGTCCAGTACGCGGTAGGCATCTTGGGGTTGCGGCCGGTGCTGCGTGGACGCCGGTGCGGCAGGCGGAGCGTGCGGCTCCTCAGCCGACGCGCGCGCCCCGCAGGTAGCGGTCAGCCACATCCCAGCGCGCTGGCGCCCGGCCCGGCCGTCATGCTGGTGTCGATCGATTCGGCACGTCCAGCGCCGCCGCTATCTCCGGCGCTCGGTGGCAGGTGTGTTGATCTGTGGTGCACCGGGTTGATCGGTGCTGGCGCCGCCGCACCTACTCCGCACGTCCTGGCCGCCGCGCGGGTGATGGCCCCCACGCTGGGGCGGCGCGTTGTCAATCGACCCATCCACCGGGTGGAATGCCAAGGCGAATCTCGGATCACGCCTGAGGTTCATCACCGTCTGCGGGTAGGGAACCCCGCACCGACGCGGCTTACTGGACCGTGACGCCGGTGGTCGTCCGAACGACATTCTTGCCCGAACCACCGACAGTGCCGGCGACCGCGAAGGGCCCGCCACTGGGAGGTAATCCGAACACACCCGCGGTTGCGGTGTTGTTGCTGCCACCGAGGTTGAACGCGGTGTTGAAGCCCGGCCGCGTCAGGGCCGTCCCGCCAAAGGCACTGACAACGTTCAGGTTGCCGCCGAGGTTGAAGGCGTTGTTGGCGACGCCGAGGGCCGTAACCGAACTATTCGAGCCTCCGACATTGGTCGCGGCGTTCAGACCGCCTACCGCAGACACGATGTTGCCGTTGCCCAGGTTGACCGCGAGGTTGCCAAAGCCCCCCGGCGCGCCGCCGCCACTTGCAGACACGCCGCTATTGTTGCCGACGTTGATGGCGGTGTTGAGGACATCACCAGCGTTCTGGCCCGCCGTGGCGGAGGAACCATTGCCGAGCACGATGGCCTGGCCGAAGTTGCCGGTTGACGTTGCCGACGAGTTGGTGCCGATCGCCGCGGCGAGGTTCAACGCGCCCGTGGAGCTCGCCGTGGAATTGGTGCCCACCGCGACGGCGGTATTCAGGAGCCCCGAGGCGGTCGCTGTGGTGTTGGTGCCCAACCCGACTGCGACGCTGGACACGGTGCTGGTGCAGCCCGCACCGGCGCTGATGCCGCTGATCGACGCGCACGTCGCGTTGGCGGCCCCCGCCCCGCTCAGCGACGCCACCGCCAAC
>JBBRTH010000088.1:0-17330 GCA_038244615.1 Mycobacteriales bacterium | reverse complement strand
TCGAGGCCGGCAAGCAGTTCCGCCGCGTCAACGGCCACCTGCACCTGCCCACCCTGCGCGCCGCACTCGAACGCGAAGCCGCCGAACATGTCGGACCCGTCGTGCACAATGATCAGGTCAGCGCAGCCTGATGCTCAACGGGCCGCCACCGAAGTTCCACGGAACTCGGGACATCCTCAGGTGACGTATGCATCAACCCAATAGTATGTCGTCCGGGTCTTCGATCTTGTTCTTGTCGGGGTAGTCTGAAGGCTCCTGATCTGGGGGATTCTCATGGCGGGTACACGTGCGAAGCACGTGACGGACGGAGCGTGCATGAGAACACCACGCAGGGCAGCACGACTGTTGGCGGCTGCGACCGCCCTAACAGGCGGTCTCGTTTTCGTACCTGTCAGGGTTCTCTCGGGCGGTGGCGCCGGTTCCGCAAAGTGAGAACCACCGGACCGCAAGAAAACAATCAAAAGTCGAAAGTGGTACGCCGGGCTCGGAAGATTCTGGCCGACCCGCGCGATCGGGGCTCAGCAGAAAAGAAATTTCGCACCGACATCGAAGGCTTGCGCGCCGTAGCGGTGTTGGCCGTTGTCCTGTTTCACGCTGAGGTGCCCGGCGTGGGGGGTGGCTACGTTGGCGTGGACGTGTTCTTCGTCATCTCGGGCTTCCTGATCACGGGGCTGCTGTGGCGCGAGGCCAGCACCGCTGGCACCGTCAGTTTGCGCCGCTTCTATGGGGCGCGGGCCCGGCGACTGCTGCCGGCATCGGCCGCTGTGGGCGTCGTCACCATGATCGGCTCGGCTTTACTACTACCTCCGTTGCAGGTCCAGTCCGTCGGTATTGACGGCATCACCAGCGCTTTGTATGTCAGCAACTACCAGTTCATTGCCTCCGGCGTGAACTACTTCGGCAAACAGAATCTACTGTCGCCGTCGCCGTTCCAGCACTACTGGTCTTTGAGCGTGGAGGAGCAGTTCTACCTTGTGTGGCCGATTATGATCGTCGGCACGGCGTGGCTCATCCGGCGAACGCGCCTGCTCACCACCAAGGCCGACGCCACCTCGTCGGTGCGCCCGTATCTGGTGGTCCTTGCGATGGTTCCTTGCGATGGTCGCCATCGTGTCGTTCACGCTGTCACTGGTATTCACCTACCTATTACCTCCCGTGGCGTTCTTCTCGCTGCCCACCCGGGCCTGGCAGTTGGCTGTCGGCGGCTTGGTGGGTCTCACGGCCGGCTCGTGGCGCCGCCTACCGACACAACCTGCTGCGTTCGTCGGATGGACGGGGCTGGTCCTGATCCTGCTGGCCTGCACGCAGTTGAGCGAAACTACGAGCTATCCGGGGATCGCCGCGTTGTTGCCCACACTCGGCGCGGTGCTGGTAATCGGCGCCGGCTGTGCTGGACCGTCTCGGGGTTGTGCGCGCGTCCTCGGATCGTCGCCGATGGGGGCGATCGGGAGGGTGTCGTACTCGTGGTATTTGTGGCACTGGCCGGTGCTGGTACTCACACCAGCATTACTGGGCCACCCGGTGGGGCTGGCCCCAAAGTTGGCAGCGGTCCTGGTCTCTGCTGGGCTGGCGGCGCTCACTTTACGTTTCATCGAGAACCCGTTGCGATTCGCCGATCGCGTGCGCCGCTCTCCCCTGGCCAGTCTGGCGCTCGGCGGTGTCGCCACCGCGGTGGCGGTCTGCGTGGGCGTGGTTCTGCTGATATCGGTACCTAATCCGGTCGGCCGCGGCCCTGCGGCTAAACCGATGATCATCACTGCGGCGCCCGTCCGCCCGGGATCCAACATGGAGGCGTACGACGCGGCGGTGCAGAACGTGTTCGCTCAGGTGCAGGCCGCGGTCGCGACATCGGTCGATATGAAAGCCGTACCGTCGAACCTGAACCCGCCTCTCACCGATCAGACGGCCCAACAATTGGGCATATTGACCCACGGCTGCCTGCTCGTGCTGCCGTTTGACGCCGAACAGCCTGAATGCGCGGCGGGCGATCTCGCCTCGACGACGAGGGTGGCCCTGATCGGCGACTCACGTGCCGCGATGTTCAATCCGGCGTTCCAGCAGGTCAGCGCACAGCGGCACTGGCGGCTGGAAATGATGGCCAAGGTGGGCTGCCCAATAACGGACTTGCCCCTCACTAACCACTTCAATGGTTTGGCTGAACAGTTTCAACCGTGCGCGCAGTGGCGCGCTAACATCATGGCCAGGTTACGCACCGAGCCCGTCCAGCTGATCGTGGTGAGCTCGGCGCGTGCATACGATGCTAACGGTGCCCATACGCTTGTGCCAGGCCTCAAGATGTACGACCAGGCGTGGATCCACAGTCTGACCCGCCTTGTGCAGCAGCTGCGCAAGACCGGTGCGAAGGTGCTGGTGCTCGGTCCGACCGCTGATCCGCCCGCACCGGTGCCGCTTTGCCTGTCCGGGCACCTCGATGACGCGACGGCATGTGCGGCGGTGTGGGGCACAGAGCACGGACCCGGCATTGCAGCTGAGTCGGCCGCCACCAAAGCTGCCGGTGGACAATACGCCGACATCACCCAACTGTTGTGCACCGCGAACCGCTGCCCGGTCATCGTCGGCAACACCTTGGTGTATTTCGACGCAGGCCACTTGACGCGTGAATACTCCCAGCTGTTGGCACCGGCAATGGGGGCGCTGGCCGACCGCGCGCTCGCTTACGGTTGACAGCTGCACTACACGGCGGCGCCCCGCATCGTTGCCCTTCACGGACCGCGCCGGGCGGCTACCACCGGCAACCATGACCGAGCCGCCCGGCAGCCCGCACGCGAACGCATCTAGAAGCTAAGCCGCCCTCACCGAGCTACGCCCGGAAGCCACCGCCGCCCTCGACCGGCCCGCCAAACACCATGAACGGGCGACCCACCTCGCGCGCCGACGCCGACGCCGAGACGCGGGCCTACGCCGTTGAATACCGGACCATCCGTGACCGCCGCCGATGGTGCTGGATAACTGTGAGCATCTGCTCGACTCGAGCGCGGCACTGGTCGTGGCCATGGTCGGCGCCAGCCGAGAGCCGATAGTGGTCCCCCGGGGAGATGGCCTGGCGGGTGCCGTCGCTGTCCCTGGCTGACGAAGCAATCGACGTGTTCTGAGAGTTCGTCCTTGGATCAGCCGCATGTCCAGGTACAGCCGACCGTCGATCTCGCCGTAGCCGTGGATCGGTACCACTTGGGGATCGTTGAGGCTGGCGGCGGCCTACGATTCACGCCGAAAACGCTGTTGGAACGTGCTGTCCTCGGCGAGATGGTGCGGCAACACCTTGAGCGCAACGACGCGGTCGGTCTTGGTGTCGTAGGCACGGTAGGCCTCGCCCATGCCGCCCCTACCCAGCAATTCCTGCAGCTGGTAGTGCCCAAATGGCGTTGCATCCACCGTTTTGCTCCTCGGCAGCAGCCCACCCCGTGTCGCTGTGTCGATTGAAGTTACATCACCGTTGCCACGGGCGTCGCAGCCATAAACGGAAAGGGTTCCGAACCCTCACGCGAGAGTCGGAACCATTCCTGCACCCTTTCGGCGTCGATCGCCGCTATCGGTTCAGTCAGCGCACCTTCTCGGGAATCGAATTGAGCGCCCGGAGAACCTCGACGGCGAGTTGGCCTGCGACGTCGTCGTCGAGCTTGGAGTGCGCGGTGATCGTGGTTCGGACGAGGTCGAGATGATTCTCGTAGGGAGTGCGGAACGTCGTGGACGAAGCCATCGTGTTGTCCTCTTCAGTTGAGCATGTCGGCCCGGAATCGGGCGGCTCGATACCCATGACGTTACGCCATTGCAGCTCAACGGGGATCCGTACGGACATGTGGGTACTCCCGCTCCCGGCGTTGGAACGCCAGGATGTCGGGGTTGACGATGTTCCCGTCTCGAATCTCGATCGCCCGACGCACCGTCTCGTCGTCGTCCCACCCCGCGGGTCCGCCCAGAACCGTTGGCAGATAGGGGATCAGCGCCTCGCTGATCTCCCACGTGGCGGCGTTCCACAGATAGGACGGGCTGTGGTCGACCGCGTAGTAGGTGATGTTGTTGTCCACGGTGAAGGCCGGGTCGTCAAAGGTCGTGGGCCGCGCCCAACTGAAACCCATTGCCGTATCGCATGATACGTCGACGAGCAGGCTCCCAGACCGGAAGGCGGCCAAGTCGCCTTCGTCCAGGAAGATCAACGGCGCCTTGGGGTCCTGCAGCACGCAGTTGACGACCACGTCGTGCTCGGCCAGGAAGTCCGCCAGCGGCACTCTGCCGTCGTCGGTGAGGGCGTAGCTCGACGCAGAGCGTTCACCATCCCCATCGGATTCGAACTGCACGATGTCGGCGGAGTGAATCGGCGACGCCACCTCGGTCACGCTGCGATTGGTCAGGATGTCGATGTCATGGATCCCGTGCGCATTCAACGCCGTCACGGCGCCGCGGGCGGTCGCGCCGAAGCCGATCACCGCCGCACGGAGCCGCCGCCCGTAGGTTCCCGTCGACCCGATGAACTCCAAGCCGTGAAAGACCGAGCAGTAGCCCGCCATCTCGTTGTTCTTGTGGAACACGTGCAGTTTGAAGGAGCCGTCCTTGCGCCAGAGGTTCATGGCCTCGAAGGCGATCAGCGTCAGTCGGCGGTCGATCGCCTGCTGCGTCAGCTCCGCGTCCTGCACGCAGTGCGGCCAACCCCACAGCACCTGGCCGTCGCGTAGTTCGGTCAGATCATCCGCGTCCGGCTTGGCGAGAAGGATGACGTCGCACTCGGCGATCAACTGCTCGCGCGTGCGCATCCCCGCCACCGACACCGCGAGTTCCCCGTCCGAGATTCCGAAGTGCTTGCCGTATCCGTGCTCGAGGTAGATCCGGGAGAGAACGTCGGAATCGATGCGGTCGAACTGCTCCGGGTGGATCGGGAGGCGGCGCTCGTTCTCCTTGTGAGTCACGGCGATGATGCCGAGGCTGAGTCCACTCACTGGGCCCTCCCGAGGCATGGTCAATGCCGAGGCCGGGATCCCGACTCGGTAGGTTCGACCGTACGCGTAGGCGATCCAGCGGTCCGATTTCGCCCACGTATCAACGAAATTGACACCCCGTGGAAATCCGCGTCTACTTGGGATCTACCGAGGATTCGAGGCGCCCGTCGTGAACACCAATTCAATCGTGATGGTCGTCGCCGCCGTTCTGGTAGCGCTCATCCTCGCCGGTGTGGTGGCGGGCTTCAAGCGCAAGTTCCGCGCCGAGCAGCGCCTGCTCGGCGGCGCCAGCATGTGCCGCGAGATCTCCGAGGGCGGCGAGCTCGCCGCGAAAGCCCAAGCGGCACAGGTCGACAGCGGGATCGCAGCGTTTCGGAACCGGGGCAGACGGCGGGATTCGGCGGACATCAGGGAAACCGCCGACATACGCGCGCAACTCAAGGGCGCACGCGACAGCCAGGACTGACGACCGTCAGCGGATCGACACCAGTTTGTCGATCGAGTCGAAGGGCAGGTCACCGTCGACCACGGCCCGCACGTTCATCGAGTTGAGCACGATCGCACCGTTGTGATTCGCGAGGAACGCGGTGTCGGAGGCATCCCGCCCGGTGGCGATGCGCACCAGGCACTGCCGCGGCGCCAGCAGTGTTGCGTCGACGACCCGCCACTGGTCGTCGACGAAGGCCTCGGCGACCGCGTGGAAGTCCATGGGGAACAGACCGGGCGCGTACACGGACACCAACCGTGCCGGCACGTTGTCGGCGCGGAGCATCGCCACCACCAGATGCGCGAAGTCCCGACAGACACCCGCTCCGGCGAGCAGCGTGTCCACCGCGCCGTCTATCGGATCACTGGACCCGGCGACATAGTTCGGTCGCCCACCCACCCATGCCGCCACGTGCTCCAACAGTGTGGCCGAGTCGGCGTACTGGCCGAATTCCGTTGCGGCGAAACCATAGAACTTGTCGGCCTCGGCGTAGCGACTAGGACGCAGGTACATCGACAGGTCGTAATCGGTCCCGGTGCCGGGTCGGTCTGGCCGATGACCGTGGCCGAGTAACCCACCTGCAGGTTGCCGACCAGAGCCCAGAACTCGTGGATCCGGTTGCCATGGGCGCCGCTGATCTCGACGGGGTACACGGGGCTCCCGTCCAAGGTGAACGTCAACGACTCGAGGACTTCGGCGTGGGGATGGGGAGCGACGGCGATCTGGAACTCCAGCGTCGTCGGCGCAGTGACGTCGACGGCGAGGTCGCAGCCCACGTCGCGCTTGACGCTCTGCGTCATTCAGGGACGGTCGAGAAGCGCTGCGCATTCTGCAACGTCGAGAGCACTGCCAGCGTCGACGCCGCACCCTGGTTCTGGTCGACTCCCTCGGCGTTCAATCCGTCGAAGCCGCCGCCCGTGGCCCGATCCCACATGGGCTGTCCCGCATCGTTGGCACCCTCGAACCAGGCCACCGCCGCGCGGATGCCGTCGGGCCACCTCAAGCTGGCGTCGACTCCGGCGGCCCGCGCGCAGGCATCGGACAGCGCGGCCACCTCGACCGGCTGGCGGTCGAATGCCTGGCGCTCACCTGCGGTCTCGTAGTTGAGCAGCCACCCCAAGAGGTCGAGACCCTGCCGGCACAGCGCCGGGCGCTCGAGGGCGGTGCCCGCGGCGATCATGGCCTCGGCGACGACTGCATTCGCGTCACTGAGTTGTGCTTCCGGCCAGGGCCATTCAGTGTCATCGCTGGGCTCGGGCACGCTGTCCGCATACGCGGTCAACAGGGCGCGAGCGATGGCATGGTCGGGCTCGACGGAGAGGATCTCGGCGGCACCCAAAGCCGCGTACGCCATCGCGCGCGGAAACGGCGACCGCACCTTCGCGGCACGCTCGAACTGGATGACGGCGACTCGGCGCACCAGACCTACGCTGCTGTGCGCAGCGGCGGTGCCCAAGGCCCACAGGCAGCGTCCCCACCAATCCTCCAGGGTCGGCTGGTCCAACCAATTGCCCTTGCCGTCCATGCGGTTGCGGCAGGTGCCCGCGTACGACTGTGCGTCGTTGAGGAACCGCACCGCCAGACCCGCCAGGCCGTTCACCGCGCCACCCGGATCGGGTTGACGGGTCGCGACGACCAGAAGACGGGCCATGTCATCGGTGCAGTAGCCGCCGCTGCGCTCGGGCTCGCCGAGAAGAGCGTGCTCGAACGTGCCGCGCCGGTCGGACAGGTGCAACACATGATCGAAGACAGGCAGCGGGCCAGCGGTCATACCAGCGCCGCCCGCTCGACGAGAACTCGCTGCGCAAGCGCCATGTAGGCGGTAGCGGCGACGGGCCAGCCCAGCGACGGCGCCAATCGCCTAGCCTCCGCGGCCATGTCGCCCGTCATCCGTGGATCGGTCAGCATGCGGCGCAACGCGAACGCCAGGGCCTCAGGATCGTCGTGACCGACGACCACCCCTGCGCCACTGCCGAGGAGTTCGACGGCGTGCGGGAAGGCGGTGGCGACGACAGGTCGACCGGCCGCCAACGCGTCGACCAACACTCCGGAGTTGGCCTGATCGGTGGAGTCGTAGGGCAGCACGACCGCCGCAGAGGTCTGGATCAACGCCGACAGAGACGCGGTGCTGCGGTAGATGGAATCGAAGCTCACCGCGGTCGCGACGCCCGTGGTGCGGGCGTGCTCGATGCACGCTTCGCGGTAGGCCTCACCCTCGGTGGCCAGCACCTTCGGATGCGTCGTGCCGGCGACGAGGTAGCGCGGCTGCCCGCGGAGGTCCTTGAGCGAGCTCATTGCGTCGATGACCCGTTCGACGCCCTTCCCGGGCCTCATCAGGCCCCAGGTCAGCAGCGTCGGCCTGCCGGCCCGCTTCAAGGGAGCGACGGTGGGCAGTGTGGCGCCGCGGCCGATCGTGACGACCTTGTGGCGATCGAGGGCGTAGTCGGTGTGCAGGCGTTCGTTGGCAGCCTCGGACATGACGACGATCCGGTCGACCTTGGCCGCGATCGTCTCCATCGCCGAACGTTGATGTGCCGTTGGATCTTTGAGGATCGTGTGGGCGACGACGATGGTGGGGACGCGCAGCCCGTCGATGACCTCCAGGACGTCGGAACCCTCGGCGCCGCCGTAGACGTCGTATCCGTGCTGAATGACGGCGACGTCACGCTGGTTCAGTAATTCCGAGCACGCAGCGATCGACGGGGCCGAGCCGCCGACCAGTTCTCCCACCACGGCCGCACTCGAGGACTCCGCACCGTCGGCGATCCGCACGACACTCACGTCGGAACCCTTGGCGGACAATCCGTCGGCCAATCCAGCGCTGAACGTCGCAAGCCCGCACGGCGTCGGAGGAAAGCTCGTGAGCATGCCGATGCTCGGGGGCGAATGCCGTGACGGCGCAACATGGCCGATAAACGACGGAAAACGGGATGGAGCGTTCAAGGTGGTCCCAACTGGCGGATGTCACCGAAGTGTCCGGGCGTGAGCGGCTGCTCGAGAGAGAACAGCGGCGGACAGCTGCATCAATTCCGGACTGGTTGGCGTTCCAACACCTTGACGGTACCACCCCGCAATCGTCGAAGGCGGGTCGAGGCGGCCCATTCGCACTGCTAGACGGGCTGCGGAGCACTCTCAGGACGTCGTGTTTCGAGCGTGAGCGCGACGCACCGCCTCGTCGACGCGACCGTTGCGACCTCGGCCAGCTTGCGGTGTTCCCCCTGGCTCATCGCCTGCAACTGAGGGAAGGCGCCCTCGGCGCTGAACCTGCGCGTTGTGGACGGCGGCGGCCGCCGGTTCGGCGACTGCTTGCCACAGGCGTGGACGCTGATGGCTCCGGCGACGCGAGCGCGCTGTGCACGCCCATCCTGCCGACGCGTGGGCCGAATCTCCGCCCACATCTTCTCTCCTCCCAACGAGCCGGATCGCATCGCACGCCGCCCGCGCACCGCCGTGATGCACGGCCCCTCGTCGAGCGTCACGTACTAGCCGCCATCCGTGTGAGCAATTCGGGCAAGCCGAGACTGCCCGCGAGCAGACCCGCCAGGTCGTCGATTCCGGTCCGAAAGTCCGCGACGTCAGCCTCATCTGCGGTGACTTCCGCCATGCCCGTACCTGCCAGCCGATGTAGTGCGGCGAACCGCTGCGAGACGACCACCAGTCTATGCTCGCGGGCGCGCGCGCACGGGCCCCCAGCCGTCCCCCGCATTCCGAATACATTGGCGCCGAATGATTCTCGGAATGGTGGGCGTCGGCAAGCGCGCCGCGGGCGTATGGTCAGGGGATCGGGACCACCCAGGCCCCCAATTCAAAGGGCCAGTGATGTCTGACAAGTCCCCGAGATCGGCCATGACCAAGAAATCCGGAAAGTCGCTGAAGGAGAAGCGCGCCGACAAGCGCACGAAGGCGGACAACACCTCGGCCACCGAGGACGCCATCCGCAAGAAACGCTGATTCGTCCGGCGCCATTCGACTCTACTCTCAACCCCGAATCGCGCTTTCCGTCAATTGTGAGTCAACGGGGCCCGTAGCTGGCAGCTAGCGTTTGTCCCAGATCTGGGGCAGATTTGTGATCCGGGGGAGCCAGCAATGATGCGCTGGACGTTCTTTACGGCGACGGGGACAGTCGACACCAATGTGCGGGCGAATGCCGATGAGGGCTGCTCGGTCTGTGATCACCACTTCGGGCACCTGAGACGCATGCTTGCAGCAGCTCGATTGGCCCGACCGTTTCGCCCGTCGTCAGCCTGCCCGAATCAGTGTTCGCCTGACAGCGAGGCCCAATCAGCGTTAGCGGTCCTTGACCGTTGACTGTGGGGGTTGTGGTCGAGATTCACTCCTTGGAACAACCAGATGCCACACAGTCGGGGGAACAGGGCGTGCCGACAGCGTGCCCCAATCACCGTTATCGGTAATAGATCTCGGTGCCGCTGGGGTATCCCCCGCCGGTCGTCGTGAGATGAACGTGATCGAAGTGGCCGGCTCCCGTGTTCCGGGGTCCACTCGGCGTGCAGTACACCCCACGCCAAATTGCGTCCTGCAGGCCGAATCGAGCGGCATTCTCCAGTGCATACGCAACGATCCGGTTGCCCAGCGCGATGCCCGCGGGCGAGCTGGGGTTGGGAACCATCACGTCCAACGCCAATCCGTCGGGATGCCATCTCAGCGCATCGGGCCGAACGCCCCCGATGCTGTGGATCTCGGGAAAGACCACGCTGATGCTGCGGGCGAGGAAGATCGTCTTCACCTGTAGCCCGTGCTCCGCAGCGACGCCGATCGGCAGGATGCGGTGCATGTCGATGACCCGCCATCGTGATGCCGCTGCCGGTACCACGGCCGCCACCTGGGCCGGTCGAGCGGAGGAGAACAGCGCTGCGCCGGCCGGACGCGACGAGTAGGCGGCATCCGCCGCCGCGACGACCTGCAGACAACAGGACGAAACGGTCTCGACGACAGGCTTCGCCTCTTCCTTGACGGCCAGCGGCTCGGGGCTTCCACCCGCCGCGGAGAGCACCGCGAACGAGGCGATGACCCCAGCCAGAAGGACCGGCGGTTTCCGCCGACTCTTGGCCAATTGATGCCTGCCCACGAGGGCACTTTACGAGCACACAGCGCACAAACAGCAATCTTTCCGAGATCTAATCGTGATCTGCCGAGGATTGCGCTCTCGAGCGCGCGACTCAATTCGTGCCATCGACCTCGCTGAACTGCGGGAATGTGATGATCTCGTGGGTAAGTGTCACCGTTGAGCTTCGTCGAAGGCGAGCAGAGGACACTTGGATAAATGCACGACGACTACGGCGCGGAACCGTCATGGCCAGTCACCGTCGTCGTCGGGGTCTCGCCTTCATCGTGGGGCCGGCACCGTCACAGCAGGTCGTCGGGGCGGTCCCAAACCACGCCGTCGAATCGTCCGAACTCGCTGTCGGACACGATGCTCGCCTGGTGCTCGATCGCCAGTGTTGCCAGATGGGCGTCGTTGGTACCTTCAAAGGCAATGATGCCTTGCTGTCATCACGACGCGCGCACTTCAGACCACCGGGTCGGCGTGCCATGACGTCAGAGATCCCAGCAGTGCGTTCTTCTTGTCATGATGATCGACCATGCGCCGGAGGATGTCATCGAGTGCGATTACGGCCTCGTCGATGAAGGGGCCCTTGTTGAGCATCACGCATTCGGCGCGCTCGCCCATGGCCGCGTCACTGATCTCGGCTCGCGACGGTAGCCCGTCCTTGGCGAGCTGTTCGAGCACCTGCGTGGCCCAGATGACCGGCAGGTGAGCCGCTTCGCACAACCACAGAATCTCCTCCTGCAGTTCGGCCATCCGCTCGTAGCCGCATTCGACCGCCAGGTCTCCGCGCGCGATCATCACGCCGACACGTGGCCACCGCATCGCGGTGAGAAGGAGTTGGGGGAGCTGCTCGAACGCCTGGCGGGTCTCGATCTTCAAGACGATTCCCACATTGTCGCGACCAAGCCGGCCGACCGCGTCGAGTAGTGCTTCGATATCGGAAGATGCACGTACGAAGGACATCTCGACCAGATCGGCGATTCCAACTACCACAGACAGGTCGGCGAGATCCTTCGCGGTCAACGCCGCTACCGAAAGCTGGGTATCCGGTACGTTGATCCCCTTGGCAGCTTTTAGTTTCGAGCCCGTCGGTGCGGCGTGCTCGATCCGCACCTCGAGGGCGTCGCGATCGACGGCGACGATCTCACCACTGAGGCGGCCGTCGTCGAAGTGGATCTTCTCGCCCACACGAGCATCGTCGAAGAGTTCGGGAAGGGTGCAGCCGATGGACTGCTTTCCCTCCTTGACGAGGGCTGTCGGTGCACAGTCCCGCGTCAGCACCAGGGTTTCGCCCGGATGAAGACGTAGGGTCTGCTCCGTTGCGGGCAGCACACCCACTTCGGTGGGGTCGTCGGTGTGCCCAACTGAGAGCACGGTGCCGGTCGCCAGGTAGGTCGACTTCTCGCAGATGGCGAGAAACCGGCCGGCATTGTGTGCGGCCTCTGCGGCGAACCGCTTGATGACCAGGCGGCGCCTCGAGCCACGCGCGTCATGGACGTGAATGACGTCGCCGTCGCGCCGACGGCTCAGCCACTCCGCCGGAACCGGCAGTGTCGGCAACCCGGCAGCGGGCGCATCGAGGGCAGCGTCGGACGGAGCGAGCCACGCCTGCGCCGGGGCAATGACCTGACCCAGAGCGTTTCGGCTGGGCCGGATTTTTATACATCGAGGGCCGGGCTCGATGGGTCCGGTGCGCAGCTTGGGTCCGGCGAGGTCAGCGGCTATCAGGCAGCTTCGGCCGGTCGCCGCGCACCCGTCCCGCACGTGCTGGGCCATGGCGCGCCACGCGTCAGCGTCGTCGTGCGCACAGTTGATGCGGGCAATGTTCATGCCACGTTCCAGGAGTCTGCGAACCGCATCCGGATCCGTCGCCGCCGAGGACGGCAAGGTCACCATGATGCGAGTACCGCGATCCGGTGGCGTCGGCCCCAGCAGGTCGACGGCGTGCAACCGCAATTGCGTGGAACCGTCGGCACCGCCCGCGAACGGCTCCCACAGGCCACCCGACATCGCGACGAGGGCGGCCCGGACCCGACGCAGGGTCGCCTCCACGTCTGGTTCACTGCGACCCAGCGACGACAGCCCGATCCCGGCGAGCCGGGCCTGCAATCCTCGGAGATCCGTCTGCCGAATTGCCCAGTACTGCACCATGTTGCGCGCACCCAACAGATGTTGGGGCGCCACGTCCCTCACCGAATGCAACCAGGCGGCCTCGGCATCGGACAGATCCACCAAGAGTTCGTCCACCGCCCCGAGCAGCCGAACCAACAGGGCACTCGCGGCTTCATCGCCGCCACTGGCGTCCACGCCGTCGGCGTTTCCGATGCGGTCAATGGCGAGCGACACGGTTGTCCTCCAACGCGGTTGGGGCGGCGCTTGATCAAGGTAGCCCTGGGGTGAGTGAACTCGGGGTGAACATCGGAAGTCTTTGCGGAGCAGAACCATTAGGCGGCGCCAAGAACAGACTCCACGTTCAGCCGCGGAAGGCAGGACTAGTTCTGAATTGGCTGAGGGTCCCAGCGAACCCAAGGGTACACGCACTCATCAGCTGACGCTTCGTCCAGCGCGAGGTCCAGCGCGAGGTCCAGCGCCCCTATCCATGAACCGTTTTCACGATGGGAATATCAGCCTGACCCAGACTCTCGACAGCCCGCGGCTTCCGAAACCACCGTTACCATGCGTGCCGCCGTGGTCACCAAGTTCGGCGCTCCGCGGACGATCTCCGAACTCGAGATCCCCACGCCCGGGTACGGTGAAGCCTTGGTCAAACTGGAGAACTCCGGGGTGTGCCACACCGATCTCCATGCCGCACAGGGCGATTGGCCCCCCTGACCACAGCCGCCCTTCGTCCCGGGGCATGAGGGTTACGGCACCGTCGTCGCACTCGGAGCCAGCGTCGACGATCTGAAGATCGGCGACAAGGTCGGCAACGCCTGGCTGTGGTCGGCATGCGGGCGCTGATCAACACCGCATTCGCCGCGCGCCTCCCCGAAGGGGCCGATCCCCTCGAAATCGCACCGATCCTGTGCGCCGGAGTGACCGTCGTCAAGGGCCTCAAGGTCACCGATACCCGACGCAGCTGGGCGCCGAAGTCACGGGCTGACGGGTGCACCCGCGACGCGGTGACAACACATTGCGACAGACGAAGTCGTCGCGGCCACATCGGAGACCTATTGGGGGTCGAACAACGCAGTAAGCGTGTCGGCGAGCTCGGGCTCCGCGAGGACGACGACGTCGTCGCCGGCTTGCAGTCGGGTGTCGGCGCGGACGGGGATCAGCTTGCTGGCGCGGACGACGATGCTGATCCAGATGTCGCCGGTGTGCTCGCCGATGTCATTGATGGTGGATCCGTCGGCTGACGAACCGGGGGCCACGGAGAACCGGTGCGCACCCTCTGGTTCGTCGCGCAGCCGAACCCCGATCGCCCACGGCTCCGGGTCGATCGTTCGCATGGGCATCCGAAGAAGCCTGGCCACCAAAGGAACTGAGCTGCCCTGCACCAATACCGAGAACACGACGACGACGACCACGATGCCGTAGAGGCGTTCGGCCTGGGGGACGTGGGCGGCGCGCAGGAATTCGCCAAGCAGGATCGGCACCGCGCCCTTGAGGCCCGCGAACAGAATGAAAGCTCGCTCGTTGCGTCGCAACCGCACGGGAATGAGACTGGCACCCACCCCCAAAGTCCGAACCAGGACGGTCAGCGCAACGCCGAGCACCAGGCCGGGAATCCAGACATCGGGGTGACTGATGACGTCCAGGTCGACGGTGAGGCCGAGGACGGCGAAGGCGACGATTTCGGCAAGCCCGGCAAGCGCGGCGTGGAATCGTTCGACTTCCGGTTTGTACGGCGCGCGGGCGTCGCCGATGAGAATGCCCGCGACGAAGACGGCCAGAAATCCCGAGCCGTGAGACAGCGTGGCAACGCTGTAGAGCAGCATGCTGGCAGCCAGGGTGCGCAGCGGGTAGAGGCCTTCGCTGGGCAGAGGGACACGGCGGATGAATACCAACAGGGCCCTGCCGCCGAGGAAGCCGAACGCGCCACCGATCAGCATTTGCTGCGCGAATTGGATTCCGACACTGACGAATCCCGCAAAGCTGAGGCTACCCGCGGTGATTAGGCTCGCCATCAAGGCGATCCCGACCGGGTCGTTGGCGCCGGACTCCCCTTCCAGAATGGTGCCGCTGCGGCCGGTGATCTCACGCTTGCCCAAGACGGAGAAGACCACGGCGGGATCAGTGGGAGCGACGGCGGTGGCCACCAACACCGCGAGGTACCAGTCGATCCCACACCCGTAATGAAGCACCATCGTGGCTCCCGCGGCGGTGAGGAAGGTGCCGACGACGCCGGTCGCGACGATCGGAACCAGCGCAGCGCGGAATCTGGTCCAGCCGATGTGCATGCCGCCGTCGAAGAGCACCAGCACCAGTGCGATCGTGATGATCCGTTCCACGGTCTGTTCCGGGAGCGACGCGAGTGCGGGAAATGCGTTCGCCGCCGCCGCTGCGCCGAGCAGGACCAGCAACGGCACCGGCACCTTCACCCGCTCGGTGAGACGGTTCGCCATGACGGCCACCAGCCCGACCGCGCTCGCGAAGAGAATGACCAAGGCGTAAGGCGCGGAGTCATTCACCTTGGCGCCCATGCAAGAGACGTGTCACGGGGAATACTGTGCCCGGTCCTCCTGCAGGTGGGAAGCGCATCACGTCCCGACGGCAGCATGACCTCGCTGCACGGATACGTCAGCGTGGAACGGACAGCGGCGACCGCTGCTCCGAACAGTGCTGCAGCATAGTGCTGCAGCGGCCCGATCTCGCGCCCCCAATCCGCCGCGGTTCAGGTTCTCTACGGCCTCGGCATCGCAGGTCTTGCCTTCGCACGGCCGTCATCCGCAGTGCTGCCTTCTGGGCGGTGGTGAAGTCGACGTACTCCCCCGTCAACCCGCCGACGAACGACAACTGCAGCATCGCGGCGAACCACTGCGGACGAAGCGACACGTCTCCTAGCAGATGCTCGAACAGCGGATCGAGGGCACGCAGATCGAGCAGAGTCTCATTCACGTCGAACGCCAGCAGCATTGTCATGATGATGACTATCCTCGCCCCTCGATGAGGCGGCCTGACGCTCGTCGTCAGCGTCGATGATGCACTGATCGCGCAGCCGATCAGGTGTCCGATGTGCTGATCGACCGGGACGTTTCGGCGCCGCCGTGGTGTCCGGCGGCACGCAGTTTGGTGAGCGAGTCCGCGAACTGTTGCAGCATGCGAGGCGACAACACACCTCCCAGGTGGGTCGTGAGTTCGTCGTCCAGGGCCAGCTTCGCCTTCGCGAGCAGCCGCTTACCCGATGGCGTCAACTGGATGATCGATGAGCGCCCGTCGTCGGGATTGGGCCGGCGTCGGCAGTGCCCGGACGCTTCTATGCGGTCGATGAGCTTGCTGGTACCCCCGATGGTGATCACCAACTCGGGCGCGATGTCGTTGACCCGGCAGGTGCCAAGTCGCTCGACGACCCGCATGGGCTCATAACGGCTCAAGGGCAGGTCGAAGTTGGCGCGCAGTCGGGCGTCCACGGCGTTCCACACTTCGGTTTCCAACCTGACCAACTCGCTGAACACCCACTCCAAGTCTGGCATCGACCAACCCCTTTCGTCCCGCGCCACTAGCTTCCATGGAATATAGCCCCCGTGGACGCGTACTGTGTTCCATGGAAGGTAAGTCGCAACAAGAGGAGACCCCATGACCAGCGAACACGAGATCACCGAGCTACTGCGCACCTATGAGCGCTCGTTGAACGACAGCGACCCGGCCCTGGCCGCGTCGTGTTACACCGCCGACGGAGTCTTCATGCCCACCACCCAGCCCACCGCAACCGCCGACGGGATGCACGAGGCGTACGAACAGATTTTCGGCGTCATTCATCTCGACGTGACGTTCACCATCGACGAGCTCGTCATCGCCACCGACGACATCGCGTACGCGCTGACTCGCAGTGACGGCACTCAGACGGTGCTGGCCGCCGGCACCCAGAGCGCTGAGTCCAACCGGGAGGTGTTCATCTTCGGCAAAGAGGACGGCGTATGGAAGATCGCCCGCTACATGTTCAACAAGTCACGATGACCCAAACCGCTGGGCAGACAGGGTTTCTGGACAGGTCTTCCCAGTCAATGGTGCATTGTGGGCTAAGCCGCTACGCGGGTATTGCCACCACGATCCGACCATCGCGGGGCACCTGATCGACGTGGTCGTGGGAGGCGGCAATCTGCGCGAGCGGATACGCAGGCACGACGACATCGCTCAGCGCACCGGACCGCGCCGCTGCCGTCAGGTCGGCTCCCGCTTTCTGCTTGGCCTCTGTCGAGAAGTCGTCACTGCCCAGCAGTCGCAGGGTGACGTTGGCGAAAAGCAGTGGCCAGAACGGCAGATTAGGACGGTCGGCGCGGCTGGCGTAGGCGGCGATGACCGCGTCGTTGGCTACGACGGCGGTGTCCAATTCGGCGTTGCCGGAGAAGGCCACCTCAACGATGCGGTCCACGCCGCCGGGGGCGTATTGACGAATCTTTGATGCCGCGTCGGGTTGGTCGAGCGCGACGCTGTGGGAGACAACAGATTCATCGACCTTTTCGAGTTCGTTGGCGTGCTCCACGGTGCCGATGACGTCTGCTCCGCCCCACCGAGCCAGCTAGCCCGCATTTTTCGCAGAATGTCGCCCGTAACGGTGTGTAGATAAGCGAAAGTGCCTGTCCTGCAAGGGATAATTGGACTTCTCTACGGTTCAAATATCCTGACGGGAAGGCACTTCGCAGGTGAAGAATACCGCGGT
>JBBRTH010000087.1:0-18024 GCA_038244615.1 Mycobacteriales bacterium | reverse complement strand
GCATGACGTGATCCCCGACTTCAGGGGCCCGGACGCGCTCCGGATCGGGCTCTCGCCGCTCAGCACCAGCTTCGTCGAGACCTTCGAGGGCGTCGCCGAGATCCGCGACGTGCTCCGTGGGGTGCTGCTCGGTCAGAGCGGGCTGGCGGCAGACACCGACGCCGGGCGCGGCACCGCGGCTGCCCTGTAGAATCGTGGAATCCACCCCCTGACGTCTCCGGAGTGAACCATGCCAACAATCGTCGTAGAAGTTATGCCCAAGGCCGAGCTGCTTGACCCGCAGGGCAAGGCCGTCGCCGGCGCTCTCGGTCGCCTCGGCAAGAGCCGGTACACCAGCGTTCGCCTGGGCAAGCGGTTCGAGATCACCGTGGACGGCCACGTGGACGATGCCGTGCTGGCCGAGGTCACGGAACTCGCCGACACCGTGCTCTCCAACTCCGTGATCGAGGACGTCGTCGGCATCCACGTGCTGGAGGCACCCGCCGGAGAGACCCACTGATGCGCGTCGGAGTCGTCACCTTCCCCGGCTCGCTCGACGATCGTGACGCGCAGCGTGCGATCCGCCTGGCCGGCGCGGATCCCGTCGCCCTCTGGCACGGCGAGCACGACCTGCACGGCGTCGACGCCCTGGTGCTGCCCGGCGGCTTCAGCTACGGCGACTACCTGCGCGCCGGCGCCATCGCCAGCCTCTCCCCGATCATGGCCGAGGTCATCGACGCCTCGAACAAGGGGATGCCGGTGCTCGGCATCTGCAACGGCTTCCAGATGCTCACCGAGGCGCACCTGCTCGAGGGCGGCCTGATCCGCAACGACCACGGCTCCTTCATCTGCCGCGACCAGCAGCTGCGCGTGGAGAACACGGCCACCGACTGGACGAGCGGCTTCACGGCCGGCCAGGAGATCACCATCCCGCTCAAGAACGGCGAGGGCGGCTTCATCGCCTCGGCCGACACGCTCGAGCGCCTCGAGGGCGAGGGGCGCGTCGTCGTGCGCTACCTCGGCCTCAACCCGAACGGTTCCCTGAACGACATCGCGGGCATCACGAACGCCCGCGGCAACGTTGTCGGGCTGATGCCGCATCCCGAGCACGCCGTCGAGCCCGGCTTCGGCCCCGACACCGCCGACGCGATGCGCAGCGGCGTCGACGGTCTCACCTTCTTCACCTCGGTGATCCAGCGGGTGCTCGCAACCGCCTGACCTCCTCCCCGAAGTCTCACCGTTCCGAATTCAGGTGCAGAGCCCGGAACAGTGCGACGGATGCCCGCCAGCACCCCGAAATCGGGCTGGTCTCCTGAATTCGGCGCAGGGCAGCAGGGCAGCACGGCAACGCGACCGGAGCACATCCGGGGGCGAACGCCGGGGAGCGTCTCAGGTCGTCTGGTCGAAGAAGGCGAGTTCGTGCTCGGCCGAGGCGTGGAATGAGCGACGCATCTCCGCCCGCTCCGGGGCGGCGGCTCCCCGCGCGGCCTGCTCGACGATGGCGATCGCCTCCAGGGTCACCGCCTGGAAGTCCGGCTGCGCATAACAGGCGAGCCAGGCCCGGTACGAGGAACTGGCGGCGGGTGGCGCCGCGGGCGGCGATTGCACTGTGCGAGGTAGCGGTCATGGCTGGTGGCAATTCCTTCGTGTCGTCGTTGACGTTGCGGCAACGGCCGCCCGGGATTCGGCCCGGAATCGAGCCCGGACAGCGGCGGCGCGTGCGCGTGACTCCGAACGGAAGCGCATACATTGCCTGCCACAACCCTTTGTCGACGGATGCGTATGGCTGGCGCCCCGCGCCTCGCCCGGCCCTGCCTGCCCGCTGAATTGCGGAGAAAACACCCTCGTGAGCGCTCGCGAAGGTGCATTCTCCGCAACTCAACTCCGCGTCGCCGCGAGGATGGTGCGGGTCAGGCGCCCGCGTAGGCGGTGCGGCGTGCGGCGATGTCGATCTTGGTCATGGCCAGCATGGCAGGCATGACCCGGCCGGGATGCCGCTGCAGCGCTAGAGGCGACGCCACCGCCCCGGAGCGTAGTCTGAGGTCACCGGCCAACCGGTCGACGATGATGTTCCGTGGCGAAGAAGAGAGCGTGTCATGAGCGGCAAATACGAAGTGTACGTCGACAGGTCCGGCGGCTACCAGTTCAGGCTCAAGGCCAACAACGGCGAGGTCATCGCCACCTCGGACAGCTACAAGACGAAGGTCGCCGCGCTCAAGGGGATCGAGTCGTTGAAATCCCACGCCAAGTCCCACGTCGTCGACCTGACCGAACCCGCCAGCTGACACGGGAACCGCCGCCCATCCGGCACAGGCCGAGGGGCGGCGGTTCCGGTGCGGCGCGGCTCAGCCGTTGATCACCTGGGGCACGCCGAGCGCCTTGAGGCCTTCGACGCCGAATTCGAGCCCGTAGCCGGACTGCTTGGCCCCGCCGAACGGGATCATCGGGTGCACTCCGCCGTGCCCGTTGATCCAGACGGTGCCGGCCTCGAGGCGGGCGGCCACTTCGCGCGCCTTCGCCAGGTCGGGCGACCAGACCGAGCCGCCGAGTCCGACGTCGACGCCGTTCGCCTGCGCGATCACGTCGTCGAGGTCGGTGAAGCGGATGATCGGCAGCGCCGGGCCGAACTGCTCCTCCAGCACGAGCGGGTTGGCATTGTCGATGTCGGCGATGAGCGTGGTCGGGTAGAAGTAACCCGGCTGGTCCAGACTCGGGTTGCCACCAAGGAGGACGCGCGCTCCGGAATCCTTCGCTGCGTCGACCAGCCGGGACACGATGTCGAACTGTGCCTTGTTCTGCAGCGGTCCGAGCACGTTCTTCTCGTCCATTCCGACGCCCATCGGCATGGTCTCGGCAACGGCGGTGAGCTCCGTGCAGACCGCGTCATAGATGTCGTCGTGCACGTACAGGCGCTTGAGCGCCGCGCAGGTCTGGCCGGTGTTGATGAAGGCGCCCCAGAACAGGCCCTCCGCGATGGCCTTCGGGTCGGCGTCGGAGAGCACGATGCCGGCGTCGTTTCCGCCCAGCTCGAGGGTGAGGCGTTTGACCGTGTCGGCGGAGCTCTTGATGATCGCCTTGCCGGTAGCCGTCGACCCGGTGAACATGACCTTTCCGATTCCCGGGTGGCTGGAGAGCCGCGCACCGACCTCGCGGTCGCCGCAGACGACGCTCAGCAGACCAGCCGGAAGCTCCTGATTCATCACCGCGACGAGGGCCAGAACGCTCAGCGGCGTGTACTCGGAGGGCTTCACGACGACCGCGTTGCCCATCCGCAGGGCCGGTGCGATCTGCCAGACCGCGATCATCATCGGCCAGTTCCACGGGCCGATGGCACCCACGACGCCGATCGGGCGGTAGTGCAGTTCGGCGTGGGTCTGGCCGTCGTCGACGATGACCTCAGCCTCCAGCGGGGTCGCTGCGGTGGCGCGCAGCCAGGCCGAGCAGGCGCCGACCTCGAACCGGGCGTTCGGACCGTTGAGCGGCTTGCCCTGCTCCCGGGAAAGCAACTCGGCGAGCGGCTCCGCGGCGGCGTCGATGGCGTCGGCCACCCGGTTCAGCGTCGCGATGCGCTCCGCGTGGCCCAGTGCGGCCCAGGCAGGCTGGACGGCGACGGCCCCGGCGACGGCGCGGTCGAGATCGTCGACGGTGTGCACCGGCGCCAAGCCGACCACGGCCCCCGTCGCGGGGTCCAGGATCTCCCTCGTCGGTCCCGACTTGGGTGTGATCGTCTCGAGAAGTGAGTCGTAGCTGTCCATGGGTCCTCCACTGTGAGTCCGTTAGTACCCTGACCGTATCCATCCGGGATGCGGCCCCGTTTGTTGGAGCGCGCAGCGTGGTTGTCGGTCGGTGCCGACTCGGACGAGACACAAGAAGGGCCCCGGGAAACCGCGAGAAATGCGGTGACCAGGGGCCGACAGTGCGGAGACGGTGGGATTTGAACTCTGCCCGGGCGGTCATCGGGAAGGTTGATCACTCACGATCCGCGTAATTCCGCGGAAGTTGGATCACAGAATAGACTTCAGATCACGTGGATTCTTTGCAAATGTTGCGATTTTGTTGCCACGACCGCCAGCCGGTCGGCCGACTTTCTGAGTGAGGGAGGTATGGGATCGGCGTGTTGAAGTGCCCGTTGGGGGAACCCTGACCGCGCAGATCTTGGTCGTCTGGACGGCAGTCAACAGACGCGGGCGAACTCCGGGTCGGGCCTTTTCTGCGGAGCTTTCGAGCGCTGAGGGCGGCGCAGGAGAAAGTGTGTCGCTGTCTCTCGGAAGGGGATGAATCCTTCGCGCTCATAGAGTCGCTTCGCGTCTCGGTTCACCCGGTGGACTTGTAGCAAAGTACCGTGCCCGTGGCCGGCCGCTTGATCAGCGACAAGGCCAAGCGCCGCTGATCCAACGCCCTGGTTTTGCGCGGTGGGCGCCACCTCGATGAGTTCCAGCCAAGCGTCGTGATCCCTGGTGCCGAGATATACAGCGCCAACGCTCTTGCCGTCGGCTTCGAGGACTTGGATGTCGTGTTCGCTGACCAGGGAGGCAAAGAATCCGATCTGTTGCTCGTGATCCCAGGGCCCGTAGGCCTGTTCAACGAGGGCGCGATGCGCGCTCTCGTGGAGATCGAAAAGCCAGGAGTGATCGGTGGAGGTGGCCTGCCGCATGGTGATCTTCATGCGGAATGCTTGCACAGCGGCACGATCCGCCGCGGTAGGCGCACAGGGACGCAAGAGGAACCGCCAACGGGAAGGTTCGGTGCGTCCGTTAGCGACGTCGGTCGAGCCGCCTTGTCCGTGCGGCCGACGTTGTCATCCCCGACGGTGTCATCGGCACGGCCGAGCTCACGCCGGCCTCGGGAGACAACACCATTTCCGGAGCCGTCGTCGTCACGGCGGGTGGGGGCGGATTCGACGTCGCGCTGAAGGACTTCCACTCGGACGTCCCCGGAGGCTTGCAGATGTTCTTCAGCCCCTGGTCGGAGGCCACGATCTGCCTGACCGACATGCACAGCTTCTCGTTCGGCAATCTCTCCACGGATGCCGATCAGCCTGGGCTGAGCATGGGCCCCAGGGACTTGTCCCGGGGCGACCCCAGCTACTTCCTGACCGCCGTCGTCACGGAGACCGACCCGACCACGACCGATCCTGACGGCTGCGTGCTCACTCCCGGGCGGCCGGCACGATCACCTGGGACGTGCCGGACACCCGCCCCGGGCTGCTCGCCGTCGATACCGGCGCCCGGTTCGGCGCCGGCGGTGCCACCGCTTCAGCCGATGGCGCCCTGCTCTCCTACCGTGCGATCGCGGGCGACACGCTCAACGACATCGCCGACCGCTTCGGCATCACGGACGACGACCTCGGCTTCCTCAACCCGCTCACCAGCCGCCCGGCGACGAGCTGAACCTCCGGGTGGCGCTGCGCGGCGGCGCCTCGGTCCCGCCGCCCTCGGGCTGAACGCCGCTCGAGGAAATGAACGGCCGCTGTCGCCCCCTATGGGGAACCATCAACGCAACCGCGACCCTGAATGCAGTTGTCGACAGCGGCTGCTTCGCAGTATCCGGCAAGGTGACGGTCAGGAATGGTTGAAAGTCGCCCACCCACCAAATCCAAGCTGATCGCGCTAAATCTAGTCTGGACAATCCCGCTTGCTGTCGCTCTTGGCTTCATTCTCTTTGCCTATGCTTGACTAGACCGTTGAGGAATTGTCGAATGCTTGGGTGACCCCGGAGGGTTCCTGTCGCCGTCAGCACCGATCGCGATCATCGCCGCGGCTGAATGATTCGCCCGCAAGCGGAACCGGTGCAGGGAACGGCTCAGAGCCCAAGGGTCAGCAGATCCGCGGCCTGGGGCTCCCCTGCCGCATCCGCGAAGGCTTGCAGTGCGTGCTGAAGCGCGGTCCGTTGATCCGGCGTCATGATCGACAGGATGGCGGAGATATCCGACCGGCGGCGTTCGGTAACGTCGTCTACGAGTCGCCGGCCACTCTCGGTGAGTTCGAGGAGGACCTCGCGCCGGCTGTCGGGGCTGGCCGCCCGCTCCACCCAGCCTCCGGCGACCATTCGATCAATGAAGCGGCTGAACGTCGATGGAATGACTCCCATTCGCTCCGCCACGGCCCCCATCCGGGTCGGGCCGGCCGAGCTGAGCATGACCAGGACCCGAAACTGCGGCAGTGAAACTACATCCAGCGTTGCCACAACCGATCGGGCAACCACGCCGAGCAAGGCGCGGGAGGCCGCAAGGGTCGCGTCAGCGGCCCGCGCGTCGGCTGCAGTGAAGACGTCCATGGATCAAACCCCGTTCCGAGTCAGTGATACCGTGATTATTGCACAGATACAACAATTGTCTATTTACACATTATGGAGCCTTGATGGCACAGCCCACTCTGAGCACGCAGGGACGAATACGCTCACTGCTGCTTGAGCCACTGCACACGTGGTTCGACCAGATCCTCACCGGGTCCGGTCGACTCATGTTCATGTCCGTCGTGGTCGGTGCAGGCGTCGGTTTCGGCGCCATTGCGTTCCGATGGCTGGTGGCCACCGCAACTCTGATCTTCACGGGAACGGTCGATTACTCCGCCTCCGTCGGCCATCCGGCCAATCCCTGGGTGCCGTGGTTGGGCGGCGCATTCGTGATCGTCGCTCCTGCCATTGGCGGTCTCCTCTACGGCCCACTGGTGAACAAGTTCGCACCGGAAGCCAGAGGGCACGGCGTCCCGGAAGTCATGTACGCCATCACCAAACGGGGCGGCCGGATTCCCGGCAAGGTCGCAATCGTCAAGTCGCTCGCTTCGGCCATCACCATTGGCTCCGGCGGGTCGGTGGGGCGCGAGGGCCCTATCGTCCAAATCGGGTCGGCATTGGGGTCCACACTGGGGCGGGCAGTCCGGCTGCCCGAATCCCAGTTGAGAACTCTGGTCGCGTGCGGCGCCGCAGGCGCGATCGCGGCCACGTTCAATGCTCCGATCGCCGGCGTCTTCTTCGCCCTCGAACTCCTGCTCAGAGATTTCGCCGCCCGCTCCTTCGGCGTGGTCGTCCTGGCCTCAGTGACCGCATCCATCGTCGGCCGCTCGATCCTGGGCGATCACCCCTTTCTCAGCCTGCCGACATTCACCATCGTCAACCCGTCGGAATTCACGCTCTTCGCCGTGCTCGGACTCGCGGCCGGCCTGACCGGAGTCGGGTTCACGAAGGTCCTCTACGCCGTGGAAGACCTCTGCGACTGGGCCTGGCGGGGCAAACCGGAGTGGCTGCGACCGGTCGCCGGCGGACTCGTGCTCGGTCTCGTGCTTTTCGCCCTGCCCCAGATGTACGGCGTCGGATACCCGGTGCTTGAGAAGGGCGTCCAAGGCGGCTACGCCCTCGGCTTCGTGGCACTGCTGCTCGTCGGCAAAGTCGTGGCCACGAGCCTGACCATCGGCATCGGCGGCTCGGGAGGGGTGTTCGCACCGTCCCTCTTCATCGGCGCCATGCTCGGTGCCGGCTTCGGGGATATCGCCGGCCTGGTGTTTCCCGTGTTCGCCGGGCAAACCGGAACCTTCGCCCTGGTCGGCATGGGCGCGGTCTTCGCCGGAGCCACACGGGCCCCGATCACCGCAGCCATCATCCTGTTCGAACTGACCGGGGAATACTCGATCATCCTTCCCTTGCTGCTCGCGATCGTGATCGCGACTGGCGTGTCCCGATTGCTCAGCAAGGATACGATCTACACCCTCAAACTTCGCCGCCGCGGCGTGAGCGTCGACGGCGGTCCCGGTGGCATCCTGCTGCATTCCACGCTCGTGCGTGAGGTGATGACGGATGCTCCCCGGGCGGTCAGTTCCCGGCTCACCCCCGCCGCGGGAGCACGGATACTCATCGATTCAGGCAAACACGCCCTACCGGTTCTACATAGCAACGGAACGTTCATCGGAATCGTGACAGTCGCTGCCATATCCGACTCCTTGGGAAACGATGACGACAGTAGCGCAATCACCCTCAGCGCCCTGATCGAAACGCCCACTGCCGCGAGCCCCGACGATACCCTGGACAGCGTGCTGGATCGGGTGCTGGCGGCAAGCGAGAGTGATGGACTACCTGTTGTCGACTCGACCGGTATGCTCCGAGGCTGGCTCACGCTCAATGCCGTCCTCCGAACTGTGACAGCCAGGCCCTGACCAAGCGACGATCGAGGAGGCCGAAACATGTCGATGCTCCCAGGCAGATCGTCGCTGCGATCCCGCCCCATATTCCTCCTGGCCTTCGCCTTTTCCGTGATGGCGGACCCGGTCTCATCTGTCGCCTACGCTGTCGAAGCGGCACTGCGCGCTCTGGACGGCGACCTGAGTCTCCTTGTTCCTACGATGTCCCTGGTCATCGCCATCATCGCGCTGGTGATCGTGAACTACCGGCAGCTCATCTTCCGTTATCCGAAGGGCGGCGGAGCCTCCGCGGCAGTCGGTGAAGCCTTCGGAGATGCGTGGTCATTCATCCCGATCGGCGCCCTGGTCGTCGATTTCGTACTGACCATTGCCGTAAGCGTCTCGGCAGGGGCCTCGGCCGTCATCGCCTATTTCCCCGGACTCGCGCCTTGGCGACTCCTTCTTGCCTTAGGCCTGATTCTCGCCGTGGCAACGCTCACCCTGTTCGGACGACTCGGCCGGCTCCTCTTCGCTGCGATGGCTCTCGCATTCATCGCAGTGACCGTCATCGTCCTGGGCTACGGTCTTGGCGCTTCACCGCAGACTGCCCCCACAACCCCGGCCTCGCCGGTCCACATCCCGATCGTGGCCGTCGTACTGGCGTTCCCAGTCGCCATGGCGCTCGCCACCGGAGTGGAAGCGCCCTCGACGGCCATTGCCGAACTCGGCGAACTGAACGACCGGGGTCGGCGACAATTCGGTCGGGCCACCCTCTGGCTCACCCTGGCCGTCGTCGGAACGCTGACCCTCGGGGTCGCACTGGAAGCGGTGCACTTACAAATCGGAGTCCCCGGCGCCGACACCACCCAGATCGCAGAACTCGCCCGCCTCGCTGCCCCAGCACCCCTGTTCGCTGCATTCCAATTCACCACTGCCCTCCTGCTCGTCGCCGCAGCCAGCTCGTCCTTCCAGGCAGGACCCGGAATGTTGAAGGCTCTCGCACGTCACAACAGTCCCGACGGTCGCCAGGCCGGCATCCTCCCCGCAGCGCTCGCCCACACCAACTCCCGTCACGCTCCCATCTGGGGAGTGGCACTGTTCGCTGTCCTCGCCGTGGTGGCGACGGTACTCGCGGGCGGTGACGATCAGGAACTCGTCCTCTACTACGCAGTGTCCGTCTTCCTCAGCTTCCTGGGCGGCCTGCTCGCCATGGCCAAGTTCTCCCACCGGGACCGACATCCCGCCTCCCTGATACTGAACCTCGTCGGCGCGGCAACTGTGGCGTTCACACTCATCGTGAACCTCGCCCGTCTCCTGCCGCTGGTGAGTCTCGCCGCGTCACTCCTGGTGTCGGCTGTTCTCTACCTCATCTGGGCACGTGCGGGACGCCCCGAGGGAATCCGCATGGATACCTCCGATCACCCGTAGGGCGAAGTGAACGGTCAAGTCCAAATGTGCGGTGTAACGCGTTTGCCGCGTGATTCTTGAATCGCGCCTGTCGGTATTGTCGGGGCATGACAATCGAGACGCGCACCCTATCCGTCGAATACTGGGGGGCCTGGCGGTCGGTGCGGCTCGCGGCGCTGACCGAGGCGCCCGGCGCCTTCGGCTCACGCCTGCAAGAGTGGGTGGACGCACCGGATGAGCGCTGGCGTGACCGTCTGCCGATCCCGGGAGCGATCGATTTACTGGCCGTCAACATCGACGGGAACGTTCCTGTCGGCATGGCCACTGGGACCCCGTCAAAGGACCGCGCCAGCCGCGCCGAACTCATCTCAATGTGGGTCGACCCCGCCGTTCGCAGTCGTGGTGTCGCCACTGCGCTCATTACTGCGATCGCGCACTGGGCGGCGACCACTGGCGCCGCGACGCTCGCCCTGTCCGTGATGCCGGACAATGTCACAGCCCGACGAACCTACGAGAAGAACGGCTTTGCAGTGTCCGACGAACCCGGCGATCTGCTGCCGGGTGGCCAGCGCGAGCTCGTCATGCTCCGCGACCTCAGCCCCGAGCGCCGTGAGTGACTCCCCGTCGGCCGCCGCACGAGACCGCGCCATTCAGGAACGGTTTGCGCGACACCGCAGAGAGAAAACTATGCAGCCGCAAGGCAAGATAGTGCTGCTTAGCTCGGCAATCCCATCGAGGGGTGTTCGTGGCCCGCAGGCTCAACATAAAGTGCTTCCGAGGAGCAATGCGCGGTTCACACCGCTCAGGGTTCCGAGTGCACCTGGAGCTCTCGACGATGGGTATTCGATCCGCTCAATTGACCGTGTTGCTATCAACTGCGCTTTGGCATCGGCCGCGAGGTGATCCAGATTGCGATGAAGGCGGTGCCGAGTCCGACCATGAGGGCGGCGGCGTTGACCGAGCCGGAGATGATGCCGATCGTCATACCGTAGGTGACAAGCCTCACCAGCCCCGCGACGATCAGGATCGCACCGGTCGCCAACAGAAGCACGGGCATTCGTAGCGCACAGCCGACCGCAGCCAGCGCCGCCACGACGACCAGCACGAGAGCTTGAATCAGGTTGACCGAAACGAATTGGAGCGGCGTGAAATGCAACAAAGAAAATAGCGAGCCCAGTGCGGTGAATCCGGCGACGATCAAGCCACGAGTTCTCCAGGCAGCCGAGTCGGGCACAGAACCGTAAACTTCCGTCGGGGCGCTCAAGAGAGCACCATCGCGATCCGGGCCGGGCGACCGGTGGCGAGTGACCATCGGGGTCTCAACAATCCGTCCACGCCGGAGATCCGCCCCGCTGCAGTAGCCAGGATGACGAACTGCGCGGCGAACATGAGGTAGTAGCTCCACTGCCACTCCCCCGGCGTATTCAAAACCGAGAGGGTGATAGCCACGGTTTGCAGGATGCCGATGGCCGCCCAGAAGCGGGTCAAGAAGCCTACGAGCACAAACGCTCCAAGGCAGAACTCTGCGATCAGCACTGCCCAGCCGAACAGAGCGAAGTTGGGGAAGATGACGTTCTGCACCAGCCAGCTGAAAGCACCGAGCACCGGATGCTTCACCGCATCGGAGGTGTACTGGTATAGCCCGCTATGGGCAGCCTGACCGAAGTCGGGCGGACGCTTCCAGTTCACATTCTGCAGCCACATCAACCCCACCGCGATTCGTACCGCGGCGAGGACTGCGCGAGTGGCGCGCCCGGTCTCGATCTGATTGACGGGTGAGGCAGCAGTGGTGCCGGTGGTCGCGGTCATGGCACTCTCCTTTCGATTCAGGCGCAGGCGAACATCGAGGTGGCAGCCGTTACCGACGACCACTGTTGGGTGAACAGCTCGCTCACCCGATCGAGCGCGGGTGCAAGCGGCAGAATCTGCCGAGTCACCAGCGCGTTCTCATCCAGCGCGGCCACGGGGTGCCAGTAGATGCCTTCCGCCGTCACGGTGACCTCGGGAATCAACGATTCACGAGTGAAAGTGACTCCCTCTTCGGCAACACCCTGAAGTGCGATGGGGCGGATCACCTGATCGGACCGCGGGATACCCAGCCCGTCGAAAAGCGCGTGCAACTCATCGAGGGCCGGATCGTCATGCGCCGAGATGGTGGCCGCGACCCGAACAGTGAAGCCTTCGTCCATGGCGACTCGAATGCCCGACAGCGCGCGCTTCCAGCTGCCGGCGCCCCGGTGCGAGTCGTGAATTTCTGGGGTGGGCGAGTCCACGCTGATCTGCAGCGCAAACCCTTTTCGAGGCATCGCCTGCAGTTTGCGCAGCCCCTGGCCGCGGAACAGCATTCCGTTGGTCAGGAGAGTGGTCGGCAGTCGGTCAACGCAGGCACGAACTATCGCGTCGATATCGGGCAGTAAGAATGGCTCGCCGCCCGTGAGATACAGCTCCTGCACACCCCAGTCGGCGGCCTCGCTGACGAGCGCCTGAATGTTCTCAATGCCCAGCAGCCGCGGGTCGGTTTTAGGCGACGATGCCACGCAACAGTAATCGCAGGCCAGGTTGCAGTGGAAGTTCGTGTAGAGCCACAGTCTAGCGCCGGGCATCCGGTCGGCCGGGATCATGCTGCGGGGGTTGCGTGGCCTGCCCCGCCCGACGGTGACATGGCCAGTGTCCTCTTCGACCATCAGCGTACTGACGAGCGTGTTGCCGGTCTTCTCGCACCAGCGGCGCACAAGGTCCAGTTCGCTCGCCGAAGCAACCGCGAACTCGGCCGTGTCACCCTCGGCCAGCTGTTCGACGGTGCGCATCAACGCCATGACTACCATCGGGCGTCCACACCCTGCTCCTCGATCGCCGCAAACAGACCCCTGTAGCCCTCGAGGTGCGGCTCGACCCACTGGGTGAGTCCCTCCAGTTCGAGGATGCGTCGGTGTGCCGGCACGTCCCAATCCATCGCGAGCAGCTTCGCCACCCACGGCGCGTAAACCGACTCTGGCAGGGTATCGAGCGCGGTGAACATGCAATGGGAGTACGTTTCGGTCTGCCAGACAGGCTCGAGCATCCCGGGCATCAGCTCCCCCCGGCCGATGTTCTCCCAGACCGTGATGCCAATGGCGGCGACGTCAGCATCACCGGCGAGGACCGCGTCGATCGCATCCAGCTCGCTGCGACCAGTGTCACCGTGCTTGCCGATGTCGCTGTTGAAGCGTTGCAGCTGCATGCTGTCCACGTCCACACCGGCTGCGCGCAGGTAGTGCAGCGGCAGGATTGCGGCGTGCGCGGAGTCTGCCGACCCGAGCGCCAGCCGACGGTTGGCGATGTCGTCGGGGCCGGACCAGCCGCTGCCCGCAGCGGCCACGAACACGGTCGAAAACGCTGCGTCCGTGTCCCTCTGGGCGAGCGCCTGAACATGACCGTCCGTCTGCAAGACAGCCCGCGCATACGCGAGGTTAGTATTCCATGCAATATCGATCATGCCAGCCTGAAGCGCGTCGACCAGACGTCCGTAATTGGAGAACAATACAAAATCCATCGCGGTCTCGGGCTCGTCGAAGTATTCGCGGATGCCCTCCCAGATGGGTACGACGTTCGGTGTGTAGGCAACAGCCCCGATGAGAAGCGGGGCTCCGGTAATTTGTGACATCCGGAACTCAGAACAGGGGAAGGCCGGTGAGGGCCTTACCGTAGAAGTCATAGAGAACGTCGGCGGTCGGTGCCATGACCGAACCGGCACGCGCATCACGGAACGCCCTCTCGATGGGAAGGTGTTTCGAGAAGGCCGCCCCGCCGCACACTCTCATCGCCGATTCGGTGATCGTGAGCGCGGAATCATTGGCAGACGCCTTTACCCCGAGCACGAAAAGTGGGGTGTCGTCGGCCGGATTCGCCACCTTCGCGGCCGCCTGAGCGAGATACGACTTCTGCGCCGTGAGCGCAATGCTCATCTTCGCGATCTGCGCCCGGATCGTCGGTAAAGCGGAGAGTGCCTGATCCAGGTGCTCCAGTCGGGCACCGGTCACGTGCGCCACGGCGGCATCGACTGCAGCACTGGCGAGCCCGAGTGACACCGCCGAGTTGCCCAGGTTGAACCACGGCAGCACGGTGGCCATCATTGTGCCGAACCCGCTGCCCGCCTCACCGACGCGGTAACCGGAGGGAATGGTCACCGCGATCGACATCGGGCTCGATGCGTTGCCGCGTAACCCCAGACCACTCCAGGGTCCGGCGATATCCAAACCGTCGGTACCGGCCGGGATCGCGTACAGGTCGACCGTCTCGGGGTCGACCGCGCTCTTGGATGACATCACATAGACATCGGCGTAGCCAGCCGAGGTGACCCAGCTTTTGTAGGCGGTGAAGCGAAGATTATCCCCTTCGGCCACAGACTCCGACACGGGTGCCCAAAAGTGTGAGCGCGACCCCTTCTCGCTAAACGCCAGAGTGCCAAGCACCTCACCCGAAGCCATCCGAGAAAGAAGGTCCGGCATCCCGACCGGCGGGCCGGATGCCACCGTCACCGCGGCCGCGACATGCATGAGGTAAATCATCGCCGTCGAACCACACGCCGCCGCGATGGCACCGAGTACCTCGGTGAACTCGACAGGCCCGGCCCCCATGCCGCCATCCTCCTCGCTGATCACCAAGCCGAGCAGCCCGCTCGACCGGAGCGCTGCGACCGAATCGACGGGATAGCTGCCGTCAGTGTCGACCTGTTGGGCATGAGCGGCGGCTACCACCGTCACCTGCGCCACAGCGTCATCGAGGGCTAACTGAGTCATAGTCATTCGGTCTCCTGGCATCGTTGCTAAGGGTTCTCGACACCGCTTTCGCGAGACCGACCAGCCAAGTATCTCCCACGGGAAGGCGCACGCGGAAAGGAATTTCTTACCGGTCTCTAACGCCGGTGACCGCGCCCAGCTGCCCTCCCGGCAATTGGAGGTGGATGGTCACCATCGCGACAAGTCTTCCGCTGGGGTGCACCATTCCGGCTTTCACGCCCCTGCTCTATCGGCGGCATCTTCAGCCGAAGGGTCGATCCACCATCACCGGGCACCACAACCCCCGGCCAATCCACAAGCCGAACCATCAGCGCTGATCAACGCAAGTGGCTAGCGGCAGGGCGCCCTCGTGCAACCGGCATACATGAGAACCGCGGAAATCCGCGGAAATCAGCCCCAGAGGCGGGTCAGCGAACCGAGCCGTCGCCCCCTTCGCATTTGGGGCCCGCAACGGGCGCGATGACTCCCACAGATGACACTTATGTCATAAACGGCCCGGTTCGGAAATCCGGTGTGCATCCTCGTTGCGTAAAGTCCGCAGCCCTCGCTCCGAGTGTCGGGAGAATCACCATGCAACCATCTTTCCGCCCACCCTTCCTCCGGGCCCCGAGGCGTCACCTGGCCGGGCCGGCCGTCATCGTGGCGTTCGCGCTGCTCATCAGCGGCATGGGCCCCTTGGGCGGGCTACGCGACTTCTTCGGACCGACTGTAGCCGAAGCCGCAGTCCCCTCGAGCGCCACCGACACGTCGAAGGTGCCACACTACTTCGGCCCGTACCCCAACTGGGCGAACAGCCCACAGACGTTGGCGGATGCGATGGTGAAGATCAACGTCGGGACCCCGACACCGGTCCTCTACGGCAACCCGCTGACTGAGCGCAGGTACGCGACCGATTACGCGAAGCCGACTGGTGAGGTCGGTCCGGTACTGGTGGTGCTCGACCACACCAGGCTGCCAGCCGGCACTCTCAACGACTTCCAGAGCTGGAACCAGGGCACCGCCGGAGCGAGCCCGACCACTTCGGCGGGCAACCTCTTCTACGCGCTGGTGCTGCGACCCACCGGTGCTGCGGGGGAGTACAACGTCGTCTACTCCAGCGACGAGCTGAAGGTGCCGACGCCGACCGTGTCCACCGGAGAGGTTGAGACCTATTCCGTGCCGGCGGTGCCAGTGCAGAAGGACGACGTGATCGGCTTCTACGGCCAAGGCATCCCGGTCGACACCGACGTCCCGGCCAGCGGAGACACCTTGAGCACACCGGCAAGCGGTGACCCGACGCTGGCCAACAACATCGCGCCGGCCACGAACAGCACGGTCACGCTCGGCGCCTCGAACTACCCGGACTTCTCCCACGACCGCACCTACTCCTTCGGGGCCGACGTCACGCCGACCATCACCGACCCGGGCACGGGCGCAGAAGCCACGGCCTCGGTCGACCCGAAGACTGGCGCCATCTCCGGTGTCACTGTGACCAGCCCGGGTGCTGGCTACGCGGCCCCGCCGACGGTGGAGATCACGACAGCTGGGGTCACGCCGACCACGGTGGCCAAGGCCACCGCCAAGATCGCGAACGGCGTCATCACCGGCATCGCCGTCAACGAGACTGGTTACGGGTTCACCGCTCCCGCGGTGACCTTGACGGGCGGGAACCCAATTGCGGGCTCCGAGGCGCACGCGCTGGCCAGCGGGACAGTCGACAACTTGAAGCTGACCGACGGCGGCAAGGGCTATCAGACCCAGCCGCTGGTGAACATCTCCAAGCCTGACCTCCCCGACGGCGAGCAGGCCACCGGCAGCGCGACAATGGACGCCAACGGAGTGGTCACCGGCGTTGCCCTTGCGAATGCGGGCAGCGGGTACACCTCAGCCCCGACCGTGACCCTCACCGACGCCAGCAAGACGGCTCCCGACCAGGAGGCCAAGGTCGAGGCCACCATCGGCGTCACTCGGATCGACGTGACCGACGGCGGCGCGGGCTATGACTCGGCACCGACCGTGACGATCGCCGACACCGTCGGCACCGCCGACAAGGGCGCCAGCGCCACCGCCAAAGTGGCGGTCAAGGGTTCGGTCACCGACATCGTGGTCACGACCCCCGGAGCGGGCTACCTCACCCCGGGAATCAAGAAATTCGTCGACACCCTGCCTGGGCAGGGAGAGGGCAACGCCAACGACCTGGGCCAGTACATCCCGGTCGCAGTGCCCGACACAACCACCTACCCCGGCACCGATTACTACGAGATCGCGGTGGTGCAGTACCGGATGAAGTTCCACCGCGACCTGCCGGCCACCCTTCTCCGCGGGTACGTCCAGCTCTCGACCAGCGTGACCCCGGGCAAGATGGTCGCGCTCGGCAACGCCAACCTCGACCCAGCCAAGCCCGACAGCCCCATCAGCTTCACCGGGGTGGATAAGCCGCACTACCTCGGCCCGACAATCATTGCCACGAAGAACAAGCCCGTCCGGGTGCTGTTCCGCAACCTGCTGCCCACCGGCGTGGATGGCGACCTGTTCCTCCCGGTCGACACGTCGGTGATGGGCGCCGGTGCCGGCCCTGAGATGATGACGCTGGACCCCACCACCCAGGTCCCGATGGACATGGCGAAGGACGAGAAGAGCGTCCTCGACGGTGTGCGCAACCCGATGTGCGGGCAGACGCCGAAGCCGACCACGTGCTACTCGGAGAACCGTGCCACGCTGCACCTGCACGGCGGCATCACCCCGTGGATCAGCGACGGTACGCCACACCAGTGGGTCACCCCGACCGGTGAGAACACCGCGTACCCGAAGGGTGTGAGCGTCAGCAACGTGCCGGACATGCCGGACCCGGGTCCCGGTGCGGAGACCTTCTTCTACACCAACCAGCAGAGCGCGCGGATGATGTTCTACCACGACCACTCGTGGGGCATCACGCGTCTCAACGTGTATGCCGGCGAGGAAGCCGGCTACATGATCACCGATGACACCGAACAGAAGCTGATGGCTCCCGGCGGCGCCCTTGACGGTCTGGGCATGGGCACGTCGCTCACCATCCAGGACAAGACCTTCGTGCCGAGCGCGACGCGGATGGCTCAGCTCGACCCGACCTGGGATTCGACGAAGTGGGGCGGGCAGGGCAACCTCTGGCAGCCGCACGTCTACATGCCCGCGCAGAACCCCGGCGACCCCAGCGGGATGAGCGCGTTCGGTCGCTGGTTCTACGGCCCGTGGTTCTGGCCGCCGGCGAAGGACGCCAAGTACCCGCCGATGGCCAACCCCTACTACGACCCCACCTGCGACCCGAACGTGGCTGCATTCTGCGAGCCGGCCCTGATCCCTTCGACGCCCAACAACTCGGTCGGCATGGAGGCCTTCCACGACACGCCGGTCGTAAACGGAACCGCCTACCCGACGACGACCATGGAGCCCAAGTCGTACCGGTTCCGGATCCTCAACGGTTCCGACGACCGGTTCTGGAACCTGTCCTGGTACGTGGCCGATCCGGCCACCGGCACCGAGGTCGCGCTGAAGTCCAGCGAGGTCGCCCTGGCGCAGACCGACCCGGTCGTCACGCCGACGCCGGACACCACGAAGAGCCCCAAGGGCCCTGACTGGATCCAGATCGGCAACGAGGGCGGCTTCCTGCCGACCCCGGCCGTGGTCCCCGCCCACGAGACGACGTGGATCACCGACCCGACCCGATTCGACGTCGGCAACGTCGATCAGCACTCGCTGCTGCTCGCACCAGCCGAACGGGCCGACGTGATCGT
>JBBRTH010000086.1:0-19170 GCA_038244615.1 Mycobacteriales bacterium | reverse complement strand
TGGCCGCGCTCGACGTCCTCACGCTTCACGCCACGAACCAGCAGACCGACGTTGTCGCCCGCCTGGCCCTGATCGAGCAGCTTGCGGAACATCTCGACACCGGTGACCGTGGTCTTGGTGGTCGTCGTCTTGATGCCGACGATCTCCACTTCCTCGTTCACGTTGATGATGCCGCGCTCGACACGACCGGTGACCACGGTGCCGCGGCCGGTGATCGTGAAGACGTCCTCGACGGGCATGAGGAACGGCTTCTCGGTCTCGCGGACGGGATCCGGGATGGACTCGTCGACCGCGTCCATGAGGTCCTCAACGGCCTTGACCCACTTCGCGTCACCCTCGAGCGCCTTGAGCGCCGAGACCTGGATGACGGGAGCGTCCTCGTCGAACTCCTGGGCGGCCAGCAGTTCGCGGACCTCCATCTCGACGAGCTCGAGGAGCTCCTCGTCGTCGACCATGTCGGCCTTGTTCAGTGCGACCAGGATGTAGGGCACGCCGACCTGACGAGCGAGCAGCACGTGCTCCTTCGTCTGGGGCATCGGGCCGTCAGTTGCGGCAACCACCAGGATTGCGCCGTCCATCTGGGCGGCACCGGTGATCATGTTCTTGATGTAGTCCGCGTGGCCCGGGGCGTCGACGTGCGCGTAGTGACGCTTCTCGGTCTGGTACTCAACATGCGAGATGTTGATCGTGATGCCGCGCTCACGCTCCTCGGGCGCATTGTCGATCTGGTCGAATGCGCGCGACTCGTTCAACGTCGGGTACTTATCGTGCAGAACCTTGGTGATTGCTGCGGTAAGCGTGGTCTTGCCGTGGTCAACGTGACCGATGGTCCCGATGTTGACGTGCGGCTTCGTCCGCTCGAACTTCGCCTTCGCCACTTCTGTGTCCTCCTGGACTTATTGGTGCTTGTTTAGAGCAGTGTGTCTGGTTTTCAGGTTTTCAGTTGTTCAGGTTTTCAGTTGTGTGGTCGCCGCCATGCGCCGGGACTACTGTCCCGTTGCCTTCGCGATGATCTCCTTCGACACGTTCGCCGGAACTTCGGCGTAGGAGTCGAACACCATGGAGTAATTCGCCCGGCCCTGGGTCTTCGACCTGAGGTCTCCGACGTAGCCGAACATCTCCGACAGCGGCACTGTAGCCCGCACTACGCGGGCACCACTGCGCTCCTCCATGGCTTGAATCTGACCACGGCGGGAGTTCAGGTCGCCAATCACTTCACCCATGTAGTCTTCGGGCGTGGTGACCTCGACGGCCATGACGGGCTCCAGAATGGTCGGCTGAGCTTGCGCAGCAGCCTTCTTCAGCACCTGGGAACCGGCAATCTTGAACGCCATCTCCGAAGAGTCGACGTCGTGGTACGCACCGTCGAGCAGGGTGAGTTTGACGTTCACCAACGGGTAGCCGGCGAGCACGCCGTACTGCATGGCGTCCTGCGCACCGGCATCCACGGACGGGATGTACTCGCGCGGGATGCGGCCGCCGCTGACCTTGTTCTCGAACTCGTAGGTCGCGCCGTCTTCGCCGGTGAACGGCTCGATGCTGACGAGAACCTTCGCGAATTGACCGGAGCCACCGGTCTGCTTCTTGTGGGTGAACTCGACCTTCTCGACCTTGCGCTTGATGGTCTCCTTGTAGGCCACCTGCGGCTTGCCGACGTTGGCCTCGACCTTGAACTCGCGACGCATGCGGTCGACCAGGATGTCGAGGTGAAGCTCGCCCATGCCGCCGATGACCGTCTGGCCGGTCTCCGAGTCCTGGTGGACCTTGAAGGTCGGGTCTTCCTCGGCAAGCTTCTGGATCGCCAGGGACAGCTTCTCCTGGTCGCTCTTCGTCTTGGGCTCGATGGCCACCTCGATCACCGGATCGGGGAAGGTCATCGACTCGAGCACGACCTGATGCTGCGAATCGCTCAAGGTGTCACCGGTGGTGGTGTCCTTCAGACCGATCACCGCGTAGATGTGTCCTGCGGCGGCCGTCTCGACCGGGTTCTCCTTGTTGGAGTGCATCTGGAACAGCTTGCCCAGACGCTCCTTCTTTCCCTTGGTCGCGTTGACGACCTGGGCGCCGGAGTCGACCTTGCCCGAGTACACGCGGACGTAGGTGAGCTTGCCGAAAAACGGGTGGGTGGCAACCTTGAACGCCAGCGCCGAGAACGGCTCCGTCGTCGACGGCTTGCGGGTGACCAACTCGTCTTCCTTGCCCGGCACGTGTCCGGTCACGGACTCGACGTCCAGGGGCGAGGGCAGGTAGTCGATCACGGCGTCGAGCATGGGCTGAACGCCCTTGTTCTTGAACGCACTGCCGCACAGCACCGGGTAGATCTCGGAGTTGACGGTCAGCTTGCGAATCGCGCCCTTGATTTCCTCGACCGTGAGCTCTTCGCCGCCGAAGTACTTCTCCAACAGTGCCTCGTCGGTCTCGGCGACCGTCTCGAGAAGCTTGGTGCGGTACCCGTCGGCCTGCTCCTGAAGCTCGGCCGGGATCTCGATGGTCTCGTAGGTCTCACCGAGCTTGGTCTCGCCACGCCAAACCTTGGCCTTCATCTCGACCAGGTCGACGATGCCTTCGAAGTCGCCCTCGGAACCGATGGGCAGCTGGATCGGCAGCGCCCTGGCGCCGAGGCGCTCCTCGATGGTGCGCACGGTGAAGTAGAAGTCCGCGCCGATCTTGTCCATCTTGTTGACGAAGCAGATGCGCGGCACGTCGTACTTGTCGGCCTGACGCCAGACCTGCTCGGACTGCGGCTCCACGCCTTCCTTGCCGTCGAACACGGCAACGGCGCCGTCAAGAACCCGGAGCGAGCGCTCCACCTCGACGGTGAAGTCGACGTGCCCGGGGGTGTCGATGATGTTGATCTGGTTGCCGTCCCAGAAGCAGGTGGTGGCAGCCGAGGTAATGGTGATACCCCGCTCCTGCTCCTGCTCCATCCAGTCCATCGTGGCGGCGCCGTCGTGCACCTCACCGATCTTGTAGCTGATACCGGTGTAGTAGAGAATTCGCTCGGTCGTCGTCGTCTTACCGGCATCGATGTGCGCCATGATGCCGATGTTGCGGACCTTGGTCAGGTCGGTGAGCACGTCCTGTGCCACGGCGTCTTCCCACTCTTTCTTGCTTGTCGGTTGTTGGTGTGCGACCGGCGCTCGGCTCTGCCTAACCGCCGGCTGCAATCACCAGCGGTAGTGCGCGAAGGCCCGGTTCGCCTCGGCCATCTTGTGGGTGTCCTCGCGTCGTTTGACGGCGGCTCCCAGGCCGTTGCTCGCGTCCAGCAGCTCGTTGGCCAGGCGTTCGATCATGGTCTTCTCCCGGCGCTGCTTCGAGAAGCTCACCAGCCATCGCAACGCCAGCGTGGTCGACCGCTCGGGGCGAACCTCGACGGGAACCTGATAGGTGGCGCCACCAACACGACGGCTGCGCACCTCCAGCGCCGGCTTCACGTTGTCGAGGGCGCGCTTGAGGGTGACGACCGGATCGGTACCGGTCTTGTCACGGGCCTGTTCGAGCGCTCCATAGACGATACGTTCGGCGAGGGATTTCTTCCCATCCAGCAGAACCTTGTTGACGAGCTGGGTGACCAGCTGCGAACCGTAAACAGGGTCGTTGACCAGCGGCCGCTTGGGTGCGGGGCCCTTGCGCGGCATTAGCTCTTCTCCTTCTTGGCGCCGTAGCGGCTCCGAGCCTGCTTGCGGCTCTTGACACCCTGGGTGTCGAGCGAGCCGCGGATGATCTTGTAGCGAACGCCGGGGAGGTCCTTCACACGACCACCGCGCACCAGCACCATCGAGTGCTCCTGCAGGTTGTGGCCCTCACCGGGGATGTAGGCGGTGACCTCTATCCCGGAGGTCAGCTTGACGCGCGCGACCTTGCGAAGTGCCGAGTTCGGCTTCTTCGGGGTGGTCGTGTACACGCGTGTGCACACGCCGCGACGCTGCGGGCTGCCCTTGAGGGCCGCGGTCTTGACCTTCGCGATCTTGTCCCGGCGACCCTTGCGGACCAGCTGGTTGATGGTTGGCATGTACCGGCTTTCTCTGTTGCTTCCTGCTACTGCTCGTCTGTTACTAAGGTCATTCTCACGTCTGTGTACTGCGGTTACGCTGTGCCGCCTTACGCCGCGGCCGGGTGTGTCGCACGCGCCCGCGCACCGAATATCGTCGATGCGTCGTGGACATGCGAATTGGCCCGGCGTGCAGGCTTGCTTGCGGGCGTCACAGCCCCAAGCGCCCTATCGGCCAGGCACGATCGATCACAATACCTGTCCGCGGGCACGCAGGTCAAAGCGCGTGGGAGCCGCCCCCAAGCTGGGCGCTTCAGGGTCCTTCACGGCCGTTTCAGCGCACCCGTCTGCTCTTCGCGCAAGCGCTCATCGCACCCGTCTGCTCTTCGCGCAAGCGCTCATCGCCGCTCCATTCCGGCCGCCAGCCGCAGCACCATGTCGGTGAACACGGCGTCGGTATCGATCGCATCCATGACCCCGGTCATCTCCAGAAGCACGAAACCGTGCAGGGCCGACCAGAACTCCAGCGCCGCGAAGAACCCGTTCTCACCCTCGAGCCCGTACGACGTCAGGACCGCGATCACCGGCTCGGCCGCCGCGCGCGTCGCCTCGGTGTACTCCGGATCGTCGCCACCCAGCGGCATCCGCGTGAAGGCCGAGTAGCGGCCGGGGTGGTGGTGGGCGTAGCTGCGGTAGGCGCTCGCCATCGACACCACCGCGTCGTCGCGGGTCCGGCCGTCCCCCACCGTGTTGAGCATCCCGATGATGTCGTCGACGACGCGCATCCGCACCGTGCGGCGAAGGTCTTCGAGACTGTCGACGTGGTTGTACAGCGACGGTCCCTTCGTGCCGAGCTGCATCGCCAGCGCATTGATCGTGAGCGCGTCCCAGCCCTCGCGGTCAAGGAACGTCAGCGCAGCGTTCACGATGGCGTCGCGGCTGAGCTTGGTGGCCCTGGCCGGGCTTCGCGTTCGGCCCGTGCCGGATGACGACTCCGACCGAGCTGCCATGGGGTTGGGTCCTTCGGATCGACGGATGAACATCACGCGTCCTGACGCGAGGACAGTGGTTGACTGTAACCCCCGACCACGGTCGGTCAGTTCACTCTGTCCTGGCTGAGCTGGGCGAGCGTCTCCGTGATCGAGCACAGATCCGGCAGCATGCCGGGGTTGACCGTCTGGACCGACCAGGTGATGACGTCGCTTCCCTTGGCCACGTAGATGCTGCACGCATTGTCGTCGGAGGCCTTGAACCCCGTGTTGCCGTTGACCGCCATCTCGGTCGGGCTGCGGCCCGCGTTCTGTTCGAATGACCGCTCTGTGTCCAGATCGCTGCCGCGATACCACCACGTCGAGATGCCCATCCCGACGCCGACGTCTCCGATCGCCGTGTTCTCCTGCCAGAAGCAGCCGGCGTCGCTGACCACGACACTGCTGAGGAGTGTCGATCCACGCTGGGATCCAGAGACGGCGGTGCAGGCGTCGTCGCATCCTCGTCATAGGTCCGCTGACAGCGTGGCCGACACCCGAGTTTCTCCGCGGCCGCGCAGGGATCGCCTGCGCTTGGGCGGAACTGCACCCACCACGTCAGCACCCCCGAACCGGCGGCCGCAGTGGCCGAGCAGGCGTTCGGGTTGTCCGGGCGTTGGGCCACGAATGCCAAGTGCCGCGCGACGTCGGTGTCCGTGATGCGCGAGCCTCGGTCGGTGGCAACGCCGCGTTCGCGGTCGAGGCTGCCCTTGTCGAACCAGGAGAGGTCAAACCAGGAGAAGACGACGTCGACGAGACCCCCGTCGGCGATCAGGAGGTACTGACACACGGCGCCACTGACGGGCTTCACCACACTGTTCCCGCCCAGCAGTTCCTTGATCGAGTCGTCGTGCAGAAGTCCGCAACGGTTCGTCGACGTATCCGTAGCTGCGCCGCGCGTCGAGCGCCCCGGGTCGAGCCCGCTCGGCGGTCCCGCCGACGGTCTGTGAACACGCGGCCACGCCCACCATCGTGGCTGGCGCCGCAGCGGATGCCGTGGCACCCGTCCGACCCGCCAGCGCATCGTCTGCAAACGCTACCCAGCACCAACGGCCCATCGACTCTGACCTGACCGACGGTCGTCGAAACCGGCGAAGTGGCGTCACCGGCACCGTTCGGCACCGTAGAGTCCTGCGGAAGGATCAAGGCTGCGACGCGAGGGGGACCACGGTGGGTTGGCGGGCGTTGGGCACTTCGATGGCGGCAGGCGTGAACGCCGTTTCGGACGTTCTGTCCGTCGGCACCCCCGCCGCGCAGGCCGAGAACGGTAACACCCACATCAAGGTCTACTGCTTCAACCAGACGGTGATACACCACGACGGCGATCCGGCGGTCCTGGATCGGGGCCGTGAACTAGGCCTGACGAACCGCATCGACCCGGTACCCGCGTAGTCATGCGTACGCACTCGCTCAGACTCGTCGCCGCCTCCGCTGCATTGGCGACCGCTGCCGCGGTGGGCCTGGCCGGTTGCGGCTCGAACAGTTCGGACTCCAACGCGCCGACGGTGACGGCCGGGACGTCCGGCGTGCAGGTCGAGATCGCCAACACCATCAACTATGGATCGGTCGGGACCACCGCCGACATCGACTGCGCGGACGGGAAGTCGCTGACCATCGGCGGCTCCAACAACACCCTGACGGTCAAGGGCACATGCGCCAACGTGAACATCGGTGGGGCCGACAACAAGATCACGTTCGAGAAGATCGACAACGGTCTGAGCGTCGTCGGCCTCAACAACACCGTCACCTACTCCGACGGCGACCCGAAGGTCAACGATACGGGGTCGGGGAACTCGATCAGGAAGGGCTGACCGTCACGCCCTGGTGCCGTGCCGTCCCGCCCCATCGGCGAATCGCCTAGCGCCGGCGAGTGATTCGGCCGCGACCTTGGACATGCTGCCGAACTCGGCGTCCATCGCGTCCTTCTCCGACATGCCCCACTGGTCGAGTGCGGACAGTCGGTCGGCCCGAAGGCACTGCTGCGGCAGCGCGGCCAGCTCGGCAGCCAAGGCCTCGGCTGCGGCGCGGGCCTGACCATGCGGTACGACACGGTTGGCGAGTCCGATCGCGAACGCCTCGCCTGCGTCGACACTGCGGCCGGTGAGGATGAGGTCCATCGCGCGGCTGTGCCCGATGAGCCGCGGAAGACGCACCGTGCCACCGTCGATCAGCGGCACCCCCCACCGGCGGCAGTAGACACCCAAGACGGCGTCCTCCTCGGCCACGCGCATGTCGCACCACAGCGCCAGTTCCAACCCCCCGGCCACCGCGAACCCACTGACCGCAGCGATGACGGGCTTGGACAGGGTCATTCGCGACGGGCCCATCGGCCCGGGTCCGGTGCGGTGGACCGGGTTGGCGTCCGGCGTCCCGAAGGCCTTGAGATCTGCTCCAGCGCAGAAGGTTCCGTTGTCGCCCCAGAGTACCGCGACCGCCGCCGACTCGTCGCGGTCGAATTCGTCGAATGCGGCGAACAGGCCCGCGGCGGCGGGACCGTTGACCGCATTGCGGGCCTCGGGCCGATTCATGATCACCGTCGTGACGGGGCCGTTGCGTTCCACCCGAACGCCACCAGGATCAGTCATCGTGCCTCCATCATCTCGGTGTCGCGTCGCGCCACCAGCTCGGCGGCGAAGTCGTGATAGACCAGCCGCAGTGCGGGACCCGGCCAGTCGTCGGGCAGTAGTTCCGTCGGCAGCACCGGATCGGCGAGCAGGTGACGCACCATGCCCGCGGCGGCCACGAACCGGGCCGGTACGTCCGCGGCGCCGGACATGTCCTCGAGCAGGCGGTGTCCGGTCTGCGCCCAGGAAGGCAGATCCCAGAGCATCGCCGCCAAGCCGGCCGAGTCGTCGTCACGAGCACGCAGCGCCCGCACCCGACCCCGCAAGTCGTCGGTCAACTCTAGGTCCAGATTCGCGGGACGCATCCACACGCCCTCGCGTAGCTCGGCGAATCGTCTGTCGTGCAACGTCATTCGCAGTGACGCCCGCGTTCTAGCGTCAATGCCGACGCTGGTGATGACCAGGGTCGTCCACGTGCCGCCCCAACGGCGCAGCTTGGGGTCAAGTGCGCCGTCCTGACGCTGCTGCCGCGCGAGCAGCCGGTCGGAGAGCCGGTAGCCGTCCGCCGAGCGCACCAGGTCACCGGCACCGACCATTCGCGTCAGTGCTACCCGTAGTGTTGGTTTTCTGATACCGAAATCCGCTGTGAGCCTGACCAGTTCGCTCGCCGATGCCCAGGCGGGGTGGGCGCCGAGCAGCACGCTGAGCACCACCGATCGAGCCGTCAGCCGGGTCAGCGCCCTGGTCGTCATCTAGACCCCGGATGTCTTGCGGCCCGCGTCGCCGAAGGGTTCGTCACGTGCCTTTACCGCATCGCGGAAGCCGTGCTCGGTGGCTTCGGCGACGAAGGCGTGCCCCTCGGGCGTGTGGCGTGCGACGCCGTCGAACACCGTGCTGACCATCCGACTGGTGACGATGCCCTGGTTGTACAGCGCGGTGTTGAGCGCCAGCTTGGCCATGATCAGCTGATTGACCGGCATGGCGGCGATGCGTCCGACGAGGTTCTCGGTGCGCTCGTCGAGATCCTCCGGCTCCGGCGCCTCGATCGCGAGCCCCCACTCGGCGGCCTGCGCACCGCTGATGCAATCACCGGTGAAGAGAAGGCGTTTCGCTCGCTGATCGCCGAGGCGATGTGCCCAGAGTCCCGCGGCAGGCACTCCCCACACCCGCATCGGCGGGTAGCCGATCTTCGCGTCGGACGCCGCGATCACCTGGTCGGCGTGCAGGGCGATGTCGGTCCCGCCCGCGACGCAGTAGCCGTGAATCTTGACCACCGTCGGCTTGTCGGCGTGCATCAGGCTGGCGAAGCCGCGAACGAACCGGCTCATCATCTGGTAGTCGATCATCGGGTCCCACGGCTGATCGGGCAGATGATTGATCGCCTGGGTCTTGCCGTCGAGCACGGTGCCCTTGTAGTTCCCCGTCCCACCCGCGGACGACGTGCGGTCAGCGTAGGCGGACAGGTCGAAGCCCGCGCAGAAGCCTGCGCCTCGGCCAGATATCAGCATCACGTGGACGTTGGGATCGAGGTCGGCGCGCTCCACCAGCGCCGACAGCTCCAGCGGGGTGTCGGCGAGGATCGCATTGCCCTTTTCGGGGCGGTTGAACGTGATTCGGGCAACCCGGTCGGTGACCTCGTAGGTCATCGTCTTGAGGTTGCCGAAGTCGACGGGCCTGATCGCATGGGTCATCCGCAATCCATCCCCCGGCGCGAGCAGACGCAAAAGTCTCCGACACGCCGTCGTTTAGGACACATTTGCGTCTGCTCGGCGGAGGGTGTCATCCCTTGACCAACGCCCGCTCGATGATCGGCGCAAGGTCCAACCCCGTGGGCAGCGTGCCGAACGCCCCACCCCACTGGCCGCCCAGTCGGCTGGCCAGGAACGCCTCGGCCACCGCGGGGTGGCCGTAGCGCACCAGCAGCGAGCCCTGCAGTGCGAGCGAGATGTCCTCGGCGATCTTGCGCGCCCGGTACTGGATGGTCTCCAGATCGTCGAGTTCCGTGCGCAGCGACGCTACGTGGGCGTCCAGGCGCGGATCCTGGCCCACCGTGCGGCTCAGTTCGTCGAACATCACGTCGACGCATTCGGGTCGAGTAGCCATGGCGCGCAACGTATCCAGCGCGCTCACATTGCCGGAACCCTCCCAGATTCCCATCAGCGGGGCCTCGCGGTACAGCCGCGGCATGCCGGACTCCTCGACGTAGCCGTTGCCGCCGAGACACTCCATCGATTCCGCGGCGTGCGGGGTGGCACGCTTGCACACCCAGTACTTGCCCGCCGCGAGACCGATGCGACGGAGCAGGGTTTCGCGCTCATCGCCGCGGACCGCGGCATCGGTGGCGCCGGCCATCCGCATCGCCAGCATGGTGGCGGCTTCGGCTTCGACGGCGAGGTCGGCGAGCACGTTGCGCATCAGGGGTTGGTCGATCAGATACGCGCCGAACGCCTTTCGGTGCTGGGCGTGGTGGATCGCCCGCATCAGTCCGGTGCGCATGCTCGTCGCGCTGCCGAGGGTGCAGTCCAGCCGGGTCAGGTTAACCATCTCGATGATGGTCGGCACGCCCCGGCCCTCTTCGCCGACCAGCCAGGCCGTGGCGCCGTCGTACTCGACCTCGCTCGACGCATTGGCGTGGTTGCCGAGCTTGTCCTTGAGGCGCTGCAGGAACATTCGGTTTCGCGTGCCGTCGGGCAGGATGCGTGGCAGGAAGAAGCAGCTCAGTCCGCCGGGGGCCTGCGCGAGGACCAGAAAGACGTCGCACATCGGGGCCGAGGTGAACCACTTGTGGCCGATGAGGCTGAAGGTCCCGTCCCCGTTCGGCTTGGAATTGGGAGCAGCCTGCGTGGTGCCCGCGCGGACGTCGGAGCCGCCCTGTTTCTCCGTCATCGACATGCCCGCGGTGAGGCCGGCCTTGGTGGTCGGGAGCTTGAGTTCGGGGTCATACGTTCGACTGGTCAGCAGCGGCTCGTAGATCGCGGACAGTTCGGGGTTGTGGCGCAGCGCGGGTACGACGGCGTAGGTCATCGAGATCGGGCAGACGTGACCGGCCTCCGGCGTCCACACCGAGGTCTTGGCGGCGCGCACGACGTGGGCCCCGGTGCGGTCATCGGCCCACGGTGCGGCGTGCAGGCCGTGGCCGACCGCGACCTTCATCAGTTCGTGGTAGGCGGGGTCGTACTCGACCTCGTCGATGCGGTGGCCGCAGCGGTCGTGGGTGCGCAGGACGGGCTGGTTGCGATCGGCGAGCTCACCCCAGCGCTGAGCCTGGCTGCCACCCGCCAGCGCGCCGAGGGCGGCGACCTCGTCGATGCCCCACTCGCCACCCTCGCGGATCAGGGCCTCGGCGAGCACCGGCGACGTCGCGGGGTTGTAGTCCTCAAGCGGAGAGACCTGATTGATGACGACGTGCGTGTCTGACATGCCACCACTGTTACATTTTCTCGACAACTGCACAAGACACGTAACGAGCTTCTTTCCTCCCCTCGCCGCCGCGAGCGTGCGTGTTGGTACACGACACACCGCGCCAGAGAAAGCGAACACGCACGCTCGCGCGGAGGGTCTACCTCTCCGGCGGCTGAAGAAGGGCGGGTTCGACGACCGTGCATTCGCGCCGCCGGCGCGCCTCGTACCGGTTCAGCGCGGTCACCACGACCGCCGCGAGGGCCCAGCCGAGCAGGATGTCGACGACGTAGTGTTCCGCGGTGTACACCAGCGTGAACGCCATGATCAATGGATACGCCACCAGCAGTGGGTGCCACCTGGGCCGCACCCGGGTCCAGATGAACGCCGACACCGCGGCGGTCAGCCCGGCATGGAGCGACGGAATCGCCGCGACGAGGTTGACACTGGCCTGACCCTGATCGAGCAGCACCGTCGCCGAGTGCAGATTCAGGTTGCCCCAACCCCGCGCGACGATGCGCTCGACCCACACGTTCGCACCGTCGTGGTTCGCCTGCATGGCCCCAAGCAGTCCCCCATCGGGCACACCGCGGGCGGACCCGAACATGCACTGCGGGTTCGACGGCCCGCCTGCGACGTCATCGGCCGTGCAGCGCGCGGCGGCCCACGGTGGTGCCGCGGGCAGTAGCGCGTAGATCACCAGGCCCGCGAATGACAGCCCGACGAACAGTCGGACGAAGGCCTTCCACTCGTCGCGGTCGCGCATCCACAGCACCGCCGCCACGACGTACGGGAGGATGAAGAACGACATGTAGACGGAGCTGATGACCACCTCCCACCACGGCGGTTGGGGCAGCTTCAGCCGTTCCTGCAGCCACACCGTCGGCATCGTCCCGAAGAACAGCCAGCGGTCCGCATCGGCCTGCCAATGCCACATCGTGGGCCGCCCGATCAGCGTCGCCGCTCCCCTGCTCAGGTCATAGGCGACGAGCACGAGTGCGAACGGCAGCCAGTCCCGCAGCAGGTAGAGGACGCGCCGCCCCTGTCCGATGCTGGCGGCGGCCAGGCCCGTACAGATGTAGAGCAGCAACAACTCTCGATTGAACGCAAAGCCGTCGGTGGCGGTGCGATAGACGACGACACCCGCCCAGACCACGATCGCCGTCCACCGCACGATCTGCAGCCGTCGCTCCCGCGTCGCTGTGGAGTCCTCGGCACGCGTCAGCGCACGTGACGACTGGTCGATTGCGGACACGCGGGCCTTTCGGAGACGGGCGGAGTGAAGTCCCCGCTGATCCTAGTTAACCCGCTGTTTGATCGCAGTTGGCTAGCGATTCACGCTCGGTCAGATGTGACCCCTCCTGGCGCGAGGGTGCGTGTTCGCTCACGACACGCCGCGCGAGAGCGTGCCAACGCGCACGCTCGCGCGCAAGGTGATGCCATGGATCCCAACTCCGTCGTGCACGCAGCCGCGATCGAACTCGATTACGACCCAGTGCCGGCCGCCCAGTCCAGCCGCGGCGAGCCCACCACGGGTGCGATCGCGATCGACGACTTCGACGGCATGGAGATCGGTGTCTGGGAGATGACACCCGGCGTCATGCGCGACGTCGAGACCGACGAGGTGTTCGTCGTCATATCCGGCTCGGCCACCGTGGAGTTCGCCAACGGCAGCCCGAAGCTGCAACTCGGACCCGGAGACGTCGTCCGACTGGCGGTGGGCACCGAGACCGTCTGGACCGTCACCGAGGCGCTGCGCAAGGTCTACATCGTCGGCTAGCGCTTTCGGCCTGCTGGGCGCTCCCGAAGCCACCATGCAGCATCACCACCAGCGGAGCGGGGGACGCCACCCTGTCGGGGATGTAGAGGCGGTAACCGCGATCGAGCCCACCGAAGGTCATCGCGTGAGCGCTCGAACCCACGGGGGATCCCGACGGCTCGGCGGACCCGGGCGCCACACAGCCCGCAAGCAGTGACACCGCGGCGATTAGGGCTGCGAATCCGATGACCACGGCTTCACCGGAGGGATCACTGCGCGCCTGCGCAGCCCTCAACTGAACAAATTCAGCTGATCCTCAGACGTGGTCGCGCAAGAAGGCGATGTCGTCCTTACGACCCTGATCGGATGTCTCGCAGATGACGGGGGCATCGGCGGCCTTGACGACCGCCACGAGCAGCTGCGGGTCGATCTGACCGGTGCCGAAGTTGGCGTGCCGGTCCGCGCCGGACCCGGCGGCGTCACGTGAGTCGTTGCAGTGCACCAGGTCGATACGGCCGGTGATGCCCTTGATCCGCTCGACGGCGTCGATCAGCGCCTCGCCCGCCGCCCAGGCGTGGCAGGTGTCGAGGCAGAAACCAATTCCCTTGTCGCCGATGTGATCCCACAGTCGTGCGATGGTGTCAAAGTGGCGTGCCATCGCATGATCGCCGCCCGCGGTGTTCTCGAGGTACACCGGAACGTCGGTCTTGAGGCTGGCCAGCGCCTTGACCCAACGCTCGAAACCGGCCTCCATGTCGGTGTCGTCGGCGTGCCCGCCGTGCACGATGACCGCCGTCGCATTGATGTCCGCCGCCGCGTCGCACGTGTCTTGCAGGATCTTGCGCGACGGAATGCGGACGCGGTTGTTGGCCGACGCCACGTTGATCAGATACGGCGCGTGTACGTACAGCGGGACTGTCGACGCCCGCAGCACGTCGGCGTCCTCCCTTGGCTTCGGCTTCTTCCAACTCTGCGGGTTGCCCAGGAAGAACTGCACCACCTCGGCGCCCTCGGCGTCGGCGGCGGACAGGGGATCGTCGTCGTGAACGTGCGAACCGATCAGCATGACGCCAGTTTAGGTCGGCCGTCCGACGCCTCTACCCTGAGCAGACACAAAAGCACCCCGAATCACCTCCTGCCGGGGACCTTTGCGTCTGCTGATCCGCCTAGCGGCGCGCAGTCGAGATGATGGAAGATGCGACCGACGAGGTCGAACGGCGTTCGCCGAATGTCATCGACCACCATCGGAATCACCGTCCACCCGCATTCTTGTAGGCGGGCGGTCTTCATCCGGTCGTGCTTGAACGCCGCCGGATTCGCATGCCAGTCGACACTGTCGTACTCCGCAATCACCATTGCGTCTGGCCACGCGAAGTCGACCCGCCACAGCCGACCGGAGTGGTCGACGATCTCGTACTGCAACTCCGGGAGTGGCAGCCCGCCATCGATGAAGACGAGGCGCGCCTCGCTCTCCGTCGGAGACTCTGCGCGCGCGTCGGCGTGGACCAGGAGTTCTCGCACCTTGATTATTCCGCGGCGTCCCTTCTGCTCGCGGACGGTCGCCGTGAGTTCTTCACGCGAACACGTTCCGCTCCGCAGCGCGCAGTCGAGCATGGCCAGCGCGCGCGGACGGCGAAGGGTCCGTGGGACTTCGATCGCGGTCCATGCAGGCGCCGTGGCAAGTCGCCCGTCGATGCGGCGAAGCGGAGCACCCACCCGTTGATGCACCATGAGGGTCGCTGACGGTCGCATTCGGACGATCGGATCGAGCACGTGGATTCGGCTGTCGCTCTCGGTGTCGAATCCGTACAGGTTGGCGGCCGTGTTCGAGCACGCGACGATCGACCTGCCCGCCATCAAGTCCAGTCCCGCGAGTTGTCCGAGGATGCCCGGGGGCAACGGGGCGTACACGCCGTGCCACACCCGAACCATCGCGCCCGTCCGAACGCGACGCCAGCATCTTGCGCGACATGACGTTCAGCAACTGTTGGCTAGTTGCCAAACCACCGTTGGCACTGAACGTCTCGTCGATGTCCATGGTGTCGAGCGTTGTGTCGAGCCACGATCAACACCAGTCCCGATCGCGAATCTGTGGATCAATACGCCTCTGTGGACTGCCCACCAGACGCAAAAGTCCCCGACACGACGAGCGTGCGGGGACCTTCGCGTCTGCTCGCGCAGATAAGGTGACTAGCGGTAGTCGCTGAATCCGTAGTCGTCCAGCGGCACGGCCTGGCCGGCGCCCTGGCCGAAGTCCGGGCTGTAGTACTGATCCTCGTAGGACGGGATCGTGTACGCGGCGGCCCGAGCTTCCTCGGTCGGCTGCACCTGGATGTCCCGGTAGCGGGCGATACCTGTACCGGCCGGGATCAGCTTGCCGATGATCACGTTCTCCTTCAGACCGTTGAGCCTGTCGCTGCGGCAGTTGATCGCCGCATCCGTCAGGACTCGCGTGGTCTCCTGGAACGACGCCGCCGACAACCACGAATCAGTCGCCAACGAGGCCTTCGTGATGCCCATGAGCACCGGTCGCCCGGCCGCGGGTTCGCCACCCTCAGCCACCACGCGACGGTTCTCGGACTCGAACTCCGCACGCTCGGTCAACGAGCCGGGCAGGAACTCCGTTGCGCCCGAATCGATCACCGTGACGCGTCGCAGCATCTGCCGGACGATGACCTCGATGTGCTTGTCGTGGATCGACACACCCTGGGCGCGGTAGACCTCCTGAACCTCCTTGACGAGGTGGATCTGCACCTCGCGGGGGCCCTGGACGCGCAGCACCTCGTGCGGGTTGGCCGAGCCTTCCATCAGCTGCTGGCCGACCACGACGTGGTCGCCATCCTTGAGCAAGCGCTCGGAGCCGTCCTCGTGCTTGAACACCTTGAGGCGCTGACGACGGGTGAGCTTCTCGTAGACGACTTCTTCGCCACCGTCATCCGGGACGATCGTCATCTTGTAGAACTTCTCGCCCACCTCGATGTTCACCCGACCGGTGACGTCCGCGATCGGAGCGGTGTTGCGGGGCACGCGGGCCTCGAACAGCTCCTGCACGCGAGGAAGACCACCGGTGATGTCCTCACCGACGCCGCCTTCCTGCTTGAACGTACGCATGGTCAGCTGCGTGCCGGGCTCACCGATGGACTGCGCGGCGACGATGCCGACGGCCTCACCGATGTCGACCAGCTTGCCGGTGGCCATCGAACGGCCGTAGCAGGTAGCACACACGCCGGTGCCCGTGGTGCAGGTCAGCACGGAGCGGACCTTCACCTCGGTGACGCCTGCGGCGAGCAGTGCATCGATCGTCGGATCGCCCAGGTCGCGTCCACGCTCGACGACGACGTTGCCGCTCGCGTCGACCGCATCCACGGCCAGCGTCCGCGCGTACGTCGAGGTTTCGACGTGCGCATCGCGGGTCAGAGTGCCGTCGCCTTCCACCGACGCGATCGTCGTCATGATGCCGCGCTCGGTCTGGCAATCGTGCTCGCGCACGATGACGTCCTGCGACACATCGACCAGACGACGGGTCAGGTAACCCGAGTCCGCGGTACGAAGTGCGGTGTCGGCCAGACCCTTTCGGGCGCTGTGCGTGTTGATGAAGTACTCCAACACGGTCAGGCCCTCACGGAAGGACGACTTGATCGGACGCGGGATGAACTCACCCTTCGGGTTCGTCACCAGGCCCTTCATGCCGGCCAGGGTGCGGGTCTGGTTGAACGTACCGGTGGCGCCGGAGTCGATCAGCTGGATGATCGAGTTCGACGACGGGTAGTGATCCCGCAAGGCGTTACCGACCTCTTCGGTGGCTTCCTTCCAGATCTTCACCAACGCATCGGTCCGCTCGGGCTTGTTCAGAGCGCCGCGCTGGTACTTCTTCTCGATGGCGTCAGCCTGCTGCTCGTAACCCTCGAGGATCTCGGCCTTGCGCGGTGGCACCAGAACGTCGGCCATCGACACGGTGACACCCGATCGGGTAGCCCAGTAGAAGCCGGCGTCCTTGAGCTTGTCGACGGTCTGCGCCACGACGATCATCGGGTAGCGCTCGGCGAGATCGTTGATGATCGAAGCCTGGACCTTCTTGTGCATCCGCTTGTTGACGAACGGATAGCCCCTGGGCAGCAGCTCGTTGAAGAGCACACGGCCCAGCGTGGTCTCTGCCAACCAGGCGTCGCCCATCTTCCAGCCCTCGGGGAACAGCGCGGCCTCGACGTCGGCCGGCGGGCGCTGATGCGTCAGCCGAACCTTGATCTTGGCCCGCACGCTCAGCGCGCCACGGTCGACGGCCATCTGAGCCTCGGCCGGCGAGCTGTAGACACCAGTCTCCGCGTGGTCCTTGGCGGCCGCAGTGCGCTCGCCCGTGTCACCCTCGATCTCGGTGGTCAGGAAGAACAGACCCGTCACCATGTCCAGACGCGGCATGGCCAGCGGGCGGCCCGACGCGGGAGACAGGATGTTGTTCGACGACAGCATCAGGATGCGCGCCTCAGCCTGCGCCTCGGCGCTCAGCGGCAGGTGGACTGCCATCTGGTCACCGTCGAAGTCGGCGTTGAACGCCTCACAGACCAGCGGGTGCAGCTGGATCGCCTTGCCTTCCACCAACTGTGGCTCGAAGGCCTGAATGCCCAACCGGTGCAGCGTCGGTGCGCGGTTCAGCAGCACGGGGTGCTCGGAGATGACCTCTTCGAGGACGTCCCACACCTGTGCGCGCTGACGCTCCACCATCCGCTTGGCGCTCTTGATGTTCTGCGCGTGGTTCAGGTCGACGAGACGCTTCATCACGAACGGCTTGAACAGCTCGAGTGCCATCAGCTTCGGCAGACCACACTGGTGCAGCTTGAGCTGCGGGCCGACGACGATGACCGAACGGCCGGAGTAGTCGACGCGCTTGCCGAGCAGGTTCTGACGGAACCGGCCCTGCTTGCCCTTGAGCAGATCGGACAGCGACTTCAGCGGACGGTTGCCCGGTCCGGTGACTGGGCGGCCGCGTCGACCGTTGTCGAACAACGCGTCCACGGACTCCTGAAGCATGCGCTTCTCGTTGTTGACGATGATCTCGGGCGCGCCGAGGTCGATCAATCGCTTCAACCGGTTGTTGCGGTTGATGACGCGGCGGTACAGATCGTTCAGGTCGGACGTGGCGAAGCGGCCACCGTCGAGCTGAACCATCGGACGCAGCTCCGGCGGGATCACCGGAACGGCATCGAGCACCATGCCCATGGGCGAGTTGCGGTTCATCTGGAACGCCGCGACGACCTTCAGCCGCTTGAGCGCACGCAGCTTCTTCTGGCCCTTGCCGTTCTTGATGGTGTCGCGCAGGATCTCGGCCTCGGCGTCGATGTCGAAGTTCTCGATGAGCTTCTTGATCGACTCCGCGCCCATGGCGCCGTTGAAGTACTCGCCGTAACGGTCGATGATCTCGCGGTAAAGCACCTCGTCGACGATCAGCTGCTTGGGAGCCAGCTTGGTGAACGTCGTCCAGACCTCGTCGAGACGGTCCAGCTCGCGCTGGGCCCGGTCGCGAAGCTGACGCATCTCGCGCTCGCCGCCGTCGCGCACCTTGCGGCGGACGTCGGACTTGGCACCGTCCTTCTCGAGCTCGGCCATGTCGGCTTCGAGCTTCTGGCTACGCTCGGCCAGATCGAGATCACGCTGGTCCTCGACCGCCTTCTTCTCGACGACCATCTCGGCCTCGAGCGTCGACAGATCGTTGTGCCGCTGCTCGGTGTCGACAGCGGTGATCACGTAGGCCGCGAAGTAGATGATCTTCTCGAGATCCTTCGGGGCCAGGTCCAGGAGGTAGCCAAGACGGCTGGGCACGCCCTTGAAGTACCAGATGTGCGTGACGGGCGCGGCCAGTTCGATGTGGCCCATCCGCTCACGGCGCACCTTGGCGCGAGTTACCTCGACGCCGCAGCGCTCACAGACGATGCCCTTGAAGCGCACGCGCTTGTACTTGCCGCAGTAGCACTCCCAGTCGCGAGTGGGTCCGAAGATCTTCTCGCAGAACAGGCCGTCCTTCTCTGGCTTGAGCGTGCGGTAGTTGATGGTCTCCGGCTTCTTGACTTCGCCGTAGGACCAGGTGCGGATGTCGTCCGCAGTGGCGAGGCCAATGCGAAGTTCATCGAAGAAGTTGACGTCGAGCACGTAACTCCCTTTCCCCTTGCGGGACTAGATGACTATCAATCAAAAGCGTGGACCGCAGGGTCCCCAAAACACTTAAGCGAGATCCTCAACCGATGGAGATTCGTTGCGGGACAGGTTGATTCCCAGGTTCGCCGCAGCGCGCTCCAGGTCCTCGTCGTCGCTGTCACGCATTTCGATCGCATGGCCCTCGGACGACAGCACCTCGACGTTGAGGCACAGCGACTGAAGTTCCTTGAGCAACACCTTGAACGACTCCGGAATGCCCGGCTCGGGGATGTTCTCGCCCTT
>JBBRTH010000085.1:0-19588 GCA_038244615.1 Mycobacteriales bacterium | reverse complement strand
GCGCCGCTTCCAGCCGGTGCAGGTGGGTGAGCCGACGGTCGAGCACACCATCGAGATCCTCAAGGGTCTGCGCGACCGGTACGAGGCCCACCACCGGGTCTCGATCACCGACGGCGCCATCGTGGCGGCCGCAACGTTGGCCGACCGCTACATCAACGACCGGTTCCTGCCCGACAAGGCGATCGACCTGATCGACGAAGCGGGCGCCAGGATGCGCATCCGCCGGATGACCGCTCCGCCAGATCTTCGTGAGTTCGACGAGAAGATCGCCGACGCGCGCCGGGAGAAGGAGTCCGCGATCGACGCGCAGGACTTCGAGAAGGCGGCGAATCTCCGCGATCGCGAGAAGACGTTGGTCGGTCAGCGGGCCGAGCGTGAGAAGCAGTGGCGCTCGGGTGATCTCGACGTCGTCGCCGAGGTCGACGACGAGCAGATCGCCGAGGTGCTCGGTAACTGGACCGGCATCCCCGTGTTCAAGCTGACCGAGGCCGAGACCACGCGCCTGCTGCGCATGGAGGACGAGCTGCACAAGCGCATCATCGGCCAAGAAGATGCCGTCCGCGCCGTCTCGAAGGCCATCCGACGTACCCGCGCGGGTTTGAAGGATCCGAAGCGTCCGTCGGGTTCGTTCATCTTCGCCGGCCCGTCCGGTGTCGGTAAGACCGAACTCTCGAAGGCGTTGGCGAACTTCCTGTTCGGCGACGACGACGCCCTGATCCAGATCGACATGGGTGAGTTCCACGACCGCTTCACCGCGTCGCGGCTGTTCGGTGCCCCTCCGGGTTACGTCGGCTACGAAGAGGGCGGCCAGCTCACCGAGAAGGTGCGTCGCAAGCCGTTCTCTGTCGTGCTGTTCGACGAGATCGAGAAGGCCCACCAGGAGATCTACAACACGCTGTTGCAGGTCCTCGAGGACGGTCGCCTCACCGACGGTCAGGGCAGAACGGTGGACTTCAAGAACACCGTGCTGATCTTCACGTCCAACCTCGGCACGGCCGACATCAGCAAGGCGGTCGGTCTCGGCTTCACCCAGGGTGGTGGCGAGAACAACTACGAGCGGATGAAGCTGAAGGTCAACGACGAGCTGAAGAAGCACTTCCGCCCGGAGTTCCTCAACCGCATCGACGACATCATCGTCTTCCACCAGCTGACGAAGGACGAGATCATCCGCATGGTCGATCTGATGATCAACCGCGTGGGAAATCAGCTCAGGGCCAAGGACATGACCATGGAACTGACGGATAAGGCGAAGGCGCTGCTGGCCAAGCGTGGCTTCGACCCGGTGCTGGGTGCACGGCCGCTGCGCCGCACGATCCAGCGCGAGATCGAGGACGCCCTGTCGGAGAAGATCCTCTTCGACGAGGTCGGGCCCGGTCAACTGGTCAGCGTCGACGTTGAGAACTGGGACGGCGAGGGGACGGGCGAGGACGCGGTGTTCACGTTCGTCGGCGCCACAAGGCCCGTCGTCGACCAGGACGCACCGGACCTGGCCAAGGCCGGTGCGCCGGGAGCGGCGGGAACCGTGACCACCACGGAGTAGAACAGCGCAACGCGTCAAGAAACGGGCGGTCCCCTCGCGGGGTGCCGCCCGTTTCGCTTCGCAAGGTCGCCCAACAGGTGGGATACGGCGTCGGGGGCTAGGCGGTGCCGTTTGCCTGTGCATATGATGCATGCGTAATCGACGGACGAAGGAATGCTGGTGGAAGTCCAGCGCGGTCGCGCCACTGTGAAAGTCAGACCTGACGTTCGTCACCTGTGATACGGGACGCGAGCTCCCGAAAGGACACCTGACATGGCATCTTCCCAGGCTCTCGAGAGAACTGCGCCTGCACTGGACTTCTCCGGTACGAAGGCGGCGATCTGGTTGTCGGCCACCGCCTTCCTGGCTCTGCTGGCGCTGTACTTCGTCGGCATGGACCAGGGTGCAACGTCGGTGTTCGGCGACAACATGTACATCCACGAGTTCGTGCACGATGCTCGTCACCTCCTCGGCTTCCCCTGCCACTGACGCGCAGGGAGTCGCTCACACAATGGAAAAGCAGATCATCGGGCGCGGCCTCCTGGCCGGCGCCTTCGCTGGAGTGCTCGCATTCCTCTTCGCGCGCATCTTCGCGGAGCCCGTGATCGCGCGCGCCATCGGTTACGAGGCCGGGGCCGGCGCTGCACACGAAGGCATGGGACACGCGTCCGGACAGGCTGGCCACAAGCACGGGGTGGAACTCTTCACCCGCGGTGTGCAGGCCAACATCGGCATGGGCTTCGGGGTGCTGGCGTTCAGCGTCGCGATGGGCGCCTTGTTCGCGGTCGTGTTCGCGGTGGCCCATGGCCGGGTCGGCAACGTGTCGGCCCGCGTCCTCTCGGTGCTCGTCGCCGGCGCGATGCTATTGAGCCTGTACGTCGTTCCCACGCTCAAGTACCCGGCCAACCCACCTGCGGTCAGCCTCGAGGAGACGCTCCGGCAGCGCACGCTGCTGTACCTACTGATGGTCGTGCTGTCTGCGGCGCTGTTTGTCGGTGCGGTGTACCTCGGCCGCCGACTGGTGTCCCGGCTGGGCACCTGGTACGCCACGTTGGCCGCCGCAGGCAGCTACGTGGCGGCCATTGCCGTCGCGATGCTCGTTCTCCCGAGGATCGACGAGACGCCCGGTCCGCTGCGTGACGACGCGGGTAACTTCGTGTTCAGCGGGTTCCCCGCCGACGACCTCTATCAGTTCCGGTTGTACTCGCTCGGAGTGCAGGTCGTCATGTGGGCGACCATCGGGCTGGTGTTCGCGGCACTGATCGCGAAGGTGCTGGACGGGGGGCGAAGCGCCACGGAGGCTACTTTCGTTCCTCGGGGGTAGGAGCGAAGCGACTCGGGGGATGATCCAAGGTGAGTGATATCGTCCGGCTGACCCTCGTCTCTCATGCGATGACGGACGCGATGGCGGCCGGGCGGTTCCCCAGGGATGAGTCCCTGAACGCCCTCGGGCAGCGGCAGGTCGATGCCACCGTCGACCTCGGTGTCGTCGACGCCGCCGTCTGTGCACCCGAGAAGCGGACCAGGCAGACCGCGGAGCTGCTCGGGTTGCGGGCCGAGACCGAGCAGCAGCTGGCCGATCTGAACTGCGGTGCTTGGCGCGGCAGCGTGCTCAACGGCGTTGGACCTGCCGAGCTCACGCTCTGGCTGACCGATCCCTCCCAAGCGCCCCACGGCGGGGAGTCGGTCGTGGACCTCGTTGCCCGGGTGGGCCGGTGGCTCGATTCAATGTCGGACCGTCGTGGACGACTGGTGGCCGTGACCCACCCGGGTGTCATCCGCGCCGCGATCGTCGTCGCGCTGAGCGCACCAGCGAAGTCGTTCTGGCGCATCGACGTCGGTCCGGTCAGTCGCACCGTCATGCACCTGCGGGGGCACGCCTGGACGTTGAGGTCCACGGGCTGAGACCGTCGCGGACACTCAGGCGGGCTGGATGAGCGCGAACGCCCCCTGGGCGATGGACAGCAGCCAGCCGGCCGCCGTCGGACTACGGTACGCCGGCCAATTCAATTGGAAACTGACTACCCATGCCTGGCCGGTGCCGTCGACGGCATACCAGCTGAAGCTCAAGTCGCCGGGAAGGTTTCCGCCCTTCGCGCCGATGTAGTCCCACTTCGTCTTGTCGAGATCGATGCCGGGAATCGCCGACAGGATGTCCTTGATCGGTGCGGCGGGTCCGACCGCGGCCGACTGCAGGGCGGCGTGCACCCGGCAGATGTCCGTCGCGGTGCCGTACCATTCGGCCCCGTATGGCGACGCCGGCGTGTGCGTGCGCGCCGGATCCGGTTCGTAGTGGCGGGTATTCGTCTGGGCGATAAGCTGGGCGCGCCCCTGAGGCGACGCGGCCTTCCACTGTTCGCGCAGATCTGGTGTGCCCCAGCCCACTGAGAAGAGTTCGTGGGTGTTCGGGAACGGGGTCATGCTGGCCGGGTCGTGGTGGCCCGCGAGCACCAGTGCCCGCTCGACGGCACCTGGTCCGAGTCGCGCCATCAGGAGGTCGGTGGCCATGTTGTCGCTCGCTGAGATCATCTGCTGCGCAGCTCTTCTCACCGATACCTGAGATCCGGGCGGAAGATCGTCGAGGCCGGCCGACCCCACGGCCTTCGCTTCCTTGGTGATGGTCAGCTGATCGTCCCAGCCGACCGTGCCCGCGCTGACCGCGTCCGCGATGGCCAGCAGAACGTAGAGCTTGAAGATCGACGCGAGTGGTAGGGGGTCATCGACGTTGCTGCCCGCCACGGTCGTGCACTCGCCGTCGGCGACCTTGGCGGCCTGATAGGAGTAACGCGCGCCGGACTGCGTCAGTACCGCGTCGATGTCGGACCACTGCGTGATCTGTGGCTTCTGTAGCGTGACTTCGAACCGGTCGACCATCCCGGCGTCGTTGGTGCGCAGCTCGATGTCCTGACCGACGCCGTAGGAGGTGAGCAGGTGCAGGGTTGCCAGTCCCGCGCCGTAGTCGATGCCGGTGACGGTGAAGGGCCGGTCCCACCACATCCGGTCCATCGTGAAGGCGACGTCGTTCACCTGAGGGGGAGCGGCGAGCGTGGCCACGCCGACGGTGCCGATCGGCCAATCCGAGTTGAGCATGTCAACGGTTTGCTTGGCGCGCAGACCCTGAGGGGTGTTGGTTTCGATGTGGGCGCCGTACGCGGCCTCGGCCGGTGCGGCCGGGCCAGTATCGGCGCATCCGCAAGCCAGGGCGACGACGAGGGCGCTTGCCACCGCGATCGCAGTCGCCCGCCGTCCCACCCGGCTACGCCTCTGAGTCGGTCCCCGCAACTTCAACCATCCCCGGGTCGCTACGCTCCTGGCCGCCGGCGATTCCCAAGTCGCTACGCTCCTGCCCGCTGAACGTCCAACACGACCTCGAACTCGAGCAGCGAGGCACCTGTGGCGACGGGGTTCGCACGCTGACCGGCATGCGCCTCGACTGCGGGGCCGCTGGCCCAGGCCTGGAACGCCTCATCGGACTCCCACTGGGTGACGACGAAGTAGCGGTTCTCGCCCTTGACGGGGCGCAGCAGCTGGAACCCTAGGAAGCCGGGCTGGCCATCGACGGCATGAGCGCGGTTGGCGAAGCGCTTCTCCAACTCGGGGCCTGCGTCGGGCGGAACCTCGATCGCATTGATCTTCACGACGGACATGGGCACTACGTTACCGGTTCGTTATCCCGGGTCGCTTCGCTCCTGCCCGCCGGTCGCTTCGCTCCTGCCAGGATGGCGGGCATGCGTTCCCCACCGTTGACGCGCCGCGGAGGCGAAGGCGCGCCCATCGTCCTGGTGCACGGACTCATGGGGCGTGGTACCACCTGGTCTCGCCAGGAGCCGTGGCTGACCGAACTGGGCGAGGTCTATACCTACGACGCACCGTGGCACCGCGGCCGCGATGTGGAAGACCCGCACCCGGTCAGTACGGAGCGATTCGTTTCCGATCTGGCCGATGCCGTCGCCGGGCTCGGGCGACCTGCCACGTTGATCGGCCATTCGATGGGAGGCCTGCACTCATGGTGCCTCGCGGCGGCGCGTCCCGACTTGGTGACCGCGGTGGTCGTCGAGGACATGGCGCCGGACTTCCGTGGCAGGACGACGGGTCCGTGGGAGCCGTGGCTACACGCGCTGCCGGTCGAATTCGATTCTGAGCGCATGGTTTTCGATGAGTTCGGATCCGTTGCCGGCCGGTACTTCGCCGAGGCGTTCGACCGAACTGCCACCGGATGGCGGTTGCACGGCCGTCCCGAGCGCTGGATCGAGATCGCAGCCCAGTGGGGGACCCGCGACTACTGGCAGCAGTGGCGCGCCGTTCGCGCGCCCGTCCTTCTGATCGAAGCGGGCAACTCCGTCACTCCGCCGGGCCAGATGGACGATATGCGAAGGACCGGTGACCGGGCCACCCATCTTCTCGTGCCTGGCGCCGGCCATCTCGTTCACGACGACGCTCCGCGGGAATACCGCGACGCGGTGCAACCGTTCCTAGCGGCGTTCGCCCATCACGCCTGAGACGGGCCAGGAGGGGGCGTGCTCGAAACGGGTGCGAGCGGCGTCGGCGTCGTGTTGGACGCGGTACCAGTCGGGATCGCCGAATTGAGTGATCAGGTGGCTGCGCATGGCGTCGTTGCGGTGGCTGGCCCAGCTGAGCACGGCGGCGATCGCGAAGGGCGCGGACAAGATCAGGAAGGCAAGTATCACGTTCATGGCAGCAATTGTTTGTCCGAATATATTCCGCCAACAGTGGCAGTGCGGACCGGGTACGTTAAGATACTGCCATGCTTGAAAGTGTCTCCGTGCTGGTGCTGGACGGGGTGGCACCCTTCGAATTCGGTGTCATCTGCGAGGTCTTCGGCATCGATCGGACGGCCGACGGCGTGCCCAACTTCGACTTCAAGATCTGTGGCCCCGAGCCGGGAAAGTCGCTGCGGTTGACGGTGGGCGCGCAGCTGACTCCCGACCACGGGTTCGACGCCCTCGTCGGCGCCGACCTGGTGGCCATCCCGGCGATCGCGGCCCCCTATCCGCAGGAGGCGCTCGACGCGGTTCGCGCTGCCGCCGCATCGGGTTCGATCATCCTGACGGTGTGCTCCGGGGCCTTCGTGGTCGGCGCCGCGGGACTGCTTGACGGTCGCAGGTGCACCACTCACTGGATGCACGCCGATGAACTGGCGGCGTTGCACCCCACCGCGGACGTCGACCGCAACGTGCTGTTCGTGGACGACGGCAACCTGATCACCAGCGCGGGCACGGCTGCGGGCATCGACGCATGTCTGCATCTGGTACGACGTGAACTCGGTAGCGAGATCACCAACATCATCGCTCGCCGAATGGTCGTGCCGCCCCAGCGCGACGGCGGTCAGCGGCAGTACATCGACCAGCCCATCCCGGTCCGCTGTTCGGAAGGCTTTGCGCCGCATCTTGACTGGATTCTGGTCAACCTGGACAAGCCGCACACGGTGGCCACGCTCGCGAAGCGGGCCAGCATGTCCGCCCGCACCTTTGCGCGCAGGTTCGTCGAGGAAACCGGCCGCACCCCGATGCAGTGGGTCACCGATCAGCGGGTGCTCTACGCGCGACGGCTACTCGAGGAGACCGACCTTGACATCGACCGGGTCGCCGACAGGTCGGGCTTCGGTACGGCCACGCTGCTGAGACACCACTTCCGGCGCGTCATCGGCGTCACGCCTTCGGATTATCGCCGACGGTTCGCCTGCGACGACTCCGGTTGTGCCGTAACGGCTTAGCATCAGGGCGCGTACAAGCTCCAGGTGCCTGGGACGCCCTTGAGTTGATGCTTGCCACGGTTCGTGAACCTCCGGTGCGAGCCGGTCACGATCTCGCGCACCGTCGATGACACCAGGACCTCACTCGGGGCCGCCAATCCCGCCACCCGCGCACCGATGTGCACCGCCATGCCCGCAATGTCGTGCCCGCGCACCTCGACCTCACCTGCGTGGATGCCGACGCGCACTTCGATGCCCAGCGCCCGGACCGTGTCGATGATGCCCGCCGCGCAGTCGATGGCGACACTGGGGCTGCTGAACGTCGCGACGAAACCGTCACCGGCCGTGTTGACTTCGCGACCGCCGAAGCGGTGGAGTTCTCTGCGAACCACGGTGTCATGACTGTCGAGCAAGTCGCGCCAGTGGTCGTCGCCCAGTGCGGCGGCGCGCTCGGTGGACCCGACGATGTCGGTGAACACGATCGTGGTGAGGACGCGTTCGAGGTCTGTGCCGCCGCGGCTGCCGGTGACGAACTCCTCGATCTCGGCGAGGATCGGCGTGGTGTCGCCGACCCAGTACAGGGTGTCCGCGCCGGGGAACTCGACGTAGCGAGCAGCCGTGATGTGCGCGGCGAGGTAGCGCCCGTGGGCGACTCCGACGAGCGAGGACTCCGCGCGATGCATCACCAGGGTCGGCGCCGTGATGAGGGGCAGCTTGTCGCGTACGTCGGCGTCGATGAGTGCCTGATTCGCCTGGCGCGCCATGCTCGGTGAGGCAGCCCGGTTGCCTGCCGCATCCCACCAGTTGCGGAACGCCAGATCATGGGAGACCGACGGCGCGATGATTTCCAGCATGTCGAAGCCCTGCTCGACGGCGTCCGGCTCCATCGCCACCGTGGTGAATGGATGGGTGCCGCTGTGGTGTGCGCCTGCTTCGTAGTCGGGTGCCCACAACACACGGGCGGCGGCATTGAGGAGAACTAGGCCGGACACCCGCTCGGGACGGTCACCCGCCAGGAAGAGCGCACTCATCGCCGTGAAACCCGACCCGAGGAACGTCGCACTCTCGCATCCGACGGCGTCCATCACTGCGACGGCGTCCTCGGCCCAGCACGCCGGGGTGACCTTGTCCGCGCCGATGCGCGAGGACATTCCCATGCCGCGGTGATCGAATCGAATCACCCGGCAGAACGACGACAGGCGGCGGTAGAAGCGGTACATCGACGGATCCGCGTCGATCGAGTCGATCGGGATGAACGGCCCGGGCATCACGATCAGATCCACCGGGCCATCGCCGATCACCTGGTACGCGATGTCAAGATCGCCCCGCGATGCGTAGCGAGTCCGCGGAGCCCGCGAAACGGGTACGGCCACGCCACCAGGCTAGTTCACCGGGCCGGGGTTCGGCCCGCCTTCACCACCTTCACCGGCGAGCGCGAATAGTCCGCCGGGCGTCTGCTCGACGAGACCGTCGGTCAGCAGGGAGTCGAGTGCGCGATCGCGCTGGGCCGGGTCCGACAACCACGCCACGTCCAGCTGTGCCCTGCTGACCGGAGTATCGTTGGTGCGCAACACATCCAGCAGTCGACCGCGCACCTGACGGTCCGTGCCCGCATATCTCTGCACCTGGCGGGCGGGCTCGGTCGAAGCGGGGTACCCGGCTGATCGCCACGCGCAGACGCTCAACGGGCACAGCCCGCAGCGGGGCGAGCGCGCGGTGCACACGGTTGCGCCGAGCTCCATCAACGCAATCGAGAAGCGTGGTGCGCGTGAGTCATTGGGTAGGATGACGTCGACGTCGGCGAGATCGCGGACGCTGGCCGCCGAGTCTGCGCGGCCGTGCACGACCCTGGCGACCACGCGTCGCACGTTGGTGTCGACGACCGGAACCCGTTTCCCGTAGGCGAAGCACGCGATGGCCCGCGCGGTGTAGGCGCCGACACCGGGCAGCGCCAGCAGGATGTCGACGTCGCCGGGCACCGCGTCGTCGTGCTCGACCGCGATCACCGTCGCACACTCGTGCAACCGCTTCGCTCGGCGTGGGTAACCGAGCTTGCCCCAGGCCCGCAGCACGTCGGCGGCACTCGCGGCTGCGGTAGCGGACGGTGTCGGCCACCGTGCCACCCAGTCGCGCCAGATCGGCTCGACCCTGGCGACGGGGGTCTGCTGCAACATGAATTCGCTGACCAGGATCTGCCACGCCGAGATGCCCGGCGCTCGCCACGGCAGGTCCCGCTGAAACTCTTCGTACCACGGCAACAGCTGGCTCGCGTCGACCATTACGTTCTTCTCCATGCACAATGTGGCGATGGCCAATACGAGCCCGGTAGCAGCATGGAAGGCACTCAGCGAGGGTAACGACCGTTTCGTCGCGGGTACTCCCGAGCACCCCAGCCAGAGCATCGACCACCGCGCCAGCCTTGCCGACGGGCAGAGGCCGACCGCGGTCGTGTTCGGTTGCGCCGATAGTCGGGTCGCGGCCGAAATCATCTTCGACCAGGGCCTCGGCGATATGTTCGTCGTGCGAACCGCTGGTCACGTGTTGGACTCGGCGGTGCTCGGTTCGATCGAGTACGCGGTCACCATCCTCAACGTCCCGCTGATCGTCGTCCTCGGGCACGACAGCTGCGGGGCGGTGAAGGCGACGCTGGCGGCGCTCGACGAGGGTGCGGTGCCCGGCGGCTACGTGCTCGAAATCGTCGAACGGGTTACTCCGTCGATCCTGCTGGGCCGGAAGGAAGGGCTGACCCGGGTCGACGAGTTCGAGGCCAGGCACGTCACCGAGACCGCAAAACAGCTCGTCAGCCGCTCGAAAGCCATCTCCGACGGCGTTGATTCCGGAACCCTGGCGATCGCCGGGGTGACCTATCACCTCGCCGACGGACGGGCCTGCCTTCGCGAGTCCGTCGGAGACATCGGCGCAGGCTGACCGACGACACGCCGAGCGAGGTCGGACGACTATGTGTGACCTGGCCTTACCGTGGTTTCGTGCTGGAAACTGAACCGCATGGCCCGCTGCCGCCGGAGATATACCGGCGCAGGCGGTTTCTCGCGCTCGGGGTTGGGGCGCTAGTTCTCGTCATCGTGATCGCTGTGGTCGTGGTCGTGTTCACCAACAGCACCAGTGGAGACTCGACCGGCTCCCCACCGGCATCGACGGCCGGCGCCGCGTCTCCGACGCTTCTTCCCGGTGAGAACCCCGAGGTCAAGACCCCGATCCTGCCGCCGGCCCAGCAGTCGCCGTCCCCGACTTCGACGCCTGCCGAGGCTGTCGTGCCGCCACCGGTCCTGAAGGAGGGCGACGATTGCCCCGACTCGGCCCTAGCGGTCAAGGGCGTCACCAGCCAGCCCGACTACGTCGTCGGCGACCAGCCGAAGTTCACCATGGTCGTCACCAACATCGGCCTGGTGGCGTGCAAGCGTGACGTCGGAGCCGCGGTGCTGGCGGCCTATGTGTACGGACTCGACAACAGCCGCCTCTGGTCGAACCTCGACTGCGCACCGTCCAACGAGACGCTGGTCAAGACGTTCAACCCCGGCGAGCAGGTGACCACCGAGGTGACCTGGACCGGTATGGGTTCTGCGGCGAACTGCCCGCTGCCGCGGCAGCCGATCGGGCCAGGCACCTACAACCTGGTGGTGCAACTGGGCAATCTGCGGTCGGCGACGGTTCCGTTCGTCCTGGCCGAGCCGGCTGCTCCACCGGCAGGCGCGGCACCCGCGGACGCACCTCCGCCTGCTGTGGAGACCCCGGCCCCGGCCGGGAACTAACGACAAATAGTTCGGCGGCCGGTCAGGCCAAGTGGTCGGCGATGGTCGACTCGGCCAGCTGCGACAGGCCCTCACGGATGTGGCGGGCCCACATGGAACCGATGCCATCCACGGACTGCAGATCGTTGGCGCTGGCGGCCAGCACGCCCTGCAGCGAGCCGAACGACCGAACCAGCAGGTCGACGTGCGCGAACTGCAGGCGCGGAATGCCCGCCATCGCACGGTAGCCGCGCGAGCTCATCGCGGAGTCCTGCGCCTCGAGGGTCGACGGGTAGCCGAACACCCTGGCCAGCGCCGTGAAGTCGAGGAGTTCGTTGTCACTAATGGTGTCGAGCTCGTCTAGCGTGGCGATCACCTGTGCCGTGGACGGCGGATCCGGGTTCGCGTGATAGTCGCGCGCAATCAGCTCGCGGGCGGTGTCGTTGTCGCCGAGCAGTTCTTCGAGTTGCAGTTTGAGCTGACGCCCGTTGGTGCCGAGTTCGACGACGTCGGCGTCGATCTCGAGGCTGATGCGGCGAACCATTTCCAGTCGCTGTGCCACGGTCATCACGTCGCGAAGCGTGACGAAGTCCTCGATCTCGGCGGTCGAGAGCTGCCGGTTGACCTCGTCGAGGCGAGCCTTGTAGCGCTCCAGCGTGGCGATGGTCTGATTCGCCCGCGACAGGATGGTCGCGGAATCGGGCACGACGTGCCGCTCACCCTCGACGTACACGGTGACGATGCTCATCGAATGGCTTACGGAGACAACGGGATAACCGGTCTGCACGGCGGTGCGCTCGGCGGACCGGTGCCGCGTGCCCGACTCGTCGGTGGGTATCGAAGGGTCGGGAACCAGCTGTACGTTGGCGCGCAGGATGCGTGTGCCGTCGCTGGACAGAAGGACGGCGCCGTCCATCTTGGACAGCTCCCGCAGCCGCGTTGGTGCGTAGGCGACGTCGAGGGCGAAGCCGCCGTCACAGATCGCCTCGACCGTGTCGTCGTAGCCGAGCACGATGAGCGCCCCGGTACGGCCACGCAGAATGCGCTCTAGCCCGTCGCGAAGCGCGGTTCCCGGCGCGAGTTGCCCGAGGGTCTCCCGAAGCGTCGGTCGAGCGAGTTGCACGACGTTGCCGCGCCCCGTCCTGGCAGCTTTCACGGCAATAAACCCTCCTCGGTCTGGGCTCAATTGTCCCTCATTTGCCAGCGATGGTCTTGAGCACCCGCAAGGCTCCCGAGATGTTGTCTGCCGACATGACGGTCAGACCCGCGGGCACGTCCTTCACGCCCGGCGGTGCGACGGCGCAGGTGAACCCGAGCCGTGCCGCTTCGGCAAGGCGCCGGTCCATGCCCGTCACCCTACGAAGATCGCCCGCAAGTCCGACCTCGCCGATGGCGACCACCGTGGTCGGCATCGGTATGTCGGCGTAGGCCGAGGCGATCGCCAACGCCACCGCCAGATCCGAGGACGGATCGGTGAGCCGCATACCGCCGACCGTGGACAGATAGATGTCGTTGTGTCCGACGTTCAGGTGCGCGCGCTTCTCCAAGACGGCGGTGATCATCGCCGCGCGGGCCGAGTCGATGCCGCTGACCGCCCGACGCGGTGAGGACGCGGTTGCCGAGCCGATGAGTGCCTGCACCTCGCCGATCAGCGGCCGCTTGCCGTCGAGCGTCACCGTCACCGAGGTGCCTGAGACCGGCTGCGGCCGCTGGTCCAGAAACAGGCCCGACGGATCGGCGATGCATTCGATTCCGTTGTCGTGCAACAGAAAACAGCCGACTTCATCGGCAGCGCCGAAACGGTTCTTCACGCCGCGCACCATCCGGAGGGCGGACGTGCGGTCACCCTCGAAGTGCAGCACGACGTCGACGAGGTGTTCCAGCGAGCGCGGCCCCGCGATGGCGCCGTCCTTGGTCACGTGGCCGACGAGGATGATCGCGACGCCGGTGGTCTTCGCCGTCATCGTCAGGGCCGTGGTCACCGCGCGCACCTGGGTGACGCCACCGGGGACACCGTCGGCCTCGGTGGTCGACATGGTTTGCACCGAGTCGACGACGATGAGGGTCGGCTTGACCTGCTCGATGTGGCCCAACGCGGTCTGCAGGTCGGACTCGGCCGCGAGGAAGACCTCATCGTGAGTGCAGCCGGTGCGCTCGGCCCGCAGCCGGATCTGGCCCGCGGACTCCTCACCCGACAGGTAGAGCGCGCGGCGACCGGACTGCGCCCAGCGGTGCACGACCTCGAGCAGCAGCGTCGACTTGCCGACTCCGGGATCACCGGCCAGCAGCGTCACGGAGCCTGGGACGAGGCCGCCGCCGAGAACCCGGTCGAGCTCACTGACCCCGGTATGAAAATGCCTGGTCGAACCCGGATCGATCGAGCTGATCGGCACCGCGGGCGAACTCGGAACAACGGCCCGGGCCGTCAGCAACCCCGAGCCTGAAACGGGTGTGAGCACCGCGATCTCGTCCACCGTGCCCCAACTACCGCAGTCCGGACACCGGCCGACCCACTTCGCGGTGAGGTGTTGGCACTCCGAACAACGGTGTTGTGAACGCGCCTTCGCGCCAACCTTTGCCACGTGCTGACGGTATCCGTCGGCACCGACAGAACGGTGACAGCAGAGGCTAGCTGCCGGCCGTGTCGGACTCGGCGCCTGCCTTTGCGGGAGCGTTTCGCCGGGGCGCCTCACCCGCGGAGATCGGCACCACGATCTCCTTCTGGCCCGAACGCTCGAACGTGAACGTGAACGGGTAGTTCAGTCCGTTGGTGATCGGCTGAGTCAGCTGCACCGCGGCCTCCACGGTGTCGGCGCCCTCGGTGGCATCCAGCGGGCTCGGCGTGCCGTCCGGCGTCCCGACGACCAGGGTCCCGGCGGCCGGCACTCGGAGATCGCCGGTAAGGCTCACGGTGCCGACGCTGGACGTGATCGACACCAGGCGGTCGTCCTTCTCGGCCGACTCGTTGACGGCCACGAACAACAGCTCGGCGTCGCTGCCGGGCTGCACGTAGTCGGCGGTCTGAGTGGCGCGCAGGTGAATGTTGCGGAGCGCGATGCCGCTGGAGGGGTCACCGACCCAGGTGAGGGTGCCGTTGACCGCAGGCGCCTGGTTGGCACTCTGCGAGATCTGGCCTGCGCTGCAACCGGACAGGGCGAGGATGGCGGTCAGGCCGCAAGCCGCCAGTGCGACGGCGGAAGACCGCGATTTCAAGGGCGTCACTCAAGCCTCCTGCTCGGGCGACGGGACGACCGTGACGGACGTCCCGTGTGTCGACTATGGAGAGTAGTAGGTGGCGGGGGCACGCGGAAGCCGAGGGCTGGTGAGTGGCCCGACATCGCCCCTCCGGATTGGCCGGCGACACCTCGGAATCGGCCGGTTGGGGTTTGCCGAGGGGGGTGCACGTTGCACGGATTCGCCATCGTGTCAACCCCTAGTCTTCACCCGCCATGCCCCTGACCTGCATCGTTGCGCAACGCGTGTCGTAGTCCCGTGCTAACATTGGGTTGTGAAAGGGGCTCGAATCTGATGATTTTCAATGTCGGAGACACCGTTGTCTATCCACATCACGGTGCTGCGTTGATCGAGGCGATCGAAACCCGAACCATCAAGGGCGAGCAGAGGGAGTACCTCGTCCTCAAGGTCGCTCAGGGCGATCTCACCGTTCGTGTTCCCGCAGACAACGCCGAGTATGTCGGCGTGCGTGACGTCGTGGGTCAGGAGGGTCTCGACAAGGTCTTCCAGGTTCTGCGTGCCCCGCATACCGAGGAGCCGACCAACTGGTCGCGTCGGTACAAGGCGAACCTCGAGAAGTTGGCCTCCGGTGACGTGAACAAGGTTGCCGAGGTCGTCCGCGACCTATGGCGTCGCGATCAGGAGCGCGGATTGTCCGCAGGCGAGAAGCGCATGCTTGCCAAGGCGCGACAGATCCTCGTGGGTGAGCTCGCCTTGGCAGAGAACACCGACGAGGAGAAGGCCATGATCATCCTCGACGAGGTTCTGGCCGCCGCTTCCTGACGTTCTTGGCGCGCTAAATGGTGCCGAGGATCGGTCTTGGCACCGACGTACACCCGATTGAACCGGGGCGGCCGTGTTGGCTGCTGTGTCTGTCTTTCGACGACGCCGACGGATGTGTTGGGCATTCGGACGGAGACGTGGCCGCGCACGCCCTGTGTGACGCACTACTGAGTGCTGCAGGTCTCGGCGATCTCGGCAGTGTCTTCGGGATGGATCGCGACGAGTGGCGTGGGGTCAGTGGCTCGGACATGCTGCGCCACGTACACGGGTTGCTCCGCGCCGAGGGTTTCCGGGTGGGCAACGCCGTCGTTCAGGTAGTCGGCAACAAGCCGAAGGTGGGTCCTCGTCGTCACGAGGCCCAGCAGTTGCTCTCCGAGCTCCTGGACGCGCCGGTCTCGGTGTCGGCGACCACCACCGACGGACTCGGTCTCACTGGTCGCGGCGAGGGCCTGGCGGCGATTGCGACCGCTTTGGTCGTCGGTGTGGACGATTGAGGCCTGAAGGGCCGGTAAGCTGGCCCGTCGTGACCGATCAGGCCCTGCGACTTCACGACACCATGACGGGTGTGGTGCGTGACTTCGTGCCATTGCGCGACGGGCACGCATCGATCTACCTGTGTGGCGCCACCGTTCAGGGACTGCCACACATCGGCCACGTTCGCAGCGGGGTCGCGTTCGACGTGCTGCGTCGCTGGCTGACGGCGAAGGGTTTCGACGTCGCGTTCATCCGCAACGTCACCGACATCGACGACAAGATCCTCAACAAGGCTGCCGACGCCGGCCGTCCGTGGTGGGAGTGGGCCGCGACGTTCGAGCGGGCGTTCACCGCGGCGTACGACGCACTCGGCGTGCTGCCGCCGTCGGCCGAACCGCGTGCTACCGGCCACATCACCCAGATGGTCGAGCTGATCGAGCGGCTGCTGGCTGACGGGCACGCGTACACCGGTGGCGGAGACGTCTACTTCGACGTCCTGAGCTATCCCGACTACGGCAGGTTGTCCGGCCACCGGATCGACGACGTGCACCAGGGTGAGGGCGTCGCGACGGGCAAGCGCGACCCACGCGACTTCACGCTGTGGAAGGGCGCCAAGCCGGGCGAACCGTCGTGGCCGACGCCGTGGGGCCCCGGCCGCCCCGGCTGGCACACCGAATGCGTTGCGATGTGCGAAACGTATCTCGGCCCTGCGTTCGACATCCACGCAGGCGGCATGGATCTCGTCTTCCCGCACCACGAGAACGAGATCGCCCAGGCGCGGTCGGCAGGCGACGGCTTCGCGCAGTACTGGTTGCACAACGGCTGGGTCACCATGGGTGGCGAGAAGATGAGCAAGTCGCTCGGCAACGTCCTGGCGATCCCGGCCGTGCTGCAGCGTGTGCGACCCGCGGAACTGCGCTACTACCTCGGTAGCGCGCACTACCGGTCGATGCTGGAGTTCACTGAGAATGCGCTTCAGGATGCGGTCAAGGCCTACACGGGCGTCGAGGAGTTTCTGCACCGGGTGCGTACCCGGGTCGGCACCGTCGTGCCCTGTGAGTGGACCGACAAGTTCGGCGCCGCGCTCGACGACGATCTGGCCGTCCCCGCCGCGCTCGCCGAGGTGCACGCCGCACGTGCCGAGGGCAACCGCGCCCTCGACGCGGGCGATCACGAGGCGGCGATGACGCACGCGAGGTCCATCAGGGCGATGATGGGCATTCTCGGCTGCGACCCGCTCGACGAGCGTTGGGAATCACGCGACGAGACGTCGGCTGCGCTCGCGGCGATCGACGAGTTGGTGCAATGGGCGTTGGCGAGTCGCGCCGAGGCTCGCGAACAGCGAAACTGGGCTCAGGCGGACGAGATTCGCGACCGGCTCAAGGCGGCGGGCATCGATGTCACCGACACCGCTGACGGACCACAATGGGCGCTCCTCGATGGAGACGGCAAGTCGGCTTCGGCCGTCGGAGACGGCAAGACGGCGAAGGCCGACAGAGGGGCATAGCGATGGCAGGCAATTCCCAACGGCGCGGCGCGGTGCGCAAGGCCGGCACCAAGAAGGGTCCGACGATCGGCTCCGGCGGTGTGCGACGTCGCGGGCTCGAAGCCAAGGGCGCCACCCCGCCCGCGAGCGCCCGACCCCACCACCCCGCCGGCAAGCGGGCCGCGAAGGCCGCACGGTCGGACCAGGGGCGTCACAAGAAGACCGACGAGACCGAGGTCGTGCTCGGTCGGAACCCGGTGCTTGAGTGTCTTCGCGCTGGAGTGCCGGCCACCGCCCTCTGGGTGGTCCTCGGAACCGAGTCCGACGAGCGCCTCACCGAATCAGTACAGCGGGCCGCCGACAAGGGGATCGCGATCCTCGAGGTGCAGAAGCACGACCTCGACCGCATCAGCTCGAACGGTTTGCATCAAGGCATCGCTCTCCAGGTGCCGCCGTACAACTATGCGCACCCCGACGATCTGCTGCGGGCGGCCACCGCGGATGCGACGCCCGCTCTGCTGGTGGCGTTGGACAACATCTCCGACCCGCGGAACCTGGGTGCGATCGTTCGGTCCGTGGCGGCGTTCGGTGGGCACGGCGTGCTGATCCCGCAGCGCCGGTCGGCGTCGGTGACGGCGGTCGCGTGGCGCACGAGTGCGGGCGCCGCGGCACGGCTTCGCGTTGGACGGGCGACCAATCTGACTCGGACACTGAAGAGTTGGGCCGACGAGGGCCTGCAGGTGGTAGGGCTGGACGCGGGCGGTGACACCGAACTCGACGAACTCGACTGCACCGGGCCGATCGTCGTCGTCGTCGGATCCGAGGGCAAGGGGCTCTCGCGCCTGGTGCGGGAGAACTGCGATGCGATCGTATCGATCCCGATGGCCGGGCCGACGGAGTCGCTCAACGCGTCGGTCGCGGCGGGCGTCGTGCTCGCGGAGATCGCTAGGCAGAGGCGATAGCCGGGACCGCCGTCCTCCGCCAACGGATCGGCAGCAGATCTAGGTGGTCTCGGCCCCGTCCCCGACCGGTTTGGTGAACAGTCCACGAACGACGCGGAGCGTGCCTTCAGCAAGCGCTGTGCTGAGGTTGACCACTCTGGCGAATCCGTCGTCCAGCAGCATCGGCAGGACAGGGCCGCCTGGCGGGGGCGGGCTGGTGTTGAGCGTGTTGGCCCAGTTCATCACCCACGGTGTTTCGTCGAGCCAATCGACGGTGTCCAGTCCTGCTGAAGTGACTGCGGTCAGCAGGTCGTCGGCGGTGACGAGGAAGCTGTCGCTCCCGTCGAGGGACCAGGGCATCGGCCAGGTGGGCTCGTGGTCGGGAATGCTAGTGCAGACTTCCCAGACCGCGAGCCGGGCCACCGGGGCCATCGCATCGGCGACCGCGGCGAACCACGCCGCCTTGTCGGCGATGTTCATCTGAACGTGCATCGTCGTTGCGCCAGCGAATGGTCGATCGGCCCGCAGGTTCATCACGTCGGCGTGGCGGAACGTGACCAGGTCGTCGAGTCCGGCTCGGCGGGTGAGCATCTCGGCCACGTCGACGTAGGCGCGAGTGATGTCGATGCCGAGCACAGTGGCCCCGGTCTTCTCCGCGATGCGGCGAGCGGGGCCGCCGAATCCGGAACCTACGTCAATGACGGTGTCACTGGATAGAACTTCCAGACTGTCGATGACCTTGTCGACGGCGGCGACGCCGCCCGCGTGGAATTGTTCTAGCAGTTGGTCTAGCAGGGCGGTGTGGTCTGTGGTGAGTTGACCGTTGAGTCCCGCCGCGTCGAGCAGGCCGGCGACACGGGTGGTGAGGTCGGTTTCGGTGTACGTCATGATCGTCCTGTTCGAGTCGTGGGTGCGAGTTCCTTGCGGGCGGCGTCGAGAATGAACCGCGCGGTATCCGGATCCGTGGCGCGGGCGATGGTCACCGCACCGACCATCGCGGCGAGCCGGCGCGCTGCCTCGGTGCGCCGCCGGCTCGGGGATCCTCGCAGTCCAGAGGCGATCAGCTCGATCGTGCGCAGCACTCCAGCAGTGAGTGGCACCGTGTAAGTATCTGGGCCGCGGCCCAGTTCGCCAGCCAACGCCGCGATGGGGCAGCCGCCCGCGCGGTCGGCCACGTGCCCGTCGGACAGGTAGTGGCGCTGGAAGTCGGCGACGACGCCGTCTGGATCGCCTTGCTCGACGCGGGACTCCAGCCCGCTGAGCATCTCGTCGAATCTGTAACGAACGCGGCGATGGCGGGACTACGTCGTATGAACATTTGTCAGGCCAGCGGGCGGTCACGCAATCCCAGCCGCCGGGGTCGCTGCGCCCGCCGCATTGCGGATGACCGCCGATGCGCTGCTCGAGTCGTCGCTCAGGAAGGCATCGGAAGATGAAAAGACAACAGGACACCGCCCAGGCCCTTCAGTCGGCTGGAGCGTCGACCCTGCGCTACGCATTGGCGTTGAACGTGGTGTGGATCGGGTCCCTCAAGTTCGAGGACTACGAGGTGGAAAACATCCACCCCCTGGTTTCCTCGAGCCCGCTGTTTGCTCCGGTCCTGAAGAAGCTCGGCGAGAAGAAGCTGGCAAAGATCGTGGGGATAACCGAGATCGCGTTGGGATCGTTGATCGCCGCGAAGCCACTCGC
>JBBRTH010000084.1:0-19705 GCA_038244615.1 Mycobacteriales bacterium | reverse complement strand
TTGCGCACCATGGGCAGATCGCGGCGGGGCAACGACTCTGGATCAGTCCCGGCCGAGCGGATCGCGGCCAGCAAGGCGGGAGGTGCGTCGACCCCCAGCGGAGCGAGGATGACGGGATCTGCGCCGGCCAATCGGGCGGCGAGCGCAGCGAAGAGGGCATCTCCTCCGATGGATTCGACCCGCTCCCCGCGTGGGGACACGGCCTCGTCGACGGTGAGATTGCCGACGCAGACGAGGGTCGGCGACTCACTCATCGCGTGCCGCCGCGGCGTAGCTGCTCAGGCCGAGGTGGTAGCCGACCAATTGGGCGACGAGCAAATAGAGCAGCGGCGAGAGCGACTCCGGCACGGGCGGCATGGTGATCAACTTGGCGGTGGAGTCGTCGAAGGCGTGCTCCCCCTCGGTGGTCACGACGTACAGCCGACCGCCCCAGCGCAGTGCATCACGGCCGGTGTCGACGGCACGCGGCACCGAGGGGCCGGAGGGAGCGAGCAGGAAGAGCGGCTCGCCGGTCTTTTGCGAGTTGTAATGGTGGTACTCCTCGACCTGAATCTCCACCGCGTGCAGCGTCGTGCATTCCTTGACCTTGGCCGCGCCGACGATCGCGGATGCGAGATTCGGCCCGGCGCCGGAGAAGAGCACGTGCTGAACTCCTTCCGCGACCTCGGACTCGGCGATGTCGGCGATGAGCGGATCGATCCGGTCCAGCACCTCGGCCATCAGGTCGGGAAGACCGAGGAAGGCAGTGCGCAGGGTTGCTGCTTCGGCCGGGACCCGCCGCTCACCGACCCGAATGGCGAGTTCGAGGAGCAATGCCAGTGCCGCGGTGGACGACTGGGTGGGCCAGCCGACCCGGGTGGCCTCGATCTTCAGCGAGGTGCTCGCCTCGGTCTGCAGCGTCGAACCAGCCGTATTGGTGATGGCGACGGTATACGATCCGCGATGCTGAGCCATCAGAAGTGCTTCGACCGTCCGCGTCGTCTCGCCCGAACTGGATAGCGCGACGACAGCCGTATCCGAGTCGACCAGATCCGCCTGGTAGTACGCGAACTCGAGGCTCTGCACGGGCTCGCATGGCACTCCGAGCATTTCTTCGAGCGCCTGACGGGCGGCAACCATCACGGCCAGCGAATCCCCACAACCGACCAGAACGACCCTGCGCACATCGGTCGCGAGCCGGTCGGCGATGGCATCGAGAGTTGTTGCGTTGGAAACCAACGTCGCGCGTATCGCCGCTGGCTGGCCAAAGAGTTCGGGCCCCGTCGCCTGGACGCGGAAGTGCAGCTTCGCATCCAGCGGGTCGTTGCTCGGCAGCGCCAGGATGTGGGCGCGTTCGGCGTCGGAGACCCGCTGGACGACCGCGCGTTGGCGAGGATCGAGCGGGCTGGTACTCGGGTCCAGAAGCGGACTGGAGGGGGCACTCATCGGCTCTGACAGCCCCTGTCCTTCGGTCACGGCCCGGGGCATCCGTCACCCGGCGATGGCGCAAACGGTATACCGTTTGTGTTTCTGGGGTGTGACGATCGACGTCAGTCGCGTTACCTGATCCCGGGCTCGGCGTGACGACCGCTGAGTCAGCGGCGCTGCCGGTTGGCGTTCCAGCGCCAGACACCCGTGACCACGACCGCACCGACGATCGAGCCGATGATCCCACTGGGTCGGGCTTAGAACGTCGACCGCCCTGGGGGCCGCCGCCTCACCGAGATTCCGTGATGAGGTTCTCGGTGCCCAGTAGCCTGGCTGGCCTTGGTGCGACGATCGATGGCCGTCCAGTTACCCAATCTCGGACGGCCGATGGGCCTCCACAGCTTCTGCGCCACGCTCGTCGCCGTCGGCTCGCAGGCCTGCGATGACGCCGTCGACGTCGGCCACCGGGCGGTTCTGGCTGAGTTTGAACTTGGCCTCGATGCGCTCGATCGCCACCTCGATCCCGACGATCGCGCGCAGCTGCCCGGCAACGAACCGTTCCGGCGCATCGTCGACCGACCACGGCGCCGATCGTCGTCCCTCGTGATGGTCGGTGAGTCGGCGGACGAGGTCGCCGAGCCAGGCGGTGTCGTCGTGGACGGTCACCGTGCCGCGGACGTGAGCGACCACGTAGTTCCAGGTCGGCACGACCCGACCGTGCTCGGCCTTGGACGCATACCAGCTCGGCGTGACGTAGGAGTCCGGCCCGCGAACGATCACCAGCGCTTCCCGACCGTCGACCCGGCGCCAATGATCGTTGTTGCGCGCGAAATGTCCTTGCAGCGTTTTGCGTTCGCGGTCATACACGAACGGCAGCATCGTCGCCTCGAGACCTTCCGGTCCCGCGGTGACGAGATCCGCCGCGCCGTGACGCGACAGCAGTGCGTGGACTGCATCGTCGTCTGGCGCGAAGTGGTTGGGCACGTACATCGACACCATCTTCCTCCCCTGCGGAATATGCTCGTGTCGGCGGCACGAGCGAACGCCACGAGGGGCGGCACGATGACCAATCAGACGCAGGCGGACCGGATGACGTCGGGCAAGGGCTTCATTGCCGCGCTCGATCAGAGTGGTGGATCGACGCCGAAGGCGTTGCTGCTGTACGGAATCGAGGCTGGCGCCTATTCCTCAGACGCCGAGATGTTCGACCTGATTCATGCGATGCGCGCGAGGATCGTGACGTCGCCGGCCTTCAGCGGGGGCCGCGTACTCGGCGCCATCCTGTTCGAGGAGACCATGGACCGCGACATCGGCGGCAAACCCTCGGCGAGCTACCTCTGGGACGTCAAGGGCGTGGTGCCCTTCCTCAAGATCGACAAGGGGTTGAGCGAGGCGGTGGACGGCGTGCAAATGATGAAGCCCATCCCGGATCTCGACGACCTCCTGACTCACGCCGTCGCCAAGGGCGTCTTCGGCACCAAGGAGCGGTCCGTGATCGGCCGAGCGGATGCCAAGGGCATCGCCGACGTCGTCACGCAGCAGTTCGACGTGGCGCACCGGGTGCTGTCGCACGGAATGGTCCCGATCCTGGAACCCGAGGTGACCATCACGATCACGGACAAGGCGGAGGCCGAGGACATCCTGCGTGATGTCATCGGTGTCCAACTCGACGGCATTCCCGACGGTCAGCGGGTGATGCTGAAGCTCTCGCTGCCGACGGTGGCGAACCACTATCTCCCGCTCACGAAGCATCCGAAGGTGATGCGCGTGGTAGCGCTCTCCGGTGGTTACACGCGGGACGAGGCCGACGCGCTGCTTGCCCAGAACACAAGTCTCATCGCGAGTTTCAGCCGCGCCCTGACCGAGGGCTTGTCTGCGCAGCAGTCCGATGATCAGTTCGACGCGACACTCGACGCGGCGATTCAGGCGATCTACGACGCCTCGGTGAAGATCCAGGGGTTGCGCTGACCATGACTCAGAGTCCGTGAAGGCGACGAATTCGACGACACGGCGTTCACGGCCCTCATCGCGGTGCGATAGCTCCGAACACGTCGGGAGAGAGGTCGTAGGCTGCTCACGTGGACTTCGAGCTGAATCGCAAGGATCTACGGGACAGTCGCTTCGTCGATGCCGACCCGCCGTCTCCCGGCGAGGGCGAGGCGCTCTTACGGATCGAGTGCTTCGGGCTGACCTCGAACAACATCACCTACGCCGTGTTCGGCGAGGCGATGAACTACTGGGCGTTCTTCCCGGCGTCGGACCCCGGCTGGGGGAAGCTCAACGTCTGGGGTTATGCGCACGTCGAGGAGTCCCGGCACCCCGGTCTCGCGCCGGGGATGCACGTATACGGCTACCTGCCGTGCGCGAGTCATCTGCTGGTCGTGCCCGACCGGGTCGACGCCAAGGGCTTCGTCGACGCCGCGCCGCACCGGCGCAGTCTGCCGTCGGCCTACCAGGGCTACCGCGACGTCGCCACCGACCCCGTCTACGCGGCTGACCTCGAGGCCGAGCACATTCTGTTCTTTCCACTCTTCTTCACCTCGTACCTGATCGACGACTTCCTCGCCGACGAGAAGTTCTTCGGGGCGGACACCGTCGTCATCTCCAGTGCGTCGTCGAAGACGGCCATCATCGCCGCCTACCTGCTTGCCCAGCGCGAGGACATCGACGTCGTCGGGCTGACCTCCGCTGGCAACCGCGAGTTCGTCGAGGGACTGAACGTCTACGACTCGGTCGTCCTCTACGACTCGGTGTCGAAGCTGCCCGGCGAGCGCGCCGTGTACGTCGATGTCTCGGGTGACGGCGCGGTTCGCACCGACGTCCATGCGCGCTACGGCGACCGCCTCGCGCATAGCGCTGCGGTCGGCATGACCCACTGGACGCAGATGGCGCAGGGGTCCGCCGAACTAGAGGGTCCACGTCCGACCTTCTTCTTCGCGCCGGACCGGATCACGAAGCGTGGCGCCGATTGGGGTACTGCGACCCTGGACCAGAACGTCGCAGAGGCGTGGGTGCCGTTCGCGCGGTGGGCCTCCGAATGGCTGCGAGTCGAGTCGGTTTCGATGGAGGCCGACATCCAGCGGGCCTACCTCGAACTGCTCGACGGGAAGATCGACCCGACCGCGGGCACCGTCGTCAACCTGTAGCAATCGGCCACGGCTTGCCCAATCTCCCGGTCGCTTCGCTCCTGCCCGCCGAAGCCTGCCAGTACTCTTCCTGCGTGACCTCGATCGATCCGGAGAAGCTCAGAACGTGCCTGCAGGTGCTGTCCGAGATCGAATCGCTGCCCACCGAACACCCCGACGCCGTGGCCGTCCGCCGCGCCACGGCGGGCATCTTCAAGACCGCCAAGCAGGCCCGCCGCCACGCCAAACGGGATGCGGTGGCGGCCGCCGACCGCGCAGTCATCGCGGCCACCGCCACCGGAGCCCCCGGCCGCGTCGACGACGAGACCCGAGGCCTGCCCCTGGTTTCCACGGCCGCCGGGGCGAGCGTCGGTACGCTGGTGCGCTCCCGGGCCTGCTACGCATGCAAGAACCACTACACGGTGGTCGATGCCTTCTATCACCAACTCTGCCCGGACTGCGCCGCGTTCAACAGAGCCAAGCGCGAGGCCCGCACCGATCTGACCGGCCGCCGCGCCCTGCTTACGGGCGGGCGCGCCAAGATCGGCATGTACATCGCGCTGCGCCTGCTCCGCGACGGCGCCCACACGACCATCACCACCCGCTTTCCGAACGACGCCGTGCGCCGCTTCGCCGCGATGCCCGACAGCGCCGACTGGCTGCACCGCCTGCGGGTGGTGGGCATCGACCTCCGCGATCCGGCCCAGGTCGTCGCGCTCGCCGGCGCGGTGGCCGAGCAGGGCCCCCTGGACATCCTGATCAACAATGCCGCCCAGACGGTCCGGCGCTCCCCTGGTTCGTACGCGGCGCTCGTCGAGGCCGAACGCAGCACCCCGCGGGAGCTCGTCGACGTGATCACCTTCGACCACGTCAGCGACGCCCACCCGGCCGCACTCGCTGGGAGCCTCGCCGAGCATCAGACCCCGCACGCGGTGACACTTCCCGGGTCGCTTCGCTCCAGCCCTCCGGTGACACTTCCCGGGTCGCTTCGCTCCAGCCCTCCGGTGACACTTCCCGGGTCGCTTCGCTCCAGCCCTCCGGTGACACTTCCCGGGTCGCTTCACTCCAGCCCTCCGGTGACACTTCCCGGGTCGCTTCACTCCAGCCCTCCGGTGACCGAGCTTGCGCTGACCGCCCGCAGCGCTTCCCCAGACCGGATCGCGGCAGGCACCGCCATCGACGCGGGCGGCCTGCTGCCCGACACCGCGTCGATCAACAGCTGGACGCAACGCGTGCACGAGGTCGACGCGATGGAGCTGCTCGAAGTGCAGTTGTGCAACCAGACGGCTCCGTTTATCCTGGTGAGCCAACTGCGCCCGGCGATGGCGGCCTCGACCGCCCGCCGCAAGTACGTCGTGAACGTGTCGGCGATGGAGGGTCAGTTCAGCCGCGCGTACAAGGGTCCCGGACACCCGCACACCAACATGGCCAAGGCTGCACTGAACATGCTGACCCGGACCAGCGCCAGCGAGATGTTGGAGCAGGACGGCATCCTGATGACCGCGGTCGACACGGGTTGGATCACCGACGAGCGCCCGCACCCGACCAGGATGCGGCTTGCCGACGAGGGTTTCCACGCGCCGCTCGACCTCGTCGATGGCGCCGCGCGGGTGTACGACCCGATCGTGCGCGGGGAGTCCGGCGAGGACGTGCACGGCTGCTTCTTGAAGGACTATTCGCCGAGCAACTGGTAGCCATCGGCATGTCCGACAACGACGGTTCGCCCGCGCCCTCCCGTCGAAGCCACGTCATTCGACTCGCCCTGTTCGTCGCGTTCCTGCTCGGGTTGTTCTATCTGGTGGCCGTCACCCGGATCGTCAACGTCGACGACGTGCGGCGCTTGGTCGCCTCGACCGGTCCCGCCGCGCCGCTGGCCTACGTCGTGGTGTCGGCTCTGCTGGGCGCCATCTTCGTGCCGGGTCCGCTCCTGGCGGCGGGTAGCGGCGTGCTGTTCGGACCCGTGCTCGGCACGTTCGTGACGTTGTTCTCCGCCGTGGGCACCGCGTGCATCACCAGCCTCGTCGGGCGTCGCGCCGGGCGGGGCAGCGCGCGGGCGCTGTTGGGGACGGACCGCGCCGACCGCTTGGACGAGCAGGTTCAGCGGCGCGGGTTGTGGGCCGTCGTCGGTCAGCGATTCGTGCCAGGCATCTCGGATGCACTCGCATCGTATGCGTTCGGTGCGTTCGGAGTTCCGTTGTGGCAGATGGCCGTTGGCGCGTTCATCGGGTCGGCGCCGCGGGCGTTCGTCTACACCGCCCTCGGCGCGTCGATCGGTGACCTGTCGGCGCCGTTGGCGTACACGGCGATCGCGGTGTGGTGCGTGACCGCGGTCATCGGAGCCTTCGCCGCGCATCGTGGGTACCGGGTGTGGCGGGGACGTGAGGGTCAGCGGCAGGACGGCACCGCGGACTGACGGCTCGTCCGTGGAACGCTCGTCATGGGCTGCCGCTCATCGAGACCACTCGGGAACAGTCGTTCTGCGCCCATGCCTTGGGCGGCACGGGCCCGCTCGTCGTTCCCGATACCCACCTGGATCCCCGCTTTGCGGCCAACGCCCTCGCGGCCGGATCTGCGCCTGCGCTTCTACGCCGGGGCGCCGCTCGTCTCGGAGGACGGGAACGTTCTTGGGACGTTGTGCTGTCCTGGAGACCGTGCCTCGGGAGCTAAGCGAGCATCAACGCACCCACCTGGGCGTTCTCTCCGCTCAGGTCGTCAGCCAGCTGGAGGTTCGACGCCAGTCACCCCGGCTTGCCACGGAAGTGACCGAGCGATTGGCCGCGCACGCTGCTTTCCGCGTGTGAGCAACGAATGCTCGACGGGGTGCTACCGCACACCGATGTCCTCATCTACGCCGAGGACCTGGACGGCCGGTTCGTGATGACCAACCCCGTGCTGGAGCAAATCACGCAGGTCGAGGGCGGCCTCATTGGTCTCACGGATCATGAACTGTTCGACGCCGAGATCGCCGATGTCTACCGCCGCAACGACACGCACATGCTCGCCAGCGGGGATCGGCAGGTGTTCACCGAGGACCTCGATCATCCCGACGGATCCACTCGAACCTACCGGTCCACCAAGTTCCCACTCGTTGACGATTCGGGCGCCATCTTCGGGATCGGCGGGGTGTCCACCGACATTACCGAGCTCATGGCGGCACGCTCTGCGCTTGAGCGCTTCGCCTCCACCGACCCCCTCACGGCCTCATTAGATCGCCGCGCCTGGCACGGTCGCCTCCAAGAGTTGCTGGCCGAGGCCCGTGGCACGGACGCCCCACTCGCGATCGCTTTGATCGACCTCGATAACTTCAGGATCTACAACGACACTCACGGCCACAACGTGGGTGACGTGCTACTGCAGAGTTTTGCCGCTGCAGTCCTTGCCACATTGCGGAGTCCCGACGTGTTCGCCCGCTGGGGCGGCGAAGAATTCATCCTCGCGCTACCTGACACCACGCTGGAAAGCGCACCACAGATCTTGTACCGGGTCCGACTTAACGTTCCCGCAGCCCAAACCTGCTCCATCGGTTATACGACGTGGAACCATCCCGAATCTTGACGACACCATCACCCGCGCAGATGCCGCGCTGCACCGAGCGAAGCGAAGCGGCCGTGATCAGATCGAGCAGGCGTGATTCGACTGGTTCGACGAGGTTGGGGTTTTCAGGACTGGCCGAGCACGCCGGTCAGCTGCCTGATCGTCTGAATCTCGCCGTCCCGGTAGGTCCGTCCATCGGGTTGAAGGAGGTCGCTGAACCAGACCTTCGGCGCCGATGCGTATGGATGATCCCACGAATCCCACGGCAGGTAGGTCTGGGTCTTGCCCGCCACGAAACCCCAATTGTAGGCGCCGACGTTGTGCCGCTTGGCAATCGGCAGGATGCCGTCGACGGTGCTGCCCACTGACCGAGCCAGGTACTCGGTACAGAGGATCGGTCGCCCGAGAGGCGCGAGTTCGGCGATCCGAGCTTCGAAGTCGGCGGGCTTGGCATAGGAGTGGAAGCTGACCACGTCGGAGTTGTCGAGCTGGATGCCCGCGATCGTGCTGCGACTCCCGGAGCCCCAGCTCCCTTGCCACACCCCGCTGGTCAACGGTTGGACGGGGCCCACGGCGCGCGCCCACTGAAAAACCTGCGGCAGCAGCGCTGCCACCAACTCCTGCTTCTTGCTCGTCTCGACCTTTCGATACACCTTCGCCGGATTGTCGGGCTCATTCCACAGATCCCACCCCAGAACGCGTTGGTCACCTCGGAATTGACCCACCACTCCGGTGACGTAGTCCTGTAGAACGTTGCGGTAGTTGGCGTCACCGAGGTGATCGGCGCCGGGGCTTTGCACCCATCCCGAGTTGTGCACCCCAGGGGTCGGCGCACGCTGCGGACCCAGCCTGGGGTGGGGGTCCCAGCAGGAGTCGAACAGCACGAATAGTGGTTTGATGCCGCGGCTCGCCGCGACGGCAACGAACTGCGCGAGACGACGTTGAAAGCCTTGGCGGTCCTGCGCCCAGAGCAGATCGTGGAGGAACACCCGCATGGTGTTGAACCCGAGTTGCCGGGCGATGGCGAACTCGGCGTCGATGCGCCGGGGGTCGTAGGTCCCCTGTTGAAACATCTCGATCTGATTGATGGCGGTTGCCGGAACGTAGTTCGCGCCGACGAGCCAGCCTTGCGCTTGATACCAGCTGTTCGCGCGGTCAGCCGACCACCGAACGGGCTCGGCAGAAGCGCGCGGCACCCGAGTCAGTGCCGCGCCTGCTGCCAGTAGTAGCGGAAGCTGGAGGGCAGTTCGACGGTGCACCACGCCACCGTAGTTTTCACAAGCACGGTGTTCCGACCTCCGATCGATTCGCAATCGTTCAGGTTGGGAATCGTTACCCGGTGCCCGCAGGTGCTTACGAACGCGCCGACTCGGTTGGCCATCCCGCGGTCGCACCAGCACCGCGCGCCACCTGAAGGCGCGCCAGGAACAAGGCAGGTTTGATCATGAAACTGATCCGAGTGTTTGCCACCGAAGTCCGTCCAGCCGCTCCGGGCCGTCTGGCTGGACGGGTCGTTCGTCTTCGACTTCTGACCTGCCCGGACAGCGGGCGGGAATATGCCATGAGCAGCAAGGGCACCCTGGAAGCAGCCGTACCGGAGGGCATTTCGCATCATGATGAAGATTCGCCTCGCCGTGGTGACGACGACGATGGGCGAGTTGGCCCCCAAGCTTGCCCCGCAGGCCTACGCCGGTTTCGAGAGGGCTGCCTACCTGCGGTGCATGGTGGCCGACTTGACGTCCGTCGGCGGCCTCACCCCGGATTCGAGCAGCGCGGCGAGCCTCGGCGCCGAGGCTCATCGTGCGATGCGCCCAGGGCTCGCAAGCCTGAACCTCGATGGCGACGTGAGGACGGCGGCGATCCGTTGTTGTGCCCGATCGACACACTCCTCGATGAGCGTCTGACCGTCGGTGGTGGCGTCTGAATTCGGCCGGGCAAAACCACGTGCGACTTACACCTACCTAGCACCAGGCAACCCCGATTACCTGGCGATCATGCGCGACTGCCGCTATCTGCGTCGACGAGAAGTCCGGCTACACCTCGGCGTCCGCTGAAGTTCGCCCGATAGCGGTTCCCATTAGGCTCTGAGGCAGTCGACGGAAGTGAACGAGTGTGCGTAATTTCTTCGTGCTCATCGCGGTCGCGGTGGCACTTGCCGGGTGTTCACCGGCAACGTCGTCGACAGTCACAACGAAGGTAGCCGCCACCCAGCCGGTCGACGCGGTCATGTTGGACGAGCCGACGGTGCCCACTGCGGGGAGCAGCGCCGCGGGCGCCCAGCCGCGGCTGGCAGCAGACCCCGCTCAGTTGGCCGACGACCTCGTCGCCGACGAGCAAGCTCTGCGCGACCGGTCAACGGCGGAGGCAGCGCTGACCGCAGCTGCGCGCCGGCAGCAGTCGGCCTACCGCGCCATCGGTCGCCACCCCGAATGGGACGCCCTCGTGCGACCGAGCATCCCGCCCTCGTTGCTCGAGGTCTACGACAGGAACATCGACGCCCGTCGGCAGCTCACCGCGATGGCACGCGTCAAGGACACGCTGCCCGCGTGGCGCATCGAAGCTCCGGCTCCGGCCGAGGAACTATTGGGTGACTACCGCGAAGCGGAGTCGGCCTCCGGAGTCGGCTGGAATTACCTCGCCGCGATCAACCTGATCGAGACCCGCTTCGGGAGCATCGACGGTGTGAGCACCGCGGGCGCGCAAGGTCCCATGCAGTTCATGCCCTCGACGTTCGCCGCCTACGGCGAGGGCAGCGACATCGACTCGCCGCACGACAGCATCATGGCCGCAGGCCGCTATCTGGCCGCCAATGGCTTTGCCGCAGATCGTGATCACGCCATCTACCGGTACAACAACGCCGACGAGTACGTTCGCGCCGTCAACGACTACGCCGCCGTGCTCGCGGCCGACCCCGCAGCGTTCGGTGGCTACTACCGGTGGGACGTGTACTACTACACGACCTCCGGGGAGGTGCTGCTCCCGCTCGGCTATGCCGCGTCGTCACCGATCTCCGTCGAGGACTACCTCGCGACTCACCCGCAGTAGATCGTCGGCCGGTTACCGGCCTGCCTCTGCGAGGGCGTCCTTGACGTCCGCCAGGGTCTTCGTCAAGAACCTTTGGAACTCGTCACCGATCATGACGGTGGTGGTGAACTGGCGCTGCTCAGCGCTCTGCTTCCACGTGGGCGACTCCACCATCTTGCCGAGCGCCTCCTGCCAGTACACAACGGCAGACTCTGGCATGTCCGGCGGTCCGTAGAGGCCTCGCCAGTTGGAGAGGGTGAGGTCGAAGCCTTGCTGTTGGCGGTGCGAGCATCAAGACCGGGCAGCGGTTCGTCGGCCAGCACACCGAGCGCAATGCTGATGTCTCCCGTCAGAAGTGCGGTGCTAGGATTACCGCCTCCCTCATGGGTGACGTAGCGGACGCGACGCGGACGGCGTCGGACTTGAGGGTCGACGATCGCGCGCTCGGCGGCGAGCAGCGCCGCCAACCGGTTCGCCCTTCTACACGCCGCCGGCTTCGTACGGACCACGTCGAGTGCACGCTTGGTGTACGCAAACGTCGAGTGGCGCCGTCAACAACCGTGCACTCGGCGGCGCTGCCGGACTCGGCTTCGGTCACGCACGTCCGCCCGGGCAGAAAGTCAGCTCCGCACACTCCACGGAAGCGGAGCTACCTCGCAGCGACGGGCAACACAGGGCGGTCCGTAGCTCTAGCTGCGGCAACACCTGCGACGTCTTCGACGATATTCGTTTCAGTGTCACTTCTCGGCGGCATATGCAGACAACGGGGCCTATTGAGGGCCGGGATCAGCCCGCCACTGGCCCCCGTCGGCCCCGTCAACCGTGTGCGGATCGCTGAACTGCCGGCCCCAGATGTGTCGGCGGAGCTGGACCCCTTGTCCTCGGGCATAGTCGGAAAGACGCTTCTTGTCGTGGGCGTAGCGGGCCACTCGGTCACTGTTACTCAACATCGCAGAGAGGTCGGTGATCCCCCACGACTCTTACGTCGCTGCATCCGTCGGCGATTTCAGGAAACGTTTCAGAAGATTCAAGACTCGTGGATTCGGCCGGGCTGGAAGGTGTCTTCTGAATCCGAAGTCAGGGCCCATCAGACAGGTACTCGATGCGGAAGATTGGGTACTGAGGGGCGATCGATTGGAAGTCGGCGACGGGGTCGTTGTGATTGACCGGGATATGCGGGCGGACGCCGGGCACCTGGTGCAAGTAGGCCTTGAGTAGGGGTGCGCGATGTTGGGGCGGGACCTCGGTCAGGTGGACCTGTTGTCTGCCGCGGCGATCGATGACGGCGTATCCATTGTTGGCGCGGACGTTGCGAACCCAGTTGCAGTTGTCGCCCAGCATTGAACCGAGGTACGCCTGGTCGTCGACGGTAGCTATGCCGAGGGGAAATCGAGTGGGCTCACCGGTGTTGCGGCCTGGCACCTCAAGGGTGATCCAACGTTTGCCGGGAGCGGCGCCTTTGCTGAATGCCCAGGCCCACAGTCTCGCGAACCGGCGGGCGGTGACATTGCCTCTCGCGCCGGAGTACATTGCGCGCACGGTCTCGTCGTAGCGGTCTCGGATTGCCCCACCGACATCGGTGATCCTCATCGGTACTTCCTTTGGGGCCCGTGACTCTGGCGGTTCTGTGAAGCCCGCTCCCGGAATTCCGGCGTGTGCTTCCTAAGCTTGCCCGACATAGGTCAACCTCCCCCGCAGGACCGGCGGTCCCGCCAGTCAGGTGTCCACCATCAGGTCGGTGGGCCCAACGCCGACTGAAAGGATACTTCCCGCACGTCGGCAAACTAGCGCGCGTCCTAAACCTGGCGCTGTAGCCGATATCAAGAAGGCGACGACACCGCGGAACGCAAAGCAGCCTGACTTTAATTTTGTCGTTCGCCGGTGAGTCTATCGCCGGCCTAGCAGTGCCGCCCTGAGTGTGCGGGACACCCAATCTTGGTAACTGTCGAGACTATGGCCTGCTGTGCGCACCAGCAGGTCATAGGTTTCGGGACTTGCGATTGCCCAGGCCGTATCTGCGGCGTGGGCCGCCGTCAGTTCGGGCAGCAGAGATCTCGGGGGCAGCCGCCCGATCAAAGTGGTGAAGGTTTCCCGCCGCAGATGCTGCAGAGCCTGCCAGTCTTCACCGATTTCTGGGTCGGTGGCGGCCGCGTCGCGGTAGAGCTTCCAGCCTAGGGCTGCACGTGCGGCGATGCTGCAATGCACGTGCGCTATCGCGTTCACGACAGCGTCCGCATCGACGTGAATGTCGCGAAACTCGGCCTCGATCAACCGTGACAGATGCTCGGGATAGGAGGTCTCGGAGTGGTCCGCCAGCGCCGTCTCCATGTAGGCGCGCAGTAGTGCCCGTTTGCTGCCCCAGGCAAGGTAGAGCGTCTGCACGGTGACACCGGCCCGGTCTGCGATGCGAGCGACCGTGGCGGCCGCGTAACCGCTGGCCGCGAACTCCTTGGCCGCCGCCTCTAGCAGCAGGCGGCGGGTTTCTCTGCGCGCGGCGGCGCCTGCGTCGCGTTGCCGGCTTGTGTTGCGCGGCCGTTGATTTGACATGGACACTATCCTAACTTCTGCATTAGAGTGCCACTCAATTGTGTTAGAGCAAAACTAAAGCGAGGCGCGGTCATGGGTGCTGACGAGAACACTCCCGCACGGGATCGTCCGTGGCGGCGGCCCGGCACACTGCGGTATGCCGCGGCCCGCGCGCGAGGCATAATCCGGCCTCCGGTAGTCGTTTACGAACCCCGCGCGGGCTCGGTGCTGGTAGAGCAGGATCTCGCCGTCCCGGTGCGCGACGGCACCGTGCTGCGGCTGAACCTCCACCGTCCGCCAGGGGCCGAACCGTTCCCGGTGATCATGTCCGCGCACCCCTATGGCAAGGATCGTCTGCCCACGCTAACCGGTCGCCGCTCGCGGTTTTCCGTCCAGTACCGCATGCTCCGCCAGCCCACGGCGGTGTCGTTTTCCACGATGACCAGCTGGGAGGCTCCCGATCCGGCGTGGTGGGTCGAACAGGGCTACGCGGTGATCAATTGCGACCTGCGCGGGGCAGGCACCTCCGAGGGGGTGGGCACGTTGATGTCGGATCAGGAAGCCGAGGACGTCTACGACCTGATCGAATGGGCCGGCGCGCAATCCTGGTCGGACGGCAACGTCGGCATGCTCGGGGTGTCCTACCTGGGAATGTCGCAGTTCAAGGCCGCCGCCTTGCATCCGCCGAGTTTGAAGGCCATCTGCCCCTGGGAGGCAATGACCGACATTTACCGAGATCTGATGCGCCCCGGCGGTCTACTGGAGGACGGATTCTCCAGGGTGTGGACGACCGGGGCCAAGCGGGCGGCGCGGCTGAGCATCGACATGGGTGCCGAACAACGGCGCCGGCCCCTGCGCGATGACTGGTGGCAGTCACTGGTTCCCGACCTGGGCATGATCGAGGTCCCCATACTGTTGTGCGCCAGCTTCTCCGACAACAACCTGCATTCCCGCGGCTCCTTCCGGGCGCTGCAACGCGTGGGCTCTGACGACCGATTCGCCTACACCCATCGCGGTGGTAAATGGGCCACGTTCTACGCCGACCCCGCTCGGCAAGCCCAACGCGCGTTCTTCGACCGCTATCTTCGCGGCGCTGTCATCGACCCGCCACCCCGGATACGGCTGGAGGTCCGCGAGGACCGAGACACCATCGCCGAAGTCCGCGACGAAGCACACTGGCCGCTGACCAACACAATCTGGCGACCGCTACACCTGAAGGCCGAAGGTGCCCTCTCCGACACTGCACCTGAGCACGACGGGCAGATCACCTTCAACACCAACCGCCGCGCGGCAACGTTCACCTACACGATGCCTGCCGACACCGAGCTGACCGGACCGATGGCCGCGCGCCTGTGGATCTCGGTGGACGGCTCCGACGACGTGGATCTCGTCCTCGGTGTCGAGAAGTGGCGCGGCAACCACTACGTCGGGTTCGAAGGCTCCTACGGTTTCGGACGCGACCGCATCACCACCGGCTGGCAGAAAGCCTCGCTTCGACAAGTGGACCACCAGATGTCGACGCCCGCTGAACCCGTGCACACCTACCTCACACCCGAACTCCTCCAGCCAGGAGAGATCGTCCCGGTCGACATCGCCCTTGGACCCTCGGCGACCCTATTCCGCGCCGGAGAGTCGCTACGGCTGGTCGTCGCTGGCCGCTGGATCTGGCCCCGCAATCCGTTGACCGGACAATTCCCCGGTCACTACCGCCGAGCACCCAAAGCTCGCTGCACCCTGCACTGGGGAGCCGAACGGCCCGCATACGTGCTCGTCCCCCACATTCCTCGATCGGCCACCTGACACACCGCCGGCATCTGACTGCACCACTGGTCGAGGACTGAGTAGTCGTCGCCACGCTGGATTGGCCCATCCCGATCCCCCCGCTTCTGGTGCGCGAATCCTGCCGATAACAGGGACGCCTATGAGCAAACGGCGCACGATGCGGAAGACAACCGAGGCAGGCATGAACTCGAAGGAGGCGACCGTGCGCCCCGTATTCGCTGCGCTAATCGTTGCCGCGGCAGCAACATTGTCCGCCGCGCCGGCTTACGCCGACCCTGTCCCTGACCCGCACATGCCCAACATGCAGGCGGGTTACTGCCCCGGCGGCGGTATGGGGTCGCAGATTTCTCTCGCCTACTGCGACGGGGTGCCTTTTCCTGACGGCTCGTTCTGGCACACGATTCAGTACGGAGCGCCGATGATCGGCCACCCGTATGGACTTCTCTCGCCGGGCCTTCAGTGTGTTGCGGGCGGTGGACCGGTCCCGCAGCCGGCCCCGCCGGGAGGGTGTGGTGGCGCCGTTCCGCCGCCGCCTTCCTAGCGGCGCCAGCGAGTATTGATGGTCAGTCGGCCCCGATCGTTGGGGCACACGGTTCCGCCGCCAGCATGAATGCCAACGCAACCCTGAAGAGCTCTCACCTCTTTAGACGATTTGCGGACCGGGCAAGCGAGTGTGCTCACCGGATTCGAACCCGTGACCCGCACACTGCCAGTGCGAAACCGGGTGTGCCGGTCTATGTTCGCGCGTCTAGCGTGACGAACCGTGAATCGGCAGGCTGTTCCGATCTCTATGTCCATGGGGTTTTTGCGGGTGATGGAGAGTCTTAGGCCACCGCTAGGACACGGCGAACGGACGTTCGCCGTGGGCAAAGCCATTTGCCCGCTATCGGTTAGGGCGCGGCCAGCATGTCGTGGAAGTCTGCGCACAGCAGAACCACCGAATGGGCATCCGCCCGGTAGGTGGCGCCCCGGACCGGTGGTGCGCTCTCGAGATCGGCGATGTCGTCGGGGGATTCGAGGGCGGTATCCACGACGCGGCGCCACGGCAGGCCGGGCTGGCGACCGGGGGGAGCTCGAAGTCGAGGGGATGCTCATAGCTGTTGAGGATCGCGTGCACCATCCGCGTCCCGATCACGCTCCGCACGGTGAGTGCCAGCGTGTGAGAGTCTTTCGACCAGTCGGGCTGATGCAGTCGAACGCCGTGGAATTCCACCAGCGAACGGGCCAGGAACTCCCTCAGCGGCAGCCCGTGCATGACTTGCGTCATGTCCAACTCGAGGCGTACGTCGACCAGTTCCCGTACGAAGCAACGGATGTCGGCGTACTGATCCGTCCGTGACCAGTCGAACCAGCTGATCTCGTTGTCCTGGCAGTAGGGGTTGCTGTTGCCCCGCTGGGTACGGCGGACCTCGTCGCCCATGCCGATCATCGGAGCGCCCATGGCGATCAAGGTGATGGCGAGCAGGTTCTTCACCAAACGGGTGCGCATGGCCTCGATCGTGGGGTCTTCGGAGGGCCCTTCGACGCCGCAGTTGGTGGAGTAGTTGTCCTCCGTTCCGTCCTGGTTGTCGGAAAGGTTGTCCTCGTTGTGCTTATGCGCGTAGCAGACGAGGTCGTTGAGGGTGAATCCGTCGTGACAGGCGACGAAGTTGATGCTGTGCTCGACCTCGGCGGGCCGGTCGCCGAACAGGTCTTGGCTGGCGAGCAGGCGATTGGGCAGTTGCGCCACGGTGCCGCGGTCACCGCGGGCGAACCGGCGGATGTCGTCACGGAACTTCCCGTTCCACTCGCGCCAACGGTCACCGACGAACGACCCAAGCTGATACAGCCCTGCGGCGTCCCAGGCCTCGGCGATCAGCTTGGTGCCGGCCAGGACCGGGTCGCTCTCGATCTCCCACAGGACCGGCGGGTCGGCCATCGGAGAGCCAGCGGTGCCCCGCGCCATGGCCGAGGCGAGGTCGAAGCGGAAGCCGTCCACGTGCATCTGGTCCACCCAGTGATGCAGCGCGTCGACGGTCATGCGACGCACCACGGAGTGGTTCGCGTTGATGGTGTTGCCGCATCCGGTGTAGTCCAGGTACGTCGCCTGGTCCGCCGGGTCGAGCAGGTAGTAAGCCCGGTTGTCGAGCCCACGCCAGCAGAACGTGGGTCCCGCGGCGCCGCCCTCGGCGGTGTGGTTGAAGACCACATCCAGAATCACCTCGATACCGGCTCGGTGGAGTTCCTTGACCATGGTGCGGAACTCGTCCAAGGCACCGAGAGGCTCGGGGGTGGAGGCGTAGGCCGCGTGCGGGGCAAAGAAGGTGACCGGGCTGTAGCCCCAGTAGTTGACCAGACCCGGTGGCGCGTCCTGAGGGTCGAACGCCTGTACGGGCATGAGCTCGACCGCAGTGACCCCCAGGGAGCGTAGGTAGGGGATCTTGGCCACCACGCCGGCGTAGGTGCCGGCGAGGTGCCGGTCCACCCCGCTGTTGGGATGGGCGGTGAACCCCCGGACATGAAGTTCGTAGATGACAGTGCGCGCGAAGGGCCGCGCAAGAGGGACGTCGCCTTCCCAGTCGTATACCGAGAGGTCGGCGACCACACTCTTCATCGCCGTGCGCGGATCCCGCCCAGACCGCGTGCCGGCCATTCGGTCATAGCCGGTCGGCACCGTCACCACGACGCCGTAGGGATCCAGCAGCAACGCCGACGCATCGTGCCGCAGGCCCGCAGCCGGATCGAAGTCGCCGTTGACGCGCCACACATAGACCTGTCCCGGCTCCACTTCGGGCACCAGCACATGCCAGAAGTACGCCGTCTTGTTCCGGAGGGAGTCCAGCGGGATCGTTCGGGACGGCCGCGCGTCATCGACATCGTCGAAGAGCAGGAGGTCGAGCTGTGTCGCCGTGCGCGACCACACCGAGAAGTTGGTGCAGCCGCCGACCCGATGGGCACCCAGCGGAGAGGGACGACCCGAGGCCACGCTCTGACCGAGGTCCATGCCTTTCATTGTGAGCCGAGTGCGGCTCGAAGATCGACGTTGCGAGGGGCTGATCTGAAGCCCTTGCCGAGCGCAAACGTGCCGCGGTCGCCCGGCTCGGGGTCGACCGCTCTGTCGGAGGTGCACAATGGCCGACCGACGCCCGCTCGGCGTCCAGGACGCGCTGTGGCTGGAAATGGACCGGCCCAACAACCTCATGGTCGTCGACTCGGTGATCTGGACGGCCGAACCGCTCGACTGGGGCCGGGTCCGCCAGTCACCGAGGAACGCCTCAGCACCCGCTACCCCGTGTTCCGCAGCCTGGCGGTCAAGGACCGCGACGGCTCATGGTGGTGGGAGCTCGACGACGATTTCGAGTTCGGGGCGCATGTCACGGTCGCCGACCTGAAGGACCCCGACGACGCCCGTCAATTGCAGGCGCTGGTGACGAGCCACCGCACCGAGATGCTCGAGCAGGGCCGGCCCTGGTGGCAGGCCATCTGGGTGAACCGTTACCGGGGTGGGCAGCGCCGTGATCCTGCGGACACACCACGCCATCGCCGACGGCATGCGGATGGTCGAGCTGGCGATGAGCCTGTTCGACGCGGCGCCCGAGGGCGGTCCCATCCTCGACCGAGAACGCGTGGCCGAGATGGCGCAGGTGTAGACGCACCGGTTCGATTCAAAGCGGCAACCTCAACCCATCGATGACGAATTCTCCTTGAGGTGTGGACATGAACGTCGTCGTCCGTGCGGTCATCGTCGTCGCGCGCTTATTCTGGCTGCGCAATGTTGTCGGCCAGCACACCCTCGACGAGACGTTGGCCGACACCGAAGTGATCAACGCCAACATCCGGCAAACCCTGGAGAAGCGCGCGAAAGTGATTGCTGCGGAGGGTGAATCGTTGGCAGCGGCGACACTTGGTGACGCATCGGAACCATGATGGCCCACCCCCTTGCCCCGCAGCTGTGCAATCTGCAGACCCTGGTCGAAGTGGGCGTGGACACGAACACCACGGTGGTGTTCCCGGCGCAGCTGATGAGCGCGATTGGCGATATCGGTGCGTTCTTCGCTCGTGAGACCGCTGCGACCGCACGACCCTGGCACCGCCGATCAGGGCCCCCTCAGCTCGACGGGCGCAGGCGCCCAACGGCGGACCAAGCCCGAGGCCAACGCGAACCTGCCTGCCGTGTGACGGCACATTGAACCGCCCCGGCGAGTCCGGAGACTTCGTTTGTTGTGAACTCGGTTAGCTTGCTTGCTGACCGGTGTGTCGATTGTAGTGCAGTTGCTCGCACTCGATTGGGGGCATGTCGCCGCAGTACTCGTAGAGCCGGTCGTGAT
>JBBRTH010000083.1:0-20905 GCA_038244615.1 Mycobacteriales bacterium | reverse complement strand
CCTGCGCCCTGAGACCCAGCTTCTTACCCATCGGCGGCAGCACCGCGGGCGCGGCATCGAGCAGGATGACGTGGGCCTCGGTCGGGTCGATGTGCCGGAAGCTGCCCTTGAGCGTCTGGTCGGCCAACTCCTGGATCTGGCCGGCCATCTCGACACCCGTCGGGCCCGCGCCCACGACGACGAAGGTCAGCAGCTTCGCGCGGCGCACCGGGTCACTCGAGCGCTCGGCTTGCTCGAAGGCGCCGAGGATGCGGCCACGAAGCTCCAACGCGTCGTCGATCGACTTCATGCCGGGCGCGAACTCGGCGAAGTGATCGTTGCCGAAATAGGACTGTCCCGCGCCCGCGGCGATGATCAGGCTGTCGAAGGGCGTCTTGTAGTCGTGCCCGAGCAGCTCCGAGGTGACGGTCTTGCCCTCGAGGTCGATGTGCGTGACGTCGCCGAGGAGCACCTGCGCGTTCTCCTGCTTGCGCAGGATCAGCCGGGTCGGCGGGGCGATCTCGCCCTCGGAGATGATGCCGGTCGCCACCTGGTACAGCAGGGGCTGGAACAGGTGATGCGTCGTGCGCGCAATCAGCTTGATGTCGACATCGGTCCTCTTGAGCTTCTGAGCAGCGTTCAGACCGCCGAACCCAGAACCGACGATGACGACCCTATGCCGATCCGATGTCGTAGCTCCGGGGTGGCTCATTGCTGCTCCTCGCGTGCGAAAACCTGCTCGGTACAACCGATAGATTAGTCGGACGCGTCCCCCGGAGCGCGGTGAGATAACCGACCGCACCCGAATGTTTACCCGGCGAGCATCGGCTTGAGCTTCTCCGCAACGGCAGTCGCACCGCCCGGCTGGTAGCCGTTGAAGCTCGTCACCGGGCTGATGATGACGCCGTCGACACCCGCGTCCAGCACCTTCGTCTTGATCTGATCGGCGACCTGCTCCGGGCTACCGAAGACCGCTTGCCGCCTGAAGTCCGCGGGGATGACGTCCACGGTGACGTTCTCGTCGATGATCGCCACGACCAGCATACTGGTCTCCAGCGTGCTCGGATCGCGGCCGATGTCCTCGCAACGCTCCTTGACCACCTGCAGCTTGCGCGGCAGTTCGTCGAAGCCGGCGATGATGTTGAGGTGGTCGAAGTGCTTGGCGGCCAAAGGAATCGTCTTCTTCTCGCCGCTGCCGCCGATCATCAGCGGGATGTGGTCGCGGAACCGGGGCTCGGCCATGGCTTCCTGGGTTCGGTAGTACTTCCCGGAGAACGTGGGTCGCTCGCCGTCGAGCATCGGCAGGATGATCTGCAGTGACTCGTCGAGCCTGTTGAACCGGTCGGTGAAGGTGCCGAAGTCATAGCCGAGTGAGTCGTGTTCCAACTCGTACCAGCCCGTTCCGATGCCCAGAATCGCGCGGCCCTGACTTATCACGTCCAGCGTGGTGACCGCCTTGGCGAGGAGCGTCGGATTTCGGTAGGTGTTGCCGGTGACGAGGGTGCCGAGCTGGACGTTCTCGGTCGCCGACGCGAGGGCACCCAGAGCGGTATAAGCCTCGAGCATCGGCTGGTCCGGCGTTCCGAGACCCGGCAGTTGGTAGAAGTGGTCCATCACGAACACGGAGTCGAAGCCGGCGGCCTCGGCCTCCTGTGCCTGCGCGACGACGGTGGGGAAGAGTGCCTCGACCCCGGTGCCGTAGGAGAAGTTGGGGATCTGAAGTCCGAGTCGAATCGTCACTCGTACGACCCTAACGACGCCTAAACGGAGCCGATACCCCGTTTCGCTGTCCGCGAAGCAGGAATAATCATGGGCGTCAGGAGAAGCTGGCGAGCGCCCCGTGGCTGACGTGCAGCGTCTGCCCGGTGATGTGCCTGGCGGCAGGCGTCGTCAGGAACAGTGCGAGCCGGGTGATCTCCGCGGCCACGGACGGTGACGTCCGCGCGATGCCGTCATAGCCCGGCTCGGCACCACGGCCGGATGCAACGGCGTTCAGCGTGATGCCGCGGATCCCGAAGTGCGTCGCTTGTCCCGCAGTCCAATTCGACAGGGCGGCCTTGACGGCCGCCTCGGCGCTGCCCTCGGTGGCGTTGTCGCCGACGACGTTGACGATGGACCCGCCCGAGCGGAGGTGGTCGCCGAGGATCTGAACGGTCAGAACGGCGGAGAGCACGGTGGCGTCCAGCGCCGTGCGCCAGGCCGCGGCACGCTCGGCCAGCGTGTAGGTGCGGGGGTCTCCGCCGTCCCCGCGGTGCGCGGGCACGTTGACGATGGTGTCGAGATGGTGGGGGAACTGCGCGCGAGCCTCCTCGAGGCCGGCCGGGTCGGTGTTGTCGAAGACGATCGAGTCGACGTCGAGTTCCTTGGCGGCCACCTCGAGGTCGTCGCGGCGAGCGCCTGCGATCACGACCTTGTGCCCCGCGTCCCGGAACCCCTGCGCGATGACGCGTCCCAGTTCGGTGTCACCACCGGTGAGCAGCACATCCATCATCACGACCTCCTCGTGTTCGACGCTGAACCCAGCGAGTCGGCGTCCATGTTACTGGACAGTAGCTAGCTGGCGAAACGCGCCACGCGGAGAACCACGGACAGTCGGGTTTGGGTCACTTAGGGTTTGCATCGTGACCAGAACACGCCGCGCCCTCTCGGCCCTCACGGTGCTGCTTCTCGTGGCGCTAACCGGCTGCGGATCTGGGTCTGAGGGCGGCTCGACCGGCAGGAGCGACGCTTCGGCCAGCCGCTCGCTCACCGTCTACGCGGCCGCCTCGTTGAAGAAGACGTTCACCGAGATCGGCGCGCAGTTCAAGACCGACAACCCGGGACGGTCCGTCGACTTCACCTTCGCCGGCTCGTCGGACCTGGTCACGCAGTTGACGCAGGGCGCCAGAGCCGACGTGTTCGCCTCGGCCGACACCAAGAACATGGACAAGGCCGCCGCGGCCGGTCTGCTGTCGGGCGACCCGGTGAACTTCGCGTCCAACACGCTGGTCATCGTGACCGGGCCGGGCAACCCGAGGAAGGTGGCGTCGTTCGCCGACCTCGCCAAGCCGGGCCTGTCCGTGGTCGTATGCGCGCCACAGGTGCCGTGCGGCTCGGCCACCAAGAAGGTCGAGGATGCGACCAAGGTGACACTGGATCCCGTCAGCGAGGAGTCCTCGGTGACCGACGTGTTGACCAAGGTGACCAGCGGCCAGGCCGACGCGGGAGTCGTCTACGTCACCGACGCGCTCGGGGCGGGGGACAAGGTGACCGAGGTCGACTTCGCAGAGTCCTCGACGGCCGTCAACATCTACCCGATCGCCGTGCTCAAGAGTGTGGCCGACGCAGTGGCGGCCAAGAAGTTCGTCGACCTCGTGACGAGCGACGCGGGCCAGAAGATCCTCCTCCAGGCGGGTTTCGCCAAGCCTTGAGGAGTTCGGGCGGTCTGCCGCGCTGGATCTACGTTCCCGCCGCCATCGGCGCGATCTTCGTCGCGCTCCCGCTGGTCGCGGTGGCGGCGCGGGTCGATTGGCCGCAGTTCTGGTCGTTGATCACCAGCAGTTCCTCCTTGACCGCGCTCGAGCTCAGCTTCAAGACCGCCGCTGCGAGCACGACACTGTGCATCGTGCTCGGCGTACCGATGGCAATGGTGTTGGCGCGCAGCGATTCCCGCATGGTGCGCTGGACCAGGCCGCTGATCCTGCTGCCGTTGGTGCTGCCGCCGGTGGTGGGCGGCATCGCGCTGCTGTACGCATTCGGCCGCCTCGGACTCCTGGGCAAGTACCTCGACGCGGCAGGCATTCAGATCGCCTTCACCACGACCGCGGTGGTGCTTGCGCAGACCTTCGTCTCGCTGCCGTTCCTCGTCATCGCCCTGGAGGGCGCCGCGCGGACCGTCGGGGCAGACTACGAGGTGGTGGCCGCCACCCTCGGGGCGCGGCCGACCGAGGTGTGGTGGCGTGTGACGTTGCCGCTGCTGGCTCCCGGACTGGCCTCCGGTGCGGTGCTCGCCTTCGCACGATCGCTCGGTGAGTTCGGCGCGACGCTGACGTTCGCCGGGTCGAGAGAAGGCGTGACGCGCACGCTTCCGCTGGAGATCTACCTGCAACGGGAGGTCGACGCGGACGCCGCGGTGGCATTGTCGGTCCTGCTCGTCGCCGTCGCCGCCGTCGTCGTCGTCGGACTTGGTAGCCGCAGTATCAAGGCGGGTGGAGCGAGTGGCTGGCAGTAAACGGTGAGTGGTGTCGAACTGCGGGCGGTCGTCGAGGGTCGATGTCTGGACGTCGAGTTCACGGTGGCACCCGGCGAGGTGATGGCGATCCTCGGCCCCAACGGGGCGGGCAAGTCCACCGTCCTGCACGTCATCGCAGGCCTGGTCCGACCCGACTCGGGATCGGTGCGCGTCGGCAATCGGATACTCACCGACGCATCGGACGGCACCTGGGTCGGCACGTACGACCGTCGCGTTGGACTGCTGATGCAGGACCCCCTCCTGTTTCCGCACCTGTCCGCCGCCGCCAACGTGGCCTTCGGTGCGCGCAGCGGAAAGCGATTGGCGCGCAGGGCTTCCCGCGCCGCTGTCGAACACTGGCTCACCGAGGTCGAGGCCGCCGACCTGGCGGACCGCAAGCCACGCCAACTGTCGGGTGGACAAGCGCAACGCGTCGCGTTGGCACGCGCCATGGCTGCCGACCCCGACGTCCTGCTGCTGGACGAACCGTTGACCGGGCTCGACGTGGGCGTCGCCGCGGCGATGCGCAAGGTGCTGCGCCGCGTTCTGGCGCGCGACGGCCGATCCTCAGTACTGGTCACGCACGATCTGCTCGACGTAGTGACCCTCGCCGACCGGGTAATCGTCCTGGAATCCGGCCGCATCGTGGAATCCGGCCCGACCGCCCACGTCTTGGCCGCTCCGCGCAGCAGCTTCGGGGCGCGTTTCGCGGGGATCAACCTGGTGAGCGGCCGAGCCGGGCCGGGCACCACCCTCATGACCGGCTGGCAACAGGTCTGGCACGGCGGGTTCGACGGCGGCGCGGCCGGTGGCATCCAACAGGGTGACCCCGTTGTCGCCACCTTCCACCCCTCCGCGGTCGCGGTGTACCGCGAGAAGCCCCACGGAAGCCCACGAAACACCGTCGAGGTGTTGATCGCCGCGCTCGACAGCCGCGGGCCGGCCATCAGAGTCCGGGCCGACGAACAACCCGACGGGTCGCCGGGGCTATCCGCCGACATCACTGCCGAGTCGGCGGCAGACCTGCGCCTCGGCCCGGGGGAGCGCGTCTTCTTCACCGTCAAGTCTCAGGAAGTGTCGATTCACCCGGCACGGTAACGGTCGTCGGGCCGATCACGATCAACAAGCGACACCCGCCCGCGCACCGCGCGGGCGACTCGGCGTGCCAGCTCTACGCCAGCAATTGGCGACCTAAGCTCTTGCCACTGATCTCTGCGTTACAGCAACTTCCTAGTTTGACACTCTAAGAGCAACTCACACTTGCGTCACGGCAGTAACACGGTAGTTTCTTCCCCATGCAGCACCCTCCACCACGCAGGAGCATCCCCAAGGCGCTGGCCACGGCCGCCGTCGCGGCCGTCACCGCGGTGACCCTCGCCCTTCCAGGCCCCGTCGCCTTCGCAGACCCCGTTCCGCCGCCTCCCGCCCCGGCGCCGGCCCCCGCCCCGGCCCCGGCGCCAGTCGACCCCAACGCCGCGCCGCCGCCCGCCGATCCGAACGCGCCGCCGCCGCCCCCCGCCGATCCGAACGCACCGCCACTCGACCCCAACGCGCCGCCTGCGCCACCACCGGAACCCGGCCGCGTCGACAACGCCGCTGGCGGTTTCAGTTACGTGATCCCGACCGGCTGGAAGCTCTCGGACAACACGCAACTGTCCTACGGTCAGGCGTTGCTGACGAAGGTCCCCGAAGCCGGGGCAGAAGCGCCATCCGACACCAGCGTGTTGCTCGGTCGGCTCGATCTCAAGCTGTTCGCGGGCGCCGAGACGGACAACTCGAAGGCCGCCACCCGACTTGCCTCCGACATGGGTGAGTTCTTCATGCCGTTCGCGGGGACGCGCCAGGGCCAGGAAGCGGGTCCGCTCGACGCAGCGGGGATGCCCGGCGCGTTTTCCTCCTATGAGGTGAAGTTCACCGATGCCACCAAGCCCAACGGTCAGATCTGGGCAGGTGTCGTCGGTCAGGTTCCCCCACCGGGAACGCCCCGTGGTCAGCGGAGCCCGGAGCGCTGGTTCGTGGTGTGGCTGGGGTCGGCGAACCATCCGGTAGACAAGGCCGCCGCAGCCATTCTGGCGCAGTCGATCCGGCCGTTCACGCCGCCGCCGCCGCCACCGCCACCGGCGCCCGACCCGAACGCACCGCCACCTGATCCCAACGCGCCGCCGGCGCGGCCGGGGGTCGGCGTCCCGGTACCGGTGACGGACGCTCCGCCGGGGATGCTGCCGCCCGGCTGACCGACCGCTGCAAGTGAATGACGAACGTGCACCTTTCGCCTGCCGAATCGTTACCCTTCGCGGGTACACCGGAAGATGATCCAGCGGCTGTGCTGGTTCGGTCGGCGACAGGCAGGAGTTCGTCATGAACATGATTGCGGCAACCGAGTTTCTGGCGGCGCGATCCAGCACGCTCACGAGTGTCGGGTGGATCGGCTACATCATCATCGGAGCTCTTGCCGGTTGGATCGCGGGCAAGATCGTCAAGGGCGGCGGCTCCGGAATCCTGATGAACATCGTCATCGGGATCGCGGGCGCGCTCATCGGCGGCTTCCTGCTGAGCTACTTCCTCGACACCGCGGCAGGCGGATGGTGGTTCACCCTGTTCACCGCGGTCCTCGGCTCGGTGATCCTGCTGGCGATCGTAGGTGCGGTGCGAAAGAGGTAGCCGCAGCTGCTACTGCATCGCCGCCAGTACCCCCCGCATGGCGGCGGCGAGTGTGCCGTGGCCCGAGCGGTAGATCGGACTGCAGCCGTCGCCGAGCAGGATGCGCAGACGCGCCATTCCGCGGGCCCGGATGGGTAGCGGCCCCGTCAGCCGTGCCAGCACGTCCTCGACGACCTCCGCGGACTGCTGGACGGCGTCGACGCGGATGGGCACCCGCATCGTGGCACGCCTGTCGCATTTCATCCGGCCCGCGTCCTGCAACAGGAGCGTGAGCGCTTCTGCCATGTCCTCGCGCTCGCGACGCGACACCAACCGTAGGTAGTGCGCAGCCAAGGGCGTGCCCGCCGCGACCGCCACTCCCCGTTCGATCTGTCGGTCGTAGCGCGCAGCGAACAGCCTTGCCCACGTACGTCCCGAGAATGGCATGCCCGCCAGCCGGACTTGGCGGATTTCCCGGCTGCCGCCGCTGACCGCAGCGTTTCCCATGAGAAAGACCGGGATGCCGTTCCATGGTGTCATGGACATCTCCCTACGTTCGTAACCTATATAAAAGCTATACCGGTCACGAATGACTAGTCAAGACTTAATACCGGTCACGGTGGCCTATCATGGACAGATGACGTCAACACCGTGGCTCGGCGACGTCGAGGCCAAACCGGCGCCGGGCCCCTTGCGTGTCATTCAGGCACTCATCAACACGATTGACTTGGAGTCCGGCCAGGATCGGTTGGCAAGCGTCGACGACGCCCGGCCGTGGCTCGTCGATAATGGCCTGCTGGCGGCCGGGGCCACCCCGAGTCCGGATGACCTTCGCCTCGTCGCAGACGTTAGGGAGGGTCTGCGTGCCCTGGTGATGCACAACTCGGGTGGACCTGCACCCGATCCGACGACGATCGCGCCGTTGCGTGCGATCACCGAGTCCAGCGCAGTCCACGTCGTCCTCGACGACAGCGGCCGGATATCCCTTGCCGCCGGGAGCGACTCGGTGCGCGCACGACTGCTGTGGCTCCTGCTGGTCGTCAACGATGCCCAACTCGACGGCACCTGGAATCACATGAAGGCCTGCGCGAACGACGCCTGCCGCTGGGCGTTCTACGATCGCTCACGCAACCACGGCGGGACGTGGTGCGACATGGCGACGTGTGGCAACAAGCTGAAGAACCGTGAGTTCCGGGCCAGACGCCGTCCGCCCGGGTAGCTAGGTCGAGAGGTGCCAGACCAGGGCGGCTGCGAGCGCGCCGAGGCCGTTCAGCGACCAGTGCAGGGCAATCGGGGCGATCAGGCTGCCGCTGCGCCTGCGCAGCCAGGTAAATACGAATCCTGCCGCTCCCGTGGCGATCACGGCCATCACGACACCTGCGATCATGCCGAGGACGCCCGCGCCGAACAGGTCGGTGAATCCGACGTTGCTACTGGTCAGACCGAACGACGTGGCGATGTGCCACATGCCGAACAACAGTGAGCCCGCCGCAGCGACACCGCGGAATCCCCAGGCCCGGTCGAGCGCACCGTGCAGAACCCCACGAAAGGCGAGCTCCTCGGGGATGACCGTCTGTAGCGGGATGATGATCATCGACGCGAGTAACGCACCGGAGATCGTGGCGTAATGGTCGTTCATGAACATCGGCCGCGTCCACGGCAGCAGCGCGCCTGCGACGATGACCGTCCCGACCAGCGCGACGGCTCCGAGCGCGTACCACGCCCCGGAGCGCCATTGGTCGCGACCGAGTCCGAGCTCGTTCCAGCCCAGCCCGCGGGACCGCACCAGAAGCACGAGGCCGATCGCCGCCGCAGGTACCACGACGATGTTCGCCAGCGGGGTGGTGAAGTGTGCGAGGAGGTTCGTCAGGACCAGGACCACGACCACGACGCCGATGTCGACGTAGACGCGCAGGTGGTGCAGGGCCGACAGCTGACCGATCAGCGGATGAGGTGGCGCTTCGGCCGCGGCGAGGTCAGACATAGCCGTTCGACCATACCTGTCGCGAGGTTTGCCCAGGTCAGACGCGGTCGTTCGGGCGTATCCCCATCCGGGTTGCCGGGAGATGAATTCCCGACCCCACCCGAGCGGTAGGACGTCTCCGGCGGGTTGGATGGCACGTAGGGCGTCGCCCCGACGCCGTAGGAGCGTGTTCCGATGACCGCCTTGATGACCGCGTGGAGCCCCGCCGATCCCGATCCGCTGAGCGATGAGACCGTCGCCCGGCTGGATCGCTGGTGGCGCGCCGCGAACTATCTGTCCGTCGGGCAGATCTACCTGCGGAGCAATCCGCTGCTCCGCACGCCGCTCTCCCGCGACGACGTGAAACCCCGACTGCTCGGCCACTGGGGCACCACACCCGGCCTCAACTTCCTCTACGCCCATCTCAACAGGGCGATCAAGGCCCGCGCGCAGTCGACGATCTATGTCACGGGTCCCGGCCACGGCGGCCCCGGTCTGGTGGCCAACGCCTACCTCGACGGGACCTATTCGGAGGTCTACTCCGACATCACCCCCGACGCCGAGGGCCTGCGACGGCTGTTCCGCCAATTCTCCTTCCCCGGCGGCATTCCATCGCACGTCGCTCCCGAGACGCCCGGGTCGATCCATGAGGGCGGCGAGCTCGGCTACGCACTTTCGCATGCCTACGGCGCGGCGTTCGACAATCCCGATCTGCTCGTCGCTGCAGTGGTCGGCGACGGGGAGGCGGAGACCGGGGCATTGGCGACGAGCTGGCATTCGAACAAGTTCACCAACCCGGCCCACGACGGCGTCGTTCTACCGATCCTGCATCTCAACGGCTACAAGATCGCCAATCCGACTGTGCTCGCTCGCATTCCGGAAGCGGAGCTGCGCAGTCTGATGATCGGCTACGGGCACAACCCGTATTTCTTCGAAGTGGCCGACGACTCGGAGGGCGAAGACGCGGAAGATCATGCCGACGTCCACCGCCGTTTCGCGACCCTGCTCGACACCGTCCTCGACGAGATCGGCGAGATCAAGCGGAAGGCCGCCGCCCGCGAGGAAGAGCGGCCGCGTTGGCCGATGATCGTCTTCCGCACTCCGAAGGGTTGGACCGGGCCGGCCTACATCGACGGCAAGAAGACCACTGGATCCTGGCGCGCGCATCAGGTTCCGCTCGCCAGTGCCCGCGACACCCCTGAGCATCTGCAGGTGTTGGCCGACTGGATGGCTTCCTACCGGGTCGACGAACTCTTCGACGAGAACGGGACACTTCACGCGGAGATCGCCGAGCTGGCGCCGACGGGCACGTTGCGGATGAGCGACAACCCACACACCAATGGCGGACTGCTACTCAAGGACCTGCGGCTACCCGACTTCCGCCAGTACGGCGTGGACGTGCCCGCCCCCGGCGCGACGATGGCCGAGGCCACCAGGGTTCTCGGAAGCTGGCTCACCGACGTGGTACGCCTCAACCCACAGAACTTTCGCATCTTCGGGCCGGACGAGACCGCGTCGAACCGTCTGCAGGGCGTGTTCGATGCCACCGACAAACAGTGGAACGCCGGGTACTTCTCTCCGGAGGTCGACGATCACCTGGCCCGCGTCGGGCGGGTGGTCGAGATGCTGTCCGAGCACCAGTGCCAGGGCTGGCTGGAGGGCTACCTGCTCACGGGACGGCACGGCCTGTTCAACTGCTACGAGGCGTTCATCCACATCATCGACTCGATGATGAATCAGCACGCCAAGTGGCTCAAGGTCACCAACCACATACCGTGGCGCCGACCGATCGCCAGCTTGAATTACTTACTGTCCAGCCATGTCTGGCGCCAAGACCACAACGGGTTCAGCCATCAGGATCCCGGGTTCATCGATCACGTGGTCAACAAGCGCGCTGAGGTCGTGAGGGTCTACCTACCGCCGGATGCGAACACTCTGCTGTCGACGTACGACCACTGCCTGCGGTCGCGGCAGTACGTCAACGTGGTCGTCGCGGGCAAGCAACCCGCCCCGAACTTCCTCACCATGGAGGAAGCCGTCGCACATTGCACCAGAGGTCTGGGCATCTGGGAGTGGGCGGGCACCGAGCGACTCGGTGAGGAACCCGACGTCGTCATCGGCACTGCGGGTGACGTCCCAACACTCGAGGGACTCGCCGCGGTGGACCTGCTCAAACAGCACATTCCGGACCTGAAGATCCGATTCGTCAACGTCGTGGACCTGATGCGACTTCAGGACGAGACCGAACACCCACATGGCCTGTCCAACAGGGCGTTCGACATGGTCTTCACTCCCGACAAACCCGTGATCTTCGCCTACCACGGGTATCCGTGGCTCATTCACCGGTTGATCTATCGCCGCACCGGCAGCGACAACTTTCACGTGCGGGGCTACAAGGAGGAGGGCACCACGACCACCCCGTTCGACATGGTGATGCTGAACGATCTCGACCGGTTCCACCTGGCGATCGACGTCGTCGACCGCGTGCCGTCGCTGCAGACGAGGTATGCGACCTTCCGCCAGGAGATGGTCGACGCGCGGATCGCGGCCCGCGAGTACACCCGCGAGCACGGTGACGACGTCCCCGAAGTGCGGGACTGGATCTGGCCCGACGCCCGCGGCGCCGTCTCGTCGTTCGACATCGCCGCAATCGCCGCGACGGGCGGGGACAACGAGTAGGAGGACCCGCCACGAACCCCCGGGGGTCGCTGAACGATACTGGTCCGCATGCTTGACACGTGTCAGCTTTTGGCGTCGGTGCGGGTGCTGGACACCGGCGGCCCGGGGTCCGACGGCGTGAGCCGGCTTCTGGCCGATCTGGGTGCCGACGTGCTCAAGCTCGAGGCGCCAGGGGGTGCCGCGCACCGCGCGGCACGACCCACCGTCGCGGGGATGTCCGTGACGTTCGCGCTGGAGAATGCGAACAAGCGCAGCACCGTGCTCGACCCGTTCGAGGCGAGGGATCGCGACCGCTTCGCCGAGCTCGTCGGCGGGGCCGACATCCTCGTCGACGCTGAGGGACCCGTCGGCGCCACGGCATTCGGCGCCTCTGCCGCCGACCTAGCGGCCCGGTATGAACACCTCGTCGTACTCGAGGTCACCGACTTCGGCACGTCGGGACCGCATGCGGGCTGGCACGCCACCGACGCCGTCCTCTACGCGATGTCAACGGCGCTGTCACGGTCGGGCCCCACCACGGGTCGCCCCGTTCTGCCGCCGTACGGGATCGCCTCGGCCACCGCCGCGGTCCAGGCGGCCTGGGTCGCGCTGATCGCATACTATCGCCGATTGCGCTGTGGCCAAGGCGATTACATCGACTTCTCGCGCTTCGAAGCCGTCGTCCAATGCCTGGATCCGCCGTTCGGTGCCGAGGGACAGGCAGCCGTCGGGCAGAAGCGGTCCGGCGAGTTGTGGCGCGGACGTCCGCGCAATCAACAGATCTACCCGACGTTCACGTGCCTGGACGGGTTCGTCAGGATCTGTCTGCTGTCCGCACGCCAGTGGCGCGGAATGCGGGCGTGGCTCAGCGAACCCGAACAGTTCTCCGACCCCAAGTTCGAGTCGATCGGCGCCCGCTATGCGGCCTCAAGGGAGCTCAACGCCGCCATCGCCGACCTGTTCGGAGCCCAGACGATGGACGCCCTCGTCGTCGAGGGGCAACGCAGGGGCGTCCCCATCGCCGCCATGCTGAGCCCCGCCCAAGCACTCGCCTCGGAGCACTTCCACTCCGTCGGCGCACTGACCGAGACCCGGGTCGCGGCCGACACCACGCTGTCAATCCCGGCAGGCCCCTTCGTGATCGACGGTCGCCGGGCAGGCATCGCGCGCCCATGCCCGGAGGCGGGCGCCGACGACGGCCGATGGCTCGGCGCGCGGAGGCCGTCGGGTCAGTCCGGCAGGGAACCCAGCGACCGGCCGTTCGAGGGGCTGCGCATCCTGGACCTCGGCGTCATCGTCGCCGGTGGTGAGCTCGGCCGGTTGTTCGCGGACCTCGGCGCCGAGGTGATCAAGGTGGAGAGCGCGACGTATCCCGACGGGTTGCGGCAGACCCGGCCCGGGCAGCCGATGAGCAGGTCCTGGGCACTGACGCACCGTAACGAGTCCAGCCTCGGTCTCGACCTGCGCAGTCCGGAAGGCGCCTTGCTCTTCCGCCGCCTGGTCTCGGAGTCAGACGCGGTGTTCGCCAACTTCAAACCGGGAACCCTTGACTCCCTTGGATTCTCCTACGAAGAGCTGCGCAGCCTCAACCCGCGCGTGGTCCTCGCCGAGAGCAGCGCCTTCGGCTCGACCGGCCCGTGGAGCGGTCGAATGGGCTACGGTCCGCTGGTGCGCGCCACGACCGGCGTCAGCAGACTCTGGACCTCAGACGATGCCGACGATGCGGGCTTCTACGACTCCACCACGATCTTCCCGGATCACGTCGTCGCCAGGGTCACCGCGATCGCCGCCCTCGCCGCACTCATCCACCGGGACGACGCCGACGCGGGTGCGCACGTCCACATCTCGCAGGCCGAGACCGCCGTCAACCAGCTCGCCACGTCTTACGTCACCGATGCCGCGCGCGCCGCCGGGCTCGAGGTCGTCGACGACGACGCGATTCACGCCGTGTATGCCTGTGCGGGCGACGACGAGTGGTGCGTTATCTCGGTGCGCTCGGACGATGATCGCGTCGCCCTGGCCAAGGTGCTCGGCGTGGCCGAGTTGGCTAGCAGCAGAATGGATCTCATCAACCAGGTGTCGGAGTGGACCGTGATTCGAGACAAGGGAGAAGTCGTCGAGTCGATCCAGGATGCTGGTGTGCCTGCCGGTCCGATGAACCGCCCGTTCGACGTACTCGCCGACCCGCAGCTTGTCTTCCGTCGCCTCTACGCCGATATGGTGCACCCCCTCTTCGCGGCGCCGATGCCCACCGAGACCCATCCGGCGCCCTTCCGGCGGATCGCCGATGCGCCCCTTCGGCCCGCCCCGATGCCGGGGGAGCAGACTCGGGAGATCGTCGGCGACGTCCTGCATCTGGATGCCGACGAGACCGACCGTTTGATCGCCGAGGACGTGCTGTTCGCATGGTCCACACCTGAGACAGGGAGCACACGATGACGACTCTTTCCGATTTCGACGGCGGCAGGCTGTTCGTCGACGGACGATTCCGCAAGGCCGACAAGGTGGAACCGGTGATCGAGGCAGCGACCGGTGAGCCGCTCGGGGACGGTTCGTCGGCCACCGAATCCGAGATCGACGACGCCGTGGCCGCGGCGGGTGCGGCCCTCGACGGCTGGCGTGCCACCCCGGCGGCCGCGCGCGCCGAGATCCTGATTCGACTCGCCGACGCGTTGGCCGCACGTTCGTCGACCACCAACGAGCTGTGCACCCGCGAGAACGGCATGCCGATCCGCCTGTCGCGAGGCTCCAACGGGGCCTTCCCCGCTGCGCTGCTGCGCTACTACGCGGGTCTGATCGGGCAGTCTGCTGAGGAGGAGATACGGCCCGCGATGATCGGCCACACCATCGTGCGTCGTGAGCCCGTGGGTGTCGTCGGGGCGATCACCCCGTGGAACTATCCCCAGGCGCTGGCGGCCATGAAGATCGCACCCGCGCTGGCCGCGGGGTGCACGATGGTGCTCAAGGCTGCTCCCGAAACCGCCATGGACGCCTTGATCTTCGGTGAGGCTGCCCAGGATGCCGGCCTGCCCCCGGGGGTGCTCAACATCGTCGCCGGTGGTCCGGTGGCGGGGGCGTACCTGGTGCAGCATCCCGGTGTCGACAAGGTTGCCTTCACCGGTTCCACCGCGGCGGGCCGCGTCATCGCCGAGATGTGCGGGCGGCTGATGCGTCCGGTCACCCTGGAGTTGGGCGGCAAGTCAGCGGCCATCATCCTCGACGACGCAGACCTCGATGCGACCATCAAGGGTCTGCGATCGGCATCGTTCGTCAACAACGGCCAGACGTGCCACCTGAGCTCGCGGATCCTGGCGCCGCGTTCGCGATACACCGAGGTCGTCGACGCGGTGGCGGCGCTGGCGGACTGCCTGACCGTCGGCGATCCACTGGAGAAGACCACCATGATCGGCCCGCTGGTCAGTGCCCGCCAGCGCGAGCGCGTGTTGAACTACATCGACATCGGCAAGTCCGAAGGCGGGAAAGTCGTAGCGGGCGGCTCGGTTCCGGCGGATCAACCGCGCGGCTGGTTCGTCTCGCCCACCGTCTTCGCCGACGTCGACAACTCGGCTCGCATCGCGCAGGAGGAGATCTTCGGTCCGGTGGTCGCGGTCATCGCGTATGACTCCGACCGCGAAGCGATCGACATCGCCAACGACAGCGACTTCGGTCTCGGCGGTACGGTCTGGTCCACCGACACCGACCGCGCCACCGACATCGCCCGGGCCGTCCACACCGGCACGATCGGCATCAACGACTACCAGCTGGACATGCAGGCACCCTTCGGCGGAGTCAAGGCCAGCGGCATGGGCCGCGAACTGGGCCCCGAGGGTCTCGCCACCTATCAGACCCTGAAGTCCATCTACCGCGTCGGCCCCGCTTAACCCTCGCTTAACCCTCGCCCCCTTCCCGCGAGCGTGCGTGTCTGCACACGACACGCCGCGGTCGAACGGCACAACGCGCACGCTCGCGCACGGCAGAAAGGGCTCACAGTGCCTCTGGACCCCCGCACACCAGTGCTCGTCGGCTACGGCCAGGTCAATCAACTCGAGAGCGATCCCGGAATCGAGCCCGTCGACCTGATGGAGCGAGCGGCTCGGTCCGCCACCGATCCGCGGGTGCTCGAAGCCGTCGACTCGGTGCGCATCGTCAACCTGCTGTCGTGGCGGTACCGCAATCCCGGTATGCTTCTTGCCCAACGGATCCGGGCACCGTATGCGGAGGGTCGGTATACCAGCATCGGTGGCAACGTCCCTCAGTCGCTGGTCAATCAGACCTGTCTCGACATCCAGCAGGGCCGCGTCGACACCGTCCTCATCGCAGGTGCCGAGACGTGGCGCACCCGCACCAAGGTGCGCGCCGCGGGCGGCAAGCTCGACTACACCAAGCAGGACGACACCGTGCCCGTCCCACAGGGCGCCGACAACGAGTTCGCGATGGCCGGCCCCGTGGAACTCCGCATTCACCTCGACCGGCCCTCGTACGTCTACCCGATGTTCGAGCAGGCACTGCGCATTACGGCCGGGGAGACGCCTGACGAGCACCGCCGCCGGATCGGTGAGTTGTGGGCCGGCTTCAGCGCCGTCGCACAGGCGAACCCGCACGCCTGGAGCCGGGATCCGGTTACCGCCGAAGAGATTTCGCAACCCAGCCCCAGCAACCGGATGATCAGCTGGCCATACACCAAGCTGATGAACTCCAACAACATGGTCGACCAGGGGGCGGCCCTGATCCTGATGTCGGCCGAGAAGGCGACGCACCTCCAGATCCCGACCGACCGCTGGGTGTTCCCGCATGCTGGCACAGACGCCCACGACACCTATCTGATCGGCGAGCGCGCCGAGTTCGATCGTTCGCCCGCCATCCGGATCGCCGGTAGACGGGCACTCGAGCTGGCAGGCAAGGGCGGGGACGACATGGACTTCGTCGACGTCTACTCATGCTTCCCGTCGGCAGTCCAGGTGGCCGCTCGCGAGCTCGGTCTGCCGCTCGACGGCGACCGTCCGCTGACCGTCACGGGCGGTCTGACCTTCGCGGGCGGACCGTGGAACAACTACGTCACGCACTCCATCGCAACGATGGCGGAGCGACTGGCGGCATCGCCCGGCACGCTCGGCCTCGTCACGGCCAATGGCGGCTATCTGACCAAGCACAGCTTCGGCGTCTACGGCACCGAACCGCCGAGCGGCGAGTTCCTATGGGAGAACGTACAATCCGCCGTCGACGCCGAGCCGACCCGGGTCGCAGAGGATGTTTGGGAGGGCGTCGGGACCGTCGAGTCGTGGACGACGCCGGTCAGCAGGGACGGCGCGGCGGAGAAGGTGTTCCTCGCCGTCCGCACGCCTGCCGACACCCGCGCTCTCGCGGTCATCACGGACGCCGCCGAGGCCGACGCCAGTACCCGCGACGACATCGCGGGCGCCAAGGTGCGAGTGGACGCCGACGGGAACGCCACCCTCGTCTAGGCGCGATTTGCGGCGTGCACGGTTGCGGTGTGCGACTGAGCACGCCCAAGGCGCGGTGGAGTGGGTGTTGACTTCGTTATTCGCCTTAATGAAGCGAGCGGTATGACACATTGAAACGTTTCTACGGGTACGGCGGGTCAGTATGGCCAACGCCTCGGTAGAGCGGGTGTGCTTCGTGCTCCGGCTCAAACCCGACCGTGTCGACGAGTACTTCGCCGACTGCGTCGGCTGGCCGGTGGTCGCCGGCCCCGCGGAGGCGACCGCGATCGGTAATGTCCTGGTGCAGGCTCGCGCACACGGCTTATTGCGCGGTGATCTCGAGGATCTGCGTGGCAACATGGCCACCACGTTGGCCGGGATGCGTTTCGAGCCGCGACGGGCTCCGGCCGGAAGGGTTTGACGATGAAGAGACGATTTCCCAACAGGCACGATCTCGCGCCGCTCATGCAGTTCAAGAAGCCGGAGTTCGACGCGACCAAGCGCAGGCTGGACAAGGCGCTGACGATCGAGGACCTGCGCCGCATCGCCAAGCGCCGCACCCCGCGGGCCGCAGTAGACTACACCGACGGCTCCGCGGAAGCCGAACTGTCCATCGCGCGTGCGCGGCAGGCGTTCTCCGACATCGAGTTCCATCCGGCCATCCTTCGTGACGTGTCCAAGGTGAGCACCGGATGGGACGTCCTCGGAGCGCCGGTGAGCATGCCATTCGGCATCGCGCCCACCGGATTCACCCGCATGATGCACACCGAGGGCGAGATCGCGGGTGCGCACGCTGCGGCGAAGGCGGGTATCCCGTTCTCGCTGTCGACGATGGGCACCACCGCGATCGAGGACGTCAAGGCCGCCAACCCCCTGGGACGCAACTGGTTCCAGCTCTACATGTGGAAGGATCGGGATCGGTCGATGGCGCTCGTCGAGCGCGCCGTGGCCGCAGGTTACGACACGCTGCTGGTGACCGTCGACGTCCCCGTCGCAGGCGCCCGGTTGCGCGACAAGCGCAACGGCATGTCCATCCCGCCAGCTCTCACGCTGCGCACCATCGCCAACGCGCTTCCGCGACCGCAGTGGTGGATCGACTTCCTGACCACCGAGCCGCTGGCATTCGCGTCGCTCGACCGTTGGTCGGGTACGGTCGCCGAGCTGCTGGACACCATGTTCGACCCCACGGTGACCTTCGACGACCTGGCCTGGATCAAGTCGCAGTGGCCGGGCAAGTTCGTGGTCAAGGGCATCCAGACGGTCACCGACGCGCGAGCGGTGACCGACCTGGGCGTCGACGGCATCCTGTTGTCGAATCACGGTGGACGCCAACTGGATCGGGCACCGATTCCGTTTCACCTGCTGCCTGCGGTGGCCAGGGACGTGGGAAAGGACGTCGAGGTGATGCTCGACACCGGAATCATGTCCGGCGCCGACGTCGTGGCCGCCGTGGCCATGGGCGCGCGGTTCACGTTGATCGGCCGGGCCTACCTGTACGGGCTGATGGCAGGTGGAGAGGCGGGCGTCGACCGTGCCATCGAAATCCTGTCCGATCAGGTCGAGCGCACGATGCGCCTGCTGGGCGTGACCCGCCTGGAAGAGTTGACCACCGACCACGTCACGCAACTTGTGCGGTTGGCCCCGCGGCCGGTGACGGGCGAGTCGGGGGAGTAGCCGGCCAGCACGCTCGGTTCGTCGTTGGGGATCACTTCCAGCGGCGTCTTCGGGTTGCTGGTCTCGCCGGTCGCCGAGGACCTGGACCGCCTGCTCGCCCTTCACCGTCGCGGCGTGCCCGTGGTGCTGGTCGACCGCGACGGTGCGGGCACGCCGTTGGCGTACGTCGCCGTCGACGACGTCGCGGGTGGACACATGGCGTTAGGCCACCTGTGCGAGCAGAGGCGCACGCACATAACCTACGTCGGTGGACCACTGAGCTTGCGGCAGGTCGCCAACCGCCTGACCGGTGCCAGGGCAGCCGCGCCTCGACGGCTACTTGATCGTGTAGCCGCCGTCGATCAGCAGATCGGCACCATTGACCATGGCAGCGGCGCCCGAAGCGAGAAAGACTGCAGCTGCGGCGATCTCGTCCGGATAGGCGAATCGGCCGCCAGCACCTTCGTGATTCCGACCACGCCGAACTTCGACGCGCAGTAAGCGATTTGCTGGTCGAGTGCGACGCTGGCGGCCTGTGAAGCCATGTTGATGATGCGCCACTGCCCGCGGCCAGCATGTGCCGTCCCGCCGTCTGACACATCAGGAAGGCGCCCTTAAGGTTGATGGCGATCGTGGAGTCCCAGTCGGCGAGCGACAAGTCCTCTGCGGGTGCGAGTCTGACGATGCCTGCACTGTTGACCCGGACGTCGATCCGGCCGAACTCGCCGATCACCGCGTCCACCGCGGCGGTCACGGAGTCGGGATCGGCGACGTTACGACCGAATCCACGACTACCGGGTGGACTCTGAGCCACGTTCGTCGCCCCTGCCTCGTTCAGGTCGACCACGGCGACCCTGGCGCCCTTCGAGGAGAGCGCAGGGGCAATCGCGGCCCCGATGCCGGATGCGCCGCCGGTCACTAGAGCCACCGACCCGTCCAGTCGGAAGCCGAAATCCACTACGGGTTCAGTTGTTTCGGTCATCAAGAGATCATCTCATTGTCCTTGGGTACGGAGGCTCGCGCCTGATCAATCGAGGACGGCTTGTGCAAAGTCGATGTCGGTGACGAGCGACGACACCAAGCCGGACTTCAGGACGGCCTTCGTGGCGGCCGCGCCGTTCGCGCTCATCGCGTTGGGCCAGACGCTGGTGTTCCTCACCGGTGGCATCGACCTCTCGGTTGGCAGCGTGATCGCGGTGTCAGCCATGGCGGGTGCGGCGACGGCGAAGGCCAACCCCGGCCAGGTGTGGATGACCGTCGGCGTGGCCATGGTCGTCGGTCTGGTGGTCGGCTCCATCAACGGAATCCTGGTGTCATGAATAACGTTCCCCCGTTCATCGCAACGTTGGGTACGTTGACGGCGGGCTCGGGTCTTGCCTATGTCATCGGTGGCGGCGCACCGATCAACGTCTGCCCGCCGAGTTCGGGTCGATCGCCAACACGAAGATCCTCGGTCTGACGATCCCCGTGCTCGTCATGATCCTGGGGATCATCGTGCTGGCGATCGTGATGAAGCGGACCACCTACGGCATGCGCGTCTACGCCGTCGGCGGCAACCGCAATGCCGCCGAGATCGCGGGCATCAACGCCAAGAACATCTTGTTCAGCGTCTACGCGCTGTCGGGGCTGCTGGCAGGCATCTCCGGGGTGATGCTGGCCTCCCGCGTCATCTCGGGTCCGCCGAACCTGGGCCAGGGCTACGAGCTCGACGCCATCGCCGTGGTGGTGATCGGCGGCGCCAGCCTGATGGGCGGTCGCGGCACCATCTGGGGAACAGTGCTGGGCCCTGTGGCCGATCCCGTCTCGCGTTGGGCGATGAGTTTCGCAGCACGCGCGAGTCGGTACTTCACAACGAGGAAAGGTATCGATCGTGTCGTTTGAACATGTCTTGTCCGTCGTTCCCGTGTCCGACCTCGACGAGGCGAATGCGTGGTACGAGAAGCTCTTCGGACGATCCGCCGACAACAATCCCATGCCGGTGCTGTTCGAGTGGCAGGTGGTTCCCGGCGGCTGGGTCCAGGTGTTCGTCGACGACGAACGGGCCGGCTCCGGCCTGGTGAACTTCGCCGTCGACGACCTCGAGGCCCACGTGGAGGACGCTGCGGGCCGCGGGCTGGCCCCCGGTGAGATCGAGGACGCGAACAAGGGTGTCCGATTGTCCACCCTCACCGATCCCGACGGCAACGTGATCCGGTTGATCGGTGGCTTCCGAGTGCACTACTAAGCCGAAGTTACGGCGGCTTTTTGGGTGATTGTGGTGGTTGAGCTTGGCTTATCGTGTGGACACGCCACCGAATGTAGTCACTAATATAGTAGGTGTTCGTCACGGCATAGGTTAGAATCGGTTCGTGTCCAAGGGGT
>JBBRTH010000082.1:0-21313 GCA_038244615.1 Mycobacteriales bacterium | reverse complement strand
TTGGAGGCAGTTACCGAATTGGTGATCATCGTTCCCGCGACGACCTCGGACCGGGGATGGCCGCAGCACGTACAGCTGGCCGGACCGGCGCTCACCCTTTCTCGTCCGACCTTCGCCATGACCGAACAGCCGCGCACCATCAGCAGGCAGCGCATCGCCACTGCGGCCGGACGCGTCGATAGCACGTGCCTGGCCTCGATACGCCGCTGGCTCGACGACTTCCTGTACGACCCCCAGTAGTCACAGTGACGAAAGACGGAGACCTCGGAGTGGATTCCATCGACGTCGGCACATTCCTTCACCGACGCAACCAGTACCTCCCGGCCCACCTCAGTCGCAGGGTCGGCGTCGACTTCGGGGTTCCGCGAATGCACTACGAGAGCCAGGACACCTGGTCCACGGGATCGAGTTGCCTGGACTGGCGCGCTGAGATCCATCTGTCATCCCTGGACGCGCACGGTCACGCGCCCAGCGTCGTTGACTTCCTCGTCCTGCGGCTCGGTGAGGATCCCGTGGTCGAGGTGCTCGACCTCTACGGCGGCAAAGCCGCCGCGTTCGGCGAGCTATTCGCAGGTGCGTGGCTGGCGCCCGACCTCGACGAGAGCGACGCCTTCGCCGGAGGGATGCCGATTGGTACTGCCTTGTTGATCCTCGACGCACAGCTCGCCGGTCCGGTGCTCCCCTTTGGCCGGCTCCGGCCGTGGGCGGTATCAGAGGTTGCCCACACGATGTTGCCACTACTGCGGGTGTCGTTGCGATGCAAGCTATTTCGACCCCGTCAGGAAATGTGCCGCGTCGTCGGCTCGTGTCGGCCGAACTAATCGACCGTGACTGGGCGCTGGTCGGCTGCATTCCAGTACCAGGCACCCATCGTTTTATGGACAAGCGACCGCCTACACCTTTCTCGACGATGCCCGCGCCGAGCCGGAGTTTGTCAAGTCAAATGAGACAGTCCTGATCAGTTGATTTGGGGTTCGGGTATGGGCTCGTTGATGTAGGCGGTGGTCGGCATTTTCGGTGGTGGGTCGGCGGCTGAACCGGGCTGGGTTGGCCGGGTAGGCGGCGTTGAGGGTGATGCGGCGGGCGTCGTCGACGGCGGCATCGGTGCCGAAGTGGACCGAGGCGGGGGTGTGCCAGCCGATGCCGGAGTGGCGGTGGATGTGGTTGTACTCGGTGAAGAATCCTTCCAGGTATTGCCGTGCATCTGCCAGGGAGGCAAACGATTTCGGGAAATCGTGAAGGTATTTGAGGGTTTTGAACTGCGCCTCGCTGTAGGGGTTGTCGTTGGATACCCGTGGCCGGGAATGTGACCTGGTGACGCCGAGGTTGGTGAGCAGTTCCGAGACCAGCCCCGAGGTCATGGACGTGCCGCGATCGGCGTGCACGGTGTGCGGGATATCGCCGTTGCGGGCGATGGCCTCGTCGATGAATGCTTCTGCCAGTTGCGCGCTTTCGTGGTGGGAGACGATCCAGGACGGGTTGTAGCGGGAGTAGATGTCGATGAGCACGTACAGGTGGAACCAGACACCCTTGGTGGGGCCTCGCAGCTTGGTGATGTCCCAGGTCCAGACCTGCGACGGGCCATCAGCGAGGAGTTCGGGTTTTGAACTTCGCCGAGTGCGTCGCCTGGCGTCGCCGTTCCCGGTTTTGGCCAGCAGCCGAGGCGATGCGGTACATGCTCGACATCGAGCACCAGTAGTTCCCTTCGTCGAGTTCACGCGCCCATATCTGGCATATCGCCAGGTCGGCGTACTGCGGTGAGTTGATCACGCTCAGCACCCGGGCCCGCTCGGTGGTGCGCAGCGCTTGACCGTTGTCGGGCATCGTCGAGGGCTTGCGGGGCCCTGGACGGGTGCTCGCAGGTGTCGGTAGTGGGTGGCTCGTGATCGGCCGATCAGCGTGCAGGCCCGGCCGGTGGGCACTTCGAGGGCGCGAAGGTCCTCGTAGGCGCCGGTCATGGCGTGGTCGGTCGCGGCGGTGTGCCCGTGCTCTTGGAGATGGACTCCAAGAGCACGTGAAGTTTTCCCATGATCTCTAGCGCGGCCTCCGTCTGCGTCAACGCCTTGGCCAACCGTGCGTTCTCCCGGGTAAGGCGGTCCATCTCCCGGCGCGCCGACCTACTGTCAGCATGCTTGGTTGGCAACGACTTTCGATCTGATGGAGATGATGCCTTGGCTTCTCTGGCCTGGGCCCATTCCCTGATCTGAGAGAGGCCTTCTCGGCGCAAGACCGCGGACTTCTCACCATGCGGAGCGCCACGGTACTCGTCAAGGATTCGGGCGCGGTACTCCGCGGTGAAGGTCCGTCTGGTCGGCTTCGGCGCCGGATCAACCGGCCCGTCCTCTGCTACCGGGTTCGGGCTGTTCATGGTTCAGGGTGACTCCAGTCATGCCCTCAAAGAAAGTGAACTCGGGGAAGTCCGAGTGTCTCACCACAGCCTGACAAAGAGGGCCCAGGTGCGTTCGGACGCTTTTGTAGGCTGTTCAGAGCGGCCCGTTTCCTGATGTTGTCGAGCATGATCCATTGCAACATCACGCCAATTGACATCGCTCATCAAAACGCTTCGGTAAAACCACTGGCAGTGGACCTCCATCTGGACCAATGGGGACCATTCCTTCAGTACGACCCGGAAACACCGAAGGACGGCGAAGGTGTGCGAGCGAAGTGGGCAGCCCGCCGCAGGGCGCGGCCACACGGAGACGATGAAGACGTCATCCTTCCGTAACCATCCAACTCGATCGCAGCTGCAAAACTACATCATGAACAACATGCTCAATCAACTGCTAGCCACGCCGTTATCGATCATCATTCTGGCAAGCGTCATGGTCGTTTTGATGGCGCTCACCATGTACTCGGTGATCAAGCGAGACCGGGCCATGACGCGCGCGCGCCGGAACAACTCCGAAGCCAAGGAGTCCTACATGAGCCGCTGGCAGAATCGAACCGGTACCTGATCCCGGTTGCTGCGGCGGCACGCGCGCTGCTCGATCCCAAGCCAGCCCCGGCCGCTCACGCCTCGGCCCGCCGGAGCGCCACCTCGAGCGGCACCAGGTAGACATCGTCCTTTGGAATCAACGACGTCTGAACTTCGGTGTCGCCGATTCGCACTCACGCAGGGATCACACCCCAGCCGTCGGTCAGCTCCGACAGATGATCGTGAAGGTAGGCGTCAGCCTCTTCGGGCGTCGAATTTCCAGTCCATCACGCAGGCCGGAGGATCCTCAGCGCACCACTAACCGCCGACACTTCGACCGGCAGCGGGCACACGTACTCCCCGTCGGCGTACGCGTTGATGCCGGCGCACTCGACGGAAATGACCTTCGCCCGTGCCGTCCGCACCTGGTCGAGGTCGACGTGGGTGCCCTTGAACACGGTCGGGAACAGGCGGATGAGGTGGGTGCGTGACGCGGACTTCACCATCGTCACGTCGAGTTCGCCGTCGGAATAGTCTGCGTCGGGGCAGATCAGCATTCCGCCGCCGTAGCTGCGCGTGTTGCCGAACGCCGCGAACGTCAGGTCGGTCACCAGTTCCTCGTCGTCGAAGGTCAAGCGGAACGGCAGCAGTCGCAGCTTCGACAACTCGGCCACCATCGCGACGTTGTACCGCATTCGGCCGCGTGGCCAGCGCATTCGGTTGGTCCGGTCGGTCACCAGCGAGTCGAACCCGGCGGCCATGACGGTGCCGAACCAGCGGTCGGTGCCGTCGGCACCACGGATGCGACCGAGGTCGACCGTCTCGATGCGACCGTCGATGACGACATCGGCCGCGGCCTCGGGATTCCTTGTCGGAATACCGAATTCGCGCGCGTGGTCGTTGCCGGTACCCGACGGGATGATCCCGAGCGGTATCTCGGTCTGCGCAAGTACCTGCAGCGCGAGTGCCACGATGCCGTCACCGCCGACCACGACGAGCGCGTCCATCCCGCGTTCGAGGGCACCCTCGACGAGCCGCCGCGCGTGTTGAGCATCGCTGCCCGCGACCGCGACCACGTCGACACCTCGTCGATGCAACTGCGCGACGGCCCGTTCCGCGGCGTGTGGCGCACTGCCGTGTCCCGACGCCGGATTCGTCAGGACGGTGACGCGGGCGATGGTCACGGGATCAGCTTGCCCGGATTGAGGATTCCCGCGGGATCGAGCACCGCCTTCACGGCACGCAGCACCGCGACGCCGAGATCGCCGATCTCGTCGCGCATCCACGGCCGGTGGTCGGCCCCCACGGCGTGGTGATGGGTGATGGTTCCGCCGTTGCGGACCATGGCCTCGGACGCGGCGGTCTTGGCCTTGCTCCATTGCGCGATCGGGTTGCCCCGCTGTCCGGCCACGACGGTGAAGTACAACGACGCCCCGGTCGGATACACATGGGAAATGTGGCACAACACCAGTGCCGGAGTCCCGGTTTCGGCTGTGTCATCCCCCGAGTCGCTTCGCTTCTGCCCGCCGAGTGACGTGGTCAGAGCCTCCGTGACGGCAGCCTTCAGGGTGGAGAGGTTCGACCAGTTCGTCGCCGTCTCCAACGTCTCGCACAGCGCGCCCGCGGCCAACAGCGCGTCGCGAAGGTATGGCGCCCCGAATCGGCCGTGTTCCCACGCCGTCGCGGGTCCCTCACCAAGCGACGTCCCGCCGTGCGCCGCGAGTACCGCCCGCGTCTCGGTGTGCCTGCTCTCGGCGTGTGCGGGCGTGCCCTCGAAGGCCGTGATCGCCAGGCACCCGCCGGTGACGCTCTGTTCGCCGATGGTCTCGGTGGTGGCGAGGTTGACGCCGGTCTCCGCCTCGTCGGACAGCCGGATGACCGTGGGACCCGTCCCGTTCTGCACGACGGCCCGCAAAGCGGCCGCGCCCGTAGCGAAGTCGGGGAAGGACCATGCTTCGTAGCGCGTCGTCTCGGGGATCGGATGCACCCGGACCCGCACCCTGGTGATCACGCCGAACACCCCCTCGGAGCCGACGACGAGCTGCCGCAGATCCGGTCCGGCGGCAGATGCCGGCGCACGCCCCAGGTCGAGGATTCCCGACGGGGTCACCGCCCGCAGGCCGCGGACCATGTCGTCGAAGCGGCCGTAACCTGCGGAGTCCTGGCCGGACGATCGCGTCGCCGCGAAGCCGCCGATGGTGGCGAACTCAAAGCTCTGCGGAAAGTGGCCGAGCGAGAAGCCATGCGCGGCAAGCAGTTTCTCCGCGTTCGGGCCAGTGACCCCGGCACCGAGTTCAGCTTCTCCCGAGACTTCGTCGAGGCCGTGCAACGCGTCGAGTCGACGCAGATCCATCGAGACGACGGCCGTGAAGTCGCCACGAATCGGATTGAGGCCGCCGACCACGCTGGTGCCGCCGCCGAAGGGAACGACGGCGATGCTCCGCTGCGCACAGAGCGTCAGGATCTTCGCGATTTCATCTTCGTCGGCGGGCAACAGCACCGCGTCAGGCGCGTCTTGCACGTCGAAATCCCTGCGGCGCAACAGGTCCAGAGTGGACTTGCCGCCAGCTCGTAACAGCCTGCCGTAGTCGTCCGAGATGCACTGGGCGTCGCCGACGATGGCGATCAACGCATCGCGGTCCGCGTCTGACAGGACCGACGGCCGCAGGCGCACCTCGTCGGCCTCCGGCTCCGGCCCGGCGACGGCCTCGACCCCGAGAGCCTGGACGAGGAGCGTTCGGATCCCGTCGGAGAGTGGCTTGGCCGCTGCTGGATCTCCCCAGGCGTTCCACTTCATCGGGGGCAGTGACTGGTCTTCCGATCGAATCATGCATTACAGTATTACAGATCATGTCAATCAGTAATGATGAACGGTCGACAACCGTCGAGGACCGCATCCTCGAGGCGGCCGCCGACGGTGTCCTCGCCTTCGGAGTCGATCGCGTGACGCTTGCCGAGATCGCCCGCCGCGCAGCCGTCAGCCGACCCACGGTATACCGCCGATTCCCGGACACGCGCTCGATCCTCGCCGCACTCCTGACCAGGCGGATCACCGATGCCCTCGACGCCGCACCCAGCGTGGGAGTCGGCCGCGGGCCATTGGTCCAGCGCATCGTCGACGTGGCCCAGCTGGTGCGCCGCGACGACGTCGTCATGTCGGTTCTGCACCAGGCTCCTGATCTCGCGATGTTCTATCTCTCCGAACGGCTCGGCGCTAGTCAGCAGATCCTTCTCGACACCGTCGCAGGGGAGATCACGTCAGCTCAGGCCGAGGGCAGCGTGAGAGTCGGCGACGCTAGGCAACTCGCGGCGATGAGCCTCCTGATCACCCAGTCGACGATCCTGTCGGCCCAGATGGTCGAACCGATTCTCCCCACCGAGGAGCTGGTCACCGAATTGGCTCTGGCACTGAACGGATATCTCACACCATGACCGCCTCAGCCCCATCGACCGCCCTGAACTCCGCTCGACGCACCGCCGACCTGGTGGCACTCGGCGATGGCGCGCGGGTCGACGTCGTCGTCATCGGCGGCGGCATCACCGGGACGGGCATCGCGCTCGATGCGGCGGCGCGCGGACTATCCGTCGTGCTGGTGGAAAAGCACGACCTCGCCTTCGGGACGAGCCGGTGGAGTTCGAAGTTGGTCCACGGTGGGCTCCGCTACCTGGCGACCGGCAACGTGGGCATCGCTCGGCGCAGCGCCGTCGAACGCGGAATCCTGATGACGCGCAACGCTCCCCACCTCGTCAAGGCGATGCCTCAACTGGTGCCACTGCTGCCCTCGATGAGTCGCGCCTCACGCGCGCTCGTCCGGTTCGGCTTCACTGCCGGCGATGGTCTGCGCACGCTGGCGGGCACTCCCGCGTCGACGTTGCCGCGGTCGCGTCGCGTGGATGCGGCCCGCGCGCTCGAGTTGGCGCCGACGGTGCGCCGCGACGGGCTCGACGGAGCGTTCCTGGCCTACGACGGCCAACTGATCGACGACGCGCGATTGGTCGTCGCGGTCGCGCGCACCGCGGCCCAGCACGGTGCGCGAATCCTGACGCGCGTTGCCGCGTCGGACGCCACCGGGACGTCGGTCCGTCTGACCGATCAGCTCACCGGCGAATCGCTCGTGCTCGGCGCACGCGCGGTGGTCAATGCGTGTGGGGTGTGGGCGGGCGACGTCGACCCATCGATCACGTTGCGCCCCAGTCGTGGCACCCATCTGCTGTTCGACGCTTCGATGTTCGGCAATCCCACTGCTGCACTGACGGTTCCGATCCCCGGGGAGATCAACCGCTTCGTGTTCGCCATGCCCGAGCAACTCGGCCGGGTGTATCTCGGACTCACCGACGAGGACGCGCCCGGGCCCATCCCCGACGTGCCCGAGCCGACGCCAGGGGAGGTGGCGTTCCTACTCGACACGGTGAACACCGCGCTCGACGTCGCGCTGAGTCCCGACGACGTCATCGGCGCCTATGCCGGACTGCGGCCGCTGATCGACACGGGGGAGGTTCGAAGGGCAGGAGCGAAGCGACCGGGGAAGGACCCGAGGACTGCCGACGTCTCACGCGAGCACGCCGTGGTGGAGTCGACGAACGGCGTGCTCAGCGTGATCGGTGGAAAACTCACGGAGTATCGCTACATGGCGCAGGACGTGCTCGACCGGGCGGTGCTGCTGCGCGGGCTGCCCGCAGCGGCGTGCCGTACCCGCAACCTCCCACTGGTCGGTGCGCCGGCCAATCCGGTGTCCGCAATGCGGTCGCCCGTCGATCTGCCGTCGTCGCTCGTCGCGCGCTACGGTGCCGAGGCGTCCAACGTCGTCGCCCGCGCCACCTGTGCTCGCCCGAACGCGTTGGTGACGGACGGAATCGACGTCATCCGAGCGGAGTTCGAATACGCGACAACCCACGAGGGAGCACTCACGGTCGACGACATCCTCGACCGTCGCACGCGAATCGGTCTGGTCGCCGAGGACCGCCGACGCGTGACGGAGACGGCCAAGGAGTTCGTCATTTAACCTACAGCGGGATGTTCTTGTGGCGGCCGCGACGCGCAGGCGCCTCGGCCAGGGCCTGCGTGAGCACGCTACGGGTGTGCGAGGGATCGATCTTTGCGTCCACGACGCCGATCTCGATGGCGCTGTCCACGCCACCCGCGATCCGCTCGTGCTCGGCAGCCAGCTGATCGTGCAGGGCCTCGCGGTCCTCGGCGGCGGCGGCGGCGAGGGTGCGCTTGTGCAGGATGCCGACCGCCGGCTTTGCGCCCATGACGGCGACTTCGGCATTCGGCCAGGCGAATACCTTCGTCGCACCCAACGATCGAGAGTTCATGGCGATGTAGGCACCGCCGTAGATCTTTCGCGTCACCAGCGTGACGCGCGGGACGGTGGCCTCACCGAACGCGTGCAGCAGCTTCGCGCCGCGGCGGACGACGCCACCCCACTCCTGATCGACGCCGGGCAGGTAGCCGGGCACGTCGACGATGACGACGATCGGGATGCCGAACGCGTCGCACAGTCGAACGAAACGCGCTGCTTTCTCGGCGCTTTCCGAGTTCAGGCAGCCACCCAGGCGCAGCGGGTTGTTGGCGAGCACGCCCACACTGCGTCCAGCCAACCGGCCGAGACCGACGACCATCGAGGGGGCCCACTTGGACTGGAACTCGTCGAACCGCGTCTCCTCGTCGAGCAGTGCCGAGATGAGCGGGTGCACGTCGTAGGCCCGACGGGCCGAATCCGGCAGCAGTGCGCGCAAATCGGAGTCGCCTGCCTCGGCCTTGGTGCGATCGAAATGCCCCTGCTGGCAGAACAATCCGACCAGACGGCGCCCGCGTTCGTACGCGTCGGGCTCGTCGTCGGCGACGATGTGGCACACGCCTGACTTCTTGTGGTGGGTGTCTGGCCCGCCGAGGGACGCCATGTCGACGTCCTCGCCGGTCACGCTGCGGACGATGTCCGGCCCGGTGACGAAAACGCGGCCCCCGGGCGCCATGATGACGACGTCGGTGAGCGCAGGCCCGTAAGCCGCACCGCCTGCGGCGAATCCGACGACCACGGAGATCTGCGGGATGTAGCCCGACGCCCGGATCATCGCCTCGAAGACCAGGCCGACGGCATGTAGGGCCTTCACGCCCTCGGCCAACCGCGCTCCGCCGGAGTGCCAGATACCGATGATCGGGCTCTGCTCCTCGATGGCGGTGTCGTAGGCGTTGACGATGTGGCGGCAGCCTTCGATACCCATCGCGCCACCCATCACGGTGCCGTCGGTGCAGAACGCGACGGTGCGCACGCCGTTGACGGCGCCGGACGCCGCGAGCACGCCGGAGCGGTCGCGTACGTGGAGCAGTTCCACGGTGCCGTCGTCGAAGAATGCGTGCAGGCGCGCTAGGGGATCGCGCGGATCCAGCGACTCGTCTAAAGCTTCGGGGGCCATCGTCGTCATCTATATCTCCTGAGTCTCAGTACTTTCCGAAGACGATCGCTACGTTGTGCCCGCCGAATCCGAATGAATTGTTGATTGCGTACTCGTAATTGCCGTGCCGCGGTTCGCCGGCGACCACGTCCAGATCGATCTCCGGATCGAGGTTGCGCAGGTTGAGCGTGGGCGGGACGACTCCGTCCCTAAGCGCCAGCACGGTCAGGATGGACTCCACTGCGCCGACTGCGCCGACGGAGTGGCCCAGTGCCGACTTCGGTGCGTACACCGCGGGCCGGTTGTCGCCGAGGGCGTTGTTGATGGCCTTGCCCTCGGCCACGTCGCCGACCTGCGTGCCGGTCGCGTGCGCGTTCACGTGATCGATGTCGCCCGGCTCCAGACCCGCGAGCTGGATGGCTCGCGTGATCGCGTGACCCGCCTGGTCCCCGGTCGGGTCTGGCGCCACGATGTGGTAACCGTCGGAGGTGACACCGGCGCCCATCAGCCGCGCCAGGATGTTGGCGCCGCGAGCCTTGGCGTGATCCTCGGTCTCGATGACCATGAGCCCGGCACCTTCGCCGAACACGAAGCCGTTGCGGTCCTTGTCGAACGGTCGACACGCGCCCGCCGGGTCGTCATTGGTGGTGGACAAGACGATTCGCATCTGTGCGAACCCGGCGATCGGCACCGCTTCGATCCTGGTCTCGACGCCGCCGCAGATGGCGACGTCGGCCTCACCGAGCACGATGTTGCGCCATGCGTTGGCGATGGCCTCGCTGCCCGAAGCGCACGCCGACACCGGGGTGACGACGCCTGCTTTGGCTCCGCGTTCCAGTCCGACGGCCGCGGCAGGCGAGTTCGGCATGTACATCTGTACCGCAAGCGGTGACACGGCCTCGAGGCCCTTCTCCCGCATGCCGTCGTAGGCATAGAGCAGTTCCTCGCTCGAGCCCATGCCGGTCCCGATCGACACCATCAGACGCCTGGTGTCGACATCCGGTGAGCCCGCGTTGTCCCAGGCCCGCCTACCGACGACGGTCGCCATCTTCTGCAGGTATGAGAGCCGACGCAGTTCGACCGACGTCAGCTCGCTCTCGAAGTCCTCCAGCAGGTGGCCGCCGATGCGCACCGGCAGGTCGTACAGATCGACGAAGTAGTCATCCAGCGTGCGGATGCCGCTCTCTCCGTCGAGCAGCCGTTTCCAGGTGCCGTTGGCATCGGTCGCCAACGCGGTCGTCATGGCGAAACCAGTGACGACCACGTTGGGGAGACCGCTCCCCGTCGAGGGACGAGCCGAACGAGTCAAACGGGGCTACCTTTCAATCTCGCAGTGCCTGATCGGCTGCTCAGTAACGCCCAAAGGCCAGGGCGACATTGTGTCCACCAAAGCCGAACGAGTTGTTGATGGCGTACTGGTAGTCGCCGTATCGAGGCTCACCCGCGACGACATCGAGATCGATCTCGGGGTCGGGCGTCTCGTAGTTCAGTGTCGGCGGGATGACGCCGTCCCGCAGCGCCAACACCGTGAGGATCGATTCCAGCGCGCCGACGGCACCGATGGAGTGGCCGAGTGCCGACTTCGGCGCGTAGACCGCGGCGTGTTCGACACCGGCATTCCGGATGGCGTTCGCCTCGGCCACGTCGCCGATCGACGTGGACGTCGCGTGCGCGTTGACGTGGTTGATGTCCTTGGGCGACAACCCCGCCGTCTCCATGGCGCGCTTCATGGCGTGCCCGGCCCGCAGGCCGTCCGGTGCGGGCGCCACCATGTGATAAGCGTCCGACGAGATGCCGGCACCCATGATCCGTGCCAACGGCGTGGCGCCGCGGGCCTTGGCATGCTCCTCGGTCTCGATGATCATCATCGCTCCGGCCTCGCCGAAGACGAAGCCGTCACGGTTCTTGTCGAACGGTCGCGACGCTGCCTCGGGGTCGTCATTCCTGGTCGACATGGCGCGCATCATCGAGAACGCCGCGATCGGCAGCGCCTCGATCATGCCCTCCACGCCACCGCACACGGCGAAGTCGGCGTCACCCATCACGATCTGACGCCACGCGTGGGCGATGGCCTCCGAACCCGACGAACACGCCGAGACCGGAGTGATGACCCCGGCGCGGGCCCCGAGCTCGAGACCCACCACCGCGGCCGCGCCGTTGGGCATGACCATCTGAACGGCGAGTGGCGACACCTTGCGGGGGCCGCCCTCGTTCATCGCGTCGTACATCTCGACGATCTTCTCGCCGCCGCCGAGACCCGTGCCGATGACGACCGAGAACCGGTCGGGATCGACCTCGGGCTTACCGGCGGATTCCCACAGTTGATTGCCGACGTACTTCGACATCCGCTGCACGTAGGACATCCGGCGCATCTCGAGCCGGGTCATCAGGGGATCGAGGGGCTCCTTGAGGTGCCCGCCGATCTTGACTTGCAGGTCCCACTTGTCGACGAACGGGTCGTCGAGTGCGCGGATGCCGCTCTCGCCGGCCAACAAACCCTTCCACGTGCTGTCGATGTCCGCCGCCAGCGACGTGGTCGCGGTGACCGCAGTCACCACGACGTTGGGGAAGCCGCCGTTAGCAGTGGAAGGGCGGGTCACGAGGTGAACTTGTCGCGCAGCGCGGCGGCAGCCTCGGGGTTCTCTTCCTCGAGCTTCTGGATGTAGGCGACGACGTCACCGACGGTGCGCAGGCCCGCGAGGTCCTCATCGGGGATCTTCACGCCGTACTTGTCCTCGGTCTGCACGGCGATCTCCACCATCGACAGCGAGTCGATGTCCAGGTCGTCGACGAAGGACTTCTCCGGGGTGACCTCGGACGGCTCGATGCCGGTGACCTCTTCGATGATCTCTGCGAGACCCGAGATGATTTCTGCCTGGCTGGCGCCCACTATGGCTCCTTCTATTCTGGTGTTTCTCGTGGCATCGGCGCTCCCTGATGAAGCGCCGACATGGAGTTGTCTGGCTTAGAGCTCGGAGAGCCCGTCCAGGTCTGCGGGGGTCTTGACGGCGTACGTCGGTACGCCCCGAAGTTCTCGTTTGGCGATGCCCACCAGAGTGCCCGCGGGCGGAAACTCGACGATGGCGGTGACCTCACTTCTTTCGAAGCGCTTACGCAATGTCTCGGTGCACAGATCCCAACGCACCGGCCGGGTCAGCTGTGCGACGAGCTTGCCCATTGCATCGGCGGCCGATGCGACCGGCTGACCGTCGGCGTTGGACAGGAGCGTCGCGGTGGGCTCACCGGCGGTGACGGCATCCGCGGCGGCGGAGTAGCCGCCGAGGGCCGAGGCCATGAAGTGAGTGTGGAACGCGCCCGCGGTGGCGAGCAGTCGAACGCGGGCCTTGGCGGGCGGATCCTCGGCAAGCTTCTCTAGTGCCGAGATGGCGCCTGCCGCGACGATCTGTCCGGCGGCGTTTCGATTGGCGGGCACCAGGTCGAGGGCATCGAGGCGGGCCAGCACCTCGGTCTCGCCGCCACCGAGCACGGCGGCCATGCCGGTCGGCTCGAGCGCGCACGCCTTGGCCATCTCCGAGCCGCGGGTGGCGGCCAGTGTCACGGCGTCGTCGGCGGCGAGTACACCGGCGATGGCGTAGGCGGCGATCTCACCTACGGAGTGGCCTGCCACGATCACTTCTCGTTGGCCTGGGCCCCCAGCCAGCAGGCCACGCTTGGTCAGTTCCTCGTGTGCCAGCAGCGTCGCGGCGACGACGAGGGGTTGCGTCACCGAGGTGTCGGTGATCTCGTCGGCCGTCGCGGTCGTGCCCAACCGGGCCAGATCCAGGCCGATGGCCTCGGACCACGAGGCGATGCGCTCGTCCGTGCCCGGCAGCTCGAGCCACGGCGAGAGCATGCCGGGGGTCTGCGATCCCTGTCCGGGAGCGAGCAGCGCAAGCACAGGTGTTTGAGGCACGAATTAAGAGAACACTGTGAAACCCGTTTTGTGTGGTGTAAGAGATTATGAACCTGGTCTTATGTTTTTGTGGAGAACCTCCAAAAGCGCATGTGATGGGACTGCAATGAGATCTCGTCGCGACCTATTAATCCTCGTGATGGGCATCCGCGCGGGCCCCCGCACCGCCTGTCAGCTGCGCCATGTTGGTGTTTGCGGTGATGGAGTGAGGTGCCTGACGACCCAGTCTGCCGACCGTCGAGGCCACCCTCAACACGTACGCATCGCGTGGCAGCGTGGGATCGCGGCCCGTGAAGTCGGCGATGCGTTTGAGCCGGTAGCGGACGGTGTTTGGATGAACGAACAATTTGCGTGCGCAGGCCTCGATCGCACCCCCGGAATCGAGATAGGCGTCGAGTGTCTCCGTCAGTGCGGGGCCCGCGTCGGCGAGTGGCCGCATGACGTCGGAATCGAGTGCGGCGATGGCCGACCGGTCACCCAGCAGCGCCCGTTCGGGTAGGAGTTCGCGGGCCAGCACCGGTCGTGGCGCGCCACTCCAACCGGCCACGGCGTTCATGCCCGCGATCGCTTCCGCGGCGCTGTAGTGAGCCGCCACCAGAGACGACGCGAAGGGGCCGATCACGACCGGCTCGTCGGAGAAGACCTCGAGAAGCTCGGCGAGGAACTTGTCCGTGGGAGACAGGTGCCCCGAGACGATCGCCACCAGCCACGTGCCATGCACGTCGGACAACGCCGCGCGGCCGTTGCGGTTCACGATTTCGTGAACGTCCTCGCTGGCGAAGTCGGCGCGGCCGGGTTGGGGAAACCCGACGAGCACCGTCGCCGGCGCGGTCGCGTCCCAGTTCAGCGCTGCGGCTTGGGATTGGAGCTGCGGCCCGATTTCCCCACGAACCACCGCGTCGACGACGTTGGCCTCCATCCGGGTGTCCCAGGCGCCGCGGGCCTCGGCGGCGTCGGCGTATCCCGATGCCGCTGCGAACGCGAGGTTTCGGCTGTAGCGCAGGATGCCGATGGTGAGCGCCGTCATCTGGTCGGGGTTGCGGGCCAGCATGGGCACCGCTTCCTCGAAGTGCTCCATCGTCACCCGCACCATGTCGACGGTCTGTCGCAGGGCGATCCGCCGGGTGAGCTCCTGCGGAACCAATGCGAACGCCTCTGCCGTGTAGCCCACGTCGCCACCCGGATTGCGCATCCACTCGGCGAAGTTGACCAACGCCGTTTGTACTACCAGCTGCACGCTTGCTCGCTGGGACGCCTCCAACTCGGCGAAGAACGGCAGCCGTTCGCCCATTACGTGGACGGCCTCGGTTGCCAGCCGCCCCGAGTACTGCTTGACGCGACGCAGGAGCGATTCGGGGACGGAGTCCAGCAGTTCGAGTGACGACGAGCTCGCCGGGGGCTCGTTGTCCGTCACAACTAAAAGGTACGCCCCTTTATGGGGGATTCCTCCAACTAAGGCTTACGCGCCAGGTCCCGGGTCGGAGGTTTGCACCGGCGCGGCCATGACGTCGTCGATCTGGTACTGCTTGGCGGCGGCAATGGCCACCGACGGATCGATCTCGCCGTCACGGGCCAGCGCCTCCAGCACTGCGACCACCACCGACTCGGCATCGGTGTTGAAGTACCGGCGCGCGGCGGGCCGCGTGTCGGAGAAGCCGAAGCCGTCGGTGCCGAGCGTGACGTAGGTGTTGGGCACCCACGGGCGGATCTGCTCGGGGACTGCGCGCATCCAGTCCGAGACCGCGACCACGGGGCCCGCGGTGGACTCCAGCACCTTGGTGACGTGCGGAACGGCGGCGGGCCGATCCGGGTGGCGCAGCAGATCCTTCTCGACGGCCACGCCGTCGCGGTTGAGCTCGCCCCAGCTGGTCACCGACCACACGTCGGCGGCGACGTCCCACTCCGCCGCCAGCAGATCCGCGGCGCGCAGTGCCTCCGGCATCGCCACGCCGGAGGTCAGGATCTGCGCGACGTTGGTGCGCTTGTCCTTGGATACCCGGTAGCGGTACATCCCGCGCAGCAGCCCGTCGGGGTCGAAGTTCTCGGGCTCGGGGGGCTGTACGTATGGCTCGTTGTAGATGGTGATGTAGAAGAAGACGTTCTCGGGGTTCTCGCCGTACATCCGAGAAAGCCCGCTCTCGACGATGTAGGCGATCTCGAAGGCGAAGGCCGGGTCGTAGGCCATGACCGCCGGATTGGTGGCGGCCAGCAGCATCGAGTGTCCGTCGGCGTGTTGCAGACCCTCGCCGGTCAGCGTGGTGCGTCCCGCGGTCGCGCCGAGCACGAACCCACGGGCCATCTGATCCGCGGCCGCCCACAACCCGTCGCCGGTGCGCTGGAAGCCGAACATCGAATAGAAGATGTAGATCGGGATCATCGGCTCGTTGTGCGTCGAGTACGAGGTACCGACCGCGGTGAAGGACGCCGTCGAGCCTGCCTCGTTGATGCCTTCGTGCAGGATCTGGCCGGTCTCACTTTCCTTGTAGGCCAGCATCAATTCGGCATCGACGGCCGTGTACAGCTGGCCGTTGCGGTTGTAGATCTTGAGGCTGGGGAACCACGAGTCCATGCCGAACGTGCGCGCCTCGTCCGGGATGATCGGCACGATCCGCTTGCCGATCTCCTTGTCCCGCAACAACTCCTTGAAGGTACGGACGGTCGCCATGGTCGTGGCGACGGACTGAGTGCCCGAGCCCTTCTTGAGCGACTTGTAGACGTCGCGGCTGGGCAAGGGCAGGGCCTTGGTCTTGTTCCGCCGCGCGGGCAGGAAGCCACCGAGGGTCCTGCGCCGATCCAGCAGGTAGCGGATCTCGGGCGCATCGGGCCCTGGGTGGTAGTACGGCGGCAGGTACGGATTCTCCTCGAGTTGGGCGTCCGTGATCGGAATGCGCTGCGCCTCACGGAAGTCCTTGAGGTCCTGCAGCGCAAGCTTCTTCATCTGGTGCGTGGCATTGCGGCCCTCGAAGTGCTTGCCCAGCGTGTAGCCCTTGATGGTGTGGGCCAGGATCACCGTCGGCTGACCCTTGTGCTCCATCGCGGCCCGGTAGGCGGCGTAGACCTTGCGGTAGTCGTGGCCACCGCGCTTGAGGTTCCAGATCTCTCCGTCGGTCATGGGTTCGACGAGGGCCTTGGTACGCGGATCGCGGCCGAAGAAGTGGTCGCGGACGTAACCGCCATCGTTGGCCTTGTACGTCTGGAAATCACCATCAGGCGTGGTGTTCATCAGGTTGACCAGTGCACCGTCACGGTCCGCGTGCAGCAGCGCGTCCCACTCGCGGCCCCACACGACCTTGATGACGTTCCAGCCCGCCCCGCGGAAGAACGACTCCAACTCCTGGATGATCTTGCCGTTGCCGCGCACCGGCCCGTCGAGACGCTGCAGGTTGCAGTTGATGACGAAGGTCAGGTTGTCGAGCCCCTCCAGGGCGGCGACGTGGGCCAAGCCGCGGCTCTCGGGCTCATCGGTCTCGCCGTCGCCAAGGAACGCCCACACGTGCTGATCGGAGGTGTCCTTGATGCTGCGGTCATGCAGGTAGTGGTTGAACCGAGCCTGGTAGATGGCGTTCAGCGGGCCAAGGCCCATCGACACCGTGGGGAACTCCCAGAATTCGGGCATCAACCGCGGATGCGGGTACGACGGGATGCCGCCGCCGGGGTGGGAGTGCTCCTGACGGAATCCGTCGAGCTTGTCTGCGGTTAGCCGGCCTTCGAGGAACGCGCGGGCATAGATGCCTGGCGAGGCGTGACCCTGGATGTAGATCTGGTCACCACCGCCGGGGTGGGCCTTGCCGCGGAAGAAGTGGTTGAAACCGACCTCGTAGAGCGCAGCGGACGACGCGTACGTCGAAATGTGGCCGCCCACACCCACGCCGGGCCGTTGAGCGCGGTGCACCATGATGGCGGCGTTCCACCGGATCCAGGCGCGGTAACGCCTTTCGACGTCCTCATCGCCAGGGAACCACGGCTCCAACTCCGTCGGAATCGTGTTCACGTAATCGGTTGACGTCAGCGCCGGAATCGCGACGCGCTGTTCGCCAGAGCGCTCCAGCAGTCGCAACATCAGATACCGCGCACGGGCCGGGCCGGACCGTTCGAGCAGAGCGTCGAACGATTCCAGCCACTCGCTGGTCTCCTCGGGATCGATGTCCGGCAAGTAGGAGGCAACGCCTTCGCGGATGACGCGCACCCGATCGGGTTCGCCTGCGGTGCCAGGGTTTTGGGCCAGGTCCTGGCGCGCGAACTCGGTGGTCAACTGCCGCTCCTCAGTAGGAGTGATCGGGAGCTCGTGGCCCCGTCACACGTGACGATCATCTTCATTTCCCGCGTCGTGTCCATCGTGCCCCCATCGTGCCGCACATGCTCGGCCGGGGTTGGCATAGGGGAAATGAACCGGCGATGAATCGGGCCAAGCGGTACGGTCTGAAGACTGTGACGACTTGGGGCCGAGCACGGCGACTTCGTGTCGCCGGCCTCGTGACGGGGACCCTTGCGAGCCTGGCCCTGATCGTCTTGGGCTGCACGTCCATCACCCAGGGAACCGTCACGGTCGACAGTGCCGAAGCGCCGGAGTATCGCGCGTCGGTGGCATCATCCGTCGCGGTGTCCGAATCCGAGCGCAAGGTGGCGGTGACAAAGGCCGCCGTGCACGCGTCCTGCGATGCGCTCGGCTCGAGTAGCGGTGAATCCGTGGGGGTGGTGAACGACTATGTCGACGCGTACAACAACGACGCTCCGGATGCGCCGGGCAAGATCGGACCGGCCGTCGATGCACTCAACCGCAGCGCTGACCTGGTGGCAGGCAGCTTGTCGAGCCCACTGACGCCCGAACTGACGAACGCACTGAACGGCTGGGTGGACTCCGCTCGCAAGCTGGCAGGTCTGCTCACCCGCAATCCTGGGCCGGACGAATTCAATGTATCGATCCGTGAACTCAACGATTCGAAAACCGCGGCCGGGGCAGCCTGTGACGCCGCATATTGACCTTTCGGAGCGCCAGGCGTCGGGTGGCGGGCCAAGCCGTGCGACGATAGGTCAAAGGTTAAACGCTGGCTGAAGGAGGAAACGGTGGTTGCGGCGGACTCGCCGAACTACGCCCGAAAGCTGGGCATCGAGAAGAATCAACTCGTCCAGGAGCTGGGCTGGGACGAGGACACCGACGACGACATTCGGTTCGACATCGAGGACGCATGCGGTGGCGAGCTTCTGGACGAGGACGCGGAAGACGTCATCGACGTGGTCCTGCTGTGGTGGCGCGATGACGATGGTGACCTCGTCGATCGCCTGATGGACGCCATCACACCCCTCGCCGAAGACGGTGTCGTGTGGGTGGTGACGCCCAAGACCGGTCATTCCGGGCACGTGCGACCGTCCGACATCGCCGAATCCGCGCCAACGGCTGGTCTCATGCAGACCTCGTCGGCCAACCTCGGCGACTGGATCGCTAGCAGGCTGGTCCAACCCAAGTCCGGCCCTGCGGGACGGCGCTGACGAGTGTGATCGACGTTGGCGCCTTGGCGCCCGACTTCACGCTCAAGGATCAGAACGGTCGGCCCGTCACGCTGAGCGCGTATCAGCACGTCAGGGACGTGCTCCTGGTGTTCTTTCCGCTGGCCTTCACGGGCGTGTGTCAGCGCGAACTCGACGAGATCCAAAGCCATCTGGCGGACTACGTCAACGAGCGCACACAGACGCTGGCGATCTCGGTGGGACCTCCACCGACCCACAAGGTCTGGACCAAGCAGAGCGGCTTCACGTTCCCCGTGCTGTCGGACTTCTGGCCGCACGGTGCGGTGGCGCAGGCCTACGGGGTGTTCAACGGCGACGCGGGGTTCGCCAACCGCGGGACCTTCGTGATCGACCGCACCGGTGTCGTCAGGCTGGCCGAGATGAACGGACCCGGGGAGCCGCGCGATCAAGCGGTATGGGTAGATGCACTCGCAGCTCTGGGGGGCCGCTGACGGGATTTCCCGTCGCGCCTCGTGGCCGTGTAGCCTCCCCGAGCACGGGCGTGTAGCTCAGTGGTAGAGCTCTGGTTTTACACACCAGCGGTCGTGGGTTCGATCCCCTCCGCGCCCACCATCATCGTCTCAGCTCGGGGCCATGCAGGGACCTGGCGATGGTGTCTCCCAAACCCACGTTTGTGCCAAGAGTGTGCCAACGGGCTTCGCACAAGCGAGCGACTGCGGGAGTCGCCCCCCAGAATCGCCGCGTGGCAAAGCGGTCCAGGTGCCGAAGCCGGGGTAGCAACTGTTGGTTGGATAGTGAGTGTTAGTGATCGATACTGTGTATCGCGGTGGAACGCTGGTTCCGCGAGCTGACCGACAAAGCGTTGCGGCTCGGGGCATTTCATTCCGTTCCCGACCTGATCGCCTCGATCCAGGAATACCTCGACCAACACAACGACACCCCACGGCCTTACGTGTGGACGGCGACCGCAGAATCCATCCTTGCCTAGGTCGCCCCCGGCCGCATCGCCCGCGAAAAAGTCAGCTGAATCCGGGACACACCACTAGTAGTGCTCGTTAGGTCGTTGCACGACACCCCTACCTATTCCAGCCAGATCAATCAAGTCGAACTCTGGTTCGCCTACCTCACCGACCAAACTCATCCGCCGCGGCGATCACCGCAGCGACCAGACCCTGGAAGCCGACATCCGCACCTGGGTCAAGGGCTGGATGAGAACCCCAAAACAATTCATCTGGACCAAGACCGCCGAGGAGATCCACGAATCAATCGGACTACTAGTGCAACGAATCAACGGTGCGGGACACCAGTGGGCCAAGGCTTGAAATAAATACCGGCATGCTACCGTCTGGTCCCAACCAGCATGGGACGGCCGGTTGGTGCGCGGGAAACAATTATCAGACGCCGTCATTAGACTTCACGTCACCATCGAGCAGGAGGAAGAACATGCGGACGTCCAAGGTACGGTTAGCCGTAGTGACCTGCGCCGCGTTGGCATGCACCGCAATCGGAGTGGGCGCGGGGGTTGCCATCGCCGACCAACCACACATGCAGAACGCGCTCCACGATCTTGAGACCGCCAACGACCAACTGCAAGTCGCATTGCCCGATAAAGGCGGCCATCGCGAGAACGCCATCAACCTGGTCAATCAGGCCATCAGCGAGGTCAATCTCGGCATCCAGTTTGGTGGCGGATAAGGCACCTGCGCCATCAGCCGCATGTCGCGCTGTTGGCGAAGGCGCGGACACCATCTGCGATCGCCCCATGCCGGCATGATTCCCTTGTCGGCGCCGGATCGGGTCGTGCTGGCCACGGTTCTGACGGCGCATCGCCGCGGGTGAAACGCTCCTTGTTCGGCAAACACCATCCCATCGTCAGTGCGGAATTTTTCACGGTGGATGATTTTGTCGGGTGTTGATTGGGGGTTGTCGTGTCGGGCTCTTGGTTGGTGTCCTGGGCTGGTCGGTTGATCCAGACGGTGTTGGGCAGATCGAGGATCTTCAGCGCGTAGGTCGTGCTTGAGCGATGCGGGTTTCGGCCGCGGGCGTTGGTCAGTACGTCGCGGCGGTCGGCGGCTTTTGGCGGCCAACCCGTGGTGCTCGTCGGTGGGTGTGTAGCCGGTGTGACGATGCTCGTGTTTGTACCAAATGGTGAAGAGTTCCATGAATTGTCTTGCCTCGGAGAGTGATCCGAAGCGTTCAGGGAGTTTCGCCCGTACTTCAACGTGTTGAACAGTGACTCCGAGGCCGTGATTGTGCCGAGCACGACCCCGCGTGGGCGGGTTCGTGCTGGTCGCACGTCTGCTGTAGCCTTCACCGTTCGGCATGATCGCCTGGCCGATGCTTGCTCTGTACGGATTGCGGCACCAAGAGACCTGACATCGGACACGGCGGCCATCCCGCCATCATCGTCGACGTGTGTTATCGCCGCTTGAATCTCGAGCGCCGTTACCTGATCCAGCTCTTTCAGGCGTTCGTCGATGTCGTGGGCCAAGCCGTCCACGTCCTCCAGCTCGATGGCGGCCTGCAGCGACCGTGCCGCGAACGCACTGACCGGCGGAGGTTCCAGAAGGGCGGCCCGGCTCGCGGCGCGCGCCTGATGTGCAAGCCGGTAGGCGTCGTCGCGA
>JBBRTH010000081.1:0-21872 GCA_038244615.1 Mycobacteriales bacterium | reverse complement strand
TGCTGGGCGCGGTGGCGTCGGGCGCGTTGGCGGTGGCGTCGCTGAGCGGGGCGGGGGCCGCCAACGCGACGTGCGCGTCGATCAGCGGCATCAGCGCCGGTGCGGGCTGCACCAGCACCGTGTCCAGCGTCGCGGTCGGGTTGGGCACCAACACCACAGCGAACGCCTCGGGGCTGCTGAACACCGCCGTCGCGGTGGGCACCAATTCCAAGGCGACCTCCACGGGCGCGTTGAACCTCGCCGCGGCGATCGGCACCGGTTCGACAGCAACGTCAACCGGCAACTTCGGCCAAGCCATCGTGCTGGGCAACAACTCCACTGCCACGGCGGGCGGCAACGCGGGTGATGTCCTCAACACCGCCATCAACGTCGGCAACGGTAGCACCGTGGCTGCAGGTGGCGGCGGCGCGCCGGGGGGCTTTGGCAATCTGGCGGTCAATCTGGGCAACGGCAACATCGTGATTGCGGTAGGCGGTCTGAACGCCGCGACCAATGTCGGAGGCTCGAATGGTTCGGTTGAGGCTTTCGGCGTCGCCAATAACGCCTACAACCTCGGCGGCAACGGGAACGTTGTCAACGCCTTTGGCGGGTCGAGCCTGACGAGGCCGGGCCTCAACACCGCGTTCAACCTCGGTGGCAGCAACAACAAGGCAACCGCGGGTGTGTTCGGAGTACCTCCCAGTGGCGGGCCCTTCGCGGTCGCCGGCACTGTCGGTGGTGCGGGTAAGACCGTCGTTCGGACGACGACGGGCGTCTCGGTCCAGTAAGCCTCGTCGGTGCGGGGTTCCACACCGGCACACGGTGTCGAACCTCAAGGGTGATCCGTAGTACCACAGCGGGGACGTGGAATGTTTCCCACGTCCCCGCTGTGGCGTTCCACGCGGTGACGCCGGACGAGGTGACAGCCGGGCCACGGCCCCCTGCTTTGGCGCACCTGTTCCTTTGCCACGCACGGTGGGCGCGGTTCCGGCGACTACTCCGAGTGTGACACCACATCGATTGCCTAGCGGCACTTCTGCCCGAGGGCCGCGGTGAAGTGGCGGGCAGGGGCCTGTGGACGAAGAATGTTGCTGCTTCGTTGGCCGGTCGGGCTGACCATGGGGTAACGTCGTCTCGTCCGATTCATGAACCTGGGAAACTTTAGGAGCCACAATGGGCACGCACAGGGCAACGTCGAAACACTCGAAGGACAAGCTTGCCGGCGGAATGCTGCTGGGCGCGGTGGCGTCGGGCGCATTGGCGGTGGCGTCACTGAGCGGGGCGGGGGCCGCCAACGCGACGTGCGCGTCGATCAGCGGCATCAGCGCCGGTTCGGGCTGCACCAGCACCGTGTCCAGCGTCGCCGTCGGGTTGGGCACCAACACCACAGCGGAAGCCTCGGGGCTCTTGAATACCTCCGTCGCGGTGGGTAACGGTGCCTTTGCCCGCACCGTAGGCGCCTTCAACACCGCCTTGGCGGTCGGCCCCGACTCGGTCGCCCAAGCTGAAGGCAACCTCAACCTCGCCGTCGCGGTCGGCACCACAGGCGGTACCGAATTCACCCAAGCCATTGCGGGCCAAAGCCCTTCTGATGTCTTCAACACCGCCGTCACCATAGGCAGGGACTCTCAAGTTATCGCAAGCGGCGGCGGCGCGCCGGGGGGATTTGGCAATCTCGCGGTCAATCTGGGCCGGGGCAACAACGTGGCGGCGTTAGGCGGCCTGAACGCCGCGATCAATGTTGGAGGCAACCAGCCCTTCGGTGCAGTCGGTAATAATCGGGTTAGGGCGGCTGGCGTCGCCAACGTCGCGACCAACCTCGGCGGTAACGCGAACGCCGTCACCGCGCATGGCGGGACGGCCCTGACGAGGCCGGGCCTCAACTCCGCCTTCAACCTCGGTGGCAGCAACAACGCCGCAACCGCGAGTGGCGGCCCCTTCGCGGTCGCCGGCACTGTCGGTGGTTCGGGTAAGACCGCCGTTCGGACGACCACCGGCGTCACGGTCAAGTAAGCCGCGTCGGTGAGGGGTTCCCTACCGGCACGCGGTGTTGAACCTCGGGGGTGATCCGAGATCCGCAATGCCAGGGCGGGGACGTGGGAGGTTTCCCACGTCCCCGCTGTGGCGTTCCACGCGGTCACGCCGGACGACAACGCGGCACGGTGGCATCGCCGGCCAGTTCGGCGCCCACCCGGGTACGTCTGGCGCGATACCGCGGAACGACACCACCACACCCTCGCAGGCGGTGACAGCCGCAGCCACGGCCGGATTGCCGTTAAGCCAACACGGGACGGCCAACGGGCGAGGCGGTTCGCCTGCGCGTCCACCAGCCACGGCCGCCCCGAGAAACGCGAGCAGGTTCGGCGCACGTGTTCTATTGCCACCCACGGCGCGCGCGGTGTCCGCGATTACTCTGAGCGTGACACCAAATCGATTACCTAGCGGCCCTTTTGTACGAGGGCCGAGGTGAAATGACGGGCAGGGCCTGTGGACGAAGAATGTTGCTGCTTCGTTAGCCGATCGGTCTGACCATGGGGTAACGTCGGCTCGTCCGATCGATCAATCTGGAGAACGAGAGAAGCCATTATGGGCACTCACAGGGCAACGGCGAAACACTCGAAGGACGAGCTCGCGGGCAGCCTACTGCTGGGGGCAGTGGCGTCGGGTGCGCTGGCCGTGGCGTCGCTGAGTGGGGCGGGGGCCGCCAACGCGTCGTGCGCGTCGATCAGCGGCATCAGCGCCGGTTCGGGCTGCATAAGCACCGTGTCCAGCGTCGCGATCGGGCTTGGCACCAACACGACAGCGATTGCACAGGGGCTCCTGAATACCGCCGTTGCGGTGGGGAACAATTCGGCCGCGGCCTCCGCGGGCGCGTTGAACCTCGCCGCGGCGGTCGGCACCAACTCGACAGCGATCTCAATCGGCAACTTCGGCCAAGCCATCGCGCTAGGCAATGATTCCTTTGTCGAAGCAGGCGGCAACGCGGGTGACGTCCTCAACACCGCCATCAGCGTCGGCAACGGTAACACGCCCGTGTATGCAGGTGGCGGGGGTGCGCAACCCGGCTTTGGCAATCTCGCGGTCAATCTGGGCAATGGCAACAACGTGCAAGCGATAGGCGGCCTCAACGCCGCCGTCAATCTGGGCGGCAAGAGTAATACTGCCGTCGCTGCCGGCGTCGCCAACACCGCCACCAACGTCGGCGGTAAGGGAAACATTGTCATCGCGACTGGCGGGACGGCCCTGACCAGGCCGGGCCTCAACTCCGCGTTCAACCTTGGTGGCAGCAACAACAGCGCATCCGCGAGTGGCGGCCCCTTCGCGGTCGCCGGCACTGTCGGTGGTTCCGGTAAGGTCGCCGTTCGGACGACGACGGGTGTCACGGTCAAGTAAGCCGCGTCGGTGGGGGGTCTACAACGGCACAAGGTGTTGACCCTCAGGCGTGATCCGACAGCCGGGCCACTGCCGGATTGCCGTTCAGCCAACACGGCACGGCCAACGGGGCGAGCCGGTTCGCCGGCGTGCTGAGCGGCCACGGCCGCCCCGAGAACGCGAGCGGGTGCGGCTTGAGCGGTCTTTTGCCACGCACGGCGGGCGCGGTGTCGGCGATTACTCCGAGCGTGACACCAAATCGATTACCTGGTGGCCCTTCTGCACGAGGGCCAGGTGAAGTGACGGGCAGGGCCTGTGGACGTAGAAGGTTGCTGCTTCGTTGGCCGGTCGGGCTGACCATGGGGTAACGTCCGTCTCGTCCGATTCATGAATCCGGAGAACGAGAGGAGCCACGATGGGCACTCAGAGGGCAATGGCGAAACACTCGAAGAACACGCTCGCCGGCAGCCTACTGCTGGGCGCAGTGGCGTCGGGCGCGTTGGCCGTGGCGTCGCTGAGTGCGGCGGGGGCGGCCACCGCGTCGTGCGCGTCGATTAGCGGCATCAGCGCCGGTTCGGGCTGCACCAGCACCGTGTCCAGCGTCGCGGTCGGGCTGGGCACCAACACCACAGCGAATGCCTCGGGGCTCCTCAATACCGCCATTGCGGTGGGTAACAGTTCCGCCGCGACCTCCACGGGCGCGTTGAACCTCGCCGCGGCGGTCGGCACCAACGCGACAGCGACCTCAATCGGCAACTTCGGCCAAGCCATCGCGCTAGGAAACAACTCCACTGTCGTAGCGGGCGGCACCGCTGGTGATGTCCTCAACACCGCCATCAGCGTAGGCAATAACGGCAACAACGTGTATGCAGGTGGCGGCTTTGGCAATCTCGCGGTCAATCTGGGCAGTGGCAACAGCGTGCGAGCCGAAGGCAGCCTGAACGCCGCGACCAATGTCGGAGGCTTTGATAGTCAGGTTGGGGCAATCGGCGTCGCCAATAACGCCTACAACCTCGGCGGTAGCGGGAACGTTGTCAATGCCCGCGGCGGGTCGAGCCTGACCAGGCCGGGCCTCAACACCGCGTTCAACCTCGGTGGCAGCAACAACACCGCAACCGCGGGTGTACAGGGATCACCTCCCAGCGGCGGCCCCTTCGCGGTCGCCGGCACTGTCGGTGGTTCGAACAAGGTCGCCGTTCGGACGACCACCGGCGTCACGGTCAAGTAAGCCTCTGTGAGGGGTTCCCCACCGGCACACGGTGATGAACCTCAGCGTGATCCGAGATCCGCAATGCCGGGTCGGGGACGTGGGATGTGTCGTCCCACGTCCCCGCCTTGGCGTCCCATACGGTTAATGGGTCGATCGACAACGCGTCACGGCGGCATCGCCGGCTCGTCCGGCGGCCACCCGGTAGGCCTTGCGCGATACCGCGGAACGACACCAGCGGTGACAGCCGCAGCCACGGCCGGATTGCCGTTCAGCCAACACGGCACGGCTAACGGGCGAAGCGGTTCGCCGGCGCGTTGACCAGCCACGGCCGCCCCGAGAACGCGAGCAGGTTCGGCGCACGTGTTCTTTTGCCACGCACGGCGGGGACGGTTTCGACGATTGCCCTGAGCGTGGCACCAAATCGATGACCTAGCGGCCCTTTTGTACGAGGGTCGGGGTGAAGTGGCCGGCAGGGGCGTTTGGACGAAGAATGTTGCTGCTTCGTTGGCTGGTCGGGCTGACGATGGGGTAACGTCTAGTCCGATTCATAAATCTGGGGAAAGGGTGGAGCCACAATGGGAACTCACAGGGCAACGTCGAAACACTCGAAGGACAAGCTCGCGGGCAGCTTAGTGTTGGGCGCAGTCGCGTCGGGCGCGTTGGCCGTGGCGTCGCTGAGTGGGGCGGGGGCCGCCAATGCGTCGTGCGCGTCGATCAGCGGCATCAGCGCCGGTTCGGGCTGCACCAGCAGCCTGTCCAGCGTCGCGGTGGGGCTGGGCCCCGGCGCGAACGCGACCGCTATCGGCGTCTTCAATGGCGCTGTCGCGGTTGGCAGCGGGTCGGCGGCAGTTGCCGGTGGCGGCGCGTTCAATCTCGCCTTGGCGAGCGGCACTGACGCTGCAGCAGTTGCCGGTGGGGGTAGCTTCAACGTCGCCTCGACCATCGGCAACACCAGCGTTGCAATCGCGAACGGTTTCGGCAACGGCGTGGTGAATGTCGGCAACGGCAGCGTGGCGTCGGCAACAGGCGCCGCCAACTCTGTCGTGAATGTCGGCAACGGCAGCGTAGTGACGACGCAGGGCGTCGGCAACCTCGCGACCAATCTTGGCAACAGTAATATTGTCAGCGCCACCGGCGTCGGCAACCTCGCGACCAATCTAGGCGGAACTTTGAACGTAGTTCAGGCGCAAGGTGGCTTCAACAGGGCCATTAACCTCGGCGGCAAACAGAACACCGTGCAGGCGATCAACCTATTCGACCTCAACAATCCGTTGAAGCTGAGCAACATCGGCCTCAACTCGGCCTTCAATGTTCTCGGCAGCGGGAACACGGCGACCGCGGGCCCGGGTCCCTTGGCGACCGCCGGTACTATCGGTGGTTCGGGTAAGACCGCCGTTCGGACGACGACGGGCGTCACGGTCAAGTAAGCCGCGTCAGCGATCTGAAGATCGGGCCGTCGACGCCCAATTGCGCCAACGCCGAGGACAATTCGCCGCCGCGGTAGCCGCCGAGCTGGTCGGCCTCGTCGACGGCCAGCTGCGCGAAGCGCTCGCCGATGATGGTGGCACCGGTGGTCAGCGTTTCGTCGTCCGATGGGCGCGGACGAGCAACAAGCGTGGGTTCTTCATGCGCACAAGATAGATTCACCCCGTGACGCGGCGCACCGTTGAGTACGCATGTGCCGTCGTGGTCATCGGACTGTTGGCCGGCGTCGCAGGCGCGGCCACCACCCTTCTGCTGCACTGGGTCGAACACCTCGTCTACAACTATTCGTTCGGGACGCTGTTGACGGGCGTCGGGGACAGCAGCCCGGTCAGGCGCGCCGTCGGCCCGATGGTCGGCGGCGCGCTGGCCGGTTTCGGGTGGTGGATGCTGCGCCGCCGAGGCGACGTGCCCGGGTTGACGGCGACGATCGCCGAGCACCGGCCCATCCCTCGGTGGCGGATGTCGATCGACGCCGGGTTGCAGGTGCTTCTCGTCGGCTCGGGTGCGTCACTCGGGCGTGAGGGCGCGCCTCGTCAGCTGGCCGCCGCACTCGGCGACTTCGGCACGTCGAGATGGTCCTTGACCCCACGCGACCGCGAGATCCTGCTCGCGTGCGCGGCAGGCGCCGGGCTCGGCGCCGTGTACAGCGTCCCGCTCGGTGGAGCGCTGTTCGCCGTGCGCATCGTCCTCAGTACGTGGCATCCCCGGGCCGTGGGCACGGCACTGATCACGTCCAGCCTGGCGGTCGCGGTGTCGTCGCCCGTCACCCACCTTGAACACGCGCTGGTGTGGCCCGATCCGAACCTCTCGTACTTCTTCGTCTTCCTCGGGTGTGCCATCGCACCGTTGGCGGTGGCCGTGGGATTCGCGTTCGACAAGCTGATGACGGTGGCTCGCCCGAAGCCTCAGATCCGGTCCTGGATGCTCATCCCGGCGATCGCCGCGGCAGGCCTGGCCACCGGCGTCTGCTCCATCTGGTGGCCGGAGTTGCCTGGCAATGGCCGCAGCATCCTCACGGTCAGCGTGAATGCGGACCTGACGCTGGGCGGCGCGGTGGTGATCCTATTCCTCAAACCGTTGCTGACGGCACTGTTCCTGCGCACCGGCGCAGTCGGCGGCATGATCACTCCTGCGCTGGCGACCGGCGCCGCAGCGGGCTCGATCGTCACGCTCGCGCTCAACCAGCTGGCCGGCACCGACATCCAGGTTTCGGCGATGTCGCTCGCGTGCGCTGCGGGTGTCCTGGCCATCACGCAACGCGCCCCGGCCTTCGCCGCGCTGTTCGTCTGGGAACTCGCACGCCCGCCCCTCTGGTTGATCCTGGTGTTCGCCGCGGCGGCGTTCACGGCGCACGGCATCCGGCTGCTCCGTGAGCGCAATCCGGCCAAGACCTAACCTCATTGAGGCCCCTTCGCCCACTTACCCGCGTCACCCACGATGCCGACGGGCACGGCTCCCGAGAGGCTGACGTTCTGCACGTTGGGACCCGCGGCGACGATGGTGGTGTCCTGAAGGATCGGTAGGACGGTGGACATGTTCCACAACCGCGGTTCGACGGCCGTGAGCACGTCGCCGATCGACTGGCTGCCGTCCAGTGCGGCCTCGATGTTCGGTTGAATGCTGCGGTCGCAGATACCGGTCAGGTTGCTGGGGGCCTGGACGAGCTGGTCAGGTCCCGCCGGTGGGAGGGGCGGCGTCGCCGTCGGGGTGGTGCTCGTCGGCGGGGGCGGTGCGGTGGTCGCCGTCGTCCTGACCGGGGTCGCCGTGGGGGTTCCGCTGGGCGCTGAGGTGGGCACGACGGTCGCCTCGAGCGCCGTGCAGCCGAAGCGTGACGCGAGTGCCGTCGCCAGGTCGCCACCGGCCTGGTGCCATCCGACGATCGCATCGACGCGGTTCTGGGTCAATGCGTCCCCGTACAGCGTCGGCGGATCGAGCGCGAGTACGGACGCCGAGATGCCCACGCCGCGCAGCTGGTCGGCGGCGGTGTTGGCCACGGCAAGCGAAGTCGGATCGTTGGCGGCGACGCCGATCACAAACGTCAGCTGCTCGCCGTCCTTGCTGACGCGGCCTCGGGTCGGCGGCGGCGAACCCGGGGTCGGCGGCGGCATCGGACTGGTCGTCGACACCTCCTGTTCGACGATGTAGCCGCTGGCCTTCAGAAGATTCAGCGCCGCCTCCCGGGACAGCGCGGGCGGCGCGGTGGGCACGTAGCCCGGGTCCGATGGCGAGCGCACCTGCGCCTGCGCGAGGGTGACGGTGTTGTCGCTCCCGGCGCCGACCGCGGCGAGGAGGTCGACGTCGAGCAGCCCGAGAATCGCCTTGCGTACCTGGGAGTCCTGGAGGTCGGGCTGCTGCGCGCGCAACGTCACCTGCATCACGCGCGGGGTGACGATCCGTGCGGTGCGCACGTCCGGTATCGCACCCAGTTGGATGAACGCCGCCTGCCCGCCGTGCACCTGGGCGACCTGCGTGTCACCGTTGCGGATCGAGTCGGCGAGGACGGCGGGCGCTCCTCCGCGACGGAACAGGATCTGGTCCGGTTTAGCGGGCTCCGCCCAGTACCGATCGTTGCGCGCCAGAAGGATTTCGTCCCGCTGCGGGTCGATGCTGTCGACGCGGAACTGGCCACCGGTGACCGGTACCGCCCTCAGCAGGCCCGCCGCGAAGCCGCCAGGCACGTCCTTGACGATGTGGGCCGGAAGGATGTCGTTGAAGAGCTCCCGCCACGCCGGATAGGGCTGCGAGAAGGACACCACCGCGGTCTTGCCGCCCTCGACCGACTGGACTCCGGTGATGAGGTCGTAGCCCGCAGGGTCGACGACACCGGGTTCACTGACCATCTGCCGCCATAGGTACCAGTAGTCGTCGGCGGCGATCGGCGCATTGTCCGTCCACTGCGCCTCCGGCCTGATCTTGTAGGTGACGGTAAACGGGTTCTCGCTCGTCACCTCGGCTGACTCCAGCAGGGTCGGATCGAGTTCCCAGCGCGAGCCCGTCGTCGACGTGGGATCCGGTATCGGCCGGAACGAGCTCGGCAGGACCAACGACGAGATGGCGGCGTTCACCGGCGACTGGTCCGACAGCAGGTGCGGGTTGAACCCGGGACCGATCGAGTCGATCGCCATGATGATCTGCGTCGCCTTGAGAGGTGGCGGAGGCGTGCTCTCCGCCGTCTCGGTACTTTGCGGCGCAGGCGGCGGGCTGACGGTGCATGCCGTGAGCAGCATCAACGTCGAGGCCAACGCGCCAGCGACATAGCTGAATCGTCGCAAGGTCGTCGGCACGCCCTTCAGGCTAACCGCAACCGTGCTAGCCGCTTGCCGCGATCGGCACTGCCCGACGTCAGCCGCGGGTCTTCTCGCGAGCCTTGGTGCGCGCCCGGGTGGTCGCGTTGAGCTCGGCCTTTCGGACGCGGACGAATTCGGGCGTGACCTCCACGCACTCGTCGTTCGCGCAGAACTCCATGGCCTGCTCGAGGTCGAATTCCAGCGGCCTGTCCAGCGTCACGAACACATCGGCCGTCGCCGACCGCATGTTGGTCAGCTTCTTCTCGCGGGTGACGTTGACGTCGAGGTCCTCGGCGCGCGGATTGATCCCGACGACCTGGCCCTCGTAGGTGTCCTGCCCCGGCTCGACGAAGAACTGGCCGCGGTCGGAGAGTTGGATCATCGCGAACGGCGTCACCGAGCCGGTCCGGTCGGACACCAGCGAACCGGTGTGCCGGGCCCGGATTTCCCCCGCCCACGGGCGGTAGCCGTCGAACACCGCGTTGGCGATACCGGTGCCGCGGGTCAGGGTGAGGAAGTCGGTCCGGAAGCCGATGAGCCCGCGGCTGGGCACGATGAAGTCCATCCGAACCCACCCGGCCGCGTGGTTGGCCATCTCCTCCATCCGACCCTTGCGGCCGGCCATCAGCTGAGTGATGGCCCCGACGAACTCGTCGGGACAGTCGATCGTCATCGCCTCGAAGGGCTCGTGCAGCTTGCCGTCGATGGTCTTCGTGACCACCTGAGGCTTGCCGACGGTGAGTTCGAAGCCCTCGCGGCGCATCTGCTCGACGAGCACTGCGAGCGCCAGCTCACCGCGGCCCTGCACCTCCCAGGCGTCGGGCCGGTCGATGTCGACGACCTTGATCGACACGTTGCCGATGAGTTCGCTGTCCAGGCGAGACTTCACCATCCGGGCGGTCAGCTTGTGCCCGGACACCTTGCCTGCCAGCGGCGACGTGTTGGTGCCGATGGTGACCGAGATCGCCGGTTCGTCGATGTGAATCCGTGGCAGGGCGTGCGCGTGGTCGGGGTCGGCAAGCGTGTCGCCGATCATGATCTCGGGCATGCCCGCGACGGCGACGATGTCACCGGCGATGGCCTCGTCGGTGGGTCGACGGTCGACGCCCTCGGTGGCCAGCAATTCGGTGATCTTGGCGTTGGTGACGACGGGCAAGCCGTAGACCTCACGCATCCAGGCCACGGTCTGACCCTTGCGGAGCTTGCCCTTGTAGATGCGGACCAGGGCGAGGCGACCCAGGAATGCCGACGCGTCGAGATTGGTCACCAGAGCCTGCAGCGGCGCTTCCGGATCTCCTAGCGGCGCGGGGATGTGCTCTTGCAAGACGTCGAAGAGTGCATCGAGGTTCTCGCCCTCCGGATTCTCGCCGTTGGCCGGCTCGATCAGGCTGGCTATCCCGGCACGTCCGGAGGCGTATAGCGTCGGCAGGCCGAGCGCGTGCTCGGCGGCCAACTGGGCCTCGTCGTCCAGGTCGGTCGCGACGTCCAGCAGCAGGTCGTGGCTCTCCGAGACCACTTCCGCGATCCGGGCGTCCGGGCGATCGGTCTTGTTGACCACCAGTAGCACGGGCAGATGCGCGGCCAGCGCCTTGCGCAGCACGAAGCGGGTCTGCGGCAGCGGACCCTCGGAGGCGTCGACGAGGAGCAGCACGCCGTCGACCATCGACAGCCCGCGCTCGACCTCGCCACCGAAGTCGGCGTGCCCAGGGGTGTCGATGACGTTGATCACCGTCATGCTGCCGTCCGGGTGCTGGCGGTGCACCGCGGTGTTCTTCGCCAGGATGGTGATGCCCTTTTCCTTCTCCAGGTCACCGGAGTCCATCAAGCGCTCGACCGTATCGTCCCCACGGTGGGTCAACGCTCCTGACTGCCGGAGCATGGCGTCGACCAGGGTCGTCTTGCCGTGGTCGACGTGAGCGACGATGGCGACATTCCTAAAATCACGCTGAAAATCCACGTCAACGATTGTCGCAGTGTGAGTACCCGATCACGAAAACGACGGAAGAATACGTGAAGTCCTCCAGGCTCGTCGGTGTCAAGCCGAAGAAGAAATGTTGTCGCAGCAAGCCGCGCTGCAAGCGCTGCCCCTTCGTGCTCGACAAGGTGCTCGGGGCCGAACTGTCGGGCATCCACGGCAAGGAGTTGAACAGGGTCGTCAAGCGCGCCAGAAAGGCCTGACTACCTCGATGAACATCGGCGTACGGTGAAGGTGTCCGTCGCTGGTTGGAGGTAACGATCATGACGGTTTTCGAAGTGGCGACCATCGCCCTGGTGATCGTCCTGGCCAGTGCCGCCACCGCGGCCATCTACCTGGGTCTGCTGAACTGGATCGGCGGGTACTACGTCGTGCGGTGTGCGGCATGTCACCACTTGACCGGTTCGTCGGTCAACAGCGCACAGGGATCGTGCCCACACTGTCGGCACCCCGCGCTGCTGCACCCGGTGTATGCGGTGCGACACCCGCATGGCCCGTCCGAGGTGCGGGTGGTCGGCGACCGACTCAGGTACTGAGACGGCCGCGAGGCGGGTGCCTTCACGCCTGGAAGGCAAGTGCGGCAATGAGATCCGGTATCCAGCCACGGTCGGCAGGCACCCATGCGAGCGTGTCGAGTTCCTCGGCCGTCACCCAGCGCAGCGCGCGGTGGTCGCGGGGCCGCACGCTGCCTCCGGTCTGGGTGACGAGGAACGCGCGCAGCGTCATCTCGTCGTTCAGAGCGACGTCGGCACCCAGTCGCGCCCCGACGATGACCTCAACACCGAGTTCCTCGTCGAGTTCGCGCACCAGCGCATCCGCGTCACTCTCGCCCGCCGCCACCTTGCCACCGGGTAGCTCCCAGAGTCCGGCCAGTTCCGGAGGGCGTTCGCGTTGGGCCACCAACAGGGTCGCGCCGGAGATCAGTGCGCCCGCGACGACGATCTGGTTCGGCACGCAGCGACGGTATACCTTCGAGTGATGCCTGTGTTGACGGACGAACAAGTGGACGCCGCCCTGCCCGACCTCGAAGGCTGGGAGCGCTCCGACGGCGCCCTGCGACGGTCGGTCGAGTTTCCCGCATTCCTCGAGGGCATCGACGCCGTCCGCCGCGTCGGCGAGCACGCCGAAAGCGAAGATCACCACCCCGACATCGACATCCGTTGGCGGACAGTGACTTTCACTCTCGTCACGCACTCCGAGGGTGGCATCACCGACAAGGACGTCGCGATGGCGGGCGACATCAATCGGATCGTCGGCTGACCAACGCGACGTAGGCCAGGGTCGCCACCGCCGCCAGCACGTAGAGCGACCCGGCGAACTCCGCGTACCAGGGTCTGCCGCTCAGGTGGCCGCCGTGTCTCGCGAACGTCACCAACCACGGCGGGCCCAGATACGCCAGCGCCACCCACGCCCAGCCGACGACGCGCGTCCATCTGCGCGTCGACCCGAGCACCAGCCACATGGCGAGCGGCAGCAGCCACACCCAGTGATGGGTCCAGCTGATCGGCGAGATCAACAACCCGAACAGCATCACGACGACGATTCGGCCCAGCGGGTCGTCGCCGCCGATCCGCCACCACGCAGCCAGGCTCAGCATTGCCGTGACGGCCACCGCGACGACCAACGGCGGACCGTACCCACCGTCGCTTCCCGTCACGAAGCCGACAACGCCGCGAAGCGACTGGTTCATCGGGGAATTGACGACGCCGATCCGGTCGGCATTGCCGACTAGGTCGGTGAAGTAGAACCGCGCCTGCGCGCCGCCCAAAGCGATCGAGGACGCCACGGTCGCGCCGAACACCACCGCGGAGAACACGACCGTCCTCCAGCGCCGGGCGCCGACGAAGTACAGACCTGCCACCGCAGGCGTCAACTTCACCCCGGCCGCCAGACCCACCAGCAGCCCGGAGACCCACCACCTGCTGCTGTACACCGCCCACAGCACGGCGAGCATCAGCAGCGCGCCGACCTGGCCGAGCTCGAAGAGATGGCGCACCGGCTCGAACCAGATCGCGAGCGCGGTCCACGCCATCGCCACGCGAAGGTCCGGCTTGCTCAACAGCTTCAGCACGAGCACCGCGGAGCCGTAGAGCGCCGCGACGATGCCGAGCTGCCAGCACAGCCCCACGAGGGGGAACGGCAGGAAGTGCAGCGGATAGAACACCAACCCCGCGAATGGCGGATACGTGAACTGCAACGGCATCGGCGGGATCACCGGGTAGTAGACGAAGTCGTACAGGCCGCCGTCGTCCATGGTCGCGGCGCCGTCGACGTAGACGTGGAGGTCGATGAAGTTGGTGCCGTTGGGCACCAGATAGGTCACGCCGAACCGCACCAGGAGGCTGAGCGCGAGCAGGTACGGCGCGAGGACCGCGATTCGGGTCCGCGGTGTCGCGTTGATGCTGGCGGGTGCGACCTCTGACTGTCTGGCTATCCGTCCGACTCTAGATTCCCCCGTCGCTTCGCTCGCCCAGGCAAGCCATTCGGTCACCATCGGCCGTCGTCTCAGTAACGGTTGCATAAATCCCACACGTGTCACTTGAGTAACTCCAGTAACTCCGTAGCTTCGGTTGCAGACGTGCCGTCAACCGATTGGGAGAACCATGCGCTTCACCAGAAAACTGTTTGCCACCAGCGTGATTGCGGCCGCTTGCGCGGTTCCGGGCGCGCTGTTGCTCAGTGCCACCGCGGCGGCTGACCCCGTCCCGGCGCCCGCTCCGGCGATCCCCAACTTGTCGGGCATTCCGTTCCTCAACCAGATCACCCCAGCCAGCGCACCCGCGCTGCTGCAGAGTCTCGCGTCGGCCTTTACGGGAGCGGCCGGCGCACCGGCGGCAGCCCCCGCAGCCGCACCCGCGCCTGCGGCGACCGCCTCGGTCACGCTGCCGCAGACGCCTGCCGCCCCCACGGCGGCCGTTCCTGCCGCGGCTCCTGCCGCAGCGGGTCTGGTCCCGACGGCCCAGGTCCAGCTGCCGCAGGTGCCGGCGAACCCGCTGCCGCTGCCGCAGCAGCTCAGCTTCCCCGGTGACCTGGCGTCGCTGATGCCCGTGGGCACTTCCCTGGCGAACCTGCTGCCGAGGTCGCCATCGGCCCTCCCGGCCGTGCCTGCCGCTGCAGCCGCCGCACCCGCCGTGGCAGCACCCGCCCTACCCGCCATCACCAATGGTCTGGCAGGGATCTCGCCGCTGATGTTCCCCACCGCAGCACTGCCCTGACGCTTGCCCCACTAGGCCCCAGAACCTACGAATCACGGGAGAGTCATGCCTTCGAAGAGAACGCTGCTGATCGCACTCGGTGCGTCGGCCGCGCTGACGCTGAGCGCCCAACCGGTCGCCCATGCGGAGCCCGCGCCGCCGCTGCCGATGCCGATCAGCGGTCTTCAGGCGCCGGGACTACCCGCGATGGAGAGCCTGGGACCTGCCATTCAGCAGGCGGCTGGTGACCCGACGAACGCCGCGTCGATGTTGATGGCCGCGGCGGCGGCCTTCGCGGGTAATAGCGCGACACCGTCGGACTCGAGGAACATGGCGGCAGCGGTGAACCAGTTCGTCGCCGATCCTCAGGTGGCGCACGTCCCCGCGGTAGGTGCGATCCCCGGTACCGAGGCGCACCTGCCGATGGGCGTCGACCCCGCGCATGCGGCCGGCCCGGCACCGGACGCGGCACCGCTGGCCGCTGTGGCGCCGGCTCCCGAGGCGGCGCCGGCCCCCGCACCCGCCGCGCCCACGGCGGCAACCGTGTCGGGGCCGGACGGCGCACCGGCACCTGCCTTCGGCCCGGATGCGCCCACGACGCAGGACTTCCTGTATCCGTCGATCAGCAACGGGTGCCTGAAGGACGGCGGAAACGTTTTGGCGACGGCGATCTCGGTGGCCGGTCCTGCCTCGATCCCGAAGCCCGGACCCGCCGCGGGTCAGACGGCATACGTGTTCACCGCGATGGGCACGCCAGGGCCCGCTGCCGAGCAGAAGCTGCCGCTGAACGTCACCTGGGTCAATCTGACGAACGGCAAGTCCGGCACCGCCACCCTCAAGCCGCGGGCCGACATCAACCCCGAGGGCCCGACGACGCTCACCGTGATCGCCGACACCGGACCGGGCAGCATCATGTCGACCATCTTCGGACAGGTCACCACGACCGAGAAGCAGTGCCAGTTCATGCCGACGATCGGTTCGACCGTCGTCCCCTGACCCCGCCTCTTTCTTCTCCGCGAGCGTGCGTGTCTGCACGCGACACGCCGCGCCGCGCTGGCAGAACGCGCACGCTCGCGGCCGTTGTGGGCCCGGTCAGTAGGCCATGAAGAGGATCATCTCCCGGTCGTACTCCCGGCCCGGGTGTACTTCGGAGAGATGTTTCTGAGCCTGCTCGACGAGGTCGTCCTCGTCGGTGCCCGTGATGGCCTCGCCGCAGGGACAGCTCAAGTGTGTTTTCGCCATGCTTAACGATCCCACGAGCATGATGTACGCATGGAGCTGTACGACGTTATGCGCACGACCGGGGCGGTTCGGCGGTTTACGGGCGATTCCCTTCCCAACGACGTGCTCGAGCGGATCCTGGACAACGCCCGCTTCGCACCGAGCGGTGGCAACCGCCAGGGGGTGCGGGTGATCGCGGTGCGCGACATGCCGACTCGCGAACGACTGGCTGAGCTGTCCAGCCCTGGCGCGCAGAGGTACGCAGCCCAGATCGCCAACGGCGAAGCACCGTGGAACCCGTTGCAGCCGTGCGGCGTCGACGACGCGACGATCGAGGCCACGTCGGTGCCGCGCGGAGGCGGCGGCACGCTGCTGGACTCCGAGGTGGTGCTGGTGATCTGTCTCGACCTCGGTGTCGTCGCGGCCTTCGATCAGGACCTCGACCGCATCGGCGTGATCAGTGGCGCGTCGGTGTACCCGTTCGTGTGGAACGTGCTGCTGGCCGCCCGTCACGAGGGTTATGGCGGCGTGTTGACGACGATGGTGGTTGCCCAGGAACCCTTGGTGAAGGAGCTGTTGGGCATCCCCGATGAGTACGCGGTCGCGGCGATGCTGCCGCTGGGCAAGCCCGAGCACCAGGTCAGCAAGCTCACGCGCAGGCCCGTCGCGGAGTTCGTCACCCGCGAGCGGTTCGATGGCGACCCGCTCTAGGTCGTCACCTCATCCATGGCCCAGGCCTTCGCCTTCGCTGCATCCTTGGCGGCCTTCTTGTACGAGCGCACCTTGTCCAACGATCCCTGGTCGACGACGTCGGCCACCGACATGTGCGTGCCCGCCTTGCCGTAGTCGCCCGCGGCCCCGCGCCAGCCCTTCGGCGTCACGCCGTACTGCTTACCGAGCAGTGCCAGGAAGATCTTGGCCTTCTGTTCACCGAAGCCGGGCAACGCCTTGAGGCGTCGCAGCACCTCGGCGCCATCGGGGTCACCGGAGGTCCAGAGCGCCACGGCGTCACCGCCGTACTCGTCGACGACCGTCTGCGCCAACGTCTGCAGCCGCTTGCCCATCGAGCCCGGAAAGCGATGCACCGCAGGCTTTTCGGAGCAGATCGCGATGAACTTATCTGGGTCGTAGGCGGCGATCTCGGCGGCGTCCACTCCACCCATGCGCTCGGCGAGCTTGCGGGGTCCGGCGAAGGCGACCTCCATCGGAATCTGCTGATCCAGCATCATGCCGACCAGCAGCGCAAAGGGATTGGACTCCAACAGCTCATCGGCGGCCGGATCTTGCACAAGCTGCAGTTTCGCCATCCCGCCAGTCTAAGGTGGCCTTCACCGGAAGACCCTGCCCCGACCGTGCGAGGTGACATGCCGGGCGAGATCGCGATCGCATTGGTGGCAGCGCTGATCCTGGCCACCGCGGCGGCCGTCATCGCCGTGCGTACCCGCCGTGTCGTCACCACCCCCACCGAGCGAGCCGTGCACGCCGCCCTGCACACCGCGTCGCTCGCGGCGCACGCGCTACGGCACGGCCTGGACGCGGACACGGCGCAACGGGCCGCACCGGTGTTGCGAGAACTCACCGGCGCCGACGCCGTCGTGGTGTACGACGCGGCCGGCGAACATCTCGCGCACGATCCGTCCGACCGATCCACGTGGACGACGGATGCACTCGCTGCGGCCGAGACCGTCGCGGCCGAGGCACTCGCCGGCCAGCGGCGGATCATGTCCACCCACCGAGCAGGCGCGATGGTCGCGCAACCACTGCTGACCGACGACGGCGACGCGCTCGGCGTGCTCGTCGCGGTGACGTCCCGCCAACCTGGGCCAGGCATGCTCGGGGCCATCGGCGAGGTCGCGAGCTACGCGGCCAGCCAGCTCGAGCTCGCCGATCTCGACGCGTCGCGCGCTCGCCTGGACCGTGCCGAGGTGCTGGCCTTGCGCGCCCAGATCAGCCCGCACTTCATCTACAACGCGCTCAACACGATCGCGTCCTTCGTGCGCACCGACCCGGACCGCGCCCGCGAGCTGATTCTCGAGTTCGCCGACTTCACCCGCTATTCGTTCCGCGCGGCGGGCCAGTACACGACCCTGGCAGACGAACTGCGCAACATCGACCGCTACCTGACGCTGGAACGCGCCCGCTTCGGAGAGTCGCTGACGGTCAGACTCCAGGTCGCACCCGAGATGCTCGCTGTCGTCGTTCCGTTCCTCGCACTGCAACCGTTGGTGGAGAACGCAGTCCGGCACGGGTTCGCGGGCCGGGGCGGCGGCACCGTCGAGATCGTCGCCCGCGACGACGGCACCGACTGCGTCATCACCGTCGAGGACGACGGCGTCGGGATGGACCCGGAGGCGCTACGGTCGGGCCCTGCCGATGCTCTCGCCGACGGAACGCCCGACGAGAGCGGCCATTCCGCGCACGTGGGTCTGACCAATGTGGACCATCGCCTGCGCGCGGCGTTCGGAAACGATTACGGTCTGGTGGTCGAGACGGCGATGGGCGCGGGCACCAAGGTCATCATGCGGGTCCCGAAGTTCCGATCGGGCGTCCGGGCCGGCGGAGGTGCAATTCGGTGAGCAGAAGACTGAGCGTGCTCGCTGTGGACGACGAGGCGCCCGCCCTCGACGAGCTGGTGTACCTCCTCAACGAGCACCCTGACATCGCGGAGGTGTTCCAGGCCGCGGACGCGACGTCGGCGCTGCGGGAGATGAACCAGCGCACCATCGATGCGGTCTTCCTGGACATCAACATGCCCGGCCTCAGCGGCCTCGAACTGGCCGGCGTGCTGGCCAACTACTCCTACCGTCCGGCGGTCGTGTTCGTGACGGCACACGACGACAAGGCCGTGGAGGCGTTCGACGTCGGTGCCGTCGACTACCTCCTCAAGCCCATCCGCCAGAGCAGGCTCGACGAGGCCATTCGCAGGGCCCTGGTCGCACCGATCGATCAGGCGCGCGACGAGGCAGGCATCGCAGGCGACGACGACGAGGACGGCGACGTCGTCCCCGCCGAACTCGGCGGCATCACCCAACTGGTGCCGCGGGACACCATCGGCTGGGTCGAAGCCGAGGGCGACTACGCGCGACTGCACTCCGAATCCGGCGCGCACCTGGTGCGGATTCCGCTGAGCACGCTCGAAACACGTTGGCGGGAAAGAGGATTCCAACGGATCCATCGGTCGTATCTGGTGGCCCTGCGGATGGTCGTCGGCGTGCGCACGACGGACGGCGCGGTGCTGGTGCGGCTGCGCGCGAACGGTTCCTCGCCCGCGGTCGAACTGCCGGTGAGTCGTCGCCAGGCCCGCGAGCTTCGCGACCGGGTGATCCGGGAGCCGATGCGCAACCTGCGGCCTGCCAATCCAGCGCTGGGGTTTCCCCCGGATCCGGCGGGCAGGAGCGAAGCGACCCGGGGATTGGATCCCGGCGATGACTAGTGGACGTCCGCAGCGCGAGCGGGTGATCCTCGCCAATCGCAGGGGTGCCCGGGTCATCCGGACGCGGGTGGAGGTGCAGGAGCAGACGCAGGTCGGCGACGCGCTGGTCCGCGGACTGATGCGGGCCCAGCTCGGCTTGGCATTGCGACTGGCCACCGTCGTCGTGTGCGCGGTCGCGGCAGTTCCGTTGTTGATGGGTCACTTTCCCCAGATCGAGCAGGTGCAGGTGTTCGGCATCCGGCTGAACTGGCTCATCCTCGCGTTGCTCGTCTACCCCGTGCTGTACGGCGTCGGGCGGCTCTACGTCCGGCTGGCCGAACAGGGTGAGCGGGACTTCGTCCGCGTCGTCGACGGCGAACCGTGACGGGCGCACCGTTGACGGCGGCGGCCCTACTCGCCGCTGCGCTGGCGACCATCGGTATCGGCGTATACGGAATCCGCCTGTCGCGAACCACGTCCGACTTCCTGGTCGCGTCGCGCAGCATCGGACCGCAATGGAATGCCGCCGCCATCTCGGGCGAATACCTTTCGGCCGCATCATTTCTCGGTGTCGCCGGGCTCATCGCGAAATACGGCGCCGACGCATTGTGGTATCCGGTCGGCTTCACTGCCGGGTACCTCGGGCTGTTGTTGTTCGTCGCCGCACCGTTGCGGCGCTCGGGTGCCTACACGGTCCCCGACTTCGCCGAGTTCCGATTGGGTTCGGCGAGGATGCGCAGGGTCGCGATGCTCGTCGTGGTGGTCATCTGCACCTTCTACCTGGTCCCCCAGTATCAGGGCGCCGGGCTGGTGTTGAAAACGCTTCTCGGCCTGCCCGTTTGGCTTGGTCCGGTAGCCGTCAGCGCCATCGTCATCATCAACGTCGTCGGTGGCGGCATGCGGTCCATCACGTTCGTGCAGGCGTTCCAGTACTGGCTGAAGCTCACCGCGATCGCGGTGCCCGCGCTGGCCCTGCTCGCCCTCTTCATGCGCGACGGCACCAATCTCGACGGGCCGTTGCCGCCCATCGTCCAGCACCAGACCACCGTCACGGTCGAGACCGACGTCGTCGTGCAGGTCGCCGAACCGGCAGGCATCAAGGTGACCGGCGACGTCGACGGACGTCGGCTGACCGACGCACCCTTCGCGTCACCGGGTCGGTACACGCTGGCCCGCGGGACGATCCTGAACCTTGCGGCGGGCTCGGCGACGCCGGTCGTCGCGGGCGCGCCCAGCTCGGGTGACGACTGGCTCGCGTCGGGCCGTGGGCTGGGCGGTGATCATCCTCTGTACCAAGTCATTTCGATCATCATCGCCACCTTCCTCGGGACCATGGGACTGCCGCACGTGCTGGTCCGCTTCTACACCAACCCCGATGGCACCGCGGCCAGGCGTACGGCGCTGGCCGTGATCGCCCTGCTGTCGCTGTTCTATCTCTTCCCGACGCTGCTTGGCGTCTTCGCCAGACAGTTCGTGCCGCAACTGCTCATCACGGGCACCGCGGACGCGGCGGTGCTCCTGCTGCCCAGCGCGGCGATCGGTGGAAACGGTGGCGCGGCGCTGGCGGCGCTGGTGGCGGCGGGCGCCATCGCCGCCTTCCTCGCGACGTCGTCCGGACTGCTCGTCAGCATTGCGGGCGCGCTGTCGACCGACGTTCTGCGCGGACGCGTGCGCGACTTCCGGGTCGCCGCGCTCATCGGCGGCATGGTGCCCATTCCGCTGGCGCTGCTCGCCTCGTCGCTGGAGCTCTCCCGCAGCGTCGGCCTCGCCTTCGCGGTCGCTGCCTCCACCCTGTGTCCACTACTGGTGCTGGGCATCTGGTGGCGCGGTCTGACGAGCGTCGGCGCCGCGTGTGGGCTCGCCGTCGGCGGCCTGGCGTCTGGGGTCGCGACGACGTTGGCGATTACCGGTGGCATCGACGACCGATTCCTCGGCGGCTGGCCTGCGGCCGTCGTGGGCTATCCCGCCGCGGTGACCGTTCCCCTCGCCTTCCTCACGATGGTGGTGGTCAGCCGCCTCACCGCGTCCTCTGCACCCCCCGACGTGGCCAGGATCTTCGCCCGCATGCACGTTCCGGAACGACTCGGGATGGGCGTCGAGCGTCTTCCCCGCGATTGAGCATCGCCACAGCTCCACCGTTCATCGCCGGTGCCGAACCGCTCACCGCATGCCATCCCGGCTTTGGCGTCTGATCTGCGATAGCCCTTGGGTCTGTGATCTGGCTCTCCATATGCTGACTGCGAGTTCCCAGTTCACACCCAGTGTCAGGAGTCCGCGGTGTCGACCACCGAAGTCCCACCAGCCCATACGGGCCAACAATTTCTCGACATGCAGGCGAGCCCGGAGTTCCAGGAACTCCGGACGCGACTGCGCCGCTTCGTCTTTCCAATGACGGCGTTCTTCCTCATCTGGTACGCCACCTATGTGCTGCTGGGTGCGTTCGCCCACGACTTCATGGCGATCCAGGTGTTCGGCAACGTCAACGTCGGCTTGCTCATCGGTTTGGGACAGTTCCTGACCACGTTCCTGATCACCGGCCTCTACGTGCGGTTCGCCAACCGCGAGCTCGACCCGCGCGCCGCCGCGATCCGCACCGAGATGGAAGGCACCGAGCAATGAGCGTCCTCGCAGCAGGCGAAACCATCGGCAACCCGGTGGCCAACATCGGCATCTTCGCCCTCTTCGTCGTCATCACGATGATCGTGGTGATCCGGGCCAGCAAGAAGAACGCGACCGC
>JBBRTH010000080.1:0-22143 GCA_038244615.1 Mycobacteriales bacterium | reverse complement strand
GAAGAACTTGCCCGCTCCGGTGAGAGTGACCACCTTCGTCGCGTCGGTGTCGCACAGCGCCGCGGCTTCGGCGAGCTCCCGGGTCAGCGTGTCGTTCATCCCGTTCGCGGCGTCGGGCCGATCGAGAACGATGCTGGTGATTTGTCCGGACTGCTCGAACTTCAGCGTTTCGAAGTCGGTCATGGCCCGACGCTATCGCACCAGATTGCCTCGTCTGAGGAACGAGTCGTCCTCCGTTCACCTCGATGTGGCAACCTGTTCACGAATTCGAGCGAATGAATCCACGGCCAACTGAAGGTGAAGATGTCAGCTGACAAGCGCAAACCGTCCCGCCACACGGAGGTCGAGCGCAAGTTCGCGGTCGTCGAGGGCACGGTCTCCCCGTCCTTCGGGGGGCTGTCCACGATCGCCAAGGTGGAACGCTCACCCATGCAACAACTCGACGCCGTGTACTTCGACACGCAAGATCAGGACCTTGCCGCGCGACGAGTCACGTTGCGCCGGCGCACCGGCGGACCGGACGCGGGCTGGCACCTCAAGCTTCCTGCCGGCGCGGACGCCAGGACCGAGGTCCGCACCCCGCTCGGCGATGCGGGAGCGCCCGACGACATCGTCCCCGACGAACTGCGTGACGTCGTCCTCGCGATCGTGCGGGACCGCCCCCTGCGCCCGGTGGCGCGGATCTCCACCAGCCGTACCGTCGACGTCCTGTACGGCCACGACGGCGTGGCGCTCGCCGAGTTCTGTGACGACACGGTGCGCGCGTCGGCGGTAAGCGACGGGGAACCCCAGGAGTGGCGGGAGTGGGAGCTCGAACTCGTCGAGGGCGTCGGCTCCGAAGGCGATTCCGCTCTTCTCGACCGGCTCGCCAATCGACTCTTCGATGCAGGCGCTCAACCCGCCGGGCACGGCTCGAAGCTGGCCAAGGTACTGCACACCCCGCCGCAGTCGGCAGCACCGCGAATCAACGACCCGGTACACCGCGCCGTCGCCGAACAGATCGAAGAACTCGTGGTGTGGGACAGGGCCCTGCGTGCCGACGCCTGGGACGCGGTGCACCAGATGCGGGTGGTGACCCGTAAGATCCGCAGCCTTCTGCGCGCTTCGGAGGACTCGTTCGGGATCGCCGACGACTCGTGGATCCTGGCGGAGCTCAAGCAACTGGCTGGAATCCTCGGGGTGGCGCGCGACGCTGAGGTGCTGGCTGAGAAGTACGAGACCGCCCTCGGCCAATTGCCGGGCGAATTGATCCGGGGCCCGGTGCGCGAACGTCTCGTCGAGGGCGGCATGCGGCGCTATCACGCCGGCTGGAAGCGTTCCCTCGTGGCGATGAGATCGGAGCGCTACTTCCGCCTACTCGACGGGTTGGAGGAGTTGATCGCCGCGGAGCCGCCGTCGTTGGAAGCCGGCGCGGAGCCCGAACAGGTGACCGTCGCCGCGGCCTACCGGCGGGTCCGCAAGGCCGCGAAGAAGGCCGACGTCGCCGCCGACGATGACGACGTCTCCGCCAAGGACACGGACGAGGCGCTACATGCCATTCGCAAGCGCGCCAAGCAACTTCGCTACACGGCGTCCGCCCTGGGCGAGGACGTGGTCGCCGAGAAGGCCAAATCGATCCAGTCGTTGCTCGGCGATCATCAGGACAGCGTCGTGAGTCGGACGCACCTGTCGCAAGAGTCCATCGCCGCCCATGCGACGGGTGAGGACACCTTCACCTACGGCGTCCTCCATGAACGCGAATCGGAGATCGCCCGTCGGTGTGAGGAGCAGTTGGGCCGTGTGCTCAAGCAGCTCAAGAAATCGGTGCGCGCCGCCGGGTAGCCGACGGGCGAGGCGAACGAGTTGGCCTGTAAGCCGGATTCTGTTCCGCGCCGCCATGACTGGCGACGTGGCGGCGACCATCCGTCTGGACACACCGTCACCGGGTGCCTCAAGCGGCCTACCCGCAGGCTCGGGCGAGCAGCCCTCGAACGTCTGCGCAGCCGCAACCAGGTTGCGACCTTCTTGGCCTTGCTTCGGGTGGGGTTTGCCTAGCCACGCCGGTCACCCGGAGTGCTGGTGCGCTCTTACCGCACCGTTTCACCCTTACCACCGCATGGGTGGCGGTCTGTTCTCTGTGGCACTGTCCCGCGAGTCACCTCGGATTGCCGTTGGCAATCACCCTGCTCTGTGAAGTCCGGACTTTCCTCGACGTCCAGGCGAACCTGGACTCCGCGGCCGCCCGGCCAACTCGTCCGCGAGGACACCGTACTCTGACGCGCCTGCCAGGGCTGCCACCGGCCCGGCCTCACCGCCGATACGATGGCCCACCGAAGGGGGGACCACGCATGCGCACCGCTGTTCGAGGAGCGATCTGGTTCGGCGGGTACGTGGCGCTGATAGTGGTTCCGCTGATCTTCGCGGGCATCGGAATCGTCGACGACGATCGTGGCTTCTGGCGAGAGTTCGCGGTGGCGCTGGGTTTCGTCGGTCTCTCGATGATGGGTCTGCAGTTCGTCCTGGTGGCGCGACTGCGCACGGTCGCTGCCCCATTCGGCGAGGATGCCCTGGTCCACTTCCACCGCTACATGGGTTACGCAGGAACGGTTTTCATCCTTGCTCATCCGATACTGCTGATCGTGCTGGTGGATCCCAGGTACCTCGAGCGCGTCAACCCATTCACGGCACCGTGGGCCGGTCGGTTCGGCACGCTCTCCATCGTGTGCTTGCTGGTGGTGATCGTGACGTCGGCATGGCGGTTGGCCCTGCGCCTCTCGTACGAGGTGTGGCAGGGGCTCCATCTGGTGCTCTCGACGGTGGCCATCGCCGCAGCGCTCATCCACGTCGAACTGATACACCACTACGTTGACCAGCAATGGAAGCGGGTGCTGTGGGTCGCGATGACGCTCGGCTTCATCGCCATCTTCGTCTTCGTGCGCATCATCAGGCCCGTTCTGCGGATGCGGCGGCCTTGGACGGTGTCGTCGGTGACGGACGAACGCGGCGGCGTGACCACGATCACCCTTCGGCCCATTGGTCACGCCGGCTTCACCTTTGCGCCGGGACAGTTCGGTTGGCTCTCGCTGCACAGGTCACCATTCGCCGTGACTCAACATCCGTTCTCCTTCTCCTCCAACGGCGACGACCCGTTGTCGCTGCAGATGAGCATCAAGGAGCTCGGCGACTTCACTCGGACGATCGGGTCCATCGCACCGGGGACGCGGGCCTACATCGACGGTCCGCACGGCGTGTTCTCCCCCGACCACTACCCGGGCCAAGGGTGCGTATTCCTCGCAGGCGGCGTGGGTATCGGACCCATCAGAAGTATGATGCGCACCCTCGACGACCGCCAGGACACTCGCCGGTGTTACCTGTTCTACGGCACGAAGGGAATCGACGACGCGACCTACTACGACGAGATCCACCAGCTCGCAGCCCGATTGTCGCTCAACGTGATTCACGTCGCCGCCGACCCGCCGAAGGGCTGGACCGGTGAACACGGCTATGTCGACGTCGACATCCTGCGCAGGAACCTTCCCGGCGATTACCTTGCCCTGCAGTACTTCATCTGCGGACCGGGCGCGATGCAGGATGCGATGGAGGAAGCGCTCGTCGAGCTCGGCGTTCCCAGCGATCGAGTTCACACCGAACGCTTCAACTTCGTCTAGGAAGCAGATCCACGTGCGACATCAGTACACCCAGCGGGCCGCCATTCTCGTCGCGACGCTCATCGTGCTCGCGTGCCTGCTGTTCGCGCTCGTGCAGCACTGATCAGGCGCGGCGCCGAAGAACCATCACATTGTCCTGCAGCATTGCCACCTCACCGTCGGGGCCCGCGGCCGTCCGGTCGACGGCTTCGACCCGCAGACGATCCCATTCGGCCGACGGCAGATCGAGGTCCGCGAGCACTACTTCGGCGCTGGGGAACGGGTGGTCGTGCGGCACCTTCTTCGACCACTGCGGCATGCCCCCGTGGTCGACGATGACGAGACGACCACCCGGTGCGACGGCGGCGGCGGCCTCGCGCAGGATTTGAGGCCGCTCAAGTCGCACGGTGGAGTGCAGGAACTGCGCCGAGATCAGATCGTAGGTCCCGTCGGGGAAGCTGTCGGACAGGTCGTGACGCTGGAATGCGATGCGCTCCAACACCCCCCGAGCACGCGCCTCCTCGGCTGCGCGTTGCATCGCCTTCTCGGAGATGTCGACTGCGGTGACCAGCCAGCCTCGCTCGGCGAGCCAAACGGCGTCACCCCCCTCACCGCAACCCAGATCTAGCGCCCGACCTGGCTGCAGGTCCGCGACGACGTCGGCGAAGTGGGTGTTGACCCGTCCACTCCAGATGCGGTCGCGCTCGGCGTAGTGCGCTTCCCAGTACTCTTTCGCCGACAAGCCCTGATCGCTCGCTTCGTGATCATGGGTGGGCATGGTCGTTCTCCTTCTGGTTGGACCCCATGGCAACCACCTTCCCGATCGCAAAGCGATCTGCCAACATCTTGTGCCATGCAGGCAAAGACCACCGACAACGTCGACATCGATGTCTCCACGTTGAGTCGTCTCGAGTCGGGTAAGCGCAGGCTGGCGCTCGATCACCTGCCGCGACTCGCCGCCGCCCTGTCGGTGAGCACCGACGACCTATTGCGCGCACCCTACGCCTAAGACCCGCGGGTGAAGGGAACGTCCCAGACTCGCCACGGCGTGACGTACTGGCCGCTAACGCACAGCGGGCCGGCCGGCGGTCTGCACGCCTTCAAGAATCGCGTGTGTGCGCGCAGACGCACCCCACCCGACGAGTTACCCGTGCACGACGGTCGAACGGCTACACCTACATTCCTGAATCCGTGTCCCTGCGTTCAGGCGCGAGCAGCCGTCGAACGGAGATGCGGGAACCGTAGGGCTGCAGCATCTGGCTGGCCGGGCGAGTGCGCACGTTCAGTGGCCACCAGAACCAGCGACCGAGAAGGGCCGCGATGGACGGTGTCATGAACGACCGCACGATCAACGTGTCGAACACCAGGCCCAGGGCGATCGTGGTGCCGATCTGGCCGAGGACGATGAGATCGCTGAAGATGAACGACGCCATGGTGCCGGCGAACACCAGACCAGCGGCGGTGACGACAGCGCCGGTGCCCGCCATCGCGCGGATGATCCCCGTGTTGAGACCCGCCCCGATCTCCTCCTTGAACCGGGATATCAGCAGCAGGTTGTAGTCGGCGCCCACCGCCAGTAGCAGGATGATCGCCAGCGCCGGCACGATCCAGAAGAGCTCGATGCCGAAGATGTACTGCCACACCAGGACCGCGAGCCCCAATGATGCCCCCAGCGACAGCACGACGGTGCCGACGATCACCACCGCAGCGACCATGCTGCGGGTGATGAAGATCATGATGAGCAGGATCAGGGCAATCGCCGCGATCGCCGCGATCATCAGGTCGTACGTCGAGCCTTCCTCAATGTCCTTGTACGTCGATGCGGTGCCCGCGACGTAGATCTTTGCGTCCGACAACGGCGTCGCCTTGATCGCATCGAACGCCGAGTTCCTCAGGGCGTCGATGTGCGAGATGCCCTCAGGCGTGGCCGGAATGCCCTCGTGCGTGATCGTCATTCGGGCGGCCTTGCCGTCGGGCGACATGAACAACCTGAGGCCGCGCTTGAAGTCCGCGTTGTCGAAGGCCTCCGGTGGCAGGTAGAAGGAGTCGTCGTTCTTGGCGTCGTCAAAGGCCTGCCCGAGTGCGGTCGCGTTCTTCAGCGCCTCCTGGCTCTGCGCGTTGGTTCCAGTGTTGGTGGCGTAGTTCGACTGGAGCAGGTCGCGATTGGCTTCCTGAATGGCGATCTGGGGCGGCAACAACGCCAGGAGCTGCGGTTGCAGGGCATTGAGTTTGTCCAAACTCGCCGTGATCTGCCCGAACTTGTCACTGAGCGCGTCGATGCCGTCGAGGGTGTCGAAGACCGACCTCAACGCCGCGCAGGAGGGGATGTCGAAGCAGTGCGGCTCCCAATAGAAGTAGTTGCGCAGCGGCCGGAAGAAGTCGTCGAAGTTGGCGATGTTGTTGCGGACTTCGTTGACCGTCTCGACGGTGTCGTGGAACGCCTTGGTCTGTTCGTCGGTCGCGGCGGCGCTCTGCTGTTGCAGTGCTAGCTGCTGCTGCAAGATGTCGATCGACTTGGTCGTCTGATCGACCTGCTTCATGATGTCCGCAGCCCTGGCCTGCTGGTAGCTGAGGTTCATGATCTGCCCGGCGCTCTGGGCACTGATTTGAAAGGGTATGGAGCTGTGCGTGATTGGTGTGCCAAGTGGCCGGGTGATGGACTGCACCAGCGCGATGCCGGGGGTGTGCAGGACGGCCTTCGCGACGCGCTCGAGGATCAGCATGTCCGACGGGTTTCGCATGTCGTGGTCGGATTCGATCATCAACAGTTCGGGATTCAGCCGGGCTTCGGAGAAGTGGCGCTCAGCGGCCGCGTACCCGACGTTGGCCGGTGCGGAGACGGGAAGGTAGGGGCGGCCGTCGTAGCTGATCTTGGCCCCCGGCAGCGCGAGCACACCAATGGCCGCGATGGCCAGCGACACGATGAGGATGGGACCGGGCCACCGGACGATGACTGTGCCGACGCGGCGCCATCCGACCGCGCGCACCTTGCGCTTGGGCTCGAGCAGACCGAACCGGCTCGCGATCACCAGGACGGCGGGCCCCAGGGTCAGTGCCGCCGTCAGTGTCACCAGCACGCCGAGCGCGGCGGGAACGCCCAGGGTCTGGAAGTACGGCAGCCGGGTGAAGTACAGGCACGCGACCGCCCCGACGATGGTCAGTCCCGACCCGACGATGACGTGCACGGTCCCACCGAACATGTCGTGATACGCCGCTTCGCGGTCCAAGCCTCGGTTGCGGGCTTCGTGATAGCGCCCGACGATGAAGATGGCGTAGTCGGTGCCTGCGGCGATTGCCAACAACGTGAGCAGGTTCGTCGCGTACGTCGACAGGCCGATGACGCCTTGATGCGCCAGCACCGCGACCACGCCTCGTGCTGCGGCCAGCTCGACGAGCACCACGACGAGCATGATGAGCGTGGTGACGATGGAGCGGTACACGATCAGGAGCATCACCGCGATCACCGCGAAGGTGATCGCGGTGACCTGGTGGGTGCCTTCGTTGCCCACCTCGAAGTTGTCGGTGATCAGCGGCGCGGCGCCCGTGACGTAGGCCTTGACCCCGGGCGGCGACGGCGTATCCGCCACGATGTTGCGAATGCTGTCGACGGACTCGTTGGACTGCGCCTCACCCTGGTTGCCCCGCAGGTAGATCTGAGCGAGAGCGGCCTTGCCGTCCTTGCTCTGCGCGCCGCCCGCCGTCAGCGGGTCTCCCCAGAAGTCCTGGACGTGCTCGACGTGCTGAGTGTCCGCGTTGAGCTTCGTGACGAGGACGTCGTAGAACTGGTGCGCATCCTGGCCTAGCGGCTGTTCGCCCTCGAGCACGACCATCGCCGCGCTGTCGGAGTCGAACTCCTCGAACTTCTGTCCGATGTGCCGCATCGCCATGATCGACGGCGAATCCGTCGCGTTCATCGATACCGAACGTTCGGCGCCGACGACCTCCAGCTGTGGGGAGATGATGTTGCTCAACGCGGCGATGGCGACCCACACCAGCAGGATCGGCAGCGCGAGCATTCGTATGAGGCGCGCCGGCCGGGAACCCTCCTTCGAACCCTGCTCGCTGTGCTCGCTCATGCGGACTTGTCCAGGCAGGCGATGTATCCGTTCACGTTGCTGGCGGACCTTTCGTCCTTGACGATGCCGTTGACGGTGATGCGACAGGTGATGGTGGCTGAGTCGCCCTGGGCGCGAAGGTCCGCGAAGAGCGTCGGGTCATCGGTGGTCAAGGTGTGTGACCATGGAAGGGGCGCGTCGTCGACACGTTGGGGTTGGGCGTGTTCGTCCAGGAAGTTGATGGTGGCGACGGATCCGGGACTTCCGAAGACCTCGAAGAGCACCCGCTTCGGGTTGTAGCCGGTGTTCTCCAGGGAGTCGGCACTCGGCCTCGACACCGCGTTGTTGGAGCCGAAGATGCCGTGCAACCGATAGACGCTGAAGGCGACCAGTGCCACGACGATCACCGCCACGATCACCGTCCATCCTCGTTTGAGGAGGCTGCCGATCGAAAACCTTTTCACCCGTGAGCCTTTCGACGGCCGCGAGGCGGCGCTGCACACCAAGGCCATCCTTAGCCCGACTAAGAGCGATCCGATTGAGAACGGTACGGTACGGGACAGGACCGCGCAAGCGCGGGCCGCGAACCGCCACGCTGTCAGTCTGGCATGGGTCTATGGTGGGGCGCATGTCCTCGGATCCCGTCCACGATGCGTCGCCGTCGGCGACGCGTTGGACTGCGCGGGAGTGCGAATTCTTGGCGGTGACGCTGCGGTTGTTGCAGGCTCACGGATACGACCGGCTGACCCTGGAAGCGGTGGCAGCCGAGGCCAAGGCCAGTAAGGCCACCATGTATCGCCGTTGGCCGTCGAAGGCGGAGCTGGTGATAGCGGCGTTCATCGAGGGGACTCAGTTGTCGGCGGTCGCACCGCACACCGGTTCGCTGCGTGGTGATCTGCTGGAAATCGGTGCGGTGGTGTGCAAGCAGGCCGACGAGCACACCGCCAGCTTGCGGGCCGTGTTGACCGAGATGTCGCGCATCCCCGAGTTGAGCGCGGCCATGCAGGCCGAGTTCGTTCATCAGCGCAAGTTGTTGATGACCCAAGTGCTCACCGAAGCCTCCGACCGCGGGGAGATAGACGCAACGGTGATCAGCAGCGAGGTCTGGGACGTGTTGCCGGGCTATCTGGTGTTCCGTTTTCTCATGCCCGGGCGGCCGCCGACCGCCGAGACGGTGCGTGCGCTGGTGGACGAGGTGCTGATGCCCAGCCTCACTCGAGATACGCCGTCTGGTTGACGAGTCGCACCGACGAGCCACCGTCCGGATAGAACTCCGCGATGGACAGCGCGGCCAGATCGAGGTGCAGGCGGTACAGGATGCCCGGGCCCGCGTCGAGCGCCAACCGCAGGACCGTCTTGATCGGCGTGACGTGCGACACCACCAGCACCGTCGCCTCGCCGTGTTCGGCGATGATCCTGGTGCGCGCTCGACGCACCCGCTGAGCCACGACGTCGAAGCTCTCCCCACCGCCGGGCGGTGCCACGCTGGTATCGCCCAGCCATTCACCGTGTAGACCCGGATCACGTTGCGCCGCTTCGCCGAACGTCAGGCCCTCCCAATCGCCGAAGTCCGTCTCGATCAGGTCGTCGTCGACGGTGACGTCGAGCCCGAGAGCCTTGGCCGCAGCCGTCGCGGTGTCATACGCACGCTGCAGCGGCGACGAGACCACCGCGGCGACACCACCTCGTTGCCCGAGGTAAGTGGCCGCGGCATCGGCCTGGCGCCGCCCGAGTTCGGTCAGGGGCGGATTGCCCCGTCCCGAATAGCGACGCTGCACGGACAACTCGGTCTGCCCGTGGCGCAAGAGCAGCAGGCGGGTCGGCGCACCGCGGGCACCGGTCCAGCCCGCAGGAGAGACCGCCTCTGCCCCTAGTGCCGCCGGCGCGGCCGCCACGTCCATGGCCTCGTTGGCCAACCTATCGGCATGCGCGTTCCTGGCCCGCGGGATCCACGCGTAGGTGATGCTGTCGAATGCGCGTGCCAACTCCAATGCTCGCTGGCGCAACGGGATCAGATCGGGATGCTTGACCCGCCAGCGACCCGACATCTGTTCCACGACGAGCTTCGAGTCCAACTGCGCGACGACATCGTTGGCGCCAATCTCGGCCGCCTCGCGCAACCCTGCGATGAGACCTCGGTACTCGGCGACGTTGTTGGTCGCACGCCCGATGGACGCCTTGCTCTCGGCGAGTATCCGTCCACGGTCGGCCGACCAGACCACCGCACCGTAGCCGGCGGGGCCGGGGTTGCCTCGCGAACCGCCGTCTGCCTCGACGATGACCTTCACTCGCTGAAGTCCCTCACTCGCACCAGGATTGCGGAGCATTCGGGGCAGCGGAGCACTTCGTCCTCCGGCGCAGCCGAGATACGCGCCAACTCTCCCCTGTCGATCTCGATGCGGCAGGCGCCGCAACGTCGACCCTGCAGCCGCCCGGCGCCGGCACCGCCGAGCGCCCGCTGATGCTCGTAGAGCGCCACCAGAGCGGGGACCAGAGAGGCGGTCAGTTGTTCGCGACGAGACTCCGCCTGGTGTCGGGATTGGTCGATCAGTCCCAGGGCATCGTCGCGCGCGGCGAGCGCGGCCGTGAGGTCGGTCTGGAGCTCGTCGATTCGGCCCAATTGCTCCGCCTGGTCGTTCTGCAACTTCTCGCGATGCTCCATGATCTCGAGCAGGGAGTCCTCGAGACTCCCCTGGCGTCGCTGCAGCGTCTCCAGTTCGTGCTGCAGCTCGGCGACGTGCTTGACGTCGACCGTCCCTCCATCGAGCAACCCGCGGTCGCGATCCTCGCGCTTGCGCACCGAGTCGATCTCGCTCTCCAACTTGGTGATCTGTCCTTCGAGGTCCTCCAGTGCGATGCCGAGTGTTGCGAGGGCGTCGTTCGCCTCACGGTGCTCGGACTGGGCGGCATCGAGCCGTAGTTGCTCGTCGAGGTGTTTGGCTCGATGATCGAGACGGCTCAAATCAGCGTCTACCGCGGCGAGTTCGAGAACCGAACGCTGTTGTAGTTCTTCGGCTTTCATGTGGTCTTCGTGTCCTTCGCTAGATTCCATGGGTCCGTCCGGACCGGGCTGATGCGCACCTCGAGCGCATCGCCGAAGTGCGTTCGCAGCAGCGCCCCCGCTTGATGGCACCAGGGGTACTCACTCGCCCAGTGCGCGACGTCGACGAGCGCGACGGTGGAGGAACGCAGGTGCTCGTCGGCCGGATGATGCCTGAGATCCGCGGTGAGGTAGAGGTCGACGGCCGCGGCCGCCACGGTGTCGAGAAGCGAATCACCCGCTCCTCCGCAGACCGCCACCCGCGACACCGCTGCGTCCGGATCGCCGGCGGCCCGCACCCCCCAGGAAGTCGAAGGAAGCCGTCGAGTCACTCGAGAAACGAAGGCCGACAGGCTTTCCGGGCTCGGCAGCGCGCAGATGCGACCGATGCCCACCTCGGATGGCAACGGTGCGAGCGCGAATACGTCGAAGGCGGGCTCTTCATACGGGTGTACACCGCGCATCGCATTGAGGATCGCGCGACGCAGCCGGGCGGGGGCGATGACCTCGACGCGGTCCTCTGCCACGTGCTCGACCTCACCGACCGTGCCGATGGCAGGGGATGCGCCCTCGTGTGGCAGGAACTGACCGGCGCCCCTAACGGTCCAGCTACACCGCGAATAGGCACCAATCGTGCCGGCACCGGCATCGAACATCGCCTCGCGCACCACCGCTCCGTCCGCGACGGGGACGTAGACCACCCACTTGTCCAACTGGATACCGTCGGACACCGGCGAGAGCACGCCTTCCACGACGAGTCCGAGCGTCTCGGCGAGCGCGTCCGACACCCCTGGGGATGCCGAGTCGGCATTGGTGTGCGCCGTGAACAGCGCACTGCGGTTACGGATCAGCCGGTGCAGGACCGCGCCCTTCGGCGAGCTCGCCGCCACGGTGTCGACCCCGCGCAGGAGCAGAGGGTGGTGCGCGAGGAGCAGTCCCCGGTCGGACATCTCGGCGACCACGGCGGACGTTGCGTCGACGGCGATCGTGACGGACTCGACCGCCTCCGACGGGTCACCACAGACCAGACCGACGGAGTCCCAGTCCGCCGCCAGGGCGGGCGGGTACGCGCGCTCCAGCAGGTCGATGACGTCGGACAGCCGTGCGCTCATCGCGTCACCTCCCCCAGCCCGAGCTGCTCTACCAGCCACGATGGAGGGTCTGCGGACTTCACGTCGACCGCGAAGTCCTTCGCATCCGGCGACCGGGAAAGACTGTCCACAACAAGACAGTAGACAATGGACCGGTGAGCCCCCAGCTAGTCATATTCGACCTCGACGGAACGCTCACCGATTCCGCCGCCGGGATCGTCGCGAGCTTCCGGCACGCCCTCGGCGAGATCGGTGCCCCGGTGCCCGATGGCGACCTCGCAGGCCTCGTCGTCGGACCCCCCATGCATCACACGCTGACGTCGATGGGACTCGGCGACCGGGCACGCGAGGCGTTCGCCGCCTACCGGGCCGACTACACCACCAGGGGCTGGGCGATGAACAGCCTGTTCGACGGAATCCCCGAACTGCTGACCGATCTTCGCGCCTCCGGAGTCCGTCTGGCGGTCGCCACGTCAAAGAACGAACCGACGGCCCGGCGGATCATCGAGCACTTCGGCATCGACGGCCACTTCGAGGTAATCGCTGGAGCAAGTCCCGACGGGACCCGATCGTCCAAGGCCGACGTCGTGGCGCGTGCGCTGGCTCAACTGGGGCCGCTTCCGCAACGGGTGCTCATGGTCGGTGACCGCTCCCATGACGTCGAGGGCGCCGCGGCACATGGCATCGACACCGTGGTCGTCGAATGGGGTTACGGCGCTTCGGACTTCGATGGTCCTGACGCGATGAGTGCCTACCGGCACGTGGCGACGATGGACGACCTGCGGGAGGTGCTCGGTGTCTGACCGGCGGGCAGGAGCGCAGCGACCCGGGGAATCCACGCGGCGGGCAGGAGCGCAGCGACCCGGGGAATCCACGCGGCGGGCAGGAGCGCAGCGACCCGGGGAATCCAGTGATCAGCTGCACGTGACCTTCGTCTGTTCGGGGAACATCTGCCGGTCACCGATGGCGGAGAAGATGTTTGCACACCAGATCGAGGAACGCGGTCTGGCCGACGCAGTGCGAGTGACCAGTGCGGGCACCGGCAGTTGGCACGCGGGTGATCCCACCCATGAACGCACCGCGCACGTCCTGCGGCAGCACGGCTATCCGACGTCGCACCGCGCCGCGCAGGTCGACGAGGATCACATGGCAGCCGACTTGGTCATCGCCATGGGACGCAACCACGTACACATCCTGCGGGATCTCGGGGTGCCGCCGATGCGGATCCGCATGATGCGCTCGTTCGATCCGCGGTCAGCTGCCCATCCGTTGGACGTCGAGGATCCGTACTCCGGGTCGATGGAGGACTACGAGGAGACCTTTGCAGTCATCGACGCGTCGCTGCCCGGCCTGCACGACTGGGTCGACGAACGACTCGCCGAACGGGTGGCGGCCAGCTGATGCCTACTGGATTCCCGGGTCGCTTCGCTCCTGCCCTCCGCAGGTTCGCGTTCATGTTCAAGCCACAGTGGCTGGCGCTCTACGTCGTGGCGATTGCCTTCGCCTACCTGTGCTTCACGGTGCTGGCGCCGTGGCAGCTCGGCAAGAATACCAAGACCTCGCGCGAGAACACCCAGATCTCCGATTCGCTGTCCGAGGCCCCGGTGCCGGTGACGACCTTTCTGCCGCAACAGGATTCATCGGCGCCCGGCGAGCAATGGCGCCAGGTCACCGCCACTGGCAGATACCAGGCCGACGCCCAGGTGCTCGCGCGACTGCGCGTGATCGATGGCGATCCGGCGTACGAGGTGCTGCTGCCGTTTCACGTCGACGGCGGCCCTACCGTGCTCGTCGACCGCGGCTTCGTTAAACCCGTTCAGGGCACGAAGGTGCCCGATTTCGCCCCACCGCCCACGGGCACCGTGACGATCACCGCACGGCTGCGCGATCCCGAACCCGTCGCCGTGGGGAAGGATCCGTTCCGTGAGGAGGGGGCCCAACAGGTGTACTCGATCAATCCCGGCCAGGTCGCTCAGGTGACCGGCGTACCGCTGGCAGGTTCGTACCTCCAGCTCGTCAGCGGTCAACCCGGCGGCCTCGGTGTCGTCGGCCTGCCCCACCTCGATGCGGGCCCCTTCCTGTCGTACGGCATCCAGTGGATCGCGTTCGGGATCATCGCACCGATCGGCGTGGGGTACTTCGTCTTCGCCGAGGTCAAGCAGCGCCGTCGGGAGAAGGCTCAGACCGATTCGCGGGCCGCCGCGACCACGCCGCTCAGCACGGAGCAGAAGCTCGCCGACCGCTACGGCAGACGGTCGTGACGAGAACGGCGGCGCAAGCGGCCACGACCTGAACGGCGCGTGAGAGCCGAACCGATCGGGCGATGTCGTCCACCTCTGGTGCACGACCCTGCCCCAACGTCGGCCGGATCTCGAGCCGATGGGCGTACTGCGTGGGGCCGCCGAGCCGAACACCGAGCGCACCAGCGAACGTCGCCTCCACCACACCGGCGTTGGGGCTGGGGTGCCGGGCTGCGTCCCGTCGCCAGGCCACCAGTGCCTCGCGCGGCGAGCCTCCGACCGCCGGCGCGCAGGCTGCCACCACAATCCCCGTGGCGCGGGCCGGCAGGTAGTTCGCGACATCGTCGAATCGTGCTGCCGCCCAGCCGAATCGCGAGTAACGCGGCGATCGGTGACCGATCATCGCGTCGAGCGTGTTGGCCCCCCGGTAGACCAGCAACCCGGTCACTCCGCCGAACGCACCCCACCAGAGCGGCGCGACCTGGGCGTCCGAGGTGTTCTCGGCGACCGACTCCACGGTGGCCCGTGCGATGCCCGCCTCGTCGAGCGACGCGGGATCGCGTCCGCACAGCGACGGCACCAACGCGCGCGCCCTCTCCACGTCACCGTGTTCCAGTCGAGCCGCCATCTCGGCACCCGTGCGCGCCAGAGACGTCCCTCCCAGCGCGACGAACGTAGCGGCAGCCGTCGCCGCCGCGGTCCAGCCGGGGCCGCGTCGCGCGGCCGCGCGATCGGTCGCCAGGCCGAGCGCGGCCAGCCCACCGAGGAGCACTCCCGTATGCGCCACGCCCGCCGCTCGGTCGTTCGAATAGGTCAGCCGTTCAAGGGCCGACGCGGCAGTGCCGAACGCCGCCACCGGGTGCCCGCGGCGCGGGTCGGCCAGCAGCGCGTCGACAAGACAACCAACGGCAAGGCCGATCGCTCGGCCGCGACATGTCGACGCAAACACCCCGGCAGCGTCTCACGAGGTCGCCGGGCGCTCGAGGGTCAGTCGTGCTTGGCGTGGCGAGCGTTCTGCGGATCGTCCGCGGAGCGCTCAGGCTTGTCGGCGGAGCGCTTGGGTGAATCCGCCGATTGCTTCTTGGGCGCCTCGGCTCAATCCTTCGCCTGACCGCGACACGCGTGGACGCGAGTAAACGAGGACGTGGGCGGGTACCCACTCGCCCGACACAGAGAATGGTTGCCCCAGACCTAGGCGACGGACCGGCACGACCCGTCTCCCCGCGGAGGGCACCACAGTTGTTTGTTGTTCGCGAGGGAGACGTAGATGAGCGCGGAAGCCAATTGGCCAGATCCGGTAGATGACTCTGGGTCGTCCGCAGTTCGGCAGGAGATTTACGAAGCCGTCCGCGAGATCGCCGAGCAGCGCGCAATCATCGAGCAGGCCAAGGGCATGCTCATGTTCATCTACGGCATCGACGCCGACGCGGCGTTCGACCTCTTACGCTGGCAATCCCAGCAGCACAACGTCAAGCTCCGCCTCATCGCCGAACAGATCGCAACGGACATGGCCGAGCTCGCCAGAAAGACTCCACTGCAGAACCGCCTCAGCCATGACAGCGTCCTGGTCACCGCGCACCAGCGGATCGCGAACGTCGCAGCACGGCAACGAAACGGGCAATCCCAGACCGGTGCCTAGCCCCGCGATCAAGAGTGGGCGCGGTGCCGACAAACCAAGAAGAGCGCCATGGCGACCACCGACGACCAGTCGAGTTCGACGCGGGCGCGGAATGTCACCATCGCGCTGCGAGCACGTATCGATCTCGCGTACACCTGCCTACGGCCGCTCTGTGAACGCGCGGTCGGCCCTGCGGTGCGCCAGCATGGGCCTGTGAGGCCACGTTGCATCACCGGATTGATAGGCGCTGCGGCAGCGGCGATTTCGGCGATGCCTAGTGCGCCGATGCCGCACGCGCACGCAGACGCGTGCACCGATGCCGAGGTGATATTCGCCCGCGGCACTACAGAGGCACCCGGTGTCGGTCCAGTGGGTCAGGCGTTCGTCGACTCGCTGCGGTCCCGCGTCAGCCCAAGTCAGGTCGGGGTCTACGCCGTCGATTACCTCGACCGCGGTCAACTGCCCCAACACCAAGATGGTACTCAGCGGATTCTCCCAAGGCGCGGCCGTGATGGGCTTCGTCACCGCCAACGCAGTGCCCGACGGGGTTTCTGCTGCAGACGTACCCGCGCCGCTGCCGCCCGAGGTAGCCGACCACATCGCGGCGGTTGCTCTGTTCGGCAAACCCTCGACACGTTTCATGCGCGTGTTGAGAGACCCGCCGGTCACGATCGGCCCTCAACACGCCGATAAGTCCATCGACCTGTGCGTCGACAACGATTTGGTGTGCGATGCGCACGGGTCGAGCTTCTCCGCGTACGACACATACGAGGATTCCGGCATGGTCGGCCAGGGAGCTGCCTTCGTCGCGAATCTGCTCCAGACGAGTTGGGCCGCCGCAGAGGCAGCCGCTGCGGCGAGTCAATCGCCGCAGTCTCCGTCGGAGCACCTGCCGTCGGATGGCACCATACTTCCCGGACCCCCAGCCCCAGTCGTGCCGGTGGAACCAGCAGGCCCGATCACCTGAGAAAATTGTGGCACGGGCCGGGATCGAACCGACGACCTTTCGCTTTTCAGGCGCAGTTGCCGCTCATGCCAATGTGTTTCAGCTGCTCAGATTGGGTCGAGGACGGCCAATTGGGCGCGCTGCGATGGCACGGCGCCTGTTCACACGGAACTGCTGATAGAACTCACCGGCAGCGTCGGTTCGCTATCGCTGAGTGTGTTGGTCGGCGTGATCGTTACCGCACCGGTTGGGGATATCGTCAACTGAAAGACGGACCACCAGCTTCCTGAACCTGCCGGTACGTCGAGCCTCTGCCCTTGCGGCCCCAAGCTGGGATCGTGGATGGTCACATACGCGCCGGAGCCGGCCAGCGGGTCATCGCCGCCGTTGTCGGCCGAGAAGTTCTGAACATAGTAGAGATACTCGCCGGGCGTCCTCGCGTTGATGTCGATGATTTCAGGGCCGACTCCATCCGTGTCGTCGGCCACCAGGAAGGCCGCCTGTTCTCCGGTGCTCAAGGTTGTGCTGCCGTCTAGGTTGTAGGTCGTGCTTCGAAAGTAAACGTGAAAGCCCGGCCCGTTCCCCGTCACGGACGGCCCGATGAGATGTGCATCCAGGTCTCGTGGAGTGGCACCCCAATTGAGTTGGGTGGTGAAAGCGGGGGTGACGGTGACGGTGACGGTGGTCGGTGCGGCGTTGGAAGTACCACCGGTGACCGTATAGCTGAAGGTGTCCGTGCCGTCGAAATCTGCGTTAGGCGTGTACTTTAGGGTGCGGTCGTCGTTGACGGTCACCGTCCCGTTGGTCGGGCCGCTGACCAGCGCCGGCGCCAAATCGTCAGTCACACCTCCGGCGTCGGTGTCATTGTCGAGCACGTTGATGACAACCGAGTTGTCCTCACCGGTTTTCGCCGTGTCGGCTTTGGCGACGGTGGGCTCGTCGAAGGGATTACTGATCACCGACACGGTGTTGGCGGTCGGGTTGGTGACAAGGACGGTGTCGCGTCCCGGCACAAAGGCGACGCCCGCCCCCGCTGCAGTTTGGACGTCCGCAAATGCCTCAAGTCTGACAAGGTCCACTGCCAACACGCCTCCGCCTCTGGTGACATACCCGCGATTGCCGTCGTTGCTGATGGCTAGCGCGCGCGCATCGGCACCGACGCTGACTCTTCGGGCGCTTTCCACGGACCCTCTCAGGGACGCCGCGTCGTAAGCGACCAGCTCGGCGCCGGCGGCGCCCCTGACGACAGTCGCGTAAACGGTGCGGCCGTCGGCACTGACCTTCAGGCCGGTCACGTCGCCGTCGATGGCGATCTCGCCAACGACCTCGAGGTCGGCCGTTTCGGCGGCGGCGTCCTCAGCGACGCCGAGTCGCGCAGCGGCTGCGCGCTGGGTGGATTGGACTACCTATAGCCTGCCGCCGCTGGCGACATAGACCTCCCTAGCACCAGGGGACACCGCAAGTCTTGCCGTCCTGGCGACAGCGGGATCCCGCGTTTGCACGCTGCCGACCACCGCTCCTCTCCTGGGGTCGATCGCCACCAGGGTTCCGTCGGACCTCGCCGCGTACACCCGCTCGGCCCTTCCCGACAACGCCGTGCGGTCTATTCCGACATCGGTCACCTCACCTTCGAGGTCAATCTGACTGGTCAATCTCGCGTCGGCCAGATCGACCAGCGACAGGGTGCTGCCCCCGCCTTCTTTCTGGCTGGTGACGTAGGCCGTAGCAACGTCGAGGGCTACCCTGCCCGCGCCACCCCCGTAAGCCACGTTGCCACCCACAACCCAGCCTGGGCCATCGTCGTTGGCTTCGATGATCGTCACGGAGCCGTCGCCAGCGTTGACGATGACTCCGCGGTCACCACCGGTGGAGACGTCCACGTCAACCGGCTGGTCGAAGACCGGGACGCCGTTTTGGCCAACTCCTCCGATGGTCTGGATGACCGCGGCCTCGGGTCTAACGGTGACCGGGATGACGGTCTGGATGCTGGTGCCGTCGGGCAGGTCGATCAGCCCGAAACTGAACACCCGCAAGGCGGTGGCGATCAAGCCGGGAATGCCGTGGAGGTGGCTGGCGACGTTGGCTTCGGTGATGGTCACGGTGAACGCGTCGGCGCCACCGCTGGCCGCCAACACCGCACTGGGGGTGTAGGAGTACGTCCCGTCGGGATTGACCATCACGGTGCCGTTGGCCGGAGCCTGGGACACGCGGTAGAAGAGCGGATCCCCGTCGGGATCGGCGGCACCCAGGGTGCCAGTCACCACCCCGGTGGCCGATTGACTGGTCTGCATCGGGCTGGCGGTCGGGCTCTGGTTGAAGAAGGTGCGCTGAATTTCGCGGCGGGCCCACGCCAGAATGCCCAGCAGCGTGGGAGGGCCTTGGGGGGCGAGCGGGCCGGGGGCGAACAACGGCGCCACCGCCGCGGCGACGAGTCCGGCGGCGACGGTGATGCGCTGCCCGGGAAGGGCGGCCAAGGCATCGCGCGGGGCGGGGGCATCAGCGACGGTCTGTTGTCGTACCGGGGCTTTCTGCTCAATGGTGACGGCGGGATCCTTGGCGCTGAGCACCACGGCGAGCGGCTCGAGCAGCCGCTCATCGCGGTTCGTCGGTGCACTCAGCGTCGGTGCACTCAGCGATGACCGGTCTGCCATCGTGGCTGGGAGGGCCGCCGCGGCCGAAACACTACGATCGGCAGGTGATTTCGCGTTCCGAGACGAAGTGGCCCTGACGGTGCTCGGCGTCGTCGACGCCGCGTCTGGCGCATCGTCGGTGTCGGCGGTGGCGGGGTCGGCGAGCGGTGTGCGCAGTCGGGGCAGCCGCGGTGGCTCTGGGTCGTCGCGCGGGGGGTGCGCGCCCCCGGTGGCGTTGAGGATCATATCGGGGACACGTGTCGGAGGCAGGCGCGGCGAGCGGGGCCCGGCAGGTCCGGTGCCGGGGTCGGTCGAGGTGGACGAGGCGGTGTCCGCAACGCCGGCGCCGGTTTCGGTGCCAGGGGTGGAGGTATTCGTGGTAACCGAGGGCGAGTCGTCGGCATGGGCCACACCCGCTCCGAGTCCATGGCCGGTGGCGATCGCGGTGCCGATGCCCAAGGCCACGGCCAGCGCACCGACCCGGCCGACGTACTTCGCGTAACCCGCCCGCAAGCCGGGCACCGTCACCACGCCCACGGGCGCAGGCACCGTTGGGTCCGGCTGACACGCCGGGCAGATGCGGGGCGCCTGACCGATGCCGGTGGCGCGATCGTCCAGCTCGCCTCGGCCCACACGGCGGTCCATCTCAGCGGCCATCGTCATGACTCCCAACATGCTTCGGGCGCCCCCGAGGGGCGTACCAAGTGGATTCGGACCATTTTTACGCCTCCGACGACGAGCACGACGGCAATTTCGCGAAATGGTCATTCACCGTTGGCTGTCCAGTCGTTCGACCATGAGGCCATGGGGTCCGAGTAGATTGGCGGAGATCACGCTTGGCTGGCAACTGGACTAGGTCCAAGCGTTCGGTGCCGTATCGGGCAGGCCCGGCGCTGTCGCCCGATCCCCGCAACGGTGCGCTGGGACAAGATATGAGACACCATGAGCTGCAGGCCTTCCGGCAGTCGTGGATATGCGTGACGTTTTGTTCTGCGGACTGTGGCGGTGTCCCTTTGTCGTTATGAGTGTGCGTTTGGTCGGTGGGAGGTTGATCTTCGAGTCATGTCCTACCTATCCGCGATCGGCGTGAGCATGGTGGGGGCGTTGCGTCCTGGGCAGGGCCGATGGGCGGTAGCTGCCGCAGGACGTGCGGTGGCCGCCGCGGGCCTGATCGCGTTGATCGGCGCGCTGGCCGGGGACCTGGCGGCGGTGGGGTTGGCCTACCTCGGCGCCGCATGCTCGGTCATCTTCGCCACCGGTGGTGTCTATCGCATGCGGTCGACGGCGCTGCTGTCTCAAGCGGCGGGCGCGGCTCTGGGCATTTGTGTGGGTGCGCTGCCGCCGAGTTCGGCGGTGTCGCTGATCGTGACCGCGTCGGCGGCCGGCGTGATCTCTGGCGTGGTCGGTGGGTTGGGGCCCGCCGCGCCGGGTTTCGGCATCATGCTGAGCATTGGGGTGGCGTTCGGGCAGTTCGGTGGCTCGTCGCTGCCGTGGTGGCAGCAGGTGGTGTTCTACCTCGTCGGTACCGTCGTCGTTGCAGCGGCAACGTTGGCGCCGTGGTTGTTTCGACGTGGCGCCCCCGAACGGGATGCGGCCGCACACGTGCTGTTTGCGGCCGCCGATCTGTGTGCCGCGATCGGCACCGACACCGCACGAGCGGCGCGGGCTCGGCTGGCCGCCGCCTCCGCGGAGGCGCGCAACGCCGTGCGCCATCCCCGGGTGGAACTCGTCGCGCTGGCGGCCGCCGCCCTCTACGCGGAGGGCCAACCTGTTTCTGATGCGGTCATCGATGCCATCCGGGACGCTGCTGCGCAGATCCAGGCGGATGCGCCGGTGGCGGTGCGCATCGACGTCGGGGACAGCTCTGCAGGGCTCACCGCGTTGACCGCTGCACTGGACCCGGGCCTGCCGCAGCGTCCAGCGGCTTCGTTGCGGCCGCATCGATCTGCGGTGTCGCTGTTTCGGGCGGTGACGTCTCGTACGGCGGGCGCGAACGGGATCCGGATCGGTGTGTGTCTTGGGGTGGCGACCGGTATCGCGGTGGCGTTGCACGAGCCGACCCATGCGTTCTGGTTGCCGTTGACGGTGGCGGTCATCGTGCGCCCGGAATACGCGTCGGTGTTCGTTCGGATGATCAACCGGCTGGGCGGAACGGTGATCGGCGCTGCGCTCGCCGCCGCTATGCTCGCTGCCTGGCCGTCGGGGCTCCCGGTGGCTGCGGCTGCCGCGGCTGCGATTGGATTCGCGGTGCTGGCTGCGCCGAAGCTTTACGGGCTCAGCGTCATCGGGATAACCGCCTCGACACTGCTGTCCTCCTCGATTGGGTATGCCGATCCGGTGCTACCGGCCGTGCGGCTGCTGGACACCGCAATCGGCGCCGTGGTGGCCATCGTTTTCGGGTACCTACTGTGGCCGGGTGCCAGGCGGTTACCCGAAGCTGCCCGACTCGACGCTGCCCTGGCGGCGGCTCACGTCTATCTGGTCGAGACGATCAAGCCACCCACGCAGCGAGTGCAATGGCAGACCTGTCGCGACGACGCCTACCGGCTTGCACATCAGGCGCGCGCCGCGAGCCGGGCCGCCCTTCTGGAACCTCCGCCGGTCAGTGCGTTCGCGGCACGGTCGCTGCAGGCCGCCATCGAGCTGGAGGACGTCGTAGACGCGATCACCGCGGCGGCCTTAGTCGTCGACGCCGGCGGGGGTGTGGACGGCTTGGCCCAAGACATCGACGAACGCCTGAAAGAGCTGGATCAGGTAACGGCGCTCGAGATTCCAAGCGGCGATAACACACGTCGACGATGATGGCGGGATGGCCGCCGTGTCCGATGTCAGGTCTCTTGGTGCCGCAATCCGTACAGAGCAAGCATCGGCCAGGCGATCATGCCGAACGGTGAAGG
>JBBRTH010000079.1:0-22922 GCA_038244615.1 Mycobacteriales bacterium | reverse complement strand
CTCTGGGCAGTGCCCGCGGCGGGTGTGCACTTCGACCCCGACGCGCAGGCCTTGGTCGCCGACGGCCCCGCACCCGAACTTGTGCTCCCCGCCGATTGGCGGAGCATCCAGACGTTGTCCGGCGTCACCAGTGTCGACGGCAACGCGGTCTCCCTGCGCAGCAGAGACGGAACACCCTCCGGCGAAGTCACATTGGGCTCGGCATTGGCCGATCGTCTGGGTGTCGGCACGGGCGACCGAGTCGAGATCGGCGGTCAGAGTCTGGTCGTCGGCATCGAGGGTGATGGACAATCCGCCGCGGTCTCTACGGAACTCGCCCGTTCGGTCGTCGGCGAGAAGGGCTGGTGGACGGTTTTCGCCCCTGAGGGCAAGGAGAAGGACCGCTCCCTCGCGCAGGCGTTCGGCGCCGCCACCGGACTGCCGTTCACTGCCGACCCCTCGGTGATGCCGGATGCCGGTGGCGAAGGCCTCGTCTACGACACCGTCGGGGGTAGCGGGCCACTGACCTTCGAGCAGAAGTTCTCGGCGCTGTTCTCCGGCAAGGTGACAAGTTCCACGCTCGGATTGATCTCGACCATCGGCCTCTGCCTCGGCTTCGTCATCGCCGTCTCGTCATTCCTGGCGGCTGTGCAGGAACGCAAGCGCGAGTTCGGCATCATGTCGAGCATCGGCTTGGCCGACGAGGTGCTGTACTTCTTCCTCGTCGAGTCGGCGATCGTGTTCATCGTCGCGTACCTGTTGGGCGCCATCGGGGCGGGAGTCGCCGTGGCACTGGTCATTCCCGGCATCGCGACGCCGACCGCCTGGCTGCAGGCATCGGGCATGGTTGCGGCGTTCCTACCCGCCATGGCGATCGTGGGCGCGTTGGTCCCTGTCCACCGATTGCTGCAACAACGTCCCGTCGACTTGCTGGGGGACCGCTGATGATCAGCAAGGGCCTGGCCTACGGTTGGCTCTCCGCGCGGCGGCGCATCGGCGAGATGGTGCTGCCCGTGGTCACCACCGCGACAGGCGCGTTTCTGGTGGTTCTGGTGTTCGGCATGCAGGAGGGCATCCGAGCGCAGTCCGCATCGCTGGGGCATGCCGACGAGATCGGACGCGCCGTGATCCTCATCGCGGTGACCGTTCTGCTGGTCGGCGTCGTGGAGGTTGCCGTCGCGACCACCAGGACGGTCGCTCACCGCACCCGCGAACTCGGCGTGCTCGGCGCCAACGGCGTGCCACGCGGCCCGGTTGTCGCCGCACTTCTCGTCGAACCCGTTGTCGCCGCGGTGCTGGGCGCGGTCGTGGGTGCGGCTCTGGCCGCGGGCATCGCCATGATCTTGGGGGCAACGGGTTTCGTCCCTACCGGCGTCGCCGTCGGCGGCCTTCTCCTCGGCGCCGCAATCAGCATCGTCGTCAGCATCGTTGCCGCACTGGCGACCAGCATCGTGCCCACGTGGACCGCAGCGTCGCGGCCACCGATCCATTCGCTCTCCACGGGAGGCTGATCGAGATGACGATTATCAAAGACACGGATGCCACCGACGACACCATCGATGTCGTCCACACAAAGGCATCCACGTCCGGCTCATCGGCCAACGCATCGCCGGTCATCGACGTATCCGACGTCTGGAAGCTGCACAAGCTCGGCGACGAGGTCGTCAAGGCGCTGGTCGCCGCCGAACTGCAGGTGATGCCAGGTGAATTCGTCTGTCTGATGGGGCCGAGCGGTAGTGGCAAGTCCACGCTGCTCAACATCATCGGCGGGCTCGACCGGCCGACCAAGGGCTCGGTGAAGGTGGCGGGCAAGGACACTGGTCTGCTCACCGAGAGCCAGTTCGCCGCGCTGCGCCACGACACCATCGGCTTCATCTTCCAGAGCTACAACCTGATCCCCTTCCTGTCCGCCGTCGAGAACGTCGAGTTGCCGTTGATGTTCGAGCCCTACGACCGGAAGTCGTTGCGCAAGAGGGCGACGGAGCTACTGGAACTCGTCGGTCTCGGTCACCGCGTGCACCATCAGCCGACCAAGATGTCCGGTGGTGAACAGCAGCGCACCGCCATCGCGCGCTCGCTGATCAGCGACCCGACGCTCGTCCTTGCCGACGAGCCGACGGCGAACCTGGATCACAAGACGGGCGAGACGGTCGTGCGAATGCTTCGCGACCTGTGCTCGACCATGGGTGTCACCGTTGTCGCCAGCACCCACGACCCGACCGTTGCCGAGGAGGCAAGTCGCGTCATCAGGATGCAGGACGGACAGATCGTCAACTGACCCGGTCCCCTCGTGGGATTTCGTTCCGATTGGGAGAGAAGCAATGACACAAGAGATGGAAGCGACACGGCCGTCCGACTCCGGCCGGACGGGCGGCTCCGCCGACCGTGATGCGCTGATGACGACGGAGCTCGTCCCCGAACAGATTCTGCCCAAGGTGCTCGGCACCTTCGGCCTCACGGCCACCTACGTCTTCATCATCTGCTGGATCACCGGCTCGTCGGTGATGGCGACCGGTGGCTGGACCGCGATCCCGATGTGGATTCTCGGCATCATCACCTTCCTGGTACCCGCAGGCCTCGCGGTCGCCGAGCTGGGCAACCTTTGGCCTGGCCAGGGCGGTGTCTACATCTGGGCGTTCCGCACCATGGGCGACAAGATGGCGTTCCTCGGCGGCTACCTGTCCTGGGTTCCGGTATTGCTGAACACCGCCTCCTCGCCCGCCATCGTGCTGCAGTTGCTGCTCTTGGCCTTCCACGCCGAGCTGGGGCTGACGCTGAGCATCATCATTCAGCTCGTCATTCTGTGGTCGTGTGTGGGGCTCGCGCTGGCGAAACTGGCTGCCAACCAACGGATCATGAACGTCACGTTCATCATCTACGGCTTGCTGACGTTGACGATCTTCGTCGCTGGTGTCATCTACGCGGCTGGCCACGGTTCCGGCACCCCGTTCAACATGCACGACGCGCTGGTGCCGAACTTCGCCGGTGCGGGCTTCCTCTACGGCACCGTTCTGCTGTATCTGGTCGGCGTCGAGACGCCGTTCAACATGGGTGCTGAGTTCCTGTCGGTCAAGAAGAGCGCGACCAAGATGATCGCCTGGGGTTCCGCGGCGTTGATCGGTATCTACCTGCTCACGACGCTCGGCACGATGATGGTGCTCCCGTCCGACCAGATCGACCCGGTCACCGGCGTCATCGGCAACCTGGCGACGTCCGGTTTCCCCGGCCTCATGGAGGTCGCGGCCGTGGTACTCGCACTCATCGTCTTCGTCGCCATGACGACCTACCAGGTCGCCTACTCGCGCCTGGTCTTCGTCTCCGGCCTCGAGCGGCACCTGCCCCGCATCTTCACCCACCTCAACCCGCGTACGCGCAACCCGGTGACGGCGCTGCTGGTGCAGGGCACGATCTCGTCGTTGATCCTGGTCGGTCTGTACTCGCAGAGCAGCATGGCCAACGTGACGATCTTCCTGCAGGGCGGCCTGAGCGTCGTCTGGCTGATCTCGGGCTTCTTCTTCTTCATCCCGCTGTACATCGCCAGGAAGAAGTACGCGGATCGCTATGCGAACGAAGACTTCTGGCGAATTCCGGGCGGCATGCCGGCGGTGTGGTCCGTCGTCATCATCGGTGTCGTGGCCACCTGCGTAGGCATCTACTTCTCATTCGCCTCGCCGTGGATCGACGTGCCCAAGAGCACCTGGATGACCTGGGTCGGTTCGATCGCGGTCGGCACGTTCATCCTGGGCGCGATCGTCTTCTACTTCGGTCGCCGCTCGGCGAACAAGCTCACCTCCGAGGACGCGCTGGCGCACCTTGCCGTCCTCGACCTCAAGAAGTCTGAAACCACAACCCCCGAGGGAGTCTGAACCAATGACCCTGGACAGCACCACGCTTCGCGCAGACGCTATCGAGGACAAGACCAACTATCCGCTGGACCCCCTGTCCGGCGATGAGATCCAGACCGCGGCGGCCATCGTCATGGCATCCGAATATGCCTCGCCGACACTGAAGTTCGTGATGATCCAGCTGGCGGAGCCGGCCAAGACCGCTGAGTTGACGTTCGGCAGGACGGACGTGCCACGCTGCGCGTTCGCCACGATGTACGACGCCGCCGCGAAGATGATCTACGAGGCGGTCGTCGATCTCGGCGCCAGCATGATCGAGTCGTGGAAGGCGGTTCCCGGCCGCTTTCCGTCCTACCTGGTCGGGCACATGACCGGGGTGGAGGAGAAGGTCCGTGAGGATCCGCGATGGCAGGAGGCGATGCGCAAGCGGGGCATCACCGACTTCAGCCTGGCGATGATCGATCCATGGCCGGCAGGCTATTACGGCCGGGGCGACCACTACGACAACTCGGCGTTGATCTGCCGTCCGCTGACCTTCATGCGGGCGGCGCCGTCCGAACACGGCTATGCGCGTCCGGTCGAGGGACTTATCGTGACGTTCGACCTCGACAACATGCAGGTCGTCCACATCGAGGACCACGGGGTGGTCGCGATGCCGTCGACGGCGGGCAACTACGACGAGCGGTTCATGTTCGACCCGAACAACCGTCCCGCGTTCACCGAGTTCCGTTCAGACGTCAAGCCGATCGAGATCACCCAACCCGACGGGCCCAGCTTCACCGTCGACGGGTGGCACGTGACGTGGCAGAAGTGGTCGATGCGCATCGGTTTCAATCCCCGCGAGGGGATCACGCTGCACGAGGTGACCTACACCGACCGCGGCGAGACCAGGCCGATCATGTACCGGGGTTCGTTGTCGGAGATGGTGGTGCCCTACGGCGATACCTCGCCGACGCACTGGAACAAGAACGTGTTCGACATGGGTGAGGTCGGTATGGGCTTCTCGGCCAACCCCTTGAGGTTGGGCTGCGACTGCCTCGGCGAGATCCACTACTTCGACGGCACGGTCAACGACTCCGACGGCAACGCAGTCACGATCCCCAACGCCATCTGCATGCACGAGGAGGACTACGGAATCTCCTGGAAGCACACCGACTTCCGTACCCAGGAAGTGGAGGTCCGGCGCTCGCGCCGGTTGGTCGTCTCGATGATCTGCACCGTCGGCAACTACGAGTACGGGTTCTTCTGGTACTTCTACAACGACGCGTCCATCGAGGTCGAGGTCAAGCTGTCCGGCGTGCTCACCACCGGCTCGATCGCCGAGGGCGAGGTCCCGCGCTGGGGCAAGCTGGTCGCGCCGGGCGTGTACGGGCCGAATCACCAGCACTTCTTCAACTTCCGGCTCGACATGAGCGTCGACGGGCCGGGAAACAGCGTGTACGAGGTGGATTCGATCCCGGAGCCCGATCCTTCGCTCAATCCGCACAACAACGCCTGGATCACCCAGGACACCCTGGTGGCATCCGAGGCCGACGGTGCTCGCGATTGGAACTGGAAGACCGGACGGTACTGGAAGGTCACCAATCCGTCGAAGAAGAACGAGCTGGGCAGTCCGACGGCCTACAAGTTGGTGCCGAAGGACATCGTGCCCGTCATGGTGCAGGAGGGCTCCTACATCTACGACCGGGCGCGGTTCGTCCAGCACAACCTGTGGGTCACGAAGTACGACGAGGCGGAGAAGTTCGCTGCGGGTGACTACATGTACCAGTCGGCCGACGCTCAGGGGCTACCGGAGTTCGTCGCAGATGACGCGCCGCTGGAGAACACCGACGTGGTGCTCTGGTACACCCTCGGTGCGCATCACGTGGTGCGGCCGGAGGACTGGCCGGTGATGCCGTGCGCCTACACGGGATTTCATCTCAAGCCGATCGGCTTCTTCGACGGCAACCCGGCATTGGACATTCCGCCGACGCCAACGAAGGCGTGCCACGGCTACCAGTAGTTCCCGCCCTCAGCCCAGAGCGGCGAGCAGCTCCTTGAAGTCTGCTCGCTGATCTGGGCTGAGTGGTGCCAGCACCTTTCGCTCGGCGTCGCGAACGCCTGAGTCGGTCTGCTTCAGTAGCTCGACCCCCTCCCGGGTGAGCTCGGCGGGCAGGGAGCGGCCGGACGTCACCGTCGCAGGTCGAGTCACGAGCCCACGATCCTGCAGCCCCCGCACCACCATGTTCATCGCCTGCGGCGACACGCTGACGTCGCGCGCCAGGTCGGCGTTGGAGCGACCTGGTGACGTCGACAGGATCCGCATGCAGATGTATTGCGGGAACGACAGCCCCACCGGCTCGAGTGCAGACGACGTCACTTCGGCGCGCAGTGACATCGCCAATCGCTGCAGTAGATAGCCCAGCGGTTCGCCTCCGGCGTCAGCCATGTCAATAATCTTGACACATATCAACTAAATTGATAAACAGGATGGCATGACTCATCCGACCGATGACATGTTCGATTCCGCCTACCGCGGCGCGGCCGAGGAGATGGGTCTCGGTACCAAGCCGCCGTGGAGCATCGGCGAGCCGCAGCCCGAGATCGCGGCATTGATCGCCGCAGGTAGGTTTCATGGCGACGTGCTGGATGCCGGCTGCGGAGAGGCCGCGACAGCGCTGGCACTCGCCGAGCGGGGATTCACCACGGTCGGCCTCGACCAGTCGTCCACGGCGATCACGCTGGCACGCGACGAGGCCAGCAAGCGCGGCCTGACCAACGCCACCTTCGACGTGGCGGACATCAGCGCGTTCACCGGCTACGACGGCCGCTTCGGCACGATCGTCGACTCCACCCTGTTCCATTCCATGCCCGTCGAACTGCGCGAGGGCTACCAGCAATCGATCGTTCGCGCCGCCGCGCCGGGAGCGTCGTACTTCGTCCTGGTCTTCGACCGCACCACGATGGGCGACGCGGGACCCGCCCATCCCGTCACCGAGCAGGAGCTGCGCGACGTCGTGTCGAAGTACTGGATCATCGACGACGTCCGGCCGGCGCGTATTCACGTCAACGTCGCGGCGAGTTTCACCGGTTTCAACGACTTCGCCGGCGCGGGCATTGCGGACGAGGGCAACGGCCGCATGTCGGTGGGCGCCTGGCTGCTGTCGGCTCACCTGAGCTGACGAGCGCTCGCGCGAGGAATCATCAAGCACTGAAGGGCCGACCTTTTCTACCCCTCGGCGCCCCCAATCCAGCCGTTTGGCAGGATTGCGGGCGTCGTCGCGTGTGAACGTTCGGGCGGATGTCTCGTCAGCGGAGCCGAAGGAGTCAGGATGGCGGAAACGGTCCTCGCCGGGCAGCCGGGTTACTCGCGCGTTCTGCTCAAGCTGGGCGGCGAGATGTTCGGTGGCGGCCAGGTTGGGCTCGATCCAGACGTGGTGGCACTCGTCGCCCGGCAGATCGCCGAAGTGGTGCGTGACGGCGTCCAGGTCGCCGTGGTCATCGGCGGAGGCAACTTCTTCCGAGGGGCGCAGCTGCAGCAGCGCGGTATGGAGCGCAGTCGGTCGGACTACATGGGCATGCTCGGCACCGTGATGAACAGCCTTGCGCTGCAGGACTTCCTGGAGAAGGAAGGCATTGACACCCGCGTCCAGACCGCCATCACGATGGGTCAGGTCGCCGAGCCGTACATCCCGGGGCGGGCTCGTAGGCACCTGGAGAAGGGCCGCGTCGTCATCTTCGGCGCAGGCATGGGCCTGCCGTACTTCTCCACAGACACCACCGCCGCGCAGCGGGCGCTGGAGGTGGGCGCCGAGGTCGTGCTGATGGCCAAGGCCGTCGACGGCGTCTTCACCGACGATCCTCGAAAGAACCCGGATGCGGAGTTGCTCACGGCGATCACCCACCGCGAGGTGATCGACCGTGGCCTTCAGGTCGCCGACGCCACGGCGTTCAGCCTCTGCATGGACAACGCCATGCCCATTCTGGTGTTCAATCTGCTGACCGACGGAAATATCGCGCGGGCGGTCGCAGGTGAGAGGATTGGCACACTGGTCACCACCTGACGGGTGGACGACTGAGCGAGCGCCGGCGGACGGGACAATCGCCGTGGGCGAGCGACAGCGACGGGAGAAGAAGTAGTGATCGACGAAACCCTCTTCGATGCCGAGGAGAAGATGGACAAGGCGGTGTCGGTCGCGCGCGACGACCTGTCGTCCATCCGTACCGGTCGAGCCAATCCCGGCATGTTCAACCGAATCAAGATCGAGTACTACGGTTCGCCGACGCCCATCACGCAGCTCTCCAGCATCAACGTGCCCGAGGCGCGCCTCGTCGTCATCAAGCCGTACGAGGCCAACCAGCTGCGTCCCATCGAGGACGCGATCCGCAACTCGGACCTAGGCGTCAACCCGGGCAACGACGGCAACGTCATCCGCATCTCGATTCCCCAGCTGACCGAGGAGCGTCGCCGCGATTTGGTCAAGCAGGCCAAGTCCAAGGGCGAGGACGCCAAGGTGACGGTGCGCAACATCCGTCGCAAGGCGATGGAGGAGCTCGCCCGCATCAAGAAGGATGGCGAGGCAGGCGAAGACGAGGTCGGCCGTGCCGAGAAGGACCTCGACAAGAGCACCCAGACCTACACCGGCCAGATCGACGACCTGGTGAAGCATAAAGAAGGCGAGCTGCTGGAGGTCTAGGTCGTCGGAGACCAAACCTTCAGTGACAGCACGGTGGCAGACACCGACACGGGGCCCGCCGATGAGGCCAACGCGACCGAGCCCAAGAAGAAACAGGGGCGAGCCGGGCGCAACCTACCCGCCGCCATCGCGGTCGGGGCGTTCCTGGGTTTTGGTGTCATCGCCATCCTGGTGTTCGCACCGTTAGTCTGGATTCCGGTCGTGGCGGCTGCCATGGCCGTCGCGACCCACGAGGTCGTCCGTCGGCTGCGGACCGCCGGCTACGCGATCCCGATCATTCCGCTGTTCGTCGGCGGACAGGCCATCGTCTGGCTGACGTGGCCCTTCGGCCCGACGGGTGCCCTCGGCGCGTTCGGCGGCACGGTCGTCGTGTGCATGATCTGGCGGCTGCTGTCGGGTGGCCTGAAAGACGCCCCGGTGAACTACCTGCGTGACGTCACGGCGACGATCTTCCTGGCTGCCTGGATACCGCTGTTTGGTGCGTTCGGCGTTCTCCTGGTCTATCCCGAGGACGGGCGTTGGCGGGTGCTCTGCCTGATGCTCGGCGTGGTCTTCTCCGACATCGGGGGCTATGCCGCGGGAGTGCTGTTCGGCAAGCATCCGATGGTTCCTGCGATCAGCCCCAAGAAGTCCTGGGAGGGCTTCACCGGCTCGCTGATCTTCGGCACCGCCGCCTCGGTGCTCGCCGTGACCTTCCTGCTCGACAAGCCCGCCTGGGTGGGTGTGCCGCTCGGGCTCATGCTCGTGGTGACCGGCACGCTCGGCGATCTCATCGAGTCCCAGGTCAAGCGCGATCTGGGAATCAAGGACATGGGCACCCTGCTACCCGGCCACGGAGGCCTGATGGACCGGCTGGATTCGGTCCTGCCCTCGGCCGTCGCGACGTGGGTCGTCCTGACGCTTCTTGCCTGAAACCTTCGAGCCCTTCGAGTTGATCCAGCAGGCGAGCGAGCCGACCTTCGCCCAGCTCGACCGCATTGATGTGCCCCATCGGATCGCGGCCGACAGGGCCGTCCGCGACGTTCTGAGTGAGCAGGCCTGATAATGGAGGGGACCATGAAACTGCCCTTGGTGTTCGAGGCGCCGCAGCGAGGAAAGCCGCCGCGGCACTTTGCCGACCTCGACGACGACGCCCGCGCCGCAGCGGTTGCCGAGTTGGGACTGCCCGCGTTCCGCGGGAAGCAGTTGGCCAACCAGTACTTCGGCAGGTTGATCGCCGATCCGCGCGCCATGACCGACCTGCCCGCGGCGATGCGCGACAAGGTCGCCGACGCGTTGTTCCCGGAACTGCTGCACGCCGTGCGGTCTGTTGAGTGCGACGGCGCGGACACCCGAAAGACTCTGTGGCGCGCGGTGGATGGCACCACCTTCGAGTCGGTGCTGATGCGCTATCCGCAGCGCAACACGGTATGCATCTCGTCGCAGGCAGGGTGCGGCATGGCGTGTCCGTTCTGCGCCACCGGACAGGGCGGTCTTACCAGGAACCTCTCCACCGCGGAGATCCTCGAGCAGGTGCGTGCCGCGTCAGCGGCCATGCGCGACGAGCACTTCGGCCAGATTGCAGGCTCCGCCCGCGGTGGTCGGTTGTCGAACGTCGTCTTCATGGGGATGGGCGAACCGTTGGCCAACTACAGTCGGGTACTCGCCGCGGTGCGCCGGATCATCGCCCCTCCGCCCCACGGATTCGGCATCTCGGCACGGTCGGTCACGGTCTCGACGGTCGGGTTGGCTCCTGCGATCCGCAAGCTCGCCGACGAACGCCTCGGCGTGACGCTGGCGTTGTCTCTGCACGCCCCCGACGACGAGTTGCGCGACACCCTGGTGCCCGTCAACAACAGGTGGAACGTCGGCGAAGCCCTGGACGCCGCACGGTATTACGCCGATGTGACCGGGCGTCGGGTGTCGATCGAGTACGCCCTGATCAGGGACATCAACGACCAGCCGTGGCGTGGTGACCTGCTCGGCAAGAAGCTCCACGGCGCGCTGGGACCACTCGTTCACGTGAACGTCATCCCGCTCAACCCCACCCCGGGCAGCAAGTGGGACGCCAGTCCCAAACCCGCCGAGCGTGAGTTCGTCAAGCGGGTCCGCGAGCGGGGGGTGTCCTGCACGGTCCGCGATACCCGCGGTCGCGAGATCGCCGCCGCCTGTGGTCAGCTCGTGGCGGAGGGCTAGCCGGCCCCTCGTCACCCCTGCCGCCGAGACATAAACCTTGGCGGCCGTCGTCGGCGTGTCGTCGCCGTAGCTTATGTGTCGGGGTCGAAGAGGTCTATGTGTCCTCGGTCGGCACGCCTGAGGGTGAGTTGACGAACCAGATGTTCTCCTCGCGCAGATCGCTGCTACCCCAACCACTTTCGGTGCGGACCAACTCGTGGTGGTCGTACCCGCCGCGCGAGCCCAACTCCGTCATGCCGCTCCGGGCAGCCCGACCCGGGTGCTGGAGCCGATGTGCTCTGATTGTGGCGTCTTGGCCGCAACGAACCCCTAACCGGATGAATCCGGCTGCTTGATCCCGACCGCGTGGCGGAGCTGCGCCAGGAACTGGTCGCCATCGTCACTGCGCACGATGTAGTGCGAGATGGCGACCCTCACGGCGGTCGCGGCCTTGACCGCGCTGTTGGGGCCGGGTATCAACTTCAGCAGGCGGTCGCGCATGAGCGGAATGATCCGCGACAACTGCGCGATGACCACTTCTGGTTCGATGTCGACGAGCCGGACACCGGAGTAGGACTGCTGGTATTGGACGATGAACTGCAAGGCACCATCGAGCTTTTCATTACCGCGGAGGCCTGCAGTCGCCCGACTGATTCCAGAGTCGAACATGTCGTGTTCGTACCGTCCGAAGGCAGCGAGTAGCTCATCCTTCGAGGCGAACCAGCGGTACAGCGTCGGTCGTGATACACCGGCCTCTAGAGCCACCTCGGAGAGACTCAGCTTGGTCTGTCCGCTGTTACCGAGCACTTCGGCGGTGGCGGCGAGGATCCGGTGCCTGGTCGACGTGTCTCCGACGGCGTCATCGGAATCCCGCTCAGCGGTTGCTGGTCCATTCACGTGTAGTGCCTCGTCGAGTTCTGAAGGGCGGCGATAGGTACATCTGATGGTAGAACGCGAAAACCGCGGCAAGGGTAGCCGCGCGGCACGATGTGAATCACAGTGACCTCTCCAAGACCTCTCCAAGACCTCTCCAACGGGGCCCGGTGTCACCCGTTTGGTGCACTAGTTTACAAAGTAGCGTCAAAATGTAAGGCACCTCGGGGGGAATCCGTACGAGATGAGGTGATACGGCGGGACCGATGGAAGACATCAAGGTGGTCGAACTCGGTGTGTGGGTGGCAGGGCTCGCGACGGCCGGCACCAGCGGTCAACCTGCTCGGCTACGGCCACTATCACGAGACCTACGAGAAGATCGACGGTCAGTTGCGAATCAAGACCTCGACCCTTACCCGGCTACGAGCAGACATCTTCAACACGCTCGTCTCGGTGTACGTCTCTGACCGGATCAAGAAGGTGGCCGGAATCGTGGGCCGCAGATGTCGTCAAATGAGTCACGCCGCATCGAAGAGTGCCGCCGCTACCCAGATCCGCATACGGGCCAGACCTCCTGGCGCGCCTATCGATTACTAACTCAATCTAACTTTACAAAAGTAGCCAGCAATGTCACGGTGGGTAGACGGGTTGCCGCCGCCGGACGTGGCGCGCCGAGACGGAGAGGAACGACTGCCGATGGATCGCTTCGAACTCCGCAGGCTCGACTACAGCCTGTCCGAGGACCACGTCGACCTGCAGAATGCGTATCAGCAGTTCTTCAAGACCCACTGTCCGATCGAAACCGTTTGGGCCGCTGAGGCTTCCGGCTTCGACAAGAGTCTGTGGGAACGCCTGTGTGCGACGGGTGCCACCACCATGGCAGTGTCCGAGTCCAGCGGGGGAGACGGGGCGACGCTTGTCGACCTGACTCTCCTCGCCGAGGAGTTGGGCCGGTCGATCGCACCTCTCCCGTGGATCGACCAGGCGTGCGCCACCAGGTTGCTCGATCGGCTGGGAGTTCTCGAAGACGAGGCAACGCTGAACGGTGAACGGATCGTCGGCTTCGATCCGCGCCTCGACGGTACGAGCGGACGACGGCTGATCCCCACCGGTGCCATCGCGGACGAGGTCGTGCTGCGCGACGGTGACGACATCGTGCGGGTGTCGCTGGACGCGCGGCCCACCAAGGTCGACAACATCGGTCGACTACCCATGGCGTGGATTGACCCGAGCGCCGTCGACAAGAGGGTCGTACTCGCCAGCGGCGCCGAGGCGATCGCCAGTCATCAACGGGCACTCGATGAGTGGCGACTGTTGACGGCGAGCGCGCTGGTCGGTCTCGTCGATGCGACGATGACGATCGCCGCGGAGTTCGCGAAGTCCCGCTACACCCTCGGCGTGCCGATCTCGACCTTGCAGGGCATCTCCCATCCGTTGGCCAATATCGCGATCGTGGTCGCGGGTGGCCGAAACCTCGTGCGACGGGCCGCCTGGTTCCTGGACAACGAGCCCGACGAGCGACCCGAACTCGCGCCGTCGGCGTTCGTCTACATGGTCGAAGAGGCCTCGCGGGCGGCCACGATGGCGGTGCAGGTCCAGGGTGGACTCGGGGTTTCCGCTGAAGCGGCCTCGTCGGCGTACCTCGTGCGGGCACGGGGATGGCCGTTGGCGGCCGGTGACCCCGGTGCCACCGCGAAATACCTCGCCGACCTGGTGGTCGCGCGCGAAAGCCGTTCTCGGAGAGTCAAATAGCATGAACTTTTCACGCGTTGTGCTGGCCGAGGAGGATCAGGCGTTCCAAGACGATCTGCGCGCCTTCCTGGGCGCCATCGTCACCGAGGAAGTGATCCGGCGGGATCGCGAGACCGGTGAGAACTTCGACGAAGACGTGCATCTGGCACTCGGCGTCGCGGGCTACCTGGCGGAGTACTACGAGGCCGAGGCCAACGGCGGATTCGACGCTCTGCACATGCGGATCTTCGAGTTGGAGATCGGTCGGTCCCGCACTCCGTGGTTCCACTCGGGAACGACGAGAATGGTTGCTCAAGCGCTCCAGCAGTTCGCGTCCCCGGAACTCATGGCAGACGTCATGCCCGGCGTGCTGGCCGGCCCGACGCGGCTGTGCCTGGGCTTCACCGAACCCGAGGGCGGGTCCGACGTCGCGACCTGCAAGACCCGCGCGGTCCGCGACGGTGAGGGCTGGATCATCAACGGGTCCAAGATGTTCACCTCAAATGCGCACAACGCCCAGTTCGTCTTCCTGATCACGAACACCGATGCCGACGCGCCGAAGCACGAGGGACTGACGATGTTCCTCGTCCCCATGGACACACCGGGCGTCGAGATCCAGGGCATCCGCACCGTCGATGGCGACCGCACCAACATCACCTACTACGCCGACGTGCGCATCGACGACGGGTACCGCATCGGCGAGGTCAATGGTGGGTGGACAGTGCTGCGCGGGGCGCTCAACGCCGAACACGGCACCGTCGAAAGGGATGCGGAGGGATTGCAGAAGGTCGCCGTCATGTCGGAGTTCGTCGCGTTGCTCGCCGAAGCAGTCGATCGAATCGCCGGCATCGTGTCGGAGGAGGACCCGGCGGGCCGACGACTCATCGACGACGACTCGGTCAAGTACCGGTTGGGCCGTAGCATCGCCCGGGTGGAGGCGGCGCTGAGCACGCCCGAGATGTTCGGTCGTGTCGCCAACGCCCAGGTGATGCGAGAGGTCACCCCCGAACTGATGGACATCCTCGGCAGTGCCAGCGCACTGCCGGTGGGCGCCGATGGGGCCGCCGATGACGGGGGCGTGGAGTTTCTCTTCCGGTTGGCGTCGCCGATGGGCATCTACGGCGGCACTCTCGAAGTGTTCCGCAACATGATCGCCCAGCATGCGCTCGGCCTCGGGCGCCCGAATTACTCGTCGCCTGCCCCGCGGACTTCGTAACCCCTCGACGACTCGACGATAACCCCCTCGACGAACAAAGGGTCCAATGACCGATGAAGTTCACCATCACCCATCCGATGCACACCCATCCCTACAACCCCGAACTCGTATCGGGGTCGGGCGTGGGCACGATTGCGGCGGCGGCCGAAGGGGCTGGTCTTCACGGGTTCGGATTCACCGACCACCCCGCGCCTACTCAGCGCTGGCTGGAGGCCGGCGGTCACGATGCGCTGGACCCGTTCGTGGCGATGGGCTTCGCGGCTGCGCGGACGACCACCCTTCGTCTGATCCCGAACGTGGTGGTCCTGCCGTATCGCAATCCGTTCGTCGTGGCCAAGGCAGGCTCCACGCTGGATGTGCTGTCCGACGGCCGCTTCACCCTCGCTGTCGGCGTCGGCTACCTGAAACGTGAATTCATCGCGTTGGGAGTCGATTTCGAGGAGCGTAGCGCACTGTTCGAGGAGGCCCTGCAGGTCATCCGCAGCGTGTGGACCGATGACGACATCTCCTTCCAGGGTCGACACTTCACGGCCACCGGGATCACGGCACATCCGAGGCCGACGAGTCGGCCGCACCCACCGATCTGGATCGGCGGGAATACGGCCGCTGCGCGGCGCAGAGTGGCCGAATACGGCGACGGTTGGTGCCCGTTCCCCGCTCCCGCGGTTCTGGCGCAGACCGCCCGCACGGCCGCCATGGAGACGCTGAACGACCTGGCCGCGGGTATCGACGATCTGCGTCGCAGGTGCGACGCGGCGGGACGGGATCCATCGTCGCTGGACGTGACGTTCACGAACGCCAATGGCGGCAATCCGGCGGACGACGACTTTAACGCTGGCGAATTCCTCTCTGGTGTCGAGGAACTCGAGGCGCTCGGAGTGACCTGGGTTCAGGTTCAGGTGCCGGGTGACAGCTTCGCGCATGCCGTCGAGACCATTGAGAAGTTCGGGAAACAGGTCATCAACGCTAGCTGATCACCTGCGCTAACGGCGCCAATGCCGTTGTAGAGCAGGCCGATTCCGATCACGATCAACAGGACCGTCGTGATCAGTGTCTGTCGTCGCTGGAGCCAGCCAGCGAATCGCTCGAGCTGACGGTCGACCTGGTGGCCCCGCACCAGATAGGCCAGGATGGGGACCGCTGCCGAGGACCCTGCGAGCGCGGTGAAGTAAGCTACCGCGCACTGGTGCCGACTGCACTCAACTGGGCCACGCCGATCGCGAACCCTGCTGCTGCGCAGGCCAACAGCACCTTGAAGTTGACCACGGTGAGCGCGACGCCGACAGCAACGGCCCCGGTAGGGTGATCCTCTTGATTCTGCTCACCCACTGCGGTGCGTCGACCGTCGTCGCAGGCGTGAACCAGTACCAGATACCTGCGGCAATACTGAGAAGGCCGAGGCCTATGCGCACCCACGCCGTCCAGTGTGGGGCGGGCCGGTCGAAGCCGTCCAGAAGTCGGGGAGCCTGGACGAACACCACGGTGAGTGCTGCCTTGCCGGTGAGCCAGCCCGCGACGGAGGCCAGACCGGTGGGCTTTGGGCGCTCGCTGTGGACGACGAGGCGATGGCAGGGATCACGGCGAAGAGGGAGAGTGCGACCACCGTGGCGAAGGCCGTCAGCTCGCCGAGTAGCGGTCCCCATCCCGTTGACACTCGCAGGACTGTACGGGTTGTCCCTGGTGGCTAGACCGCGCAACCACAGTCCGCTGCCGTTGCCGCCTCCGGCAACCCGGCGATGACGTCGGCGCGGGTCTCGTCGACGCTGACGAAGCTCCGGATTGGAAGGGTTTAAGCTCAAATGTCACGTCCAACAATCAAGGCGTTGTTTTCACCGCATGACGGTTTTGGTCGAAGTCGCCTGTCGATGCGGCAGGGGGAGTCAAATGGTCACATCGCATCATGCGAAGAACTGGGGTGGCGGTGCGGCGACTCAACGGCGTGGATGCGTTGCTGCTCTACAGCGAAGCGCCCGAGATCCACATGCACACGCTGAAGGTCGGCGTACTCGACGTGTCTGGCGTTGACGGCGGATTCAGATTCGACCTCTTCCGGCAATTCGCCGAGCCGCGTCTGCTTGCCTTGACGCCGCTGAGGTATCAGCTCGTCGACATACCGCTGAAACTGCATCACCCGATGTGGACCGAGAACGCCGACCTTGACTTCGACTATCACCTGCGCCGGATGACAGTGGCTGCTCCGGGCGGGCGTCGCGAACTCGACCAGCTGATAGGGGAGATCGCGAGTACGCCACTGGATCGCAGTCGTCCGCTGTGGCAGATGTACGTGGCGGAAGGTCTTGCCGGCGACAGGGTGGCGATCGTCCACAAGGTTCACCACGTGCTGGCCGACGGGGTCGCGTCGGCGAACCAGATGGGGTGGGCCATCCAGCCGGATCCGCCGACGTTTCCGCCCACCGGAATCAGGACCGCGGATTCCGAGCGGACGACGGCCGGATTGCTCAGGGCGGCAGGCCGCGACCACATGCGGCAGATCCGCCGACTACCGAAACTGGCCGCGGCGACTGGCCGCGGAGTGACCCGGGTGCGTCGCCGCGTGCGAGAGCGCGGCGTCCACCCCGAGCTCGCACCGAACTTCGCACCGCCGTCGACGTTCATGAACCACGTGGTGTCGCCGGTCCGTCGGTTCGCCACCGCACCGCTGGCCCTGGCCGACGTCAAGGAGACGTCCAAGGCGCTCGGCGTCACCATCAACGACATCGTCCTGGCGACGGCGGCGGGGGCACTTCGCCAACTGCTGCTGCGGTATGACGGCTCTGCGGACGCTCCGCTGATTGCGGGCGTGCCAATGAGTTTCGGCTCACCGGATCGTTTGGTGGGCAATGAGTTCAGTTACATCACGCCGTCGCTCGCCGTGCACGTCTCCAACCCGATCGAGCGAGTGAGGCTGACGGCGATCTCCACCAATATCGCCAAGGAGAACCATCACCTCCTCGGTCCGGAGTTGATCGCCGCCTGGCTGAACTATCTGCCGCCGTCGGTCGCGCCGTCCGCGTTCCGGTGGCAGTCCAAACGTGTCGAGTCGAGCGCGATCATGAACCTCACCATCTCCAACGTGCCGGGTCCGCGGGAGCGGGGAAGCTTCGGCGGGGCGGTCATCAGCGAGATCTATTCCGTAGGTCCGTTGGTCGCGGGCAGTGGCATGAACATCACGGTGTGGAGTTACGTCGACCAACTGAACATCTCCGTACTCACCGACGACCTCACTACCGACGATCCTCACGAGGTGACAGACGCGATGATCAGCTCGTTCATCGAGATCCGCACGGCAGCAGGGCTGTCGGGTGAACTGAGCCAGATCGACGCGGCCATGCCGTTGGCTGGCGCCCCCGGCTCAAGTGCCGAGCAGCCGTCGGGCTAGCGGGTCCAGCCGCGGCGGCGCAGCCACCAGTCGCGGAACACGATTCCCCAGATCACCAGGGCGAAGCCGATGAGGAAGATGTCCTCGACGTGACCGACGTGGTTGCCCCGCAGCATGGCGAGCATGAAGAAGCCCGCCAGGATGCCACCGATCTGGATGGCGAGGTGGTTCTGCTTCGACCAGCCCCAGTTCGCGGACGGCACGTCCTCGACGTCAACGCCGGTGTGCCGTTCGACCTCGGTGTTCGCCACGGTTGCTCCTCAAGGGTCCAGTCAACTGCAGCCCATTCTGGCATACGACAAGACGTCGTAGTCGGGGGAGTGTTCAGCGAACGGCCTCATACCGGCGCAGCGCCTCGACGCGCTCGGCAGCGTGGTCGACGATCGGCTCGGGATAGTCCTCCCCGCCCAACTCTGGCACCCACCGCTTGACGTATGCGCCGTCGGGATCGAACTTGTTGCCCTGGGTCGTGGGGTTGAACACCCGGAAGTACGGAGCGGCATCGGTGCCACATCCCGCTGCCCACTGCCACCCGTGCTGATTGCTGGCCAGATCGCCGTCGGTGAGCTGCTCCATGAACCAGCGCGCCCCCCACTGCCACGGCAGGTGCAGATCCTTGACCAGGAAAGATGCGGTGATCATTCGGACCCGGTTGTGCATGAAGCCGGTTCCGGAAAGCTGACGCATGCCGGCATCGACGATCGGATAGCCCGTCTTGCCTGCCTTCCACGACTCGAACCGCTGGTGTGCGTCCGCATCGTCGTCGACCTCGATGCGGTCGAAGTTCTTGTTCCAGTTCCACCATGCGCTCTCGGGCCAGGCGTGCAGCACCGACGCATAGAAGTCGCGGAACGCCAGTTCGCGCAGGTAGGCCTGCGCGCCAGTCCCGGTGCCCAGGTCGGCGGCCATCGTGCGGGGGTGGATGGTGCCGAACTTGAGGTGCGCCGACATCCGGCTGGTGCCGTCGTGGTCCGGCCGGTCGCGTTCGGCGGAGTAGTCGGCCAGTGCGGTGCCGACGAACTTCTTCCACTCCCTGCGTGCCGCGGCCTCACCGGCAGGACGATCCAGTTCGGTGTCGCCGGCGGGGATGTCGACACCGTCATCGACGTCGGCCGGATCGATCCAGCGTGCCGACTTGGCCCCCGTGCGCGCGGGTGCGCGCCAGCCGTGCACCTTCCACGCCGCATAGAAGGGGGTGAACACCTTGTACGGGGTGTCGTCACCCTTGGTGACCCGCCCCGGTGAGACGAGGTAGGGCGAGCCGGACTCCTCCAGCGGCACGTCTCCCAGCGCCTCGCGCACCGCAGTGTCCCGGCGCAGCCCGAACGGCGAGAAGTCGGCTGATACGTGCACCGACGTCGCGTGGATCTCCTTGACCAGGGCCGGAATTCGGATCTCGGGGCGGCCCTGGGTGACCAGCAGGCGGCCGTCGAGGCCGTCGCTCAATTCTCGCAGCGAGTCATAGAGGTACCGCAGCCTCCGGGGTCCGGCCGTCGCCCTCAATCGAGGGTCGAGCACGTAGCAGGCGAGCACCTCCTGGTCGTCCTTGGCGGCATCCAGAAGGGCGGGCAGATCGTGCAGGCGCAGGTCGCGACGGAACCACAGCAACGTTGGCATGATCCTGATCTTGCCCGAATTCCACCGTGGGAAAACGAGGTGGTGTGCCGGTCACCGCGAAACTGGGCTGATCCGCTGCGACAATCCCACCATGACGCCGACGACCGACGACTACCCGCGCGACATGGTGGGGTACGGACCGCAACCACCCGATCCGCGCTGGCCCGCTGGCGCCAACATCGCCTTGCAGTTCGTCCTCAACTACGAGGAGGGCGGCGAGAACAACGTCCTGCACGGCGACGAGTCCTCCGAGACGTTTCTGTCTGAAATCTTTGGTGCGCAGTCATTTCCGAACCGGCACATGAGCATGGAGTCACTGTACGAATACGGGTCGCGGGCCGGCCTGTGGCGAGTACTGCGGATGTTCGACCAGCGTGAGCTGCCGCTGACGATCTTCGGCGTCGCCACGGCGCTGGCGCGCAACCCGGAGGCGGTTGCCGCCTTCCAGGCGCGGGGCGACGAGATCGCCTGCCACGGTTTGAAGTGGCGCAGCTATCAGCTCGTGGACCCCGAAACCGAGCGTGCCGAACTGGCCGCGGCGGTCCGCGTCATGTCGGAGTTGACCGGTGAAGCTCCGCTCGGCTGGTACACCGGCAGGGACTCGCCGCAGACGCGCGAACTCGTCGTCGAGCACGGCGGCTTTCTGTACGACTCGGACTCCTATGCCGACGACCTGCCGTACTGGACCCGCGTCGCAGGCGCCGATCACCTCGTCGTGCCCTACACGCTGGACACCAACGACATGAAGTACGTGTCGGCCAGCGGGTTCCCCAGCGGTTCCGACTTCTTCACCTATCTGCGTGATGCCTTCGACGTGCTGTACGCCGAAGGCGCAGCGGGGGCTCCGAAGATGCTGTCGATCGGACTGCTCTGCAGGCTCGTCGGGCGGCCCGCGCGCATCGCCGCGCTGGGGAGATTCCTCGACCACGTGCAGTCGCACGACAAGGTGTGGATCACGCGCCGGGTCGACATTGCCAGGCATTGGGTGGAGAACTTCCCGCCGGGAGGGTGACCCTCGCTTTGTTAGCGTTGGGCGATGCGTGCACTGATACTGGCGGCGACCATGCTGTTGATCGGCGCCGAAATGGTCGTCGGGCCAGCGCCGCAGGCCCGCGCGGCTGATCTGGCCGGCAAGGTGATTGTGCTGGATCCGGGCCACGGCGCCGCGGCCGACGGACCGTTGAGCCGCCAGGTGCCCAACGGCCGCGGGGGAACCAAGGACTGCCAGACCACGGGCACGGCGACCGATGCCGGGTTCCCCGAGCACACGTTCACCTGGGATGTCGCCCTACTCGTCCAGAACGCTCTCAACGCGATGGGCGCACGAACCGCGTTGTCCCGCGCCGACGACAGCAGCCCGGCTCCGTGTATTGATGCTCGGGCCGCTGGCGCGAATGCTCAACACCCCGACGCCATCGTCAGCATCCACGGCGACGGCGGCCCAGCACCGGGCCACGGCTTCCACGTGAACTACTCGAGTCCGGGACTCAACGAATCTCAGATGGGGCCCTCCCACGCACTGGCCACCGCGGTGCGCGATGGGCTGGCATCGTCGGGGTTGGCCGAGTCGACCTACATCGGCTCGGGGGGCTTGTACGGGCGGGCCGACCTGGCCGGGCTCAACCTTGCCGACTACCCGGCGGTGTTGATCGAACTCGGCAACATGCGCAATGCGGATGATGCTGCCCAGATGTCCAGCGAGCAGGGCCGTGCCGCATACGCCGACGCTGTGGTGAAGGGGATTGCGGCGTACCTCGGCCGCTGAGGGTTGGCCCTGCCAAACCCCTTGTATCACTGTGGTTTCACTGGTCGCGACGGGGTTTCTTGTCGGTGGTTCCAACTAGTGTTCCATTGGTAGCCAGAGCGGTGCCGGATCAGGTGATCGAGCATGAGAAGCACTCGCTGTCAACGGTTTTCGTGTGCTGAACGCGCCGAAACGTTACAAGGCGGCCCGGCGTTCAGCCGGACCGCCCTGTAGGACGAGAGATTCTTCGATTACGTCGCCGGAGGTGCAGGCGGCATCAGCACCGTGTCGATCAGGTAGACCGTCGCGTTGACGGTCTGCACGCCACCGCACACCAGGCCGGCGTTGTTCACCATCAGGTGCGCACCCGAACCGGTGACCGTGACCTCGCCGCCCTGGACCGTCGTGTGGGTGCCCACGACCTGCTCGGGGCTGAGCCGCCCCGGGACGACGTGGTAGGTGAGGATGCTGGTGAGCAGCGGCGCGTCGGTCTTCAGCGTCTCGATCGTCGCCGGGGCGATCTTCTTGAACGCGTCATCGGTCGGGGCGAACACGGTGAACTCGCCGCCGTTGAGCGTATCGACCAGGTTGACGTTCGGGTTGAGCTTGCCGGATATCGCCGCGTTGAGCGTGGTCAGCACGGGGTTGTTGGCGGTCGCCGCCGTCACGTTGCCCGCCGCCATGCCTTGCACCGAGCCGGGTCCCGTCGGGACCTCCTCCGCGTAGCCGGCGCAACCCGCGCCGACGAGGCCGGCAGCGGGATCGGCCTGGGCGACGCCGGTCGACGCTAGCAGTCCGGCCATGGCCATCGCTGCGATCGAGGCGCCGGTGACGGCCTTCTTGGTCTTGTCGTTCAATTTCATTGGTTCGACTTTCTGTTGGGTTGAGGAACATGGACGGTGTCCCCGTTGCGAGTACGGGGGACGCGACGGGGCACCGTCCATGAGTTCTGTTGCGGCGTTTACTACTTGGCCGGTGGCATCATGACGGTGTCGATCATGTACACGAATCCGTTTGAGGTCTTGACGCCACCGCAGACCAAGCCGGATGCATCGAATTTCAGAGCTTCGCCGGCACCGGTCACGGTGACCTCGCCACCCTCGACCGTCTTGTGCTTACCGACGATCTCCGACGGGCTCAGCTGGCCGGGAATGACGTGGTAGGTCAGGATGCTGGTCAGCAACGGGGCGTCCGTCTTGAGCTTTTCGAGCGTGGCCGCGTCGATCTTCGCGAACGCGTCGTCGGTCGGTGCGATCACGGTGAACTCGCCGCCGTTGAGGGTGTCCACCAGGTTCACGCCGGGGTTGAGCTTGCCGGAGACGGCGGCGGTCAGGGTGGTCAGGAGCGGGTTGTTGGATGCCGCGGTCGCGACCGGGTCCATCGCCATGCCTGCCACCGAGCCGGCTCCTGTTGGCACCTTCTCGGCATATCCGGCGCAGCCCGTGCCGACGAGGTCGGCGGCCGGATCGGCGCCCGCGGTCATGGCGGGCGCGCTCGACGCGGTGGCCGTCGCACTCGACGAGGCACTGCTGGAGGTCGAGGCCTCCGTGGAGGTACCACTCGAACACCCGGCGGTGCCCAGAATGGCGACTGCGGTCAGGCCTGCCGCCGCAAACGCCTTGCGGTGAGCTGAATTCATGACGTCATCACTCCAATGTGTATGAGACGGCGCGTGCCGCCGTCCTCGTGGGTTCATTCGCGGTGATGG
>JBBRTH010000078.1:0-22958 GCA_038244615.1 Mycobacteriales bacterium | reverse complement strand
GTGGAGGCTATACCTGTCCGAGCCGGAGCACGGCAGCCTCGGCTACGCCGGCTACCACAGCTGGGAAATCCTGGAAGGCCGTTACACCCTGGCCGTCGTCTTCGAGTACGCAGGCACTTTGGGGCTGGTCGATCTAGACTACGTCCGGCCTGCGGGCGCCCGAACAGACTTCCAGGACAACTGGGGCGGTGACGATCTCGACACGCTCAGCCGCTATGACGGCCTCCGGTCGATCAGGCTCAACGCGCTGGGCGCCTACGTCCTCGGCCTGACCGACACCTACCAACCGGACAACACCGACGCGACCGGTGCCACGGTCCTGAAGGTGCTGCCGAACCTCGACATCGTCGCCGTCGGAGACCTCGCGGCGGCAGACCGGCTCGTCGTCTCCGCCTTCGCGAAACAGAGCAGCGACCACGTCTGGACGGTGTCCGCCGCGACCCTCCTCTCCGCGATCGACGCCGGCCGCGAACTCGTCGATTTCACCACATTCCTGACCCAACGGACCGACCACTCACTGCCCAGCACACTGAGCACCCTGATCAGCGATATCCACCGCAGGGTCGGGCAGCTCATCGATCTCGGCCATGTCCGCGTGATCGAATGCACTGATCTCGCCACCGCCGCGCTCATCGCCCGTGACCACCGTCTCCGCGGACTGTGCCACCCCATCGGCGACAAACATCTCGCCGTCCCTCTCGAGCACGAGCTGAAATTCCGCAAAGCCCTGCTCAAACTCGGCTACGCCGTGCCGGGACATCTCAGGACCTGACCTCCACCTTGGTCACCTTGCACACCGTCGGAGCGGCGAGGGGCCCCGGTCCGCTACATACATGAAAACGGCCCCCGGAGAGATCTCCGAGGGCCGTTTTGCCTAGTAGCGGGGACAGGATTCGAACCTGCGACCTCTGGGTTATGAGCCCAGCGAGCTACCGAGCTGCTCCACCCCGCGACGGGTAAACAAAAGGTTACCGAAGGCGTTGATGGATCCCAAATCGGGTGCTCAGCGCATCACGGAGGCCGGATCGGAGCGTCGTACGAGCGCCCTCGACCAGTGCAGCGCCCGGATCTGGCGGGGTCGGCGCGCCGATCAACTCCGCCGGCCTTCCCGACACGGCGGAGCGCGAACGCCGCGCGGTGATGGCAGAACGCGCGGAGCAGCCGCAGCTCGACGATCGTCTGCGGTGAGGCGTCTCTGCGGTCACTCGCTCAGCAGCTCGCCCACCGGCAACTGACGGGCCGCTGCGTCGACGTCACCACGGTTCACCTCGACCGTCAGCGCGCCGCTTCGGCGGTCCCACCGCAATCGCGGCCCGAGCAACCGACAGCGCAGCAGTGGAGCCTATCGGTCTACTTCGTCTCCCGATACTTGTTCATCGCGTCGTCCAGGTTCTGCAGCGCCTGACCGTACTGCGCGAAGTTGCCACCCTGCTGCGCCTGCTGCATTGCATCCAACGCTGTCTGAACCCCTTGCAGCGCAGCGGCCTTCGCCGCGGTCAGCTGGGTCGTTCCGCCGGGAACCGCCCCCACGGGAATGGGCACCTGGGGGGCTCGGCCCTGGGAATTGGGCGGCGGCGTGGCCTGGGGTTGCCCCGTCGTCGGATTCGCCGCCGGCGGTTGCTGCCCACCCGGCAGGTCCGTCGGCGCCGGACCGGTCGCCGTCGCTCCCGCACCGGCACCGAACAACTCGTCCAGCGCATCGCTCACGGTCGGGCCGTAGCCGACCTTGTCGTTGTAGAGCATCGCCACCCGGATGAGGCGTGGGTAGGAAGACGCCGCGTCGCTGGCCCCCGGAGATGCGTACACCGGCGACACGTACAGCAGGCCGCCCTGGGCCACCGGCAACGTCAGCAGATTGCCCCAGCGGATGCGGTTCTGGTTGTCCCTGCCGATCACGCCGAGGTCCTGGCTGACCGCCGTATCGGTACTGATTGCGTTGAACGCGAGTTTGGGACCGTTCACCTGGCCCGGAATGGTCAGCACGGTGATCTTGCCGTACGTCGCCGGATCAGAACTCGCGCTGATGTAGGCCGCCAGGAAGTCGCGACGGAATCTGTTCATCGCGCTGGTCAGCTGAAAGGACGCCGAACTGTCGTTGGACGCAATGTCCTTCGCCACGATGTAGTACGGCGGCTGGAAGCTACTGGCCGTCGGGTTCGGGTCCAGCGGCACGTCCCAGAAGTCCGACGTGGAGAAGAACGTCACCGGATCGTCGACGTGGTACTTGGCCAGCAAGGCGCGCTGCACCTTGAACAGGTCCTCGGGGTAGCGCAGGTGCTCCTGCAGCTCCGGGCTGATCTCGCTCTTCGGCTTGACCGTGCCGGGGAACACCGACTCCCACGCCTTCAGCACCGGGTCGGCCTCATCCTGCGCGTAGAGCGTGACCGTGCCGTCGTAGGCGTCGACGGTGGCCTTCACCGAGTTGCGGATGTAGGACACCTGCTTGTCGAGCGCCAACCGGTTGAGCGCCACCTCGGTCGAGTCGGCGGTCGCCGACGACAGCGAGGTCAGTTCGGAGTACGGGTAGTTGTCGAGCGTCGTGTAGCCGTCGACGATCCACACCATCCGCTTGTTCACGATCGCGGGGTAGACGCTGGTGTCAGTGGTGAGCCACGGTGCGACGGCCTCCACGCGCTGCGCTGGGCCTCGGTTGAACAGGATCCTGCTGTTCTCGCCGATCACGTTGGAGAACAGGAAGTTCCGTTCGCCGTACTTCGCCGCGAACACGCTGCGCGCCAACCAATTGCCCACCGGGACACCGCCGGTGCCGCCGTAGGTGTAGTTCTTCGTGTCGGTGTTGGTCTCGTAGTCGTACTCGCGGTCGGCGCCGTTCCTGCCGACGATCGCATAGTCCTCGGCCGTGTTGGCGATCACCGGGCCGTAATAGATGCGCGGCTGATCCAGCGGTGCCGGACCCGGCTGCACGACACTGCCGTTGGCGCCGACGACGCTGGCCAGGAACTCGGGGTAGCCACCGTTCTGATTCGGGTCGTTGGCAACACCGCGAACGGTGTTGGCCGGCGATGCGATGAAACCGTTGCCGTGGGTGTAGACGCTGTGGCGGTTGATCCAGTCCCGCTGGTTTTCGATCAGCCGGTCCGGGTTGAGTTCCCTGGCCGCCACCACGAAGTCACGCAGATTGCCGTCGACCCCGTCGTAACGGTCGATGGCCAACTGGTCGGGGAAGGAGTAGAAGTTCTTGCCCTGCTGGAACTGGGTGAACGCCGGGCTGACGATCGTGGGATCGAGAAGGCGAATGTTCGACGTCGTCGCCCGGTCGGAGGCCACCTGCTGCGCGGTGGTGGCCGCGTCCCCGCTGTAGTCGCGATAGGTGACCGATTGATCGGTGAGCCCGTAGGCCTGTCGGGTCGCGGTGATACTGCGGGAGATGTATTCGCTCTCCTTCTGCGCGGCATTCGGCTTGACGCTGAACTGCTCGACGATCAGCGGCCAACCCGCACCGACGATCAGCGAGCTCAGAAGCAGCAGCACCACGCCGATCGCGGGTATCCGCAGATCGCGGAGGAAGACGGCGGAGAAGACCGCGACCGCACAGATCAGGGCAATCGCCAGCAGGATGAGCTTGGCGGGCAACACCGCGTTGATGTCGGTGTAGCCGGCTCCGGTGAACGGCTTGCCGCCGCGCGTGTGGCTGAGGAGTTCGTACCGGTCCAGCCAGTAGGCGAACGCCTTGAGCAACACGAACGTGCCGACCAGCGTGACGAGTTGAATGCGGGCCGAGCGGCTCACCGCACCGGTCCGACCGGACAACCGGATGCCCCCGAACAGGTAGTGGCCCAGCAGGTTTGCCACCAGCGCGAGGAACGTCGCGACGAAGAGGAAGCTCAGCACCAACCGATAGAACGGCAGTTCGAACGCGTAGAAGCCAAGGTCCATGCCGAACTGCGGGTCCGCGACGCCGAATTCGCCGCCGTGCAGGAACAGCTGCACCTGGGTCCAGTAGGTCTGCCCGACGATGCCTGCGAGCAGGCCGATGAACAACGGAACGCCGATACCGAACAGCCGCAGCCGGGCCATCACCGCGGTGCGGTAGCGCGCGACGGGATCGTTGGGCCCCGCGGTCGGGACGAACACCGGACGGTTTCGGTAGGACAGCGCCAGACCGGCGAACACCACGCCGCCGATCAGCAGCGCCGCCACCAGGAACACGACCGACCGGGTGACCAGCGTCGTGGTGAACACCGACCGGTAGCCAAGCTCACCGAACCACAGCCAGTCGACATAGATGTCGATCAGTCGCGGGCCGATCAGCAGCAGGACGACGATCGCCAGTGCCATCCCGATCAGAATTCGGCTACGTCGAGTCAGCTTCGGCATTCGTGCCGCGGGCCGCATCCCCACTCGTCAACTCCAGTCTCGGTCCCACGCCGCGATTCGACGTGCCATAACTCTACGCATCCATCCCAAAGGGACCTCTCAGCAATGGGGAGGTTCGCCACCGGCGGAATAGGCCTTCAACGCGTCGATGGCGCCGGTGAGATTCTCGACCCTGATCAACTGCAGGCCATCGTCGTGGGCGGACACGGCCTCGTCGCAGTTCTCCGCCGGGACCATGAACACCGTCGCTCCGGCTTCCTTCGCGGCGTACATCTTGTGGCTGATGCCGCCGATGGGGCCGACCTTGCCATCGCCGGTGATCGTCCCGGTACCTGCCACGAACTTGCCGCCGTTGATGTCGCCCGTCGTGAGCTTGTCGACGACCGCGAGGCTGAACATCAAGCCCGCCGACGGCCCGCCGATGTTGGCGAGGTGGAAGTCGATGGTGAACGGCGCCCATGGCGCGTCGAGCACCCCGACCCCGAGGAAGCCGTAGTCGCGGTCGGGGTTCTTGCCGAGCGTGATCGTCGTCGTGCCGAGGGAACCGTCCTTGCGGCGATAGTCGATCACCAGCTGCTCGCCGGGCTTGGTGGCCTTCAGGATTTCCGTGAACTGCTCGAGGTTGGCCACCGGCTTGTCGTTCACCCGTTCGATGGCGTCGCGGTCCTTCAGCTTTCCCGCCGACGGCCCCGGATCCGTGACGTTCTGGACCGTGACGGCCTTGGGGTACTTCAGGTACCCCAGCGCCGCGTACTCCGCGCTGTCCTCGGACTGCTTGAAGTCGCCTGCGTTCTCCTTGTCAATGGCGTCTTTCGACTTGTCCGGCGGGTAGACCAGGTCCCGCGGCACCAGCTGTTCGTTGCCCGACATCCACAGCCTCAACGCCTGGCCCAGCGTCAGGCCATCACTTTGGCTCACGGTCGTCATGTTGAGGTTGCCCGACGTGGGCTTCACCTCCGTGCCCTGGATGTCGACGACCTGTTCTCCGTCGACGTCGCCGAGCGTGTTGAACGTCGGACCCGGACCGAGACCGACGAACGGCACCGTCACCACGGACAGCAGCAGACCAAAGGCAACGATCGGCACCAGTGCCACCACCAACGTCAAGACGCGCCTGTTCGCTCCACCCATCACGTTGCCCACATTAGGGGTCTCCGCAACCGATCCCCCGGTCGCTGCGCCCTCCCCACCGGCAGTTCACTCTCAGTGTGACCCGCGAACCCACGCCAACCACCTGTGGTGAGTACCGTGGCACCCATGGCTGACCTGCCCTTTGGCTTCTCCCCGGGAGACGACCCCGAGCGAGACGACCGCAAGAAGGACCCCGACAAGGGGTCGCAATCGGATCCCTTCGGATTCGGCGGTGCCGAGTTCGACATGAACAACATCGGTCAGATCTTCTCCAAACTCGGCGAAATGTTCAGCGGCGCAGGTACCTCGATGGCGGGCGGCGGACAGGCCGGACCCGTCAACTACGACCTGGCTCGCCAACTGGCGTCCAGCTCGATCGGGTTCGTCAAGCCGGTGTCCGAGCAGACCAGTGCGGCGGTCGGCGACGCGGTGCGGCTAGCCGACACGTGGCTCGACGGGGTCACCCCCCTGCCCGCGGGCACCACGAGCACCGTGGCGTGGACGCCCAGCGAATGGGTCGACAACACCCTCTCGACCTGGAAGCGGCTGTGCGACCCGGTGGCCGAGCAGATGTCGACGGTGTGGGCATCGGCGCTGCCCGAGGAAGCCAAGGCCATGGCGGGCCCGCTGATGGCGATGATGACCCAGATGGGTGGCATGGCCTTCGGCTCTCAGCTCGGCCAGGCCCTCGGCACGTTGTCGCGAGAAGTGCTGACCTCCACCGACATTGGGCTGCCCCTGGGCCCCAAGGGGGTGGCCGCCCTGATGCCGGAGGCCATCGAGTCCCTGGCCGAGGGCCTGGAGCAGCCGCGTAGCGAGATCATGATGTTCCTCGCGGCTCGGGAAGCCGCCCACCATCGCCTGTTCAGCCACGTGCCCTGGTTGTCGGCCCAGCTGCTCAACGCCGTCGAGGCCTTCGCCCGCGGCATGAAGGTCGACATGAGCGGCATCGAGGACTTCGCGGCGGGGTTCAATCCTGCGTCCCTCACCGACCCGTCGGCCATGGAGCAATTGCTCAATCAAGGCATCTTCGAGCCCAAGTCGACGCCCGAGCAGATCGCGGCGCTCGAGCGGCTCGAGACGCTGCTGGCCCTCATCGAGGGATGGGTGCAGACCGTCGTCGCCGACGCGCTCGGCGACCGCATCCCCGGGGCGTCGGCACTCAGTGAGACGCTTCGCCGCCGACGCGCCACCGGCGGGCCCGCGGAGCAGACGTTCGCCACGCTCGTCGGGCTGGAACTGCGGCCGCGCAAGCTGCGGGAGGCCGCGGTGTTGTGGGAGCGGCTGACCGAAGCGGTCGGCGCGGACGCCCGCGACGGTGTGTGGCAACACCCCGACCTGCTTCCCGGTGCTGACGACCTCGACGAACCCGCCAGCTTCATCGACCGCGTGATGGGTGGCGACACCAGCGGCATCGACCAGGCGATCGCCGACCTCGAGAAGAACTTCGGGGACGACCCGAAGTAGTCCTGCCCCGGCCGCGGGGCCTGTGGATAACGTGAACGCGGCCACGCCATCCCGTGGCACAGTCGTCGCATGTCGAGCCACACGCTCAACCCCGCCATGCCGGTGCTGGTCAGGCCCGACGGTGTCGTCCAGGTGGGGTGGGACCCACGGCGCGCGATGCTCGTCGAGCCCCCCGACGGGTTGTCGGCCGCCGCCCTAGCCGACGTGCTGCGCGCCATGCAGTCCGGTGTGACGGCCTCCGAACTGCAGGCGCTGGCCCTCAACCGCGGCATCGTCGACGCCGCCGCGATGACCGATCTGGTGGCCTCACTCGTCGAGGGCGGCCTCGCGACCGCCGCACCTGCGCACACCCGGTCGGCCTCCATCCGCATCCACGGCCGCGGCCCGTTGTCGGATCTGCTCGCCAGCGCACTGCGGTGCTCGGGCGCCCGGGTCAGGCAGAGCAGGCTCAACCACGCGGGCGTGACCCCCGGAACGACGGACCTCGTGGTGCTGTCGGACTTCCTCGTCGCCGATCCCCACGTGCTTCGGGATCTCCACCGGGCGCGGATACCGCACCTGCCGGTGCGGGTGCGGGACGGCACCGGGCTGGTCGGTCCGTTGGTGATCCCCGGCGTCACCAGCTGCCTCGGCTGCGCCGACCTGTACCGCAGCGACCGCGACGCGGCATGGCCCGCCGTTGCCGCCCAGTTGCGCGACGCAGTCGGCAGCGCCGACCGCGCCACCATGCTCGGTACCGCCGCGCTGGCATTGAACCAGGTCGACCGTGTCATTCAGGCCGTCCACGAGTCCGATGATCCGCGCCGTGCCGGTCATCCGCCGCCCACCCTCGACACCACGCTGGAGTTCGACGTCCAGACCGGTTCGACCACGAGCCGGCGGTGGTCGCGTCACCCCCGGTGTGAGTGCTGAACGCTTCGCCACGCCTCGGGTATCAGCATTCACAACGACTGCTGGCCCGTGGCGGTCCTGCAAACAGCTTCGTCGTGGATGATGGTGGAGTGGCAGACATCAAGCGCGGACGAGCGGCCCGCAACGCGAAGCTCGCCAGCTTGCCGGTCGGCATCGCAGGCCGCGCGGCGCTGGGCTTCGGCAAGCGGCTGACGGGGTCGTCCAGGGACGAAGTCAACGCTGAGTTGATGGAAAAGGCGGCGAATCAGCTGTTCACGGTCCTCGGCGAGCTCAAGGGCGGCGCGATGAAGGTCGGCCAGGCGCTGTCGGTGATGGAGGCCGCCGTTCCCGAACAGTTCGGCGAGCCCTACCGCGAGGCACTGACCAAACTCCAGAAGGATGCGCCACCGCTGCCGGCGGCCAAGGTGCACCGCGTACTCGACGCGCAGCTGGGCACCAAGTGGCGGGACAGATTCACCTCCTTCGACGACACACCCGTCGCATCGGCGAGCATCGGCCAGGTGCACAGGGCAGTGTGGTCCGACGGCCGCGATGTCGCCGTCAAGATCCAGTACCCGGGTGCCGATGAGGCGCTGCGGGCGGATCTGAAGACCATGAAGCGGATGGTCTCGATGTTCAGGCAGCTAGCCCCCGGCGCCGATGTGCAAGGCGTGGTCGACGAGCTGATCGAACGCACCGAGATGGAGCTCGACTATCGGTTGGAGGCGGAGAATCAGCGGGCCTTCGCCAAGGGATATCGTAACCATCCGCACTTCGTGGTCCCGGCGATCGTCGCGAGCTCGCCAAAGGTCGTCGTCGCCGAATGGATGGACGGCATTCCGATGGCGCAGATCATCCGCAACGGCACCCCCGAGCAGCGCGACCTCGTGGGAACCCGGCTGTTCGAGTTGACCTACGACGCCCCACAACGCATCGAGATGATGCATGGCGACGCACATCCAGGCAACTTCATGTTGCTCCCCGGGGACAAGCTGGGCGTGCTCGACTTCGGCGCCGTGGCGCCCATTCCGGGCGGCCTACCGATCGAGCTCGGTTTGATGGTGCGCTACGCGCTGACGAAGGACTACGACAACCTGCTGCCCACTATGGAGAAGGTCGGCTTCATCCAGAAGGGCCAGAAGGGCGAGCAGGTGTCCCCCCGCGAAATCGACGAGATGCTGCGCCAGTACGTCGAACCGGTCCAGGTCGACGTGTTCCACTACACCCGCAAGTGGCTTCAGAAGATGGCGGCGGCCAACATGGACAACTTCTCGGCCGATGCGATCAAGACGGCCCGCGCGATGGACCTGCCGGTCAAGCTGGCCATCCCGATGCGGGTCATCGCCTCTGTCGTCGCAATTTCGTGCCAGCTCGATGCGCATGTCCCCACGAAAGCGCTTGCGGCCGAACTCATTCCAGGATTCGCCGACGCTTCGGCCTGATTCTCGGCTCCGCCGAGGCGGTCCTGCGCCGGCTAAGCGGCTGCCGGATTTGCAATGGGGTGCTTACGAGGACGACCCCGTGGTCGCTTACGGGCCACCACTATTCCGCGGTCGATGATCTCGCCGCCCCAAACCCCCCACGGCTCTTGACGTTCCAACGCCTCGGCAAGGCACTGGCGCCGGATCGGGCAGTCGGCGCACAGCACCTTGGCCCGTTCGAGTTCCCTCGGGTTCTCGGCGAACCATAGGTCGGGCTCGTTGCCGTGACACGGCACCGCCGGGAACGTCCTTTCGCGGCATGTCTGCGCAGACATGTCCGAATCACCTTCTTCCTGGTCTAAGTCGATCGGCCATCTGTCTGTCTCGATGGATCTGCGACCAGGTTTTCGGTGGGCCCCGAAAGTAATCTGGCCACGGATCCGTTTGCGTCGGGTCCGTGGCCAGATGGCTTTCGTGGGCTTTAGATGAAGCCCCGATTCACGGACGCGGCGGTGCGTCGCTTGATCGCCGGAATGGCGTCGCGCGTGGCAGGCGTCGGATGCGACGCCGAGGCGACGGGTCCAGCGACGTGGAGGGTCCACGACATGACTGCAGCACCGCCAGCGACGGCTACGCCGGAAAACTGATTGGAAATCATGTTGGACCCCTCCCTTCTGCTCGACCGGATTGGACGGTTACGAGGATAGAGGCTAACACCCAAATCGGACAAGCCATTTTCTGACCTGCATCTTTGGCACGATCTTTGTGGAGCTTGGCGGTTCCAGCGCCGGTTCAGTGCCGAGCCTTGACCAACGCAAGGACGTCGGGCCCGAACTGCTCCAGCTTGCGGGCGCCGATGCCGGGGATGGCGACCAGCGCAGCCTCGTCGGCGGGCAGCGTCTCGGCGATGGCCATCAACGTGTTGTCGGTGAACACCACGTACGCGGGCACCTTCATCTCCTTGGAGGTCTCGAGCCGCCACTCCTTGAGCTCGGCCAACAGATCCTCGTCCAGGTCTGACGGGCACGTCTCGCAGCGGCGCAACATGATCGCGGCCGGACTGGACAGCGCACCGTTGCAGATGCGGCAGCGTGGCGTGGCGCCGCGCTGCCGCCGAGGCTTGCTCGGCCCGTCATCGGCGGTGGCTTGCGGGGCGACGCCGTTGAGGAAGCGTGACGGACGGCGGCCCTGCCGCCCGCCGGGAGTACGGGCCAGGGCCCAGCTCAGCGCCAGATGGATACGCGCCCTGGTGATTCCGACGTACAGGAGACGGCGCTCCTCCTCGACCTGTTCGCTGTCCGCCCCGCGGGCCAGCGCATGCGAGATGGGCAGCGTGCCGTCGGCCAGTCCGACGAGGAACACCGCGTCCCACTCCAGTCCCTTGGCCGCGTGCAACGACGCCAGGGTGACGCCTTGCACCACCGGTGGGTGCCGCGCGTCGGCGCGCTGCCTGAGTTCGGCCAGCAGCGCGCGCATGTCGAGCGAGGGCCGCACGGCCACCTCCTCCTCGACGAGCTCGACCAACGCGACCAACGCCTCCCACCGCTCGCGCGCCCGGACACCCTGGGGCTCCTCGGCAGTGAGTCCCAGGGGTTCCAGCAGCTCGCGGATCAGAGGTGGCAGATCGGCCCCCACCACGTCGATGCGCGCCGACGCCCGTTGCAGCGCAGCCAACGCCTGCCGAATCTCCTGGCGGCTGAAGAAGCCCTCACCGCCACGGACCTGGAACGCCACACCCTCCGTCGTGAGCGCCTCCTCGTACGCCTCCGACTGCGCGTTGATGCGGTATAGCACAGCGATCTCCGATGCCGCCGTGCCGGAATGGATCAGCTTCTTGATGGCCTTCGCGACGGCGGCGGCCTCGGCGACCTCGTCGGGGTGCTCGTTGAACGTCGGCGTGGGACCGGCGTCGCGCTGGCCGATCAAGTGCAGCTTGCTGCCTGCCATGCGACCACGTGCCATCGCGATCACGCGATTGGCCAGGGAGACCACCTGCGGAGTGGATCGGTAGTCGCGTTCCAGCCGCACCACCGAGGCCTCGGGGAAGCGACGCGAGAAGTCCAGCAGGTAACCGGGAGTGGCGCCGGTGAACGAGTAGATGGTCTGGTTCGCGTCACCGACCACCGTCAGGTCGTCGCGGTCGCCGAGCCAGGCGTTGAGCACCCGCTGCTGCAGGGGCGTGACGTCCTGGTACTCGTCGACGACGAAACAGCGGTACCGGTCGCGGAACTCGCTCGCGACGGCGGCGTCGGTCTCGATGGCGGCGGCGGTGTGCAGCAACAGGTCGTCGAAGTCCAGCAGTGTCGTGCCCTCGCGACGGGCCTTCATGGCCTCGTATCCGGCGTATACGGTCGCGATCTTGGCGGCGTCCAGCGGAATGTCGCGACCGGCCTCGGCGACCGCTGCCGCATAGCCCTCTGGACTGATCAGCGACGACTTCGCCCACTCGATTTCACCGGCGAGATCACGCACGTCGTCGGTGCTGGCCTGGATCGAGGCCCGGTTCGCGGCCTGCGCGACCACGCCGAACTTGCTGTCGAGGAGCTCCCACCCCGTGTCGCCGACCACCCGCGGCCAGAAGTACTGCAGCTGACGTCGGGCCGCGGCGTGGAACGTCATCGCCTGCACGGCCCCCGTGCCGGCGCCGTCGGCGCCCTGCTCGTCCAACGACCGCAGCCTGCCGCGCATCTCACCAGCTGCCCGCGAGGTGAACGTCACCGCGAGCACCTGGCTGGGCGCGACGTGACCGGCGGCCACCAGATAGGCGATCCGTCGGGTAATGGTGCGCGTCTTTCCGGTGCCGGCGCCCGCGAGCACGCAGACCGGCCCGCGCGGCGCCTGGACCGCCTCGCGCTGCTCGTCGTCGAGGTTGTCGAGGAGTCGACTGAGCGCTGAAGTGGCGGCCGCGGGAGCCTGGGACGGCATGGCCTCCATCTTGTCAGGGCGTGGGGACACAGGTTGATCGGCGCCCCGGTCGGCCCCCCGCCGTGGTTGGTGCAATAAGCGCCAGATCCGATACGTTGACACCGCTATGACAGGTAACAACGCCCAGCTGACCATGTACTCCACGCCGTGGTGCGGCTACTGCGCACGGCTCAAGACCGCGCTGAAGTCCGCAGGCATCGGCTACACCGAGATCGACATCGAGGCCGAGCCCGGTGCCGCCGAGTTCGTCGGCTCCGTCAACGGCGGCAACCACGTCGTCCCGACGGTGAAGTTCGCCGATGGATCAACGCTGACCAACCCGAGCCTCAAGGCCGTCCAGGCCAAGCTCGCCGCCTGACTCAGTCGGCGAACGGTTCGATCACGGGGTGTGAGCCCAGGACTCGATGATCTCCCTGGCGATCGAGATCGACCCCGGCAGTAGGAGTCGTGGACACGAGTCGCTGCTCCAATCCCCGTCGGCCAGTGCGGAACGCACCTCGGCGCGGGTGAACCACGCCGCCTCGGCGATCTCGCCGTCGCTGAAGAAGAATTCCTGCTCCGGATCCCCGATCGCGTGGAAGCCGACCATCAGCGAGCGCGGGAACGGCCACGGCTGACTGCCCAGGTAGGTCACGTTGGTGACGCTCAACCCGATCTCCTCGGCGACCTCGCGCACGACACAGGATTCGAACGACTCGCCGGCCTCCACGAATCCTGCGATGAGCGAGAACAGCCGCTCGGGCCACACCGTTTGACGCGCGAGCACCGCACGGTCGTGACCATCGTGAATCAGGCAGATGACCGCAGGGTCCAGGCGGGGGAACTCCTCGTGCCCGTTGACCGGATTGATCCGGGACCACCCAGACTTGTGAATCTTGGTCGGCGAGCCGTCGATGGCGCTGAAGCGGGCGCGGTCATGCCAATTCAGCAGTGCGGTCGCGGTCGCGACGAGTTGGGCGCTGACGTCGTCGAAGATCGCACCCGCCCTTCGCAGGTCGAGAACCTCTGATTCGGCGTGCGGGTCCTCGGGACCCTCGAGCGCCCCGCGCACCGCCCACACGTGCCTGCCGTCCTGCATCCGGCCGAGGAACACGGCGTGTTGGTCGGGCTTGGCGGCGTGCTTGAGCGCCTTGCCGAGGACCACCTGGCCGCCGGAGATGAGTACTTGGTTGCGCCGATCGACCTTGAGCAGCAGGGCGTCACTCCACCCGGCCACCGCGGCGTCGACGTCGGCGCGCACCCCATCGGCGCGGTCGGCGCCCACGCGCGACAGCAGGGGGACGTTGCGCAGGTTGAATGCGCCCGGAGTTGAGGTGACATCCCCCGCGTCGCTTCGCTCCTGCCCTCCGGTCACATCCCCCGCGTCGCTTTGCTCCTGCCCTCCGGTCACATCCCCCGCGTCGCTTTGCTCCTGCCCTCCGGTCACATCCCCCGCATCGCTTCGCTCCTGCCCTCCGGTCAACGGTCTGCATCCGCGTTGCGGATGTAGAGCAATCGGTCGCCGAGTTCCATGGCGTCGGCCTCCGGCGCGTCCACCCGCACCAGATGCCCATCACGCACCACTCCGAGCACGATGTCGGGCAGATGCCGCGCGGAACCCCCGACCTCCTTGGACGTCACGTCGCGCTCGGCGATGGCGAATCCAGCGTCCGGCGTGAGGAGATCCTCGATCAGTTCCACGACCGTCGGCGTGTTGGCCGCCATCCCGAGCAGTCGACCCGCGGTCTCCGACGACACCACGACCGAATCCGCACCCGATTGCAGGAGCAGATGTTGGTTCTCGGACTCACGAATCGACGCGATGATCTTCGCCTTGGGCGCGAGCTCCCGTGCGGTCAGCGTGACGAGCACGGCGGTCGGATCGCTGTTGGTGGCGACGACGATCGCCTTGGCGTGCTGAGCGCCGGCAAGCCTGAGTACGTCGGCGCGGTTGGCGTCTCCGTGCACGGTGACGAGCCCGGCCTTGTCGGCACGGTCCAGCGCCGACCGGTCGGTGTCCACGACGACGATCTCGCCGCTCTTGGCGCCGTCACCGATCATGGCCGACACGGCCGTCTTGCCCTTGGTGCCGTAACCGACGACGACGATGTGGTCGCGCATCTTTCTCCTCCACTGCTGAATCTTGAGGGTCTGGCGCGACGCCTCCGTCAGGGTCTCCACGGTCGTACCGATCAATACGATCAGGAAGGCCACCCGCAGCGGCGTGATCACCAGCACGTTGATCAGCCTGGCCGATGGCGTGAACGGGGTGATGTCGCCGTAGCCGGTGGTCGACAATGAAACGGTGGCGTAGTACAGACAGTCTAGAAACGACAGCTGGTCGTCCTGTACGTCGCGGTAACCGTCTCGATCCAGGTAGACGATGAGCACCGCGGCGAACAGCGCCAACAGGGCGTAGAGCACGCGCTTGGCGATCTTGCGGGCCGGGCTGACCGGTGTCTCGGGGATGCGCAGCGTCCCGACCAGTGCATGGTCGGGCAGAGTGGTCAGCGTCTGATCGAGCGCCTCCATCCGGCGACGCAATCTACCCTCGGCCACGAGGGCCCATCATCCGCCCAACTCGCCGCACACCACAATGTAACCATGACCGCACTCGCACCAGCATCCGACAAGGCGCCCAGCCAAGCCACGGCGCAGCGGATGGGGGCCATGCTCATGGGCATGGGCGTGCTCCACTTCGTCGCTCCGAAGCCGTTCGACACGATCGTCCCGGCTGAACTGCCAGGCAGCGCACGGTTCTACACGCTGGCCTCCGGCGTCGCCGAGGCAGCGACGGGTGCGATGCTGCTGGCCCCGCGTACCCGCCGCGTCGGTGCGCTCGCGGCCATCGCGCTCTACGTCGGTGTCTTCCCGGCGAACATCAACTCGGTTCGGGTGCTCTGGAACAAGGGCTGGCCCGCGCGGATCGGCACGATCGCCCGCCTCCCGCTGCAGATCCCGATGATCACCCAGGCGCTCAAGGTGTACCGCAACGCACCTCGCTCAGCGGGTCGAGCAGCCTGGCCAACTCGACGGCATCGGGCAGACAGTCGGGTTCCACCGTCCGGCCGCTGCGCACGTAGTGGAATGCCGCGCGCACCGAGTCGGGCGACACCCCTGACGTCGAGGCCCAGGCCAGCCGATAGACGGCAAGCTGAACGGCGTTCTGCTGCAACGCCTCTGCGGTAGCAGGCGGATCACCGGTCTTCCAGTCCACCACGGTGACCCCGCCATCGTCGTCGGCGAACACCGCGTCGATCCTGCCGCTGACGACCGTGCCGCCGAGGACCATGTCGAACGGGACCTCGACGTCGACGGGGATCCTCGACGCCCACGGCGACACGGCGAAGGCCGCCTGGAGCTCGGCGAGTCGCTCGGCCTCGGCCAACCCCAGCTCGCCGTCGACCGCTCCCGGCAGATCTTCGAGGTTGAACAGCCGCTCCGCGTGGAAGAACCGCTGCACCCAGTCGTGGAATGCCGTGCCGAGCAGCGCCTGCGGGTCGGGGCGCACCGGCAGACGTCGCTGCAGCCTGCGTAGCGCACCCTCCGGATCGCGACCGATGTCCACCAACGCGCTCACCGACAGTTGGGGTGGCAGAACCGGTGCTGGTCGTACGAGCGCCAGCTCGCGCTCGGCTAGCAGCGCGTCGACGTCCGCTGTCCACCCCTCGACGTCCGTGTCATCCAACCCGTCGGACGGGAGTCCGGCCGTCATGGCCTTCCCGACCAGTTCGGCGCCGCGGTCGACGTGCTCGCGGCTGGCGCCGGCCGGGTCGACCGGCCATGATCGTTCCATCACGTTGTCCCGCAACGGGTTGACGTCACCGTCCGCGGGCGAGGGGGCCCAGTGCTCGATGACTCCGCACGGATCCCCGGCGGTCGCGGCCCGGTCGATCACCTCCTTGATCTCGATCAGGAAGTCCGACGGTCCACGGGGCTTGGACTCCGTGGCACCCCAGTGATGGCCCGACAACACGAGGGTGTCCTCGGCGCGAGTGAGAGCGACGTACAGCAGGCGGCGCTCCTCGTCGGTACGGCGCTGATCGAGAGTCTGGCGATGGGCGGCGATCTTGTCGGACAGGGCCTTTCGATCGTTGACGTCCGACATGTCGAGCACGGGGACGCCGTGTTCGGACACCGAGGCGCGATCGCCCCGCAGCAGTGGCGGCAGGTCGCCGGCGTCGGTGAGCCAGGTCCGTGCGGTCCCCGTCGACGGGAACACCCGACTGCTGAGGTGCGGTACGGCGACGACCTGCCATTCCAGGCCCTTCGCGGCGTGCACGGTCAGAATCTGCACGCGGTCCTTCGACACCGTGAGCTCCGCGGGTGCCAGTCCGTTCTCCACCTCCATCGCCGCGTCGAGAAATGCGAGCAATCCCGCGACCGATGCCGACGGCCGCGCCGTGAAATCGGCGACGACGTCGGAGAACGCATCGAGGTGCTCGGTGCCGCACCATCCGGCTGACACCGACTGCGCGGCTCGAACTTCGGCGTCGACGCCCAGCATCCACCGAATCTCGCTAACCAGGTCGGGCAGGGGATGGTGTAGCTGCGCCCGCAGCACCGTCAGCTCACGGCAGAGCGCGACGATCCGCCCGTAGCCGGTGGACGAGTAACGATCCGGACGACCCAGGTCGCAAATCGCGTCGGCCAGACACGCACTGTCGGCGTCGGGCCCGGCGGACGCGACGATGTGGGTGGTCGACGACCTGTCGGTCGCGGCCTTGGAGGCGGAGTCGAGCTCCACCGCCCGTCGCCACAGCGCCGTCACGTCGGCAGCACCCAGGCGCCAGCGCGGGCCGGTGAGGATGCGCATCGCGGCCGAGCCCGCGGTGGGGTCGGCCGTCAGCCGCAACATCGCCACGACGTCGGCCACCTCGGGCACCGACAGCAGGCCCGACAGTCCGACGACCTCCACGGGTACTCCGCGGGCGGTGAGCGCGTCGGCGATCGGCGCGGCGTCCGCGTTTCGGCGGACCAGGACGGCCGTCGTGGGAACGTCGCCACCCGACTCGACGGCTCCGTGGTAGATCCGCGCCAACTGCTCTGCGATCCAGTCCCTTTCGATGCTCACGTCGTGCAGCAGCGCGCACCGGATGGTGCCGGGTTGCGCGCCAGGGCGAGGCAGCAGCTCGCGGACCGCCACCGACCGGCGCCGCGCCTCCGCCGAAATCGCATTCGCCAGACGCAGCGCGCGCGGCGGGTTGCGCCAGCTGGTGCGCAGCTCCAGCGTCGGCGCGGGTGTGCCGTCCGACAGGCAGAAGTCGGTGGTGAACCGGGGCAGGTTGGTCGCCGACGCACCGCGCCAGCCGTAGATCGACTGGATCGGATCGCCCACGGCGGTGAGCGCCAGGTCGTCGTCCACACCGCCTCCGAACAACGACGAGAGCGCCACCCGCTGCGCATGGCCGGTGTCCTGGTATTCGTCGAGCAGCACTACCCGATAGCGCTGACGCAGTTGCTCACCGACCTGAGGAAACGTCGCGGCGAGTCGGGCCGCCGCCGCCATCTGCATGCCGAAGTCCATGACGTTCTCGGCGCGCATCCGGTTGTGCAGCGCGTCGATCAGCGGCACGATCTCGGTGCGCTCGGTCTGGGTGGCCAGCAGCTTGAGCAGCGCCTGACTGGGCCCGGTGTCGCGCTGCCGGGGTCCGGCGGGCAGGGCGAGCACCAACCGCTCCAGCTCGACGTGGGTGTCACGCAACTGGCCGGTGTCGACGAGGTGTTCGGCCAGCTGACCGGCCAGCCGCAGCACCATCGCGGTAACGGTGGCCGGGGACTTCTCGGTGCACAACTTCTCCGGGCAATCACACACCACGCGAAAGGCCAACTGCCACAGCTCGGTTGCACCGATCAGTCGGGCCGACGGCTCCACTGGAAGCAGCAGTCCGTGCTCGCGCAGCAGCGTTCCCGCGAACGCGTGATAGGTCCCGATCGACGGGTGCTCGTCGACCTCGGACCGATCACCGGGAACCAGGCCCGCCCCCGCCAGTCGCGCCAGCCGAGTGCGAACGCGACGTAGCAGTTGCCCTGCCGCCTTGCGGGTGAACGTCAACCCGAGCACCTCACCGGGGCGGGCATACCCATTGGCGACGAGCCATACGACGCGCGCAGCCATCGTCTCGGTCTTCCCCGCCCCCGCTCCGGCGATCACCACCAGCGGACCGGGTGGCGCAGCGATCACCGCGGCCTGCTCCTCGGTGGGAGCGAAGAGGCCGAGCGCATCGGCCAGCTCAGCCGGGCTGTATCGGTCGGTCACGAAGGTCCTCCCAATGCCGCCTGGGCGGGACACATCGCCCGGACCGGGCAATGGGCACACCCATCATTGACCCGGGCCACGAACTCAGGGCCCTTGGTGGCACCCGCGGCCTGCTGGACGCGGTCGCGCCACTCGTCGCGACCGTCGGACGTCATCGGGTTCTGATCGCGCTCGGTGGCACCCGCCGCGCCGATCTTGCCGAGGTAGACCAGTCGACCGCCGCCGGCCTCGTCACCCTGCGGCAGAACCCCTTCGGCGATCGCCAACTGGTACATCGCGAGCTGGGCATGCCGCTGAGCGTCGTCCTTGCCGACCGGACTCTTGCCGGTCTTGACGTCGACGACGACGAGCCTGCCCTCCGCGTCGCGCTCCAACCTGTCGACCCGTCCACGGACCCGCACGCCCGGCTGGTCGACACCGCTGGGCGCGACCACTCCTTCGACGTCGACCTCGGTGCCCACCTCGGTGAGTTCGTAACGGGTCTGGGCGCGCCATTCGAGGAACGCCGTCAACATCATCCGGTGGCGATCCAGTTCGTTGGCCGCATGCCACGACGCGTCGAACGGGATTCCCTCCCATACCGATTCGAGCTCCGCCAGCATCTGGCCCTCGGACTTCTCGGTGTCTGACACCAGCGCATGAACCAGCGTGCCGAGCGTGGACCGTACATCACGGCCACCACTGCCGCCGTGGCGTTCGAGCAGCCACCGCAGCGGGCAGTCAGCTAACGTCTGCAACGTCGACGGGGACAACGTCACGACGTGCCCGTCATCCGACCACAGCGGCTGCTCGGTCGACGCCGTCGTGGTGGCGTACCACTGCGCCGGCGCGGATCCCGGCACCCCCGCCTCAGCCAACCGGGCCAATTGCCTTGCAGCGCAGGTGCGTGTCGTAATGTCTACCGCACCTTCCGGCGCACACACCACCGCGCGGAGCCTGCCGACCACCGCGGACGGCGCCAGGACCCGCGGCGCGCGGACCGGATCGGCGTTCTCGTCCGGGCGCTCGGTCGCCAAGGCCAGCAGCTCGTCGCAGAACGGGGAGGGCAGCAGGGCGTCGTCGCCTTCGTCGCTGTCGACGGCGGTCACCAGCACGTGGGTGCGCGCCCTGCCGATCGCGGCGATCAACAGCCTGCGCTCCTCTGCGAGCAACGGCGCCCTGGTGGAGGTCCCGTCGGCGATGCCGTCGAGCACGTCCACGAGCTGCTGAGTGGCGAGCACTCCCCCGCGGGGGATGACGTTGGGCCACAAGCCTTCCTGCAGTCCCGCGATGACGACGAACTCCCACTCACGACCGAGGGCGGCATGCGCCGAGAGCAGAGCGACCGACTCACCACGCCGAGCTGATTCGTCGGCTCCTGCCGGTAGCAACATCGCTCGCACGTGATCGACGAAACCGGACACCGACGCCCCCGTCGTGTGCGTGACGTACTGCTCTGCGACGTCGAACAAGGCCGTCACGCCGTCGAGGTCGCGGCCCGCCTGGGCGCCGACGGTACCGGCACGGTCGGCCGCGACCAGCCAACGCCGCTGCAAACCCGTCTGATGCCACGCCTGCCACAGCGTGAACCGGGGGTCCAGTCCGTCGGCCTCACTCCGGCGGGCGGCGGCGAGCACCTTGCGCACGCGCGTCAACGCCCTGGCCAACCGGTTGGGCACGTCACCGTCGATTGGGAGATCGGGATCGAGGGCGTCGACGAGCAGGTCGGCGAATTCGCGTGGGGGGCTGCTGGCGTCCGCACGGCGCAGGGTCCGGCGCAGTTGCCGCAGGGACACCGGGTCGACCCGACCGATCGGGCCGGTCAACAGCGAGAGAGCCCGCTCTCCGTCAAGGCCTTCGACGGCCACGTCGAGCACGGTCAGCAGTGCCGCCACCGCCGGGTGCTCGGCGAGGGAACCCGTGGACGCCTGCTGGTCGACGGGTACCCCCGCCGACGTCAGTGCGCGGGTCAGCGCCGCTCCGGCGCGGGGCACCGATCGCACGATGACCGCCATCTCGGTCCACGGCACGCCGCCCACCAGATGCGCGCGTCGCAACGCGTCGGCGATCACGGCGGATTCGGCGCGCTCCGACGCAGCGATCCGCACCGTCAGCGACCCGGTTCGATCGTCAGCGGCAGACAGCTGCCTGGCATCGTCGACCCCGGGCAGTCGACTCGCGACACCCGTGGCGGCGCGCGCGACGGCGGCGGCACACCGGTGCGATTCGGTGAGGACGATCGTCGGATGATCGCCCGCACTGAGCAGCGCCGGATCGGCGCCACGATAGCCGAACACCGACTGGTTGGGATCGCCTGCGATCACGGCGAGTTCGGCACCGGCCGCCAATACCCTAACCAACAACGCGGCCTGAGGGTCGAGGTTCTGCGCATCGTCGACCAGGAGCAGGCGGATTCTGCCCCGCTCGACAGCCAGCAGGTCGGGGTCGGCGGCCAACGCCTCGAGCGCGGCGCCGACGAGTTCCGCTGCCCCGAGGGCGGGGACGGTGGCCTGTGGCGCCGCCATGCCTACCGCGGATCGGAGCAACATCACCTGCTCGTACACCTGCGCGAACTGACCTGCCGCCACCCATTCCCCACGGCCTGCACGTCGTCCGATACGTTGCAGCGCAGCGGGTTCCACTCCACGCTCGGTGCACCGCGCCAAGAGATCACGCAGCTCGTTGGCGAACCCGACCGTGCCGAGCGCAGGGTACAGATGCCGAGGCCACGTCACCGAGGCGTTGGCGCCGTCCTCGAGATCGCCCGCGAGCAGCTCGCGGATGATGCCGTCCTGCTCGGCGCTGGTGATCAACCGTGGGGGCGGATCACCGTTGCGCTGGGCCGCCAGCCTCAGCACCGCGAACGCGTAGGAATGAATGGTGCGCACCATCGGTTCCCGCACCGCCGACGGACCGTCATCGCCCAGCAGCGTCGCCGTCACCGAGGCGCGGGCACGAGCGCTCAGCTTCGCCGAACCCGTCAATAGCAGAACGGATTCCGGATCGGTCCCGGCGGCGATGCGCGCGGCCGCCGCATCGACGAGCAGCGAGCTCTTCCCCGTCCCCGGCCCGCCGAGCACGCGCACGGTGCCACGCCGACCGGGTTCGGTCAGCACGGTGGGCGACAGTGCGGTGCGCGGTACAGGCATGGGGAGATGTCACCACGGGGGTCCGACAAGCGGACGGCGCTGGGGGTACCCCCGCTTGCGGGGGAGAGCGGAGCGACCGGGGAATGTCGCAGTCTTGGTCCAGTACTGGCAGCATCGACGGCGTGAACGACGTCCTGGCCGTACGACGCTTCGGCCCCCAGAAGCCGCCCCAGATCCTGCTGATTCACGGTCTCACCGGGCACGGCCAGCGCTGGGAGACCCTTGCGTCGCAGCACCTCTCGGAGTACGCCATCCTGGCACCCGACCTCATCGGACACGGCAGGTCATCGTGGGCCGCACCGTGGACCATCGACGCCAATGTGGAGGCGCTCGCGGACCTTCTGAAGGGCGATGCGGACGGGCCGGTGTGGGTCGTCGGGCACTCGTTCGGAGGTGCCGTCGCGCTGAACCTCGCGGCGGCCCGACCGGACCTCGTCGCAGGCCTTGTCCTCCTCGACCCCGCCGTGGGCCTCGACGGCGCGTGGATGCTGGAGATCGCCGACGCGATGCTGGGTTCGCCGGACTTCGCGGATCGTGACGAGGCGCGCGCGGACAAGACGTCGGGCTCATGGGGTGAGGTCGATGCGGCCGAGTTGGAGCGCGAGTTGGACGAGCACCTCGTCACGGTGCCGAACGGACGGGTCGGCTGGCGGATCGGCATCCCCGCGATGATGTCGTACTGGGGCGAGCTGGCACGGCCGATCGCCCTGCCCCGCAAGGGAACACCGACGACGGTCGTGCGGGCTACCAGAACCGATCCGCCGTACGTCTCCGAGCAACTCGTCGCGGTGTTGAGCGCCGAGCTGGGCTCCGACTTCACGCTGGTGGACTTCGACTGCGACCACATGGTGGCGCAGGCCAAACCGGCCGAGACGGCGGCGGTGATTCGCGAGCGGGTGGGCTGAGCCGTGGCCGCGATCACCGACGAGCAGGTGGAGACCGTACGCGGGCTGGTGGCCTCGATCCCCAGCGGCAAGGTGTCGACCTACGGCGACATCGCCGCTGCCGCAGAGCTTTCCAGTGCGCGCATCGTCGGCTGGATCATGCGGACGGATTCCTCGGATCTACCGTGGCACCGCGTCATCAGCGCAACGGGCAGACCTGCACCGCACCTCACCACCAGGCAGTTGGAACTGCTGCGGGCCGAGGGCGTGCTCGCCACGGATGGCCGGGTGGCCCTGCGCGAGGTCCGCCACGAATTTTGACGTCGAGTTCTGCAGGGTGGTCATGACATCGCTCGATCCACGACCCTGATGAAGAACTCGCGGAGGGGCGCGTACTAGTGGTGTGTCGGTGAAATGATCTGGTTATTTGTTGGTAGAATTTGCCTATGGTGGCTGCTGCGTTGACCGCGACGCTGGAACAGCGCGCGGAGTTGGAGCGGATGGCGACCTCGACGTCGCTACCGCATCGGCAGGT
>JBBRTH010000077.1:0-23072 GCA_038244615.1 Mycobacteriales bacterium | reverse complement strand
GTTGCTGCGCGCGTTCACCGCGGTACGCACCGTGCCATACGCACCACATGCCCTTGCTGTTGCGTCGGTGATCTGCTGCGCGCTCGGCGCCGGCGGCGCGGCGGGAGCGCTGGGGGTAGGCCGGTGAAGCACCACCCACAACGAGACACCCAACGCGCTCAGGGCGATGACCAACGCGGCCGAGGCCAGCCAACCAACGACCGGACGCGAAGCCGCCGTCGAAGGTTGGTTGCTGACGCGCATCGTGGGCTTCGCGGTTTCGTCGCCCGACGGCCCTGCCCGGTGACTTCACCTCGGCCCACGTACAGAAGGGCCACCAGGCAATCGATGTGGCGTCACGCTCGGAGTAGACGCCGACACCGGCGGAACTGTCGAAGAAGCTCTCTCGAATCGCCCGTCAGCTCAGCGACGATTCAGAGCCTCGATGACTATCCAGCGCCACGTCGACGACGGCCTGCTCGGCGCCAAGAGCGGGCGAGGCTTCTACGACGACGATGACCGGCGCGTGGCGCTGGTTCGGCGCCGTGGTACGAGATGTTGGTGTTGAGCAGAAGGACCATCGTGGTCTGCTTTTCCGGACTGATGTCGAACGCAACAGTGCCGCCCACTTCTCGCCGCCAGAATGGAGTCCGGGATACCCTTCTGACTTTCCAGAGTCCCGAGTCCGTTACCCAACGGAAGCGGAGCTGTCTCGGTGACTCGTAACGATGCCGATTTCGAACCGATCGGCGTGGCAGTGGTACCTGCCCTGGGCGCAGTGGAGGTGCCTGAAGAGGACGATTGTCAGGGCGGACCTCGCCTCAGTGAGCCTGATTGACGCCGCGCCGCTCAATCAGTCGTACGCTGATCGTCGCCGGAGAAACGGTCTATGGTTAGGCCACGCGAGCCACGTCCGCCAACCAATACCCGCGCTCATCGCGGTCCGCGAAGCCAAGCGCTGAGGCGGTGGTAGTGGAGGTCGTGATCGTTTCCAAGGCGCGTTACCGCAGAGTGGGTTCCATGCGCGCCGCTGGGCTCGCGGCGTCGATGGCGGTATTGATTGCGGGCTGCTCGTCTCCGGCCGAGCCGACGATCGCATCCTCGGCTACGACGACCTCGAGCAGCTCCGCGCCCAGGGACTCCGCGCTCAAGACGATTGATCCCACGAAGTTTCAAGCGTTGGTCGACGGCGCCGCTGACAAACTGATGGTTCCCGGGGCGATGGTCGTCCTGCGCACTCCACAGGGAAGGTTCGACGCGGCGGTCGGCACGACCGATCTGGCCACGCAGACACCACCGGAAGCGAACACTCACTTCCGTATCGCCTCGAACACAAAGACCATGACTGCCGCGCTGATCGTGCTGCTCGCTCAGGACGGCAAACTGAAATTCAGCGATCCGGCGTCGGCGTACGTCCCGAACGTGCCCAATGGCGAGGCCATCACGATCGCAGAGCTCTTGAAGATGCGCAGCGGCCTTTACGGCTACACGGCAGACCCCACGCTTTCGGCCGCCATGGATGCCGACCCGAAGAAGCCGTGGACACCGCAGGAGGTGTTGGACATCGCATTCCGGCACGCGCCGCAGTTCGCACCCGACGCCTCCTACGAGTACAGCAACACCAACTATGCACTGCTTGGTCTCATCGCGGAGAAGGCCGGCGGACGTCCGTTAGCCGAGCAGTTCCAGGACCGCCTGTTCGGTCCGATCGGCCTCACGCAGACGTTGCTGCCCGCTCCCGACGACACTGCCATCCCAGCTCCCTACGCACACGGCTACATGTACGGCGGCAGCTATTACGCACTCGCCGACGATCCGTATCCAGCCGACCTGCAGGCCGCCGCACGGGCCGGAACGTTGAAACCGATCGACTACACCAACCAGAACTCCTCCTACGCCACCGCCGCTGGGGGCGCAATCTCCACGGCCGACGACCTGGCCACGTGGATGAAGGCACTCGTCTTGGGGAGGGTCTTCGATGCCGACTACCACCAACAGTGGTTGACGAGTGTCCAAGCTGAGGACCCCGATGCACCCGACGGGCAGAAGTACGGATATGGGATCTCGTATCAGCGCTTCGGCCCGAAAGCCGCCATGTACTACCACGGCGGTGAACTTCCAGGTTTCAACTCGTTCATGGGCTACGACCCGGACAACGATGTGGCGCTGGTCATTTGGACGAATCTCACGCTCTCGCCGGATGGTAGGACGACGGCGCAAGCCATGCTGCCCGAAATTCTCGACGAGATCTATACGGGCTTGTCCCTGGTCCCCGCGCCGACTCCAACGACCACCAAGTAGGGGTCAGTTCATCTCTGGTGCATGTCCGCCACCATCTTGTTGATGACCTCGGGCACCACGTTGTCCGCGTCTCACCCTGCCAGAAGTGAACCGGATGCGTCACCGTCGTCATGTCGAAGGGCCATGAGCCTTGAGCCTGTTGGGTAACTGTATGGCGACGACCGGGCGATCCACGGTGTACCGGCCACCACGAACTGGTACATCAATGGACCGCAACCGACGGGAATCACACATTGGTCATTGCGACAATCGCGTTACTTGCGTCGACGACACTGAGCATGCGGAGCCGGCTCCGCGGAATGGAGGTCGCGCCCTGCAGGATGCTGACACCGTTGGGTGTGGCCGCCCAGGTCGCCGCGGGTTGCATCGCACCGCTTTCGTCGACGGTGCGTAGGGTGAACGAACCGGCGCGTGGCAGGTTGTCCATGTTGAGGGTGATCGCGGTGCCCCAGGGCTTTTCGGTCAAGGTGGCAACGCCCGAGGACGTTCCCTGCAGCGGTGTCAGGGTGTAGGCGTTGGCCTGCTTGGTCGGCGCAGGTTGGTCCACGAAGACGACCACGGTCGTCGCCACCGCGGCCGCAGTGGCGACCGCCGCGGCCGCGCCCATGAGGTATCGCGTCCTTCGTCGACGCCGCCGAGATCGACGCATCCGTATCAGGGTGTCTACCTCGCTGCCAAACCGCTGGGTGTGACCGTCCGACAGTGCTTCGGGACTGGCCTTGCTCAACAAGGCGGGCAGGGGCGCGGCCGCCGCCAGGTCGTCGCGGCAGCGCGGGCAGCGATCGAGATGTGTCTCGAACCGGCGCCGTTCGTGGACGTCGAGACCTCCGAGGATGTAGGCGCCGAGGAGGAGGTGGATGTCTTCGGTCATCGAAGCAGCCCCATTTCGTCGAAGGCGACGCGCAACGCGCGTACGGCATAGTAGCTGCGGGACTTGATGGTTCCCACTGCAACGTCGAGGCGGGCAGCGGCCTCGGTGACGCTGAGGTCATCGAAGTACAGTGCCTTGATTACGTCCCGATGCTCGGTACTGAGCGTGCGAAGAGATTCGTTGATGAGGATTCGCTCCAGCGATTTGGTGACGTCGTCCTCGGTAGGTGCGGCGTTCACGGTCGTGTCGTCGTGGACGAGTTCGGCGCGTCGAGACTGTGCCCGCCATTGGTCGATCAGGACGTTGCGCGCGGTGGTGAACAGGAACGAGCGGGGATTGCCCTCCGCGACGTCGATCCGGTCGATGTGCCGCCAGGCCCGCAGGAAGGTTTCCTGCACCGCGTCTTCGGCATGTTCCGGATCGGCGACGTAGGTGCGCACAAACCGACGTACCACCACGACGTACGTCTCGTAGAGCGCCGTGAGGAGTCGGTCGTCGAGGTCTCCGGTGGAGTCGTCGTCATCGGGCCCGTGTTCTTGCGGTCGGCGTCGACGAATCATGGCCGTGCCCCGGTCGAACCCTGTGGGCACCGAGTCGTCGTTGTCTCAGCGCCGTTGCGGCAATCTGGCATCGCTAGGAATCCGTTCGGTATGCCGCCTCAGTAGGCGGGGTTGCCCGTGGCCTCGACGACGCCCCACCGGCCATCGGCGAATTGCTTTCCACGCCCGTTGTACTGGCCGGCGGTCTGGTCGCCGGAGAAGGTGTATAACGGGTGATCGTTCACCGTGAGCTGGCGCCGTCCATCGGCAAGGGTTAGCGCGCCGAGGGTGCCGGTGAAACCGGTGATCGACGCCGGCAACGGCTGGGGTGCGATGACGATAGGCCAGTTCTGTGCGCACTTTCCGGTGCAGGCGCTTGTGGTAGCGGTGTCGGATTCGAGCGCGTACACCGCCCTGCCGTCTACATCGACGAGGATCGTCCCTAGGTCGGCGGCGTCGATGACCTTGATCGGCGCCGCGGCTGCTGCGGGTGACACGGGGGCTGCGGATGACACCGGGGCGGCGGCCGAAGAGGAGGTGGTGGACGGTGCGGACGACGCGTAGTCGGTCGACGCTGCGTCGCTGCTGCAGGCAGTCGCTGTGGCGGTGAGCCCGATTCCGATGATGGCTGATCCGACTGTGAGGGCAATGCGTTGTGTCTTCATGCCCTGGTGTACGCCGGCATGGCCCCGGCGGTTCAGCGGCGCCCGAGGATCGGGAAAGTCACCCGGCGACGGCCAGATTTGCGGCCTCGCTGAACAGGTTGGTGCCCGCGCCGCAGTACGGCGTGCGAGAAGACAGGCCATCATCGCCAACCGTCGGATGTCAGATCTCGGTGCAGCGTGCCGCATCCGAAATGGTTGCAGCACAGCGACTGTGGTGAGTCGGGTCGAGGTCCGCACGTCAGACCGTGCCGCGACGACAGTGTTCGCACTGTGCGGGTGTTGGGTGCACGGTAGGTCGGCGCGATCGTGGGCAACCGCAGCGCTCCGAGATTCTCAGTGGGGTGCCACCGGCTGAGACCATCGCCCTTCCTACCATCGGTTGTGTCCGATTTCAGCACGTACATCGACAGTTCGGACCCGGCAACCGCGATGCGCTCACGGCGCGCCTTGTCCGACGGTCAATCGGCCGCCGAGACAGACCTATTCCTCAGCGGTGGGCGGTGCACCTGTCCACGGCTCCTTCTCGACCTGGTACCCGCTCGGTAGTCGCGGGCGGTAATCAGGTTTGGCGTTCGTCCGTCGGATCTCGACGCTTTCGTGAATCGTCGCACCCTCGGGTATGAGGCGGTGCCGCCACGGGTTGAAGAGCCAATACCACGGCGCTTGGGCGAACCGCCAGTACCAAGGCGTCTCGTGTATCGGTGCGCAGGCGTCCGTCTCGCCCAGGCTCCCGAAGCGGTTCACGTATCGCTGTCGTCGAACAATCAGCCCCTGCTTGATCGCACCGTCGACGATCCACCGCATGGCAATAACGCCGAGTTTCGGGTCGTCGACGAATCCCCCGCCGACGTCGGAGTGAACGCCTGCGAACCACACTTCCCGGAATTCCTTCAGGTCCTTACTCATCGGGTCGGTGTGCACGAGGTATTCGGGGTAGGGCCGCCGCTTCTCGTCGATGGAGACCGCGTGGCGGATCAGCCGGACGTTCGGCAGGCTTCGGGTGTATGGCCAGCTGATGTCGCGGCCGATGCCCTTGGTGGCCTTGACCGTGTCGTAGATCCCCAGGTACTCGATGGGAAATGATCGCCTGTCTCCGTCCCTGGTGATCGACAGCGCCTCGGAGTACTTGTCCATGCGATCCCAGCCTTCGGGCTTCGCGAGATCGGAGTCCTTTCCGGGCCGACGCGCGTATACGCGCACTGCATAAGGAACGAGGTTGTCGGAACCGGGACGCAGCAGCCCGACACGGTAGAGAATCCCGCAGAGCGCTCGGGCGGTGTAGGCGCCGCGGCTGAACCCGAAGATGAATACTTTGTCGCCTGGGCGCCAGGTGTTCATCAGGTACGTGTACGCCTCTGCGATGTCCTGGCGCATGCCGTGGCCTAGCAGCAACCCGCCGATCAGCGAGACCCGTTGTGCGACAATGGTCCAAGCACTCGGTGCGGCCATCGTCCCCACGCCGGGACCATAGTAGAGCAACTGCTCCTCGGGGTTCGTAAAGTCGGCGATCTCGGCGACCTTGAAGACGTTGGTCACGGCCTTCGCCTTGACCTCGTTCGCCGTGCCGTCTAGGCAGATGATCAGGTTTCGCGTGTCAGCCATGGCGTCTATCCGAGCAGATCGATGGTGTGTGGAACACCTTCCTCGACGATCACCATCCTGTCGTTGACGTCGGGGTTGTCGGCCAAGAATGCCGCAAGGCTGTTCTTGGCGTTCGACCATTTGGCGCGAACGGTCGCGGCTTGCCGCCGCTGTTCGTCGGCTCTGCTGCTTTCCCAGTCCTTCTTCCGCGCGACGTCGATCTCGTCGACGGGATAGGTGAGATGGATCGTGTAGTCGTCATCGCCGCGTGCATCGGCGACCATCTTGAGCGTGTTGCGTTCCGGGTTGCCGTTCTCACCGTTTCCGGAGAACACGTAGTGCTCGGCCGTGACTCGCTTGAAGAATTCCGGTGTGAAGTTTCTGTCACTGCCGTGGTGTTGACCCTTCAGAACGTCGAGATGGATCGATCCGCCCTTGGCTACCAGGCCCACCAGCTCGAGGCCTTTCAGGATTTTGTCCCCTAGCGCGTCGCCGGTGTACAGGATGCGTTTGCCATGAGCTTCGGCGAACACGACGATGCTCGAGAGGTTTGTCGGGGAGGCGTCGGCAAGGCTGGCCAGTGCTGACGCCGTCACCCTTTCCTGTGCCTCAGGATGATCCTTCAGCCAGGCCCGAACCAGCGTCTGGAGTTTCTTCACCTCGGGCAGCGTCGGGCCGACGATGGTGAACTTCAGCTCGTTACCCATATCGAGCTGCTTGCTCTGGTCGGTTGCGACGATCAGACCGTCACCGACTTCTATATTCCGCTCGATTTCGAGGCTCTTCGCATCACCACGAAGTTGACGTCCCTGCGGAACGCTCGCAATGACCATCACCGTGTCGGCCACTGCGGGCGCGGCCGAATCCTTCAGCTGGTCGAGCACATTCGCCGGCAAGCCACCATTGAGCGCTGCGGGCCCGAAGTGTGTCTTCACGGCGCCCGCCAACTCCCCTGCATCGTTGTCGACGATGTCATCAAAGGTGTTGTGCCAGAGGTCAAGTATACGAACAAATCTCGGCCCGTCGTTCTTCTTGGCCTCGAGCAGCTCCTGCGTGAGCTCTAGCAGTCCGGCGACGTGATCGTCGTCGATGTGGCTAAGCATCATCAGGTTCACTATCAGTGGCTCGTCGTCTGCCAGCCCACGCTCCGCGCGCAACTCTTCGAGCCGGGGCCGCAGAAACGGCTGGTAGACGTCGTCGGGTCCGCCGTCGATCAGTGCGAGCCCGGGCTTCTGGGTCGTCCCGTAGTGCAGTAGCGAGCAATCGCCCTTGCGTGCGCGCAGTACCTCGACTTTAAAGATCCTGTTGGGCATGGTGTTTCACCTCATTGACTCTCTAGTGCCCGGAGGACATCGACCAAGCCGTGTCCCTGGAAGCTGCGTTCCCTGCCGAGATCCGTTGCGGTATCGCAGAGAATCCGTTTGATTCGGTCCGGCTTGCCGACAAGCTCGGGGTAGCGCGCCATCAGCATGGCGGCCGCACCACTGACGTGGGGTGCGGCCATGCTGGTCCCGTCGTCGCGATCCCATTTGTGTTGTAGGACTGGCGCGTGAATGTCCTCTCCGGGTGCGACCAGGTCGGGCTTGAGGCGGCCGTCGCCGGTGGGCCCGCGGCTGGAGAAGTAGCTGACGCCATAGGTGAACGGGGAACTCCGGTGCGTGGACCCGACAGTGATGACGCGGTCAGCGTTACCCGGGTCGGTGATGCCGAAGCCGAGAAAGTTGTAGAAGGAAACGCCGTCGATGACAGTCTCCTCGGCGCCCTTGTTGCCCGCCGCCGCGACGACGACAACCCCGTTGTCGATCAATCGTTCGCTTTCAACGCAGACGGGAGTCTGCCCGCACGCGTAGTTCTTGACGTCGTGTGGGATTGACAGGCTCATGTTGACGCCCTTGACGACGGTGCGGCCGGCCTGTTCGTTCGTGATCCGGATGAATTGCAGCGCCGCGATGATCGAGAACTCGGTGTTGTCGAGTTCACGGGGGTCCACCTCGTCGGATTTGAGGACGCGGAAGTCGTAGATGCCGATCCCCGGGCACATACCGTCGACAGAATCGGGGTCCTTGGGCGTTGTGTACTTGGCGGCGCCGATGATTCCGGCGACGTGAGTGCCGTGTTGACTGGCCGGTGTCGGCGGTTTCTTCACCGTCACCATGTCGGTGATCAGGTCCAAGGGCAGCGGTTTGCCCGCGATGCCGGCCTGCGCGATCTTCTTGAGCGTGCCGTCGGCCCCGCTGGGTAGCTTGCCGCCGTGACCCTCCTCGAGCAGCTTGAGGTTCACCTCGCGGACCTGCTGCCTGTCGTTGCCGAAGCTGACGATCTGGCGATAGTTGGTGAAGTCGTAGGTCGCCTTGATTCGCGTGCCGAATGCCGGATGCGTCTGGTCGATACCGGCATCGACTAACGCCCAGTCGATTCCAGAGCAGTCGACATCGAAGACCCGCCGTGCGGCGTCCGCCTTCACTGTCGGCACGGACTTTGCGATGGCCGCCGTGGCTCGTCGGTTGAGCGCGATCTGAAACACCATCGGTGTGCGATTCGGCTTCATCGCCTGGAGAATCCCGCGCACTGTGGCTTCGATGTCTGACGCGGGCCTGTTCATTATCCGCATGGCCGCCGCAGCGACCAGCGCCGTCATGCCCTGCTCGGAATCGGATTTCTTCTCATTCAGAGGGTCGAGGCCGGCGATGATCAACAGAGTGCACATCGCGACGAATCGCTCGAATGCCGATCGTTGGTTCACCATCGCTGCGGCGTCAGGGGACCCCAGCCACCGCGTTCGCAATTCGATGACGTCGTTCACGCTCTGCGTCAGCTTCGGAGAATCCGCCATGTCGTACTCGTCGAGCTCAGCCTGTGTCCTTTCGTCCTGCCACCAGCCCGTTAGAGGAACCAGGACTTGCAATACCTCGCCGAAGTACAACCGTGCGGCGACGAAGTTCTGCAACGGTGCGATGACCGGATCGTGCTCGGCTCCGTCGGGACGCGCGATCCCCCGGTAGATCCGTGCAGCGAGCGCGTTTGAGGTGCTGTCTTCGTGGGACGTAATCAGGAGATCCGCCGGGTCGTTTGGATTCTCGGCGTACTTCACCCATACATCGATGAGGATCGGCGAGTCCTGGATGTGGCGCCGGCCGCCGCCGCTTCCGAGCAAGATGTACTCGATGAGGTCGCGCGGAATCTTGACGGCCATCATGGTTGCCCCTCCCGGCGTACCCGTGCGAAGACTAGCTCTTACCCGCGGACTCACATTGAGTTCGTTGGGTGTAACGCTAATGCGCCGTCGCTCGCCCGGCCTGAGTAGTCGGCTACTCGATTGTGTTTGTCATGCAGACGGTTTGGCAGCACGATGCCATCCTTCGATCCTGACGCGACGACGTCTGTCGCGCTGACGTGCGCCCGACGTGCCGACGGAAGATGTTCGGGCCACCGGACTCGCGGCGACGATGAGGTCACCGGTACGGGTTGCCGAGTCCAGCGACTTGATCCGGCCGGTGTACTCGATGTCTGCAGCGGTGGCCGATATGACCGCGGGCTCGGACAGCCGCACTACGTAGCGGGTATCTGCGCCGGCGTAGAGATTGAGTGAGACGGGCCCATCGGCGCGATTCTGTTCCACACCGCCGCGTCCCCAAACTGAGCGACTGAAGTGCGTCTGACCTATTGTTATGCAACGAAGATCGACCGACATTCGCGACACGCCGAGATTCGGTCAAAGTAGCTTGGCGGTCGCCCCTCGATTCTGGTCAATCTTCGCTGCAACTCGACACAGCTGTCGTTACCCCTACGCGTTTACTTCGCTTGGACGCGAGAAGTTCTGCAGGCTCGCGGCTGGCGGTGCGAGGTGGCAACTGACCCGCCTCCAGTCGAACTGGAAAACGTCCGGCTCCTATCGGAATACCGACGCGATTGGCTTTTCGCCGCGGACGTGCTGACGCAACTGCGCGGCCGCGATCTAAAACCCAGGGCGACGAACTGCCGGTCTTCGCGTTCAGGCGGAAAGGCTCGGTCATTGATTCCGAAGACGAGAAATAAAATCTTGCATTTATGCTACGCTGTCGCACATGGAGATCGGCGTGCGGGAGCTGCGGAATCGCACAAGTCAGGTGATCGATGCAGTCAAGGCTGGGCAACCGGTGACGCTCACGGTGCACGGCGAGCCCGTCGCCGACATCGTCCCGCATCGGCGTCGCGTCCGTTGGCTGTCCGGGGAGCATCTACGCAACGAGCTCGCCGAACATGGGGCTGACGCGCGCCTCACCGCGGAACTCGATGACCTTGCCGGTCAGACCCTCAACGACCTGTGACCGGAGTCGAGGCCGAAGTCGGCCTACTGGACACGTCGGTGTTCATCGCGCGCGAAAGCGGCCGTGCCATCGCGAAACTTCCTCAACGCGTGGCACTTTCGGTCATCACGATCGGCGAACTGCAACTTGGTGTGCTCAATGCTGGCGACACAGCGACCCGATCACGACGTGCGGGCACCCTCGCGCTGGCGCGCGCGGCAGATCCCATCCCGATTGGCGAAGCGGTGATGGTGTCGTGGGCTCGACTCGTTGCGGAATGCCAGGCCGCAGGCGTGCATCGGGCGGTGAAGCTGACCGACGCTTTGATTGCGGCAACGGCGATCGAGCACGGTCTTCCCGTCGTCACGCAGGATGCCGACTTCGACCAGATTGCGCGCGCCTGTCCTGCTTTATCGGTGATCAAGGTGTGAATCGACGACCAGGCCAAGGCCGTAGGAAATGCAGCCTCCCATGAGACAAACCTGGGTGCGATTGAGGTGAGACAACCACGAAAGCCGCAGGTAGGCAAGGACTCCAGAATTCACAAGGAGTGAGAACCTCCATTGTCTGGCTGCTTGTAGACGCCTCTCTGTGTCAAGTGCCTGGCGCGTTCGGCCGTTGTAGGGTGGAAACGATTTCGAGGGAATTCTCGCCGAGAGTAGGCGCGGCGGACGCGCCGGTGTAGCCGCGATCCCACTTCAGCGGCGATCGGGGCGTCAGCATCGCACCGATGCCCGGTTGCTTGACTTCCTGCACCACGGCGTCGGAGTCCGACGCACGTAGCTCGGCGGCGACCTCGGCCAACGTGCGACGGGCTCCACAGCACCCGCGTCCCGGTAGCGCCACGTCGACGACGGCCTGCTCGGCGCCAAGAGCGGGCGGGGCTTCTACGACGACGATGACCGGCGCGTGACGGAACTGTCGAAGAAGCTCTCTCGAATCGCCCGTCAGCTCAGCGACGATTCAGACTGACCGGTCGCACCCCCCGAGGCGCACCGGTCCTTCACCGACGACGCGCGTGCTCACCCGACAATCCCTGTCACCGCCCGCCCGACCGGGCGGCCTTGCTCCATCTCCCACTGCACGCCCCAGGGATCGATCCAGTAGAAGAACGTGTAGGGATAGGGGGTGATTTCCTCGGGAATGTGGTCTTGGCCCAGGATCTCGATGTGGAGCCCCCGCTTCTCGTACACCTGCTGCTGTGAACGAATGAACTCGTGGGCAGCGACCGCGTCGGTCACCTCGAGCGCGACGTGGCGGATGCCGCCAAGGTCGTTTGTCCGCTTGCGGGTCATGGTCTGATCGCCCGTGGGGTGCGTAAAGGTGAACAAGTTCCAAATAGAGACCCGCCTCGGGGTAGTTCATCGGCCCGTCCTCGTTGCAGGCCTGCTCGAAACCTATTACGGAGCAGTAGAACTCGGTCGCCGCTGATTCGGTGTTCACCCCGGTGGTGACCCGGATGGGGGGTTCCGCAGCATCGCCACGCTCACGGCGTTCGGGTTGGCCGGGTGCGTTTCGATGAGCGCAAGAAACGTTCCGTGGTCGCCAACGCCGGGATCGCCCGTGAACTCGCCGGCTGGTGCTGGTCCTAGGCGGTCCTCGACGACCAACACCCACAATTGTCCGGATGACACCAACTGTGGGACTGAGTCTTGCCGGCCTGCCGGTTGGTTGTTAGACGCGCCCATGGTCGATGTTCAAATAATCTGCTTTGATCGTCCGTGACGGGAGTTCCCTGGTTGAAGTATCCCCGAGGTCTCTGATGGCGTTACCGAAGGTGTTTTGGATTACCGGTTTCGCCGGAGCCGCACTCGTTGTTGTCGGTGTGTGGCTGTTCGCAGGCTGGGGCGGTGTCGAAACCACCCGGGCCGTCAGCGACGTCGGGTCTGTGGCTTTCGGGTTGTTCGCGGTCGCGTGTGCGGGGGTGGCGGCGTGGTCCGGTCGCGGCCGTGACCGGGCTGCGTGGATCTGCCTGATGATGGGTTTGGCTGGGTGGTTCGTCGGTGATGCGATCTGGGGGCATTACGAGCAATGGGGTCGGGAGCAGGGCCCGTTTCCGTCGATGGCGGACGGGGCGTATCTGGTGTTTCCGGTCGGCGCTTGCCTGGCGTTGGTGTTGTTGCCAATCGGGTATCGGGGTCAGTCTCACACACGTTTGGTACTGGACGGGCTGATCGTGGCCGGGTCGCTGTTCCTGGTGTCTTGGGTGAGTGTGCTTCACGCGGTGTTTACCGTTCACGGCGTCAGCCATTTCGCGATGGGCCTAGCGTTGGCCTATCCGGTGTCGGATCTGGTGCTGATCACGGTGGTGGTGTTGGTGTTGGCCCGCGCACGTGCCGGGCAGCGGGCGAGGATGACGTTGCTGACGGTGGGGGTCGCGCTGATCGCGCTCTCGGATAGCGCCTTCGTCTACTTGATCCTGCACAACGACTATGTGAGCGGCAGCGTCATCGATCTGGGGTGGTTGGCGGGTTTGCTGCTGCTGGGCGTGGCCGCGCTGCTCAGAGTCCCGCATCTGGAGACCGGCTTGGGGGCGGCCCGGGTGCCGCCGCGGGTCGCGTTGTGGTTGCCGTATGTGCCGCTGCTGTTGGCCAGCGTGGTCGGCACGGTCTACCTGCTACCGAGCCCGGGATCAGCCCCGGTGCTCGGAGTGGCGCTGCTCCTGGTGAGCGCGGTGCTGGTTCGGCAATTCTTGGTGGTCGAGGAGAACCGGCGGCTGCTGGTCATGGTGGCGGACCAGGCGTTGCGTGACCCGTTGACCGGCCTGGCAAACCGTGCTCTGTTTCACGACCGACTTACCCACGCCCTGCAGTCGCGGAACCGCGATACCACGGCGTTGGCGGTGTTGTCGTTGGACCTCGACGACTTCAAACTGGTCAACGACAGCCTTGGTCATCAGGCCGGGGACGCGTTGTTGATCGGGATCGCAGAACGGATCCTGGGGTGTCTGCGGACCAGCGACACGGTCAGCCGCCTCGGCGGCGACGAGTTCGCGATTCTGATCGAGGGCGGAGCCGATTCCCCGTCCGTGGTCGCCAACCGGGTGATCGACATCTTCGACGAACCGTTCACCATCGACGGCCAGGAGCTGACGATACGGCCCAGCGTCGGGCTCGCCGTTGCGTCAGCTGAGGATCCGGGCGTTTCCGCGGACGGATTGCTCAAACAGGCCGACGTGGCGATGTATTCGGCGAAACGCGCCGCCGCGGGCGACGTCCACACCTTCGCCCCGGACATGCAACTGATGGACATGAAAGGGCTGGATCTGCTGCGGCAGCAGAACGGTACGACGAGTAGGTAACACCGGGCCGGCATCGGCGGCGAGCTGATCGACAAGCCCGGTACAACACAACCCGCGATGTACGGGGTGCGGCTCCACGATTGTGCGAACCTTCATGTCATGCCGATGTTCGGTGAAAGGTGTTGTAGGCCGAAGTGATTGCCGTCTCGGGATTGGCATAACGATATCGGTGTGGTCATCGTCTTCTTTTGGTTGCCGAGAGAAGGAGACGAGGATCGCCGGGCCGGTCGCCGCCTTCCTCGACCACCTCGAGCGTGACCGGCACAGCCGGCCCACCACCCGTAACAACCGCCTCGCGGCGATCCACTCGCTGTTCGGTTACCTCGCCCTGCGCCATCCCGAGCATGCCGCGTCGATCCAGCGCGAGCTCGCGATCGCACCCAAGCAAACCGACCGAAGCCTGGTCACCTATCTCACCGAACCCGAGGTCGATGCGCTGCTCGCAGCCTGCGACCAGACGACCTGGACCGGTCGGCGCGACCACGCCGTGTTCGCCCTGGCCATCCAAACCGGGCTGCGGACCTCCGAACTCGCCGGACTGACCCGCAACGACATCACGCTCACCGGCGCCAACGTGAACAGCGTCGGCAAAGGCAGAACGACGAACACCGCTGGTGCCGACCACGAGAGGCGTCCTCAAGGCATGGCTCAAGAAGCGCCAGAGACCTCTCATCGATCCGCTGTTCCCGGCCATCGCCGGCGGGCGGCTCAGCCGCGACGCGATCGAACGACGCCTCGCCCGCCCGGGTCTCCCGAAATCCATCCGTGCGGCAGCAGCCGTGTCCACAACGGGCCGCAGAACAACGTATCCGCCCGACACGGAGCAACAAACCAACGTTGCTCGGGATACGCCTCACCAGTGCTGATGAACGCGGCTGTCACGGTATTGATCGGGTTCGTGCCGGGCTTTTGCGCGCCGGGGCGCCAGGGAAACAGCCCCTGCCCGGGCCGGGCCGGTCCCGTTCGATTGGTCAGGACGTGGCGAGCAAGGGCGCCAGCTTGGTGCAGACGGTGTCGATGTGTCGGATCACCATGTGTTCGGGCATACCGGCCAGCGAGGCGAAGATCAGCACCGTCTCCACGGGTGCACCCGCGGTGTAATCGGCGATGCGGGCCGCCACGACCTCGGGTCGGTCGCACCAGAAGTACCCCATGAGTGCGTCGGGGTCGCCAGCGCGGATGCGGTCGGGGTCCACCGGCGGCGGTGGGGGCTCGGGGGTGCCCTCCACGCCGAGGGCGGCATAGGTGTCGAACTGGTGGGCCAGATGCACCCGCACGATCGGCCAGTCCGCCTCGGGGTCATCGCTGACCCACGTGTTGATCCAGCCGGTCATCCGCGCTCGGCTCAGGTCGTGACCGCCGGCGAGCAGGCCGTCGCGATACGGCGCCCAGTTGCGCGTATCAGCCGAGAGAAGGCGGGCGCCGAGAAGCCCGGCACGGCGCGCTCCCTGTGGACCCTGATAGCCCAGCCAGATCGGAACTTCGGCTTGCACCGGTTGAGGCAGCACTCCCCCCGGCGCCAACAGCCGTCGTATCTCGGTCGCCTTCGCCTCGGTCTGGGCGTACCGCCGGCGGGGCTCCGCCCCGAACAGTCGATACTCGGGTACGCGGTAGCCGGTGCCCAAGCCAAGGTCGAGCCGACCACCTGAGATCAGGTCGACCATCGCGGCCTGCTCGGCGACCTCCACGGCATTGTGCAGCGGTGCGAGCACCACCGCGGTCCCCAGCCGGACGCGCGACGTTCGCGCAGCCGCCGCGGCCAGAAACGTCAGCGGCGCCGCGACGTAGTCATCGGGGAAAAGATGGTGTTCCGAAAGCCAGATCGAGTCGGCACCCAGACGCTCGGCCTCTTCGATCGCCTCCAGTGTGAACGAGTGCAACCTGGCCGGATCCTGACGCCACGCATGAGGATTGCGAAGGTCGAAGTACAACCCAACCTTCACCCGTCACTCCATCCGCCTACGGCCATCCACCCCCGCCTCGCAGCCTAGCCGCGTCGAGCCTCACGACACCTGCCCTACGACGCACCGAACATCCTCGTCGTTCTACTCGACGACGTCGGATTCGGCCTGTCCGATGTCGTCGGCGGCGAGGTGCACACCCCGGCCTTTCGGCGGGTGGCCGAGAGCGGAATCTGCTACAACACTTTTCACACCACGTCGATCTGTTCCCCGACCCGGGCCGCGCAGCTGACCGGCCGCAACCACCAAGGCGTGCACTCGGGCACCATCGCAAAACCACGGTGGACTGGGACGGCTACACCGGTGTGATCGGCAAGGACACCGCCACGGGGCGTACAGTCGACGGCCGTGGTGAAGCATATTGGGATCGTTCTGTTCGCTGAGGTAGAGGAACTCGATGCGATCGGCCCGTGGGAAGTGCTCTCCGCCTGGACACGCCAGTTCCCCGAAGACGGCTACGCCGTGGTGTGCCTGTCCCGCGAGGGCGGACTGGTCCAGTGCGCCAAGGGCTTGGTGGTGCAGGCCCATCATTCCTTCGCCGACGCTCCACCGCTTGAGGTGCTCATCTATCCAGGTGGCCAGGGGACACGGCCGCAGCTTCACGATGACGACCAGTTGACGTGGCTTCGCCACCAGCGCGACGTCGTCCCGGTGATGACCAGCGTGTGCACAGGCTCTCTGGTGTACGCGGCCGCCGGGCTGCTCGCGCACCGTGCAGCGACCACCCACTGGGCCTCGCTGGATCAGCTCACCGAGCTTGACCCCACCATCGACGTCCGACGCGATGACCGGTTCGTCGACGACGGCGACGTGATCACCGCCTCGGGAGTGTCGGCCGGCATCGACATGGCCTTGCACCTTGTCGTCCGACTCGCCGGCGCAGACCGTGCACGTCAGGTACGGCGGTACATCCAATACGATCCGGCACCTCCCGTGTAACCACTTCGCAAGTCGCACAGCAGGACCTTCGATCGATCACTACCTGCTCGGCGACGAAGCCAGCTATCTGAGAGGCCTGCGCGTAGCGATTGTCGGTGATCATGGCGAGGTCATGGACTTGCGTAATCAGGCCGAGTCTTCCTGGCGAGTCCCCGATACTGATCGATCCGGTATTGGAGTCGGTGTGTTTTGATCCGGATTCAGTTGATCTCGCAGGCCACCGGGTGTTGGTGTGCCCGCGGGCCGCAGCGTACTCGGCTGGCGTTCGGTAGCCCAGGGCCGAACGGTGGCGGTGGTTGTGCTCGTCCTTGAAGTCGCCGGTCACCACTTGTGCCTCAAACAGGGTGTTCCAATGGTTGCGGTTGAGGCACTGCCTCCTGAGTCGGTTGTTGAACGATTCGATGTGGCCGGATAGCCTCGGAGTACCAGGCGGGATGTGGGACATGCCTACCCTGCCGTCGCAAACCTGTTGCAGTGCTTGGAAAACGGACTCCGGACCGTTGTCCATCCGCAACACCTGTGGTGGGCTGCCGGTGGACGCGAATACCGCTTCGAGCTCGGCGACGAGGCGTTCGGCGGTGATCGAGCGCTCCGCCAGATTCAACAGTGACTCCCGGGTGTGTTCGTCGATCATCGACGCGATCTTGATCGCCTTGCCGTCGATGGTGGAGTCGAACTGGACGTCCATCGCCCAGGCGCCGCAGCCAGCACGGTCAGCGCCTCCTTGTGCATGAGGTTCGGAAACGACTGCAACGCTTGCGGATACAACTCCAGCAGTACCGATCGCAGGCGACTGAGGGTTTCCTCTACATCAACGGAGTCGCGCTGGCGAGCTTCGACGTCGATGACGCCGAAGCCTTCATGAATGACGTTGCGACACGCGGTGACCTCGACATCGAATACATCGCGAGCAAGCTCGCGCAGTACGCCTCATCGCCATCGCCCTAGGCGCAGCACGCCAAGTTCGTCCTCGAGCGCCGTAACGGAGCCGTTGCCTGCATGGATCTATGCTGGGTGCGTATTCGTGCCACGGAGCAGTGAACATGAGGCCGAAAGCGGTTGGTGGGCTCACTATTTGATGGATCGCAATGTCACTGTGACGAAACAGCGTGACGTAGGTCTGTTGTGGCTCGCTTGAGCGCACGGGCCCTCGATGCCGGTTCGGGGGCGGCGGGCGTGCTGGGAAAGCTGGCGGTATGCCCGGCCAGGGATATTGGCGTTTCAGGCGTTCCGCTGTCGAGAGTGGAGAACACCGCCGCGGGGTATCGCTGCTGGCGGTGGCTGACGAGGATGTCCCGAGCTCCGTGGAACTCAATGGGGGATGACGACGATTATCGACGGATGGGTCGCAATTTACTGGGGGACAGGATGTTTCGTGGAAAGTACGTTTGCGACCCAGGCTCTTCAGCCCGGGAGCGCCGCGACCCACTTAACATGCGAGCGTAATGCTCGTATGTCGGACTGGTGGGGTCGAGCGATCTGTGGACGGTGGAACGCGCCACGAACCATTGGGGAGTGAGCACTTCGCGTGCTCGCGCCATACTGTCGAACCGCCACATTCGCCGGGTGAGTGGTTATCCCGCCCGGGCGATCGAGGCGGTCACGCTGCGCCAAGGCGCCCGCACCGACCTCGAAGCGGCCAGCCAGCTCACGCCGATGGGGAACTCGTCACGGCGGCCGACACCGGTGCCGCCATCGGAGGCACCGAGGGCGAGCAGACGCGGCTGCGCATCTTCTTCGAGTTCATCCGTGGCGCCGACGAGGCCGGCACATCAGCGCTCGATCTCATCGTCAAGGAGCCGGCCCTGATCGGTGACCAACGATTCGACGCCTTGCTGGGCGGCGCTGCCGCGGAGTACATCGCCGCGCGATGGGGCCGTCCCGGACCCTTGTGGTCGGTGAGCATCGAGCGGTTTCTCGACACGGCGTGGTGGGTCAGCGACCTACCGTCAGAACGCGCCTTCGCCGCCGTGTGGCCGCCGGCCCCGTTTCGGCGCCGCGGCATCTACCTGGATCGCCACGACCTCACCAACGACGGAGTGCACGTCATGCCCGAACCCGTATTCAACCGAACCGACCTTCAGCGCGCGTTCAGTGCCCTGGCCGCCAAGCTGCAACACAGAGGCGTCGTCGACCAGGTTCACGTCGTGGGCGGCGCGGCGATGCTGCTGGCCTACGACCCGCGTGTCACCACCCGCAACATCGACGCGCTGTTCTCACCCGACGCGCCCATGCTCAAGGCGATTCGTGAAGTCGCCGAGGAGATGGGCTGGCCGCGGACGTGGATCAACAATCAGCCAGCAGCTACGTCTCCCGGACACCTGGTGAAGGCAGCCCAGTGTTCGATCACCCGTTCCTGCATGTCGTCGCCACACCGTCGGAGCATCTACTCGCGATGAAAGTCATTGCGGCACGCGCGGTGCGCGACGGTGAAGACATCCGCCTTCTACTCGACCGGCTGCGCATCACCACCGCGGCGGGCGTATGGGGGATCGTCGCGCGCTACGTTCCCGACGAAACCATCACAAGTCGGTGCAGGCTTCTCGCCGAGGACCTCCTCAACCGGACCAGTGAAACCCCCAACGCTGCGAATATGAGCACCAGAGCCAGGGCGGACGGGTCGGTGGCCGGCGAAGGTCTCTCACCTCCAGTCAATCGTCAGCGCCTCGGAACTGCGTCACAGGCGGGCCGGCTCAGGCGTGACCTGGCCGACGTACCCGGGCGGTTGTCCGGGCAGGTAGTGCGGCACGGCGTCGGGCCGTAGCCGGCCCTCGTCGGTGAAGACGGTGGCTTCGAAGTCGTGAATGGCGGCGCGCTCGGCCACGGTGAGACCCCCCTTGGTCAGCCCCGGTACGAGATGGTCGAACTGGTAAGCGGTGTGGTCATGGCCGGGCACCAGGACCAGGTCGGGCAGGCGGCGCTTGAGCTCGGCGATACGGGCGATGGCAGCGTTCTGGTCGGGCACCATCTGCGCCGCGCCGAATGCCTGGATGTCGGCGTTGGCCAGGTGCCGAAGCGTGTAGAGGCAGTCGCCGGTGATCAGCAGCTGGTAGCCGTCGAGCCGGACCAGGACACTGAGGTGACCGGGGCTGTGCCCGGGGGTGGGCAGCAGCGTGACCGTGCCGTCGGACGTGAGGTCCAGACTCGTCGGGAAGTTCTCGCAGGGTCCGGACGTGAAGTCGATCGGGGTGACCGAACCCGGTGGCGGGAGCGACCCCTTGTAGACCATCGGGACAAAGCCGAACAGCTTCCATCCGCGGTTGTCCCATTCGTCGCGACTGATCAACAACTCCGACCCGGGCAGGTAGGTCAGCCCGCCGATGTGGTCCTCGTGCAGGTGGGTGACCACCACCCGGCGGATGTCCTCGGGCTGGTGTCCCAACCGGGCCAGCGCGGCGGGGAGTTCCTCGGATCGGTCCAGCTGGTACTCGTCGGCGTTGAACAAGTAGTGGTGGATCCCCGTGTAGTACGCACCATGCTCGTGTGTCTGGCGCCAGTTGATGCCGGCGTCGACGAGGATGAGCCCCTCCCGGGAATGGTCGATCAGGTAAGCGTGGATCGGCACGACGATGAAGTGCTTGTTGTCGGTGGCGTACTTGAACAGTGCCGGCAGGCCACGCCACCCCGCCAGACCACCATAGAACTGCCCGAAGGGCACCTTCGTCGAGCCCAGCCGCAACGGATACACCTCGACCACCGGGTTCGCTTTGTCGGTCATCACGGGCACGCTCCCTCGCTTCGCACAGGCGACGCATTTGGGTCCCCATCAATCACCGTAGGCACCGCATCCGAGGCTGAGATCGGCGGGCGTCCGGAATGCGGAACGCGGTGGCCGGAACGGGCTCTCCGATAGAGAACCTGTCCAGGTATCCGATCCGCAACAGACACGTGGGCGTGTCTCACGAAATCTGCAGAACTGAGAACCTAACGCAGCAGTGGTGGTGTAGGTCCACATCTTTGGTGACATTCAGCGCCCGCTGACCTGCCGCTTTCCACCTGGTCTCACAGTGATTCCGACCCGGTTTGTCTCACGGAGCGCTTCATTTCATCAGGCCCACTGCGATGCCATGCGCGGTCGTTAGCCCGTCGCCGGCGATAGGTCCGACTAACCCGCGACTAACCCAAGGTGCTACTGATGATCGATAGCGGTGATCATCTTGTCATCGGGCTGATGACGGTCAGCTCTGCGATGCGGCGTTCGAGACGTCGGCGCCTCAGTTCGCCCCACCCGGCGCGAAGGGCTCCGTAGCGGAGTTCCATCACGGTATGAAACGCGAGCAGGACAGCTCTAATGCCGATCAGCACCCGGTAGCAGTCGGCGAGCGAGTTGGGGCGGTCATCGAACAGCCAGCTGATGACCATCGTGTCGACGACCACGCCCGACACCTGGGCATCGGTCATATCTCAGCCAATGCCTCCTGGAAGTCGGCCCGCTCCTCGCCGGACACGTCTTCAATGACCAGGCGGTCGCGGGGAGGCAGTGGCTGGGCGCGCTCAAGTGCCGCGTCAGGCTCATAGACCTGCACGATTGGCTCGCTAGCTTGCTCGACGCTGGACACGACCTCAGTTCACGGCCCAGGGCTGACATCCCTCAGCGATTGCGGTCGCAACCCGGGTCTAGCTTGGCCTCACTCAACGACCACCATGACCTTGGCCGTCAACTTTGGACCAGGTTAACCGCGGATGATGCAGTACGAGCTGACGACCTATGCGCTGCGGACGCCGGGTCAGGAAAGCCTGGCCCGATGGCAGTACGAGCGCCGGCTATCCTGCAGTACGTTTGCGATTCTCACGAAGCCCCTCCCGCAGAACCAGCGGTCCCGCCGGTCAGCAGTCCACCATCGGGGGGCGCCTTCTATCAGGGGCCTGCCGCGGGATGCCGACCCCGCATCCCGGACTTGACGCCGGCGCTGTCCTCGCCTAACGTACAACCTTATGGTTGTACGTCTAGATTTCAGCGACAGGGAGGTGGATCGGATATTCCGAGCCCTCGCCGACGCGACACGACGCGACATCCTGCGCCGGACCCTGGACAGCGAGGCATCGGTGTCGCAGCTGGCCAACACCTACGACATGTCCTTCGCGGCCGTGCAGAAACATGTAGCGGTCCTGGAAGGAGCCGGACTCGTGACCAAGAGGCCGCAGGGCCGCGAGCGTATCGTCCGCGGCAATCCCGAGGCTGTTGCGCGAGCACGCGCACTTCTGGACCGCTACGAACAGCTCTGGCGCGCCCGTATCGAGCGGCTCGACGCCCTGCTTGCCGAAGACTGAAAGGAATAGTCATGCCCGTCACCTCCGTCACCCAAGACCCAGCCGCGCTGACGATGACCGTCGTCGCCGACTTCCCCGTGCCCGTACAGCGCCTCTGGGACGCCTACGTGGATCCCCGCCAGTTGGAACGATTCTGGGGTCCGCCGACCTACCCGGCGCAGTTCACCCGTCACGACGCCGCCGCAGGCGGCCACTCGGCCTACGCCATGGCCGGGCCGGACGGCGACGTCTCGCGCGGCTACTGGCAGTGGCTCTCAGTGGAGCCGCACCACTCGTTCGAGGTGCTCGACGGATTCGCCCTCGCGGACGGCTCCCCCGACACGGAGATGCCGTCGATGCGGATGGTCTTCGTGTTCGAGACGACGCAGACCGGCTCGCGCGTCATCACGACGACGTACTTCAACACCGCCGACGAGCTCGCCCAACTGGCCGACATGGGCATGCAAGAAGGCATGGAGCAGGCCATGGGGCAGATGGACCTGGTGCTGGCCGACCTGCGTTCCTTCGCGGCCGACCTGCCGACGCTGGCCCAGATCCTCAGCGACACCCAGGTGCGAATCAGCCGGGTCATCCACGGCCCCGCGGACGCCGTCTGGCAGGCCCACCACGAGAAGGCACTACTCCAGAAATGGTTGCTCGGGCCGGATGGCTGGACCATGCCGGTCTGCGAGGTAGCCAGCACTGTCGGCGACTCTTACCGCTACGAATGGGAGAAGGGCGAGGACCGGTTCGGCTTCGACGGAGAGTTGCTCGAGTCACTGCCACCGTTCCGCGCCGTCACGACCGAGCAGATGATCGGCATGCCGGGCGAGGGCACCACCAATGAGATGACCCTCACCCCCGTCGCGGACGGCACGCTGCTATCCATCCTGATCACCTACCCGACCGCCGAAATACGCGACACCATCCTCGCCACCGGGATGACCGACGGCATGGAAACCAGCTACCGCCGACTCGAAGCCCAGGTCCTCGTCCCCGACTCAGGCGCTACAACCAGCCAACCGCCCCCCGGCCGCCGGCCCGAATCCCGCTAGCTGACAGCCCATCAGGCGTGATCGCGACAGGCCCTGCTCCTGTGCCAGCCGAACCAGCTCGGCTGCCACCTGCGCCTCGCCCGACTGTCGCCATCACGCCACCTTCCTCGCCAAAGATGCGGGTCCGATGCCCGTAAACGCGTTTAGTCGTCACCCGATGCGGTGGTGCAGTCAAACTTGAGAAAGTGCAGTCAAACTTGAGAACCTAGTGCCTTGTAGACATCCCAGGGTCGTAACTTGTCAAGCGGCGTGGGTGGTCGGGTTGGTTTGACGATGCGCCCAGGCGATTTGTTCGCTGTAGTTGGTGTGATGGCGCACGCAGCCGTGGAGGATGCCGACGAGTC
>JBBRTH010000076.1:0-23395 GCA_038244615.1 Mycobacteriales bacterium | reverse complement strand
ACTCGGCTCCGCAGGCTCACCCGGCACCGGCAGCTTCCTCTACCCCGACCCCGAAGGCGAACAAACCGCCCTCGTCGACGCCGCCCACGCCGCCGAACACCGCGCCCAAATCGCCCTCAAGGAACGCCAACACACCAACGGCTCCAACGGCAACGGCTCCAACGGCAACCACTAACGGCCCGGCCCGAAGAGTTCCTGCACGAGAGCCGCGGCGCGTTCGATGTGCTGGACCGGGTCGTCGTCGCGATCGCCGGGTGCACTGGTCATCCACCGGTCGAAACCGCTGCGCAGGATCGTCATCGCCAGGGCCGCGACCAGCGTCGCCACCTCGTCGGGTGGTCTGCCCAGGCGCTGGGCCACCAACTCGGCGACGCTACTCTGAAACGCCTCCAGTTGCGCGAGCATCGCCGCGAACACCGCCGGGTGCTCCCGCGACACCACGAAGACGTCGTACATCTCGTCCCGGCTGGGCAATTCACCGGCAAACAGCCCCGACAGCAACCCCACCAGTTCGGTCAGTAGTTGCGGGTAAGACACCGATCCGCCGTGGAGGAAAGCCGCGGCATGGTCGTTGGTCAGCACCGGCAGGCCTTGCACGACGGCCGCCTCCTTGGTCGGGAAGTAGTTGAAGAACGTGCGGGGCGCGATGCCGGCCTCCGCGCTGATCGCCTCCACGGTCACCGTGTCGAATCCGCGTTCGCGGGCCAAACGCACGGCTACCAGATGAATGTCGCGCGCGGTCTCGCGGCGCCTGCGCGCACGTAAGCCCTCCGGTGCTGCCACTGGCTGATCGTACACATCGCGCAGTGATTGCAGCATGTGCAAGCACTGCAACATGCGCACTATAATCGAGCTATGCAGCGCATCCAGGTATCCACGTATCAACGGTGGATCGAGAACCTCACAGACCGGCTCGACCCCGTCGTGTCGGCCTACAAGCCCTATGTCGACGGGCTGGACAACCTTCCGGGCGACGGGCGATTCCTCCTGGTCGGCAATCACACCCAGGCCGGTACCGAAGCCCTACTGGTTCCCTACCTCGTCCGTCGCCAGATAGGCATCAGAGTCCGGCCATTGGCCGACCGAAGGTTCGGCAACTTCACGGGCCTGGTAGCGGACGTGTTCGCCGCCGTCGGCGCGGTGGTGGGAACACCCGACGCCGCCCGCGAGCTCATGCGATCCGACGAGCCCATCCTGGTGTTCCCCGGCGGAAGTCGTGAGATCAACAAGGCGAGCGACCAGCTTTACTCGCTGATGTGGAAGGGCCGCAACGGTTTTGCCCGACTGGCCGTCGAGAACGACTACCCGATCGTCCCCGTCGCGTTGGTCGGCGGCGACGATGTCTACCACGTGTTGACCAGCAGCGACGGTCGCTGGGCTCGCTGGACCCAGCCGCTCGCCACGCGGCTGACCGGTCAGTCGGACGTGGCGATGCCGCTGATGCGCGGCATCGGGCCCACGATGGTCCCCCGTCCGCAGCGCATGTACCTGCGCTTCGGAACGCCGATCGACACCACCAGACCGAAACGGGCCGTCGCCGAGAAGTGGGCTGCGACGGTGCGGACGCGAGTAAAGACCGAACTCGAGACTGACCTCGCCACGCTGTTGCAGATCCGCTCGACCGATCCCTACCGTCAGCTCGCCCCGTGGGCGAGGGGCGCGGCCGTTGCGCCCTAGACCTTCCGGCCGGCCGCCTCCCAATGCGGCTGGCGCAGATCCTTCTTCAGGATCTTCCCCGTGGGATTGCGCGGCAACTCCGTGACGACGTCCACGGTCTTGGGACACTTGTAGGCAGCCAACCGCTCGCGGGCGAACGCGATGATTTCCTTCTCTGTCGCTTCACCCTCAAGGGAGACGATGGCCTTCACCGACTCGCCCCACTTCTCGTCCGGCACACCGATGACGGCGACCTCGGCGACGGCGGGGTGCTCGGCGATCACCCGCTCGACCTCGATCGAGTAGATGTTCTCACCGCCCGAGATGATCATGTCCTTCAGCCGGTCCTCGACGAAGATGTAACCACCCTCGTCGACCCTGCCGATGTCACCGGTGCGGAACCACCCGTCCTCGGTGACCGCCTCCGCGGTGGCCTCTGGACGATTGTGATAGCCCTTCATCAATTGTGCTGAACGGAACCACAATTCGCCCTGCTTGCCAGGGGCCACTTCGTCCAACGTATCCGGGTCGACGACCTTGACCTCGGCGTTGGGCACCAGCGTCCCCGCACTGGACAGCCGCTCCACGTTGTCTGATCGATGGTCGTCTGGCATCAGGTGGCTGATCACACCGCACAGCTCGGTCAGCCCGTAGGCCTGGATGAAGTCGGTGTTCGGCCAAGCCTCCAGCGCAGCGCGCAACAGCGGCAACGGCATCGGGGACGCCCCATAGGAGTACGTCTTGAGCGCGCCGAACAAGTTGATTGCGTCTTCCCCCGAGTCCAGCACCTTCGCCAGCACGGCAGGAACCAGGAACGTGCGGTTGGCGCCCTGCAGGATCGCACCCGCCAGCGCGGCACCATCGACGTCCCGCGTGATCACGCTCGGGATGCCGCTGTGAATGCCGAGCTGGGCATACGACGTGCCGCCGACGTGGAACAGCGGCATCGCCACCATGTTCTTGTCGCCCTCGTCGAACTCGAATCCCTCTTGGCCGTTGACGGTGTGCGCGATCAGGTTGGCCTGAGTCAGCGCCACGCCCTTCGGCCGGCCGGTGGTGCCCGACGAGTACATGATGATGCTGACGTCGTCGGACTCCACGTCGGGCGAGCGGTCGACGGGCTTCGCCGCCGCGAGCAACGCCTCGTACTCGTCGCCCTCTGCTCCCTCGCCGTCTGATTCCCCGGTCGCTTCCCTCCTGCCCTCCGGAGTGACCTCGATGACCTTCTCCACCGCCGGCAGCTTGTCGCGGATCCTGTCGATCGATGGTTTCAGCTCGGCCCCGACGATCAGCACCTTGGCTCCGGAATCGTTGAGCACGTAGTCCATCTCGTCGGCGGCGAGCCGGAAGTTGATGATGGCGTTGGCCGCTCCGAGCGACGCCGCGGCGAACGTCATCTCCAGGCAGGCGGGGTGGTTCTTGTCGAGGAACGCCACCACGTCACCGCGTTTGACGCCGAGATCCTTCAGAGCCCCGGCCAGCCGCCGCACCCGGTCGTCCCACTGGGACCAGGTCCAGGTCCGACCGAGATAGGTCATGGCCTCTTCGTCGGGCTTGGTGTGCGCCCAGAGCGCGAGGCGTTCATCGAGGAAGCGGGGTTCAGGCAGGTCAGACATGGAACGAGCGTGCCACGTCGATCGCGGCCATCAGCCGGAATTGGCATAAACGCGACGACCCGCAAGGTAGGTCGCCCGTACTTCCAGGTCCGCGATGTCTTCCGCAGGCACCGAGCGGGGATCGGCCGACAGCACCACCAGGTCGGCGTACTTGCCAACTTCCAGTGAGCCGATGACGTCGTCGGCGAACAGTTGCCACGCCGCGTCCAACGTCTGCGCCCGAATGGCCTGATCGACCGTCAGCCGTTCCTCCGGCCCCAGCACTCGACCGCTCGGCGCGACGCGGGTGGCCGCGACGCTCATGTTGCGCAGCGGCTCCTCGGGAGTGACGGGCGGATCGTTGTGCAGCGAGATCCGCATCCCGGTGGCGACAGCGGATCCGGCGGGCATCCACCGCGATCCATGCTCCGGCCCGAACAGCCCGTCGACCAGGACGTCACCCCAGTAGTGAATCTGGTCGACGAAGATGCTGCACGTGACGCCGAGGTCGTGGGCACGCTGAATTTGGGCATTCGAGATGGCCCCGACGTGTTCGAGCCGCAACCGGTGGTCGTCGCGCGGGTTTGCTTGCAGCGCCTGCTGATACACGTCGAGGATGGTGTCCACCCCGACGTCGCCCTGCACATGGCACGCCATCTGCCACCCGAGCGGAAAGTACGCAGCGACGATCTCGGTCAACTGCTCGCGGGTGTAGTTGGCGTGACCGCACGAGCCGGGCATAACTCCGATGGATCGGGTGGCGTCGGTGTCCAGATACGGGAACGACAGGTCGACGTTGCCGATCCAGGGCGACCCGTCGACCCATATCTTGATGCCGACCTGGCGCACCACGTCGTCGCCGTTGGCAGGTACCTCGGCGGTGGACATGGCGGTGGTGGACATCTCGTAGGTCCGCAGCCGCACCGTCAGATCCCCTCGCAATGCTTCCAACGCCGGCCGGAACATCGGGTCGAAGGCCATCTCCGAGCACGTCGTCAGGCCAGCTCGGTTCAGTCGCGCGCACTCGGCGAGCAGCATCGCCGGATAGCCGCTCGGATCGATTACGCCGCCGATGAGGGGCAATACCGCGCCCGTCTCCTCGGCGGTGCCGTCGAGTTCGCCCGAAGCGTCGCGGCCGTACTTCGCTCCCTTCGGATCGGGGGTGTCGTGGTTCAGGCCGAGATGCCGGGCGGCCGCGGAGTTGAAGTACGCCTTGTGCCCCGAGTTGTGGACGATCACCAGCGGAGTCCCGGGAGCCGTGCCGTTGAGCCACTCGAGCGTCGGCTCGGGCAGCCCGACCTGAAGCAGCGGATCCCACCCGTTCAGGTAGGCCCCCGATTCGCCGCGGACGGCCACCTCGTGTCCGATCGCGGCGAGGACGTCGTCCGCGCTGCGCATGGTGACGGGGCGAATGTCGACGATGCGGCCGCCGAGCACGATCGCCTCCATCAACGGATGCCCGTGCGCCTCGACTAGCCCGGGCATGACGCAGCCGTCACCGAGCTCGACGACCTCGGTGTCGGGCCCGACCCAGCTCTGCACGTCGGCCCGGTCACCGACCGCGACGACGCGCCCATCGGCCACCGCGAGCGCCTCCGCCGTGGGACGGGTGTCGTCAACGGTGAGCACGGTCCCGAAGAATGCCAGGTCAGCAGCCATCCGGTCATCCTTGCAGAGGGCTACGAGAAATCGTCGGGGAATTCCTTCCCAAGACGTGTCGATTTTCGGGGGTGTCGTTCGACGTAGTGGTGAGGAGCACCTAGGACAAGAATGGACACGCCCCTTCCCCCGAGCAGAAGGAGACATGGAAATGCGTTACATGCTGATCATGCGGTCCACCCCGGAAGCCGAGAAGTTCGTCGAGGAGGACCTTGCAGGCCCTGCGTTCAGCGAGATCATCGCGGCGATGGGCGCCTACAACGAGGAGCTCATCATGGCTGGCGTGATGCTGGCCGGCGAGGGCCTGACCGGACCCGATGAGGGTTTCGTCGTGGACTTCAGCAGCGACCCGCCGGTCGTGACGGACGGGCCCTACGCCGAGGCGAAGGAGTTGTTCAACGGCTTCTGGATGATCGACGTGTCGTCGATCGACGAGGCCAAGCAGTGGGCCCGGAAGTGCCCGCTGGGTCCCGGCGTCAAGCTCGAAGTTCGACGCGTGTCCGAGACCGAGGACTTCGATCAAGGCAACGAGTGGATCCAGAAGGAAGTGAAGTGGCGCGAGGAGAACGATCCCCGCGACGCGCAGTAGCGCGCCATGCAGTCCCCGGCGGTGCCCCCTGCCGCCGGGGACTGCGCTTCCTAGAAGAACTCGCTGGTGTTCGTAACGGTGCCGTTGTCGCACTTCACGCTGACGTTCCAGTTCTGGAACTTCGGGATGGCCGGCACGATCACCAGGTCGTACGTCGAGTTGGCAGGCAGGAAGAAACTCCGCTGGTAGAAGTCAGACGTGTACGTGCACTGTGAGCCGACGCCACTGCGGTCGGTGATGTGGGCCGTCAGACCGCCGATCCTCGGATCCCACGATACCCCTGGGCCCTGCTTCGGCGGCGGGGGCGGGGGCGGTGGCGGTGGCGCGGGTTGGCTCGTCTGCCTACGTGACGACGCTGCCGCGTTGTCCGTGGCAGCCTGATCGCGGACGGCGGGGACGACGCACACCTGGTCACCACCCCACGCGTCGCGCCAGACGAACCCCTGCTTGCAGGTGTTCGGGCCGTAGGGGCCACCGTTGGGCTCCTTGTTCGCAGCGGCCGCGGCATTCTGCGCCGCCGCCTGGCTACGGACGTCGGGGGTGACGCAGACGTGGTCACCAGCCCGCCCGTCCCGCCAGACGAACCCCTGGATGCAGGTGTCGGGGCCATACGGCAGCGGGTCGGCCGCTGCCGGGGGCGCGGCGGCGATGGATCCCAGAGCCCCCAGTGCCACAGCCGAAAGCGATGCCAGCGTGGTGGCTCTCGCGAGTTGACGTGTCATGGTCCATTCCTCCTCTTGGGTCGCCCACGAATAGACAAGTCCCAGTGCGATTTTCGTTGCGACTAGGTTTTGCAACGCAGGATTGACGCTAGGGGCGACGGCGCCGGGGAACGCGAGTAGTGCGCTACTCGATTTCGGACGGCCATCGAATGCGGATCCGGATCGGACCACGCCACGCGGAATCCGGATCGAGCACGGCGCCCTTCTGAGTGATCTCGACCTCGCCCGCCTTCGCCAGGGCGCGGGCCGCATCGCGGGCGTCGTCCATCAGCCGGCGCCAGTCGTCGCCACCGACGGCACGCGCCGCGTCGGATGGACAGATGCTGCTCGCCGGTCCCCGCTCGCCGGCCAGCGTCAGGATCGCCGCCCGCAGGCGCTGCTCGCTCACCCAACCAGTCAAGTTGAATACAACGGCACTTGCCACCAAACCTGTAACACGTTCTAGTCTGGTCTCCATGACGTCGGTTATCACTTCCTCGCGCGAGCGCTCGTCAGGCGACCTGCTGCGCCATCCCATCCACTCCGGGCACATCACGATCGGTGCGCTCAAGCGCAACAAGGACAAGCCCGTGCTGTTCCTCGGCGACACCACGCTCACCGGCGGACAACTCGCCGAGCGCATCAGCCAGTACATTCAGGCATTCGAGGCGCTCGGCGCGGGCACCGGGAGTGTCTCCGGTCTGTTGGCGCTGAATCGGCCCGAGGTGCTGATGATCATCGGCGCCAGCCAGACGCAGGGCTACCGCCGGACGTCACTACACCCTCTCGGCTCACTGGACGATCACGCCTACGTCCTGTCCGATGCGGGCATCACGTCGCTGATCATCGACCCGAACCCGATGTTCGTCGAACGCGCGCTCGGACTGCTCGGACGCGTCGACTCGCTCGAGCAGATCCTGACCATCGGCCCCGTGCCCGAGGCGCTGGCCGATGTCGCAGTGGACCTGGTCGCCGAAGCCGCGAAGTACCAGCCGAAGCCGTTGGTGGCCGCCAACCTGCCGCCCGACCACGTCGGCGGGATGGCTTACACCGGCGGCACCACCGGCAAGCCCAAGGGCGTCATGGGCACCACGCAGTCGATCACCACGATGACGACGATCCAGCTGGCCGAGTGGGAATGGCCCGAGAATCCACGGTTCCTGATGTGCACGCCGCTGTCGCACGCGGGCGCGGCGTTCTTCACCCCGACGATCGTCAAGGGCGGCGAGATGATCGTGCTCGCCAAGTTCGATCCGGCCGAGGTGCTGAAGACCATTGAGGAGCAACACATCACCGCCACCATGCTGGTGCCGTCGATGATCTACGCGCTCATGGACCACCCCGACAGCCACACCCGCGACCTGTCCTCGCTGCAGACCGTCTACTACGGCGCCTCGGCGATGAACCCGGTGCGACTCGCCGAGGCGATCCGTCGGTTCGGCCCGATCTTCGCCCAGTACTACGGGCAGTCCGAGGCGCCGATGGTGATCTCGTACCTGGCGAAGGGTGATCACGACGAGAAGCGGCTGACGTCCTGCGGCAAGCCGACGCTGTTCTGCCGCACCGCCCTGCTCGGCGAGGACGGCAACCCCGTTCCGCAGGGCGAGGTCGGCGAGATCTGCGTGTCGGGCCCGCTGCTGTCGGGCGGTTACTGGAACCTGCCGGAGGCGACGGCCGACACGTTCCGCGACGGCTGGATGCACACCGGCGATCTGGCCCGTGAGGACGAGGACGGCTTCTGGTTCATCGTCGACCGCACCAAGGACATGATCGTCACCGGCGGCTTCAACGTGTTTCCGCGAGAGGTGGAAGACGTTGTCGCCGAACATCCTTCGGTGGCGCAGGTCTGCGTGATCGGCACACCCGACGAGAAGTGGGGCGAGGCCGTCACCGCCGTCGTGGTGCTTCGGCCGGACGCGGCCACGGACGCCGCGGCGGTCGCCACGATGACCGCCGAGATCCAGGCCGCCGTCAAGGACCGCAAGGGATCGGTGCAGTCGCCGAAACAGGTCATCGTCGTCGACTCGGTGCCGGTGACCGCGCTCGGCAAGCCCGACAAGAAGGCCGTCCGCGCGAGGTTCTGGGAGGGCGCGGACCGGGCGATCGGCTGAGCAAGCACATCACTGAGAGCCACAGGTAGCAGCGCCGGGTAGCGGTCGTTGCGTCTGACTACGGTGGGTTCGTGCCCGACTCCGACGTTCAACACACCCTCGATGCGGTGTGGCGGATGGAGGCCGCCAAGATCGTGGCGACGCTGACCCGCGCGGTGGGTGACGTCGGCATGGCCCTGGATCTCGCGGCCGACGCCCTCGTCGATGCGCTGCAGCAGTGGCCGACGACCGGTGTGCCACGCAACGCAGGCGCCTGGCTGGTGACCGTCGCCAAGCGCAAGGCCATCGATCACTGGCGCCGCAGGGACCGCCTCGACGCCAGGTATGCGACGCTGGCGCGCGAGTGGGAGACCCACCTCGACGATCCGACGGCCGAGTCTTGGGATCGCGAGCGCATCGACGACGACGTCCTGCGCCTGATGTTCGTCGCCGCGCACCCGGTGCTGTCGCCGGAGCGCCGGATCGCGTTGACCCTGCGCGTCGTCGGCGGACTCACCACCGACGAGATCGCCCGAGCGTTCCTCGTGCCCACGGCCACCGTCGTGCAACGCATCGTGCGGGCCAAGAAGACGCTTGGTGAGGCGGAAGTACCGTTCGAGGTGCCCGATCCGACCGAGTATCCGAGACGGTTGGCAGCCGTCCTCAGCGTGATCTACCTGATCTACAACGAGGGCTACTCCGCGTCGTCGGGCCAACGTTGGATCCGCGACGAACTGTGCACGGAGGCACCGCGTCTGGGCCGAGTGCTGACGGCGCTGGTGCCCGATGAAGCCGAGGTGCACGGGCTGGTGGCGTTGATGGAGCTGCTGTCTCGGCTGGGCAGGCACCCCGAAGCAGCGGACGAATTCACGCGGGCAGCGAGCATGGCGACCAACGATCGCGAGCGAGACGTCCTTCGCGACAAGGCAGAAGGGGTCAGGACATGACCATCACACGTGCGGTGCTCTTCGACTTCTCCGGGACTCTGTTTCGGCTCGAGGAGGACGACACCTGGTTCACGGGAATCCAGGTCGACGAACGAGCGATCGACGGTCACGTCCAGGCCGAGCTCATGCGGCGGCTGACCGCACCTGCTGGCGCCTCGGTCGACATGGACGAACAGGCGCATCGGGCCTGGGTGAACCGCGACCTCGCGCCCCATCTACATCGCGAGGCCTATCTGCACGTGCTGCGCGAATCGGGCTTGGCCGAGCACCACGCGGAATCGTTGTACGAGAAGGTCGTCGATCCACTCAGTTGGGCGCCTTACCCAGATACGGCCTCGGTGCTCGCCGGACTGCACCGACAGGGAATCCGCACCGCAGTGGTGTCGAACATCGCGTTCGATGTGAGGCCGGCGTTCGCCCGAGTCGGCGCCGCCGAGGACGTCGATGAATTCGTGCTGTCGTTCGAAGTGGGCGCCGTGAAGCCGGCCCCCGAGATCTTCGAGACGGCGCTGGCGCGCTTGGGCATTCCCGCCGAGGAGGCGCTGATGGTCGGCGACAGCCAGGAGGCCGACGGTGGTGCCGTTGTCGTAGGTTGCCGGTTCGCGCTCGTCGATCCACTGCCCACCGATCAGCGACCGGTGGGCCTCATCGCTGCGCTCGGCGCCTCGGGCATCGCGGTCTAGGCTCGGTCTATGACGACACCGCCACCGAACGATGCGGACATCAGACCGCCCTGGTGGCTCAAACCGATGAACAAGGTGTTCATGGCGATGATGAAGGTCGGCCTGCCGATCTCCGGCAAGGCGGGGCCGGTCGTCCTGACGGTGCCCGGCCGCACGACCGGCCAGCCCCGCTCGACGCCGATCACGCCGATGGTCGTCGACGGCAAGCGCTACGTCGTCGGTGGTTTCCCCAAGGCCGACTGGGTGAAGAACCTGCGCGCCGCGGGTGCGGCGACCCTCACGCAGGGCCGGAGCGACGAGCACGTGCGCGTGGTCGAGCTGCCCGCCGACGAAGCCCGCCCGCTGCTGCGCCAGTTCCCCGTGCTGGTGCCCACCGGCGTCAGCTTCATGAAGCGGTCCGGCCTGGTCACCGATGGCGCCCCAGAAGAGTTCGAGGCACTCGCAGGTCGTTGTGCCGTCTTCCGGTTCGATCCGATTCCGCTGTAGCCGTGGTCTCCAGCGCCGAAGACGGTGATGCCGACGGCGTCCAACCCGACGTCCAGCCCGATCTCGCACCCCGCGGCGAGGAAGAAACGTTCGACCGCACCGTCGACGAGGGCAGACAGCGGCTCGGGCGTTCGTGGCTGCAACTCCTCGCCACCGGCTTTCTCGGCGGGTTCGACGTCGGGGTCGGCATCCTCGCACTTTTTCTCGTCGAAGAGGCCACCCACAACGCCCTGCTGTCCGGACTGGCTTTCTCCGCCGGCTTCATCGCGCTGACACTGGCCCGCAGCGAGCTGTTCACGGAGAACTTCTTGGTGCCCGTCGTCGCCGTGGTGGCCAAGGAGGGCACTCCGCGGGCACTCGCGCGGCTGTGGGGCACCACCCTGGTCACCAACCTCGTCGCAGGCTGGTTGCTCGCGGCGCTGCTGATGGCGGCGCTGCCGTCGCTGCGGCACACCGCGGTGGAGATCGCCGACAAGTACATCGCGCTGGGCATCACGTGGCAGGCGTTCGCCCTCGCGGTCGTCGGGGGCATGTTGATCACCGTGATGACCCACCTTCAGCACTCGACCCAGTCCGACGGTGTGCGGTTGGTACCCGCAGTCATCGTCGGGGTGCTGCTGACCATGGGACACGTCAACCACGCGGTCGTCGCCTCATTGACGTGCTTCGCCGCACTCGTCGCAGGCGCGCCGTTCGGCTACGCCGACTGGGCGGGCATGTTGGCGCTGGCGATCGTCGGCAACGTGATCGGCGGTCTGGGCCTGGTGACCGTGCTGCGCCTGCTGCAGGTCCCGCACAAGGTCATCGAGGCGCGCGAGGAAGCCTGACGACACCGCTCTACAGTCAACCGGGTGAGTGCTGACAACCCGTTCGACCCGACCGTGTGGCAGCCCGTCAAGGGTTTCGAGCTGACCGACATCACCTATCACCGGCACGTCGTCGACGGGGTGGCCAAGCCGACGGTGCGGATCGCGTTCGACCGGCCCGAGGTGCGCAACGCCTTCCGACCGCACACGGTCGACGAGCTGTACCGCGTGCTCGACCACGCCCGGATGTCCAACGACGTGGGCGTGATCCTGTTGACGGGCAACGGGCCCTCGGACAAGGACGGCGGCTGGGCCTTCTGCTCCGGTGGGGACCAGCGCATCCGCGGCCGCACCGGCTACCAGTACGCCGCGGGCGAGACGGCCGACACCGTCGACCCCGCCCAGGCGGGCCGGCTGCACATCCTCGAGGTGCAGCGCCTGATCCGCTTCATGCCAAAGCCGGTGATCTGCCTGGTGAACGGCTGGGCCGCCGGTGGTGGGCACAGCCTGCACGTGGTGTGCGACCTGACGCTGGCCAGCCGCGAGCACGCCCGCTTCAAACAGACCGACGCCGACGTCGGCAGCTTCGACGGTGGCTACGGCAGCGCGTACCTCGCCCGTCAGGCGGGCCAGAAGTTCGCCCGCGAGATCTTCTTCCTCGGTCGGCCCTACACCGCCGAGCAGATGCACGCGATGGGCGCCGTCAACGAGGTCGTCGACCACGCCGAACTGGAAACCGTTGCGCTGCAATGGGCCCATGAGATCAACGGCAAGTCGCCCCAGGCCATCAGGATGCTCAAGTTCGCCTTCAACCTGCTCGATGACGGACTGGTCGGTCAGCAGGTCTTCGCCGGCGAGGCCACGCGACTGGCGTACATGACCGATGAGGCGGTCGAGGGACGCGACGCGTTCCTGGAGAAGCGCGACCCCGACTGGTCGAAGTTCCCACGCTACTTCTGAGGGAGGGGCCATGACCGAGAAGATCGACGAATACTTCACCGCGACGATCGCCGCACTGCCCGCCGGGGCGAACCGCATCGTCGACCGGGGTGGGCCGATTCTGCCGACCTCGTCCCTGACCGTCCAAGACGTGCTAGACCTGTTCGACTCCCAACTCGGCAGCAGGCACCTCGACCTGGCCGCTCGCTGGTTGCGCTCCCACGGCAAGGGCTTCTACACGATCGGTTCTTCCGGCCACGAGGGCAACGCCGCCATCGCCGCCGCGCTTCGTGCCACCGATCCCGCACTGCTGCACTACCGTTCGGGCGGCTTCTTCCTCCACCGGGCTAGCCAGGTAGACGGCAGCGACCCGCTGCGGGACGTGTTGCTCGGTCTCTGTGCGGCGACCGACGAGCCGATCAGCGGCGGCAGGCACAAGGTCTTCGGTCGACTCGACATCAACGTCATTCCGCAGACCTCGACGATCGCCTCGCACCTACCGCGAGCCGTCGGGGTGGCGTTCTCCATCGGCCGGGCGGCCAAGCTCGGCGTCGAGATCCCGTGGCCACGCGATGCCGTCACCGTCTGCAGCTTCGGCGATGCATCCGCAAACCACTCGACCGCGGTTGGTGCCATCAACACCGCGACCCACGCTGCGTACCAAGGACTTCCGCTGCCTCTGCTGTTCGTCTGCGAGGACAACGGCATCGGGATCAGCACGAGGACGCCGACGGGATGGATCGCCGCCAACTTCAGCGGCCGCGCAGGCCTCGAGTACTTCACCGCCGACGGCTCCGACGTCACCGACACTCATGACGTCGCCACTCGCGCCGTCGACTGGGTGCGCAGGCATCGCACACCGGCGTTCCTGCATCTGCACACGGTGCGACTGATGGGCCATGCGGGCTCCGACGTGGAGGCGGCCTACCGTACTCCGGGCGAGATCACCGCCGAGTACGACCGCGACCCGGTTCTCGGCACGGCGAAGCTGTTGATCGCGCATGCCGCCATGTCACCGGCGGACATCCTCGACCGCTACGAGTCCAAGCGCGCCGAGGTCATCGGGATCGCCGAACAGGTGGCCGAACTGCCCCAATTGGACAGCGCCGCAGCAGTGATGCGGCCGCTGCTCGACGTGCTCGCGGAGGCCACCGCGGTGCAGTCCGACAGCGCCGGTACCGACCGCTCCGACGAGGGGGATCCACTGACGGTGGCGCAGTCGATCAATCGCGCGCTGCGCGACGTGCTGACCGACTACCCCGGGGCGCTGATCTTCGGTGAGGACGTAGCACGCAAGGGTGGCGTGTACGGCGTCACCCGCGGTCTCGCGCAGAAAAGCAGTCCGGCAAGGGTCTTCGACACCCTCCTCGACGAGCAGGCCATCCTCGGACTGGCGCTCGGCGCCGGACTCGCCGGACTGCTCCCCATTCCCGAGATCCAATATCTGGCCTACCTGCACAACGCCGCCGACCAGATCCGCGGCGAGGGCGCCACCCTGCAGTTCTTCTCCAACCGGCAGTACCGCAACCCCATGGTCGTTCGCATCGCCGGCTACGGCTACCAGAAGGGTTTCGGAGGGCACTTTCACAACGACAACGCCGTCGGCGCCCTGCGCGACATTCCCGGCATCGTCGTTGCGTCCCCGTCGCGTCCCGACGACGCCGCCGCCATGATGCGCACGTGCGCCGCGGCGGCCAACACCGCCGGCGCCCTCTGCATCTTCCTGGAACCCATTGCGCTGTACCATGTTCGGGACCTCTACGAGAGCGGCGACGACCAGTGGGTAGCCCGGTATCCGACGGCGGCCGTGCCGATCGGCTGCGCGCGCACCTACGGCGACGGCACCGACCTGACCATCGTGACGTTCGGCAACGGCGTTCCGATGAGCCTGCGCGTGGCGCGTCGGCTCGCTGATGCGGACGTCTCGGCCCGCGTCGTCGACATGCGCTGGCTGGCACCACTCCCGGTGGCAGACATCATGCGTGAGGCCAACGCCACGAGCCGCACGCTGGTGGTGGACGAGACGAGGGCTTCCGGCGGAGTCGCCGAGGGCGTGATGGCCGCTATGATCGACCGCGGCTACACCGGCTCACTGGCCAGGGTAGCCAGTGCGGACAGTTTCATCCCACTGGGCGATGCCGCGCTGAAGGTGCTGCTGTCCGAGGAGCAGATCGAGGCCGCCGCGCTCCAGCTGTTGGCGCCGTGACCAGCCTGCACCGCTCCCGGCTGCAACGCGCGACCTAAGCTCATCTGACATGAGTAACAACCCGCTGCGCCGCCTCGCCGACTCGCTGTTCCTGACCGGCATGCGTCCGCCACTGACCGCACAGCTGCTGCAGCCAAGGCATCACGTCGATCCCACCGGCAAGCGGATTCTGATCACCGGAGCCTCGTCAGGAATCGGCGAAGCGGGTGCACTGAAGCTGGCCAGACAGGGTGCGCGGGTCATCGTCGTGGCGCGTCGGCGGGAGCTGCTGGACTCCGTCGTGGAGCGGGTCACCGCCGAGGGCGGCGAGGCGACGGCGATCGCCTGCGACCTGTCCGACCTCGACGCGGTGGACGCCCTGGTCGCCGACGTCGACGAGCGGTTCGGCGGGGTCGACGTCCTGATCAACAACGCGGGCCGGTCGATTCGGCGGCCGCTCGCCGAATCGCTGGACCGCTGGCACGACGTCGAGCGGACGATGCAGTTGAACTACTACTCACCGCTGCGCCTGATCCGCGGTTTCGCGCCGGGCATGCGGGCGCGGCGTGACGGGCATGTCGTGAACGTCTCGACGTGGGGCGTATTGAGTGAGTCGTCGCCGCTGTTCGCCGTCTACAACGCCTCGAAGGCCGCACTCACCGCCGTCAGCCGTGTCGTCGAGACCGAATGGGCCCAGGACGGGGTGCACTCGACGACCCTGTTCTACCCCCTGGTCAAGACGCCGATGATCGCGCCGACGAAAGCATACGACGGTGTACCCGGTTTATCGGCCGACGAGGCGGCGGACTGGATGGTCACCGCCGTGCGACGCAGACCCGTACGCATCGCCCCGCGGATGGCCGTCACCGCCCACGCGATGAACAGTTTCGCGCCCGCTGCCGTGGACGCCCTCATGAAGCGTCAGCGCGTGCAACCCACGAGCTGAGTTCGGTTGCCGCCGAAAGACCGCCACTCGTGTTAGAACCGATGCATGGAGATCCTGGCCAGTCGGGTGTTGTTCCGGCCGGCCGACTATCAGCGATCGTTGACCTTCTACCGCGATGCCATCGGTCTCGCCATCGCCCGTGAGTACGGCGCGGGCACGGTGTTCCATGCCGGCCAGTCGTTCATCGAGCTTGCGGGCCACGGCGAGGGATCGCCGTCGGCGCCACCATTTCCCGGCGCACTGTGGCTCCAGGTGCGCGACGTCTACGCGACCCAGGCCGAACTCGAGGGCCGCGACGTCGCGATCGCGCGGGCAGCCACCCGGGAACCGTGGGGCCTGCACGAAATGCACGTCAACGACCCCGACGGCGTCACCCTGATCTTCGTGCAGGTGCCCGATACCCACCCACTGCGTCGAGACGCCAGAACGTGAACGACCCCCCACCCGCTCGGGTAGGGGGCCGCTCAGGAAATGGTTCAGTGCGAGGGCAGCGCCAGCGGCCAGCCCACCGAAGCCAGCCGCGCGGCGACCTGGTGGACTTCCTCGGGGTTGGGTTCCTCGTCAATGAGGGCCTGGACCGCCTTGCGGATTGCAGCCTCCGTCACCGAGTCGGAGTCGGTCGACCTCAGGACCGATTTGGCCGCCTTGACGACCTCGTCCTCGGTCAGCGAGCGCTTCAGCAACGCCAGCAGTGGAGAGTAATCCTTTGTCGGAACGCCCTCCGGGTAGCCGGCGTTCAGCCAGTGCAGGACCTTGTCGAAGACGGTCTTGTGCTCAGTCATGTTCGGTCAGCTCACTTCTTGAATCCGAAGAAGGGGTCGAAACCCGTGTGGTGGATGATCGTGTTTCTGGTGATCCAGAGGAGCGCGACGAAGATCACGAAAGCGACGATCGCGAACAGCAGCAGGCCCAGGAGCTTGAACGCCGGGTTGGGTGCGTCCACCGTGCCGTCAGCCTCGGCGCCACCGACGCCATGCGAGTAGGACACCAGCCCGAGCGAGAAGACGGCGGGAAGGCCGGCTCCGAGTACCAAGCCCACGACGAGCACCGTGAGAAGTGGCAGCACGTACGTAGTCATTCAGTGATTCCTTTTCTTGGTTGGCTTTGGGGTCCGGCTCAGACTGGCGGGCTTAGACACTGGCCTTGGGAGAATCGGAGCTGGCGGGAACGACCGAGTTGGTCGAGTCGTCCCAATCCGCGTTGACGTTGTTGCTGTCCACCTTTTGCTGCTGCGCGCGCCGCCACATGTAGCCGGACAGGCCCACCAGGATCAGGAAGATCAGGCCGTCACCCACCAGCTGCGTGGTGGCACCGGAAACGAAGTGCGAGATCCAGTAGGCGATCGCACCGACGAGCGCGGCGGCGGGCAGGGTGACTAGCCAGGCCAGAGCCATGCGACCTGCCACTGCCCAGCGCACCTGCGCGCCCGGCTTGCCGACGCCGCTACCGAGGATCGAGCCCGTCGCCACGTGGGTGGTCGAGAGGGCCATGCCTGCGGCGCTGGAGCTAAGGATGATCGCAGCGGAGGACGCTTCGGCGGCGAACCCCTGCGGAGACTCGATCTCGACGAGGCCCTTGCCGAGGGTACGGATGACGCGCCAGCCGCCGATGTAGGTGCCAAGCCCGATGGCCAGCGCACAGCTCGCGATGACCCAGAACGGCAGCCCGTCCTCCTTGACGTTGCCCGTCAGATGGCCGGTGGTGATGAGCGCCAGCGCGATGACGCCCATCGTCTTCTGTGCGTCATTGGTGCCGTGTGAGAGGGCGACAAGCGATGCGGTGGCGATCTGGCCCCAGCGGAAGCCGTCCTCGCGACGCTTCTTCACGACGTTCCTGGTAAGCCGGTAGACCATCCACGTTCCGCCGGCGGCGACGAGTCCGGCGATGAACGGGGCCGCGACCGCGGGGACCAGAACCTTGCTGATGACGCCGGTCCAGTTGACACCCGCCATGCCGATGGCGGCGATGCCCGCACCGATCAGTCCGCCGAACAACGCGTGCGAAGAGCTGGAAGGAATGCCGAACAACCAGGTCAGCAGGTTCCAGAGGATGCCGCCGATGAGGCCCGCGAAGATGATCGTCAGGCCCATCGAGGCGTCGATCGACGGGACCAGAGCCCCCGTCTTGCTGTCCTGGATCTTCAGGACCGAGGTGGTGACGGTGACGGCGACCTCGACGGAGAGGAATGCGCCCACCAGGTTCAGGAGGCCGGCCAGCAGCACGGCGACCTTGGGCTTGAGGGCACCGGTGGCGATCGACGTCGCCATGGCGTTGCCGGTGTCGTGGAACCCGTTCGTGAAGTCGAATGCCAGGGCCGTGGCAATCAGCAACACCAGAATGATGGTCTCTGTGCTCATGAGTACAGATTGTGAGGCTTCTCAGGTCGTTTTGACCAGCGAACCCGCGCTGAAAAGAGGCCATCTGAACTGGCCTTTTGCCGTTTCGTGAGGGCTGTTCACCCATTGTTCACCCACCGGACGGAGAGTGTTTTCCCCGGGACTCGAAACATCTAGCCGCAGCGACGCCTGACGGGCCCCGAGACCGGGTACCCCGTTAGCATTGCCGTTGCCGTGAGCCCACCGCGGCCCCAAGGGGAGCAGACGCCTGTGAACACATTTCTTGTCAAGATCGTGGCGTGGATCACCGCCGGGTACCCAGAGGGTGTCCCAGGGCCCGATCGCGTGCCACTCATGTCACTGCTGAACCGTCGTCTCAGCAACGACGAGGTCAAGGCAGTGGCTCAGGAGTTGATCAGTCGCGGCGAGTTCGACGACGTCGACATCGGCGTGCTCATCACCCAGGCCACCGACGAACTCCCCAGGCCTGAGGACGTCGAGCGGGTCCGAGAACGGCTGGCCGCCAAGGGCTGGCCGCTCGATGACCCGCGCGACGACGACGTATCGGTCAACGACGACGGCGAGGAATCGGCATAGCACCCCTGCGGGCGGTCGTCATCCCGCCGATCCCCTCTCCCGAGCCGCTGCTCGCGGTACTCGAGGGAGTTCTCGACGGCCGTGAGTCGGCGATCCTGCCGGTCCCTGCGGACGTCCGGTCGGCCGAGCTGTTGACGACGTCGCTCGGCATCGGCGAGGACATCGACGATGACGTCGCGGTCGTGGTGTCGACGTCGGGTACGACGGGATTTCCCAAGGGCGCCATGCTCACTGCGCCTGCACTGATCGCGAGTGCGTCGGCGACCCACGACAGGATCGGTGGTCCTGGCAGCTGGCTGCTGGCGTTGCCCGCTCATCACGTCGCCGGATTGCAGGTGATGGTGCGCAGTCTCCTGGCGGGTACCGTGCCCGTTGCGATCGACCCGAGCTTCGACGTCGACGAATTACCCTCTGCGGTGAAGGCATTGGGTTCCGGCCCACGGTACGCATCGCTGGTCGCAGTCCAACTGGCCAAGGCGCTCGGCGATCCGGCTGCCACCGGCGCACTGGCCGAACTGGATGCGGTCCTCATCGGCGGTGGGCCGATGCCCGTGGCGGTCGGTGAAGCCGCAGCGGCAGCAGGCATCCGGGTGGTGCGCACCTACGGGATGAGTGAGACGGCCGGTGGCTGCGTGTACGACGGCATGCCCCTGGACGGAGTACGCGTGCGCATCGACGACGGCCGCGTGGTGCTCGGCGGGGAGACGCTGGCCAAGGGGTACCGCAATCCAACGGATCCGAATCCGTTCGCAGAGCCCGGCTGGTTCCACACCGATGACGTTGGCGCCGTTGATGACTCAGGCGTCCTGCAAATTCTGGGACGCGTCGACGATGCCATCGGCACGGGCGGTCTGACCGTCCTGCCGCAACTCGTCGAGGCGGCACTGGGATCGCACGCCGCCATCGCCGACTGTGCCGTGTTCGGGGTGAGAGACGAACGGCTGGGTCAACGCGTCGTCGCGGCGGTGGTCCTCGCGGCAGGTGCCGATGCGCCGACGGTGGCCGAGCTGCGCGCGCACGTCCAGCAGACGCTGGCTGCCACGGCGGCTCCGCGGGAGGTGCACGTCGTCGCGGATCTCCGCCGCCGCGGCATCGGCAAGCTCGACCGAAAAGAGCTCGCCACCCGGTTCGACACCGGCGCATGATGACGACATGTCTCGTGTTGTCACCACCGTCGACGACCTTCGCGCCATCGTCGGTCATCCGCTTCCTGCCAGCGCCACCAAGGTGAAGGACCGATTGTCCGAAGCGCAACAGGACTGGCTCGCCCACTCGCCACTCGGATTCATCGCCACCACGGACGCCGAAGGTCGCGTGGACGTCTCCCCCAAGGGCGACCCACCCGGCTTCGTCCACATCGTCGACGACACCACGATCGCGATCCCCGAACGGCCAGGCAACAGGCGCGTCGACGGCTACGTCAACGTCCTGCAGCGGCCCCGAGTCGGCACGGTCTTCCTCATTCCCGGTCGCGGCGACACACTGCGCATCAACGGGACCGCCCGGATCATGGCCGACGCGCCGTACTTCGACACGATGACCGTCAATGGCAAGCGACCGATCCTCGCCTTGGAGATCGACGTCGACGAGGTGTTCTTCCACTGCGCGAAGGCGTTTCTGCGATCGGACGCCTGGAAGCCGGAGACGTGGGATGCCACCGCGGTGCCCAGCGTCGCGCAGCTGGCCAAGGCCATCAAGCCGGACATGAGCGACGAGCAACTCCACGAGCACTACGCCGAGGACACCATGCGGAAGATCCTCTATTAGAAACCGGTGAGATTGCGGGGTTTGGAATTGACCATTTGGGTAATTCCCCTTGCGGCAGTTTCACTCGCTTCTAAAGATCGGATTGAGCATGATCGTCCTAGGCATCGTCCTACTGTTGATCGGTTACTTCGCAGGGATCTCGATCCTGTACACGATCGGTGGAATCCTGTTGGTCATCGGTGTCATCCTGTGGATCCTCGGAGCCGTCGGACGCCCCGTGGGTGGCCGAAAAGTCTGGTTCTAGCGCGCGAGCGTCGTCGTGCCCCCCGCTGCGGGACGCGCTGACCAGTGGGTCAGCCCACTGGTACGCGCGTCCGCGGCGTGGGCGTGGCGGCTACTCCTCCTCGCCGCGGCCGCGTATGTGACGTTCGAGGTCCTCGTCCGGTTCGGCCTCGTCGTCGTCCCCGTGGCCCTCGCCCTCATCGTCGCCGCCCTGCTTCAGCCCGCGGTCGACTTCCTCGACCGGTGTGGAGCCGCACGCGGTGGCGCGGTCGCCTTCGTCCTCGTCCTCAGCCTCGCCGCCTTCGGCGGCATTCTCGCCTTCGTCGTCAACCAGTTCGTCGAGGGAGCCCCGCTGCTGGTCGAACAGGTGACCCGCAGTATGGAAAGTACTCGCGACTGGCTCATCAACGGACCAGCGCGACTCAGCGCCGACCAGATCAACCGTGCGGTCGACACGTTCACCGAAGCCCTTCGCACTCATCAGACTCAGCTCACCAGCGGTGCATTGTCGACGGCAGGCACCATCGTCGAGATTCTCAGTGGCGCCTTCCTCCTGCTGTTCACGGTCATCTTCTTCCTCCTCGGCGGACGCAGCATCTGGCAGTTCGTCACCAGGCTCATCCCGGACGACCACCGGGCCCGGGTCCGGGAAGCGGGCGCCGCCGGCTTCCACTCGTTGGCCGGTTACGCCCGCGCCACCTCACTCGTCGCTTTGGTCGACGCGGTTGCCATCGGCAGTGGGCTCGCCATCATGGGCATTCCACTCGCGCTGCCATTGGCCTCGCTGATCTTCCTCGGGGCGTTCGTCCCCGTCGTCGGCGCCTTGGCCACCGGCTTCCTTGCCGTCATCGTGGCCCTGTTGACCAAGGGGCTCATCTACGCACTCATCACGCTTGGCCTCATCGTCGCGGTGATGCAACTCGAGGCGCACGTGCTGCAGCCGTTGGTGATGGGACGGGCGGTGTCCATCCACCCGCTAGCGGTCGTCCTCGGCCTCACGGCCGGTGGCGTGCTTGCAGGTGTGATCGGGGCACTGCTTGCGGTGCCTGCCATCGCCTTCTTCAACAGCTTCGTACGCGTGCTGATCGCCGAAAACCCCCGCGCCCGAGTCGAAGCGCTCAAGGCCGACGATGGGCCCCTGATCGATGCGAGCACCGACGGCGAGCCCCGACCCTCTCCCTCCTGACGGCCCGTCACGACACGACGGGCGTCACACCGCGTATCGATCGCTGATCGCACTGCCGTTGCGTTGGACGGCGTTGTGTAAGAGGCGAAGTCGATCGATGTCGACGGCCACTTCGCACGCGGCGTCGGCATCGACGTCCAAAGGCCCGCGCGTGGCTCGGTCCACGGCACTACCTGCCAAGGCACACATGCCGCCCAGGTCCGCACGCAGTTGGTCGAGTTGGTGATGAAAGTTCGCACGCATGAGAGCTCCTGAAAGCTCTTCTATGACTCGCCGTTATCCCTACCGACAGGTCTCGAAACTCGGGTGAACCTGGAACAGACGAACCATCGCCGGCAACCCGGTCACCACGGCCAAGATGACCGCGTCAGGGAACGTCACGGCGACCCGATGGGGGCCACGCCTAGGCTAGGTAGCCGTGAAGTCTGCCCGGCGCGAAATAATTGCGGCCACGCTGGCGGTCTTGCTGGTCGCCGCGGCCTTCGCGGTCCCTCATCTCGACCTCGGCATCGTTACGCCGCTGATCAACAGCACCCCGCGGCAGATCGAGAAATATGCCGCCGCGGCGCCGATCTTCGGATGGTGGAACGCCCACGTCGGATGGGGCACCGCCCCGGCCATCGTGATCGGCGTCGGCACCGCGCTGTGGGGGCCGGCGATAGCTCAGCGCCTCCCCTGGCGTGGTTTGCCGTGGGTGACGTGGGCGACGTCGTGCGCGTGGGCCTTCGCGCTGGCGATGATCGACGGCTGGCAGCGCGGCTTTGCGGGCCGGTTGGAAACCACCAACGAGTACCTGCGCCAGGTGCCGTCGGTCACCGACATTCCCTACGCACTGCGTTCCTTCTCGTCGAGAATCCTGGACTTCCAACCAGATTCGTGGATCACGCACGTCTCCGGCCATCCACCGGGCGCCCTGCTGACGTTCGTATGGCTCGACCGCATCGGCTTGAGCGGCGGCGCGTGGGCGGGTCTGCTGTGCCTGCTGGTCGGTTCGAGTGCCGCCGCGGCGATCGTCGTGGCAGCGCGGGCACTGTCCGGTGAGGACCTCGCGCGCCGCGCCGCGCCCTTCGTCGCGGTGGCGCCGACGGCGATCTGGGTCGCGGTGTCGGCCGACGGGTACTTCGCCGGTGTGGCGGCGTGGGGCCTCGCGCTGCTGGCACTCGCGGTGCGTGGGACCACGCGCCTCCCGATCCTCGCGGGTGCGGCGGCCGGACTGCTGTTGGGCTGGGGGATCTTCCTCAACTACGGCCTCGGCCTCATCGCCCTGCCTGCCGTCGCCGTGCTGATCGCCGCCGAGGACGTCCGCTCTGCACTGCGCGGCTTCGTTCCCGCCATGATCGTGGCACTGGCCCTGGTGGGGGTCTTCGTACTCGTCGGGTTCTGGTGGTTCGACGGTTACACCCTGGTGCAGGAACGCTATTGGCAGGGCATCGCCGCGAATCGGCCGTTCCAGTACTGGTCGTGGGCCAACTTCGCGTCGGTGGTGTGCGCCGTCGGCCTCGGCACGGTGGCGGGCGTGTCACGGGCCTTCGACGTGAAGCTCATCAAGGAGCGCTCGGGCCTGCACCTGGTGATCCTCGCCGCGCTGCTGGCCACCGTCTGCGCGGACTTGAGCATGCTCAGCAAGGCCGAGGTCGAGCGAATCTGGTTGCCGTACACCGTCTGGCTGACCGCCGCCGGGGCGCTGCTGCCCCCGCGCACGCATCGATGGTGGCTCGGTCTCAACGTGATCGGCGCGCTGGTGCTGAACAGCGTGATCCTGACGAACTGGTAGCGGCAACGTAGCCGAGCGTGCGTAGGTTGCCAGTGTGACGCGGCGTGCCGTGTGCCAACACGCACGCTCGCGCAGAGGGGGGTTAGGCGTTAGCCTCGATTTTTCGTCCAGGGTGATGATGGCTGGACTCTGGGGCGGGATGCTATGCGAACCGGGTTCCGCGGTTCTAAGGCGTGTTGGGTGGTCCCTTGTCGCCGGGTGGGGCGGGCTTTCCCAGTGCCAGTGAGTCTT